>NZ_RKIF01000006.1:371009-612711 GCF_003752545.1 Curtobacterium sp. PhB172
AAGCGCGCACGGGGTTGCGAGCTGCGCACGGTGCGGCCTGGAGGCGCGGTGCCGGTCGTGCGCCGTGCCTCCCGTCCGCACGGTGCCGGGTTCGCCGTCCGGTGCGGCGTTGCGCGCTGGGTGCGCGCTTGCAGCGGAGCACGGTGCGCGGAAGCGCGCACGGGGTTGCGAGGTGCGCACGGTGCGGCCTGGAGGCGCGGTGCCGGTCGTGCGCCGTGCCTCCCGTCCGCACGGTGCCGGGTTCGCCATCCGGTGCCGCGTTGCGCGCTGGGTGCGCGCTTGCAGCGGAGCACGGTGCGCGGAAGCGCGCACGGGGTTGCGAGGTGCGCACGGTGCGCTGACGCGCGCACACAAGCGCGCGCGTCAGCGGCGGGACGCGATCAGGTCGTCCTCGATCTCGGCGTCGGTCTTCGGCTTGGCGTCCTTGCGGCGCTGCCGCTCCTGGGCGCGCTCGCGTTCCTCCGGGTCGTCCTGGTTGAGGTTCCGGTACTCCTGCACCATCACGTACGCCAGGAACCCGAAGCCGCCGACCGCGAACAGGAACCACTGGATGAAGTAGCTCAGGTGCAGGCCGGTGTCGGCGGTGGGACGCTCCCAACCGAGCGGGCGCGCCTCGGTCGGGGCGGGGGACTCAGAGGCGAGCTCGCCGTACGCACCGGTCCAGATGGGGGTGTCGACCTTCTTCGCGACGTCCGCCAGTGTCACCGACTGCACCTGGTCGGTGTGCGCGGGGTCGGTGCGGCCGGGGATCCGGGGTTCGCTCTGCTGCAGCCGGACGATCGCCGTGACCTCGCCCGACGGGGGAGCGGGCACGTGGTCGGGGGCGTCCTGCGCGTTGCCGGTGGGGACCCAGCCGCGGTCGACGATGAACGCGCGGCCGTCGTCGGTGACCAGGGGGGTGAGGACCTCGAAGCCGGGCTGGCCGTTGTGCACGCGGTTGCGGACGAGCAGCTGCGCGTCGATGTCGTAGCGCCCCGTGACGGAGACCCGGAGCCACTCCTGCTCGTCCTGCCAGGTCGACGCCGTCGGCAGCGCCTGGTCGAGGGGAACCGGGGTGTGGTCGTAGTTCTGGGCGACTTGCTCGTTCTGGCGCACCGCTTCGTTGCGGCGGTCCCACTGCCACATGCCGAACAGGGCGCAGACGATCGCGAAGGCCACGGCGATCGCGAAGTACCCCAGCCAGCGGCGACTCCGGACGAAGTGCCAGCCGACGAAGGGCTCGTCCGGATCTTGGGTGCGGCGTTCATCGTCCGGCACGGAGCGACGGGCGTGGTCGGCGGCGCGCTGCAGCTTGGCTGCGTGCTTCCGGCCGTACCGGGAGTGCGGGTCGAAGTCGTCGGTCATCGACCGGAGCCGGCGGAGCGCACCCCGACGTCGTTCTTCGGCGACGCGGCCGGGTCGCGTTCGTCGTCGAGCCGGTCGACGTCCTCGTGCATGCCGGTGACGCGCACCGGGAAGGTGCGGGAGCGCAGGTAGTCGGCGAGGAAGTCGCGGTGCTCCTCGCACGCGGCCCAGATCTTCACGCGGTCGGCGGAGTGGATCCGGGGGTTGCGCCAGTTCACCCGCCACGCTGCCGTGTTGGAGCAGCCGGCTCGGGAGCAGACGGGGGTCGAGCCCGGTTCGGTGTGCAGGTCGAAGGTTGCGCCCATCAGCGGGGTCCCCACATCTTCGAGCGGTCGCCGTTGCGCTGCCACTCGTCCTGCGCGTGCTGGGCCTGCTGCCGGAGGCGGTCCTGCTCGTCGCGGTAGGCCTGGGCCCGGTCCTCTTCCTGCTGCTCGCGGAGGCCCGGGTCGACCGCGTCGTAGAGCTGCATCGCACCGGCGGGCGAGATCATGTCGCTCTCGGTCCGGCTGCCGGCGTTCGCGACGATGACGGCGACCCAGGGGATCACGGCGGCGAGGACGATCGGCACGACGGCGATCCAGGAGTGCCAGATGGAGTAGACCAGCACGGCCACGACGAAGAGGACGACGCGGATGGCCATCTGCCACACGTAGCGGGACAGGCGGTGCGCCCGGTCCAGCTCCGGCGAATCCGGGAGCGTGGTGATGCTGGTGTGCGTGCTCTTCATACAGATGGTCTCCGTCTACCCGTGGTCCAGCCTAAGCCTCCGGGGCCGATCGTGGGTGCGCCGCGCGCGAACGGGCTGCGGTGCTGGCTCCGCTACGCTCGTCCGGGCGTGTCCGCCGACCCGTCGGCACGACACGACCGCACACCACCACCGAACGGAGCGACCATGAGCACCCCCCGTACCGTCCTGATCACCGGCGGCAACCGCGGCATCGGCCACGCCCTCGCCGAGCGTTTCGTCGCCGCCGGGCACCGCGTCGCGGTCACGTCGCGCAGCGGACAGGGCGGACCCGAAGGGGCCCTCACCGTGCAGGCCGACATCACCGACACGGCCTCGGTGGACGCCGCCTTCACGCAGGTCGAAGCCGAGCTCGGACCGATCGAGGTGCTCGTGGCCAACGCCGGCATCACGAACGACCAGCTGCTGCTCCGTATGTCCGAGGACGACTTCACGAGCGTCGTCGACACCAACCTGACCGGCACGTTCCGGGTCGTGAAGCGCGCCACCAAGGGCATGATGAAGGCCAAGTTCGGGCGCATCGTGCTCATGTCGAGCGTCGTCGGCGCCTACGGCCAGATCGGCCAGGTCAACTACGCGTCGTCGAAGGCCGCCCTCGTCGGCATGGCCCGGTCGATCACCCGAGAGCTCGGCTCGCGCGGCATCACCGCCAACGTCGTCGCGCCCGGGTTCATCCAGACCGACATGACGGCCGCGCTGTCCGACGAGCTGCAGGCCGAGTTCAAGAAGGCGATCCCGGCGGCCCGGTACGGCACGGTCGACGACGTCGCCGACGCCACGCTGTTCCTGGCGAGCGACGGGGCCGGCTACGTCTCCGGCGCGATCATCCCGGTCGACGGCGGCCTCGGCATGGGCCACTAGCCAGCCCGCCCGGCGGGCCCGCTCGGCCTGCCTGGCCCGAGTCTCGGCCTGAGCGACACTGCTCGGGCCGCGCGGGCCGAGGAGTGTCGCCCTGCGCGAGACTCGGCTGCGAGGATCGGCGGAGCGTCAGCCGCGCAGGCCGAGCGTCGCGAGCACGGCGGACAGGTCGCGGTCCACCACGGCGACGTCCGCCTGCTCCCGCACGCGCGGCTTCGCGTCGAACGCCACCGACAGGGCGGCGACGCGCATCATCTCGAGGTCGTTCGCCCCGTCGCCGATCGCGACGGTGCGCACCGCGTCCACGCCGTCGGCCTCGGCCCACTCCCGCAGGGCGACGGCTTTGGCGTGCGCGTCCACGACGTCGCCGAGCACACGGCCGGTCAGCACGCCGTCGGCCAGCTCGAGTCGGTTCGCCCGGCAGTGGTCGAGACCGAGCTGCTCGGCGAACGGGTCGAGGACCTCGTGGAACCCGCCGGACACGACACCGACGGTCCCACCGGCGGCGTGCACGCCGCGGACCAGTTGGTCGGCACCCCGCGTCACGCGGACCGCCTGCTGTGCGCGTCGGAAGACGTCGACCGGGAGGCCCGCCAGGGTCGCGACACGCTCCCGGAGGCTCTCGGCGAAGTCGATCTCCCCGCGCATGGCGCGCTCCGTGATCGCCGCGACCTGTGGCCGGGTCCCGGCGGTGTCCGCGAGGAGTTCGATCACCTCGTCCTCGAGAAGGGTGGAATCGGCATCGAGGACGACGAGGAAGCGGGGCACGGACCAACGGTACCGACAGACGGAGGCACGGCTCGCGTCCGTGACGCGAGCCGTGCCTCCTGTCCGTCCGTTCGTCGGTGTCGACGTGACCGGCCGATGCTACGCGTCGACGCGGACGCCCTTGCCGACCCATGGGCGGAGCCCGGACTCGTTGACGGATCAGGCGTCGACGCGGACGCCCTTGCCGACCCATGGGCGGAGCCCGGACTCGTTGACGGATCAGGCGTCGACGCGGACGCCCTTGCCGACCACGGTGATGCCGGACTCGGTCACGGTGAAGCCGCGGGCCTCGTCGGCCTCACGGTCGATGCCGACCTGCGCACCCGGCGCGATGACGACGTCCTTGTCCAGGATCGCCCGGTTCACGACCGAACCGGCGCCGATCGTCGCCCGCTCGAAGACGATGGAGTCGAGGACCTTCGCGCCGGAGTCGATCCCGCACCACGGGCCGATCATGCTGCGTTCGACCTGTGCGCCGGACACCAGGCAGCCGAGCGACACGAGCGAGTCGACCGTCGAGCCGGTGTTGCCGTTGGCGTCCCGCACGAACTTCGCCGGCGGCAGGTTCGTCTGCTGGTTGAAGATCGGCCAGTCCTGGTTGTACAGGTTGAAAACCGGCACCGGGGCGATGAGGTCCATGTGCGCGTCGAAGAACGAGTCGATCGTCCCCACGTCGCGCCAGTAGTACTTGTCGCGGTCGGTGGACCCGGGGACCTCGTTGCGCTGCAGGTCGTAGACACCGGCGTCGCCGCGGTCCACGAAGTCGGGGACGATGTCGCCGCCCATGTCGTGCGCGGACGACTCGACCTGGCCGTCGCGGAGCACCGCGTCGACGAGGGCGTCCGCGTTGAACACGTAGTTGCCCATCGAGGCCAGGACCTCGCCGGGGGAGTCGGCGAGCCCGACCGGGTTCTTCGGCTTCTCGAGGAAGGCATCGATCTTCGTCGGGTCGTCGGCGTCCACCTGGATGACGCCGAACTGGTCGGCGAGCTCGATGGGCTGACGGATCGCCGCGACGGTGGCGCTGCGACCCGAGGCGATGTGCGCCTCGACCATCTGGTGGAAGTCCATCCGGTACACGTGGTCAGCGCCGACCACGACGACGATGTCGGGACGCTCGTCGCGGAGCAGGTTGAGCGACTGCAGGATCGCGTCGGCCGAACCGGCGAACCAGCGCTTGCCGAGTCGCTGCTGCGCGGGGACCGACGCCACGTAGGACCCGAGCAGGCCCTCCATGCGCCAGGTCTCGGCGACGTGCCGGTCGAGACTGTGCGACTTGTACTGGGTGAGGACGACGATCTTCTGCAGACCGGAGTTCACCAGGTTCGACAGCGCGAAGTCGATGAGACGGAAGTTTCCGCCGAACGGGACTGCGGGCTTCGCCCGGTCGGCCGTGAGCGGCATGAGCCGTTTCCCCTCGCCGCCAGCGAGCACGATGCCGAAGACCTTCTTTGGTGCCATGCCGCTCACAGTAGGCGTCAGCACTGGGAACCGGTTACCTTGAACCCGTGCGAGTCGATCTACTGACCAGGGAGTATCCGCCGGAGGTCTACGGCGGAGCGGGTGTCCACGTGGCCGAACTGACTGCTGCGTTGCGGTCGGGGACCGACACCGACGTCCGGGTCCGGGCCTTCGGGGCCTTCCGCGACGAAGCCGACGTCTGGGGGTACCGCACCCCGGCTGGCCTCGAGCAGGCGAACGGCGCACTGCAGGCGCTCGGCACCGACGTGGCCATCGCCGCCGACGTCGAGGGCGCCGACCTCGTGCACTCGCACACCTGGTACGCGAACTCGGCGGGCCGGATCGCGCAGTTGACCTACGGGATCCCGCACGTCGTCACGGCGCACAGCCTCGAGCCGCTGCGCCCGTGGAAGGCCGAGCAGCTCGGCAGCGGCTACCGCCTGTCGAGCTGGATGGAACGCGAGGCGTTCGAGAACGCCGACGGCGTCATCGCGGTGTCGAAGGCCATGCGCGCCGACATCCTGCGCTCGTACCCGTCGATCGACCCGGCGAAGGTGCACGTCGTCTACAACGGCATCGACATCGACGCCTGGAAGCCGCAGGTCGACGAGGACGCCGTCCGCGCCCTCGGCATCGACCCGTCGCGCCCCAGCGTCGTCTTCGTCGGTCGCATCACCCGGCAGAAGGGCCTGCCCTACCTGCTCCGCGCCGTGGCGTCGCTCCCCGAGGACGTCCAGATCGTGCTGTGCGCCGGTGCCCCGGACACCCCGGAGATCCTCGCCGAGGTCACCGGGCTGGTCGAGGGCCTGCGCGAGCAGCGCGAGGGCGTCGTCTGGATCGACCGGATGCTCGCGCACGAGGAGATCGTGAACGTGCTGTCCTCGGGCACGGTGTTCGTGTGCCCGTCGATCTACGAACCGCTCGGCATCGTGAACCTCGAGGCCATGGCGTGCGGCATCCCCGTCGTCGGTACCCGGACCGGGGGCATCCCCGAGGTCGTCGCGGACGGTTTCACGGGTCGCATCGTGCCGATCGACCAGGCGCAGGACGGCACGGGCACCCCGACCGACCCCGACAAGTACGTGGCGGACCTGGCCGCGACCCTCAACGAGGTGCTCGCCGACGAGGGTCTCGCGAAGCTCATGGGCCGCGCCGGACGCCTGCGCGTCGAGTCCGAGTTCACCTGGGACGCGATCGCCACCAGGACACGGCAGGTCTACGACGAGGTGCTCGGCCGGACCCCGTAGGCTGGTCGCATGCCCTCGGTCGTGCGCTTGTCAGACGTCTCCGTGGTCCGCAACGGGGCCACCATCCTCGACTCGATCTCGTGGGGGGTGCAGGACGACGAACGGTGGGTCGTGCTCGGCGCGAACGGCGCCGGCAAGACCACGCTGCTGCAGGTCGCCGGTGCCCAGACGTTCCCGACCTCGGGTGACGTCGAGGTGCTCGGCACCGAGCTGGGCGGCGCCGACCTGTTCGAGCTCCGCCCGCGCATCGGCTTCGCGTCGACCGCTCTGGCCCGTCGCATCCCGGTGACCGAGAAGGTCATCGACGTCGTGCTGACGGCCGCGTACTCGGTCACGGGGCGCTGGAACGAGGAGTACGAGGAGCTCGACGTCCGCCGTGCCCAGCGTGTGCTCGAGGAGTGGGGCCTGGGGTCGTTCACCGACCGCACCTTCGGCGAGCTGAGCGACGGCGAGCAGAAGCGCGTCCAGATCGCCCGTGCCGTCATGACCGACCCGGAGATCCTGTTCCTGGACGAGCCGGCCGCCTCGCTCGACCTCGGTGCTCGTGAGAGCCTCGTCCGCACCCTCGGCGGCTACGCCCAGAGCGCCGACTCGCCGGCCATCGTGATCGTCACCCACCACGTCGAGGAGATCCCCGCCGGGTTCACCCACGCGCTGGTGCTCGCCGACGGCCACGTGCAGGCCGCCGGACCCATCGACGAGGTCCTGACCGACCAGACCCTGACCGAGGCGTTCGGCATCGCGCTGTCCGTCACGAAGGACGCCGGTCGGTACACGGCGCGCGCGTCCTAGCGCTGCGATCGCGCCGTCCGTCTGGTAACGTTGACGGCTGGCGCAAGCCGATGACTTCCCGCGCATCTCGCGCAATCCCACCACCGCTACCGCTATCGAGGAAACTCCATGAAGACCGACACCCACCCCGAGTACCGCGCCATCGTCTTCCGTGACCTGGCCTCCGGTGAGACCTTCCTGACGCGTTCGACCGCGAACAGCGACAAGACGATCGAGCTCGACGGTGCCACCTACCCGGTGATCGACGTCGAGATCTCGTCCGCTTCGCACCCGTTCTACACGGGCAAGCAGCGCATCCTCGACTCGGCCGGTCGCGTCGAGAAGTTCAACCAGCGCTTCAAGGGCTTCTCCAAGTAAGCAGCCTCACAGCACGTCGGAACGGGCGGTCCTCCTTCGGGAGGACCGCCCGTTCTGCGTTGTACGGCCGGTCAGGCGCCGTTGCGGTGCGGCCAGCGACCGTCGGCGGTGAAGGACGGGTCGCGCTTCTTGCGCATGTACTCCTGGAACGAGGTCGCCTGCTCGGCGCACCACCCGACCTGCTTGCGGTGGAGCTCTTCTGCCGAGATGCCGAGCTCGTCCTGGTACTTGCCGGCGATGGCCTGGGCGACCCGACCGGCCGCGATGGCGTCGGCGCCGGCGTCGTGTGCGTCGGCGAGGGTGACGCCGTACAGCTCGGACGCCGCCTCGAGCGTGCGCTTGCCCTTGCGGAAGGTGTCGAGGGCCTTGTCGATCACGAGCGGGTCGACGACGTTGCCGATGACGGGGGAGGCGAACCCGTGCCGCTTCGCCTCGCGGTCGAGGACCGTCAGGTCGTACGGGGCGTTGTAGATCACCAGCGGGATGCCGCGGGCGAACACCGCCTCGATCGCGGCGATGATCTCGGCGACGACCTCGGCCGCGGGACGCCCCTCGGCCTGGGCGCGCTCGGTGGTGTAGCCGTGCACGGCCGCGGCGCCCTCGGGGATCGCGATGCCCGGGTCGGCGATCCACGCACCCTCTGCGATGGATGCACCCGTCATGTCGATGAGGCCGACGTGCGCCGTGACGATCCGCGCCGTCTCGACGTCGACACCGGTGGTCTCGAGGTCGAAGACGCCGAGGGCGTGCCACCAGGGGCGTCCGGAGAGGTCCTGCGCCGGGGCGGGCGTGTCGAGCTGTGCTGTCGGATCCAGCTGTGCTGTGGGGAACGTCACGCGGTCAGGCTAACGGGACGCACCGACACGATCGGTGCTACCCGACCGGCGCGCCGACGTGCAGCCAGTAGAACGACTGCGTCCCGAGGGTCAACGTCACGGTCCCGTCCTCGTCGAACGCGGGGAACGAACCGCCGCCGAACAGGTCGTAGAGCGGCCGACCGGCGAACTCGGGAGCCGACACCGTGACCGACGTCGGGTTCGTGGCGAACGAGAACACGCACAGCACGTCCTCCGCCGACGGCCCGAACTGCTGGCCGGAACCCTCCCACGAGCGCACGAACGCCAGCACCGACTCGTTCGAGGTCTCCTGCACGTGCAGGGTCCCGAGCCCGAACACCGGGTGGGCCTTCCGCACGTGGATGACGTTGCGCACCCAGTGCAGCAGGGAGCGGGACTGGGCGAGCTGCGCCTCGACGTTGACCTGCGCGTAGTTGTACACGAGCGACTGCACCACGGGCAGGTAGAGCTTGCCCGGGTCTGCCGTGGAGAACCCGGCGTTGCGGTCGGGGGTCCACTGCATCGGCGTACGGGACGAGTCGCGGTCGGGCAGCCAGATGTTGTCGCCCATCCCGATCTCGTCGCCGTAGTAGAGGAACGGCGAGCCCGGCAGCGAGAACAGCAGCGCGTGGATGAGTTCGAGTTCGGCACGCGAGTTGTCGAGCAGGGGAGCGAGCCGGCGCCGGATGCCGATGTTCGAGCGCATCCGGGGGTCGTAGCCGTACCAGCCGTACATGGCCTGCCGGTACTCCTCGCTCACCATCTCGAGCGTGAGCTCGTCGTGGTTGCGGAGGAACACGCCCCAGGCTGCCGCGGACGGCACGTCGAGCGTCTCCGACAGGATCGCCGACAGCTCCTTGGCGTGCTGCGCCCGGAGCGAGTAGAAGATGCGGGGCATCACCGGGAAGTCGAACGCCATGTGGCACTCGGGCTCCTCGTCGGTGCCGAAGAAGGCGGCGGTCTCGCGCGGCCACTGGTTCGCCTCGGCGAGCAGGACACGGCCGGGGTACTCGTCGTCCACCATCGCGCGCATCTTCTTGATGAACTCGTGGGTCTCCGGTTCGCCCTCGCCGTTGCCTTCTTCGGACTCGAACAGGTACGGGATCGCGTCGAGCCGCAGACCGTCGACACCGAGGTCGAGCCAGTGCCGCACGACGTCGTACACGGCCTCGACCACCGCGGGGTTCTCGAAGTTCAGGTCGGGCTGGTGCGAGAAGAACCGGTGGAAGAAGAACTGCCGGCGGACCGGGTCGAACGTCCAGTTCGACTCCTCGGTGTCGACGAAGATGACCCGGATGTTCGGGTACTCCTCGTCGGTGTCCCGCCAGACGTAGAAGTCACCGAAGGGGCCGTCGGGGTCCTCGCGGGACTGCTGGAACCACTCGTGCTGGTCGCTGGTGTGGTTGATCACCATGTCGATGACGATGCGCATGTTGCGCTCGTGCGACTTCGTGACGAGCTCGCGGAAGTCGTCGAGCGTGCCGAACTCCGGCAGGATCGCCTTGTAGTCGGCGATGTCGTACCCGCCGTCGCGCATCGGCGACTGGAAGAACGGCGGCAACCACAGGGCGTCGACGCCGAGCCACTGCAGGTAGTCGAGCTTGCCGATCACGCCCTGCAGGTCGCCGATCCCGTCGCCGTTCGAATCGACGAACGAGCGGATCATGCACTCGTAGAAGACCGAGCGCTTGTACCACTGCGGGTCGAGCGTCAGGCCGGGCAGCTGGATCGGGGCTGTGAAGGTCACCGTGCTCCTCGTCGTCATCGACGGGCCGGTCGACGGCCCGCCCCGGACACGATAGGCGCGCGATGCTGCGGGTGTCCGGGGTTTCGTGCGGTTGTCTTCGTAGACTGGCGCCGATGCAACCGCCCGTGCTCTCCCCGTACCAGTCGCTCATGGCCGCCACACCGGTGGTCCACCGGTCCGTGCAGGTCGACGGCCGCACCACGCACTACTGGGAGTACGGGCCGTCCGACGCGACGCAGACCGTCCTCGCGGTGCACGGGTTCCGCGGCGACCACCACGGCCTCGAGACGATCGCCGCGCACCTGCAGGACGTCCGCGTGATCGTGCCCGACCTGCCCGGCTTCGGCGTGTCCGACCCGTTGCCGGTGTCGGACATCGAGTCGTACGTCGGCTGGCTGCGCGCGTTCCACGAGGCGCTCGGGCTCGGCCGCGACGCCGTCGTCCTCGGCCACTCGTTCGGGTCGATCGTGGTGTCCGCCACCGTCGCCGCCGGGCTCGACACCCGGCTGCTCGTCCTCGTGAACCCGATCGCCGCCCCGGCGCTGCAGGGGCCCCGCGCGGTGGGCACCGGGATCGCGATCGGCTACTACAAGGCCGGCGCGGTGCTGCCGAAGCCGATCGGGCTCGGGATCCTGCGGAACGCCGCCATCGTGCGGGTGATGAGCATCGCGATGCTCAAGTCGCACGACCGCGGGATGCGCCGCTGGGTGCACGACCAGCACGACCGGTACTTCTCGGCCTTCGCGAACCGCACGAGCGTGCTCGAGGCGTTCCGGACCTCGGTCACCCACGACGTGTCCGAGTACGCGGACCGCATCGACGTGCCGGTGCTGATGATCGCCGCGGAGCACGACGACATCACGGCCGTCCCCGAGCAGCGCGCCCTGGCCGCCCGCCTGCGCGATGCCGAACTCGTGGTCATCCCCGGGGTCGGGCACCTGGTGCACTACGAGACACCGGCACCGGCCGCTGCGGCGGTGCTGCGCCGGATGGCGGACACGGCCGCGCGCCCTGGACGGGGCCGCGGCACCAAGGCAGGCCGACCGTCGGGGGCGGGACGGGCCTCCCGGTCGACCGCGACGACGACGACCGCGACGAAGACGACGGCGACGAAGGCGAGCGCGCCGAATTCGGACGACTCGACGGTGAGTGACGCGAAGGAGACCGACGCGTGACGCGCCTGCGGATCGGCATCGACTGCAGGTACGTGCGGATCGGTCGGCACGACGGCATCAGCCGCTTCACCGCCGGAGTGGCCTGGAACCTGCCCGACCGGCACGACGTCGTGCTGCTCGTCCACGACGAGCGCCAGCTCGAGTCCCTGCCGCGCGACCTGCCGTGGGAGCTGCTGCCGGCGCCCACCGACGCGGGGGAGCCGCTCGTCGCACGACGGGTGAACCGGCTCGGCCTCGACGCGGTGTTCTCGCCGATGCAGACGATGGGCTCACGGGGGCGCGACTACGCGCTCGTGCTCACCCTGCACGACCTGATCTACTACCGGAACCGGACGCCTCCGCGCGAGTTCTCGTGGCCGCTCCGGCTCGGGTGGCGCGCGTTCCACCTGTCGTGGGTGCCGCAGCGCGTCCTGCTGAACGGTGCCGACGGGGTGGTCACGGTGTCCGAGACCACCGCGGGGCTCATCGCCGAGCACCGGCTGACGAAGCGTCCGGTGACGGTGGCGTACAACGCTGCCGATCCGGCGACCCCGCGTGCGGCGGGTGCGCCGCGCGAGCGCTCGCTCGTCTACATGGGCTCGTTCATGCCGTACAAGAACGTCGAGACGCTGGCGGCCGCGCTGCCGCTCCTCGGAGCGGACTGGACCCTGCACTGCATGTCGCGGGTGTCCGACGCCGACCGCGCACGGATCGAGGGGCTCGCGCCGGCTGGCTCGATCATGTTCCACGACGGTGCGACCGACGAGGAGTACCTGTCGGTGCTCCGATCCGCCACGGCCCTGGCGACGGCGTCGTACGACGAGGGCTTCGGCATCCCGCTGGTCGAGGCGATGGGCGTCGGGACCCCGGTCGTCGTGAGCGACATCCCGATCTTCCGCGAGATCGGGGGCGATGCGGCCGAGTACTTCGACCCGGCGTCGCCGTCGGCGGTGGCGGCTGCGGTGCGGCGGGTCGAGGAGCGGTGGGACGAGGCCTCGGCGCAGTCGGTCGAGCGAGCCGCGCGGTTCCGGTGGCAGGACTCGGCGGAGCAGGTCGTGCGGGCGGTCGAGCGGGCCGTGGCCGACCGGCGCGGGCGGTAGCGGGGCGCAGGTGGGCGGGGGCAGGGCGGGGGCGGGGCGCGTCGGTCGATGCGATGCGACAACGTCGACGTCGTACGACATCGGATTGGTCGTTCTGCGTCGGACACGCGACCGGCCCACCGCTACTTCGCGGCGATCACCTCGACGCTCGCCCCGGGGAACACCTTGTGCGTCTCCTCCGTCACCCGCGCCACGATCGGCGGGACGGCGGCCCCACGCCCCGGGGTACGGACGACGATGGCCTGGTCGGCGGCGAGGTCCGACGGGATGCCACCGCGTACCCACGAGCAGCGGACGGCCGTGACCCCACCGATGTGGTCGAGCGTGTCCGCCAGCACCAAGCGCTTCGCGGTCACCGTCCGCGAGTCGGAGACGCCGACCTCGAGGGTGCCGAGGTCGGCGATCGCGGCGACCCGGACACCGTTGCCGCCAGCGGAGTCGGTCGCGCGGCTCAGGGTCTCGACGAGGTCGGTGCGCTCAGCCGCATCGAGCGACGGGTCGGCGGTGATCGTCGCGGTGGCGTCGTAGCTCGCGAAGCCGGTCTTTTCGGGCTCGTGGTGGCGGACCTCGGTGACGCCGGGCACGTCGGCGAGCCGGTCGTCGAGGCGGTCGAGTGCCAGGTCCGGCCGGGGGAACGCACCGCCGATGCCGGTCTGCACGCTGCCGATGATGGTGCCGAGCACGAGGGCGATCACGCCCGCGACGACGACGGTACCGCCGCCGATGACGAGCCAGGTGCGGGCCCGCTGTCCCATCGTGCGGGTCTGCACGCTGGCGGTCTCGGGGCCGAAGGCACGGTCGAGGTCGTCCTCCTGCCGGTCGGCGGCGTGCCAGCCACCCGGGTCGGTTCCGTCGGTCACCATGTCGCCCCCCTGGTTCGGGTGCGTCGGAGCCTAGTCGCAGGACCGCCGCCCCGTCCGCGGCCGGCGCGCGTCAGCCCCGGCGTTCCAGCGGGTTCTGGTAGTCGAACGCGTACCGCCCGGGCCCGTCCGAGACGTCGTCGATCGGGTCGTCGAACCGGACGAGCTCCGCGTGGAAGCGTTCGGGGTCCCAGCGGAACGAGTGGATCGAGCCGTTGCGGATCGGTGTGGCGTGCCGGTCGGCGGTGCCGGGCGCCGCCTCGTTGACCACACTCCGGATCACCGCGCCGTGGGTGGCGACGACCACGACCCCGCCGTCGAAGCGCACCGCGATCTCACCGAGCGTCTCAGTGATGCGGGCGAGCAGCGCGGACCGGGACTCGCGGCCCGGGATGTCGTCGTGCGGGTACTTCGCCGTGACCTCGGTGTCGGTGAGCCCCTCGGCTTCGCCGTAGGAGCGTTCGGCCAGCCCGGCGTACGTCACAGGCGCCGCGAGCCCGAGCCGGTCGGCGATGATCGCCCCGGTCTCGGCGGCGCGGGACAGCGGCGAGGCGACGACGGCGTCGAACTGCCGGCGGGCGAGGAGTTCGGCGGCCTCGGCGGCCTGTCGCCGTCCGGTGTCGTTGAGCGGGATGTCGGTGGAACCCTGGATGCGGCGCTGCGCGTTCCAGTCGGTCTCACCGTGCCGGACCAGGTACAGGAGCGTCGTCACCCGTCGATCATCCCAGACGCCGCGGGACCAGACGCCGCGGGACCAGACGCCGCGGGACCAGAGGCCTCGGGACCGGCCGCCTCGGGACCGGCCGCCGCGGGACCGGCCGCCGCGGGACCGGCTGCCGCGGGACCGGACCCCAGCCGCTCGGCCAGGTGCACCAGCGTCTCGGTCGTCCCGCCGTCGAGCTTCACGGCGGCACGGCGGTCGCTGCGGGTCGCACCGCGGTTCACGATGACCACCGGGTTCTTGCGGCGGGCAGCGTGGTCGACGAGCCGCACGCCGGAGTTCACCGTCAGGGACGACCCCACCACGAGCAGCGCCTCGGCGTCGGCGACGATCGACACCGCCTCGTGGAACTTCTCGGTGGGCACGAACTCGCCGAAGAAGACGACGTCGGGCTTGAGCATGCCGCCGCACACCGAGCAGTCCGGCACCACGAAGCGCTCGACGTCGGTGATCTCGACGTCGCCGTCGGGCTGCAGCTGCACCGAACCGGGCTCGTCGATCCACGGGTTGGCGCGGTCGATGGTCGTGGCGAGGTCGGCGCGGGAGAACACCTGCCCGCACGTCAAGCAGAGGGCGCGGTCCATCGACCCGTGGATCTCGACCACGCGGCGGGACCCGGCGCGCAGGTGCAGGCCGTCGACGTTCTGCGTGATGACGCCCGTGACGACACCGGCGTCCTCGAGGGCGGCGAGCGCCCGGTGCCCCTCGTTCGGTCGGGCGGCCGCGAAGCTCCGCCAGCCGAGGTGCGAGCCGGCCCAGTACCGCTGCCGTTTGGAGGCGTCGGCGCGGAACTCCTGGAAGGTCATCGGCTTGCGCACGACCCGCCCGGCGCCGCGGTAGTCGGGGATGCCGGAGTCGGTGCTCAGGCCGGCGCCGGAGAGCACGGCGACGCGCTTGCCGGCGAGCACCTCGAGCACGCGGTCGAGATCCGCGGCAGTCGGCAGACCGGTCGGCTGACCGGCCGTCGCCCCGGTGGGCGGTCCGGTCGTCGACCCAGCATCATCCAGCACCCTGTTCACGGTACCCTCAACAGCCGACCGTCCCGGTCGCTTCCCGGCCGGCACGCCAGCCGCGACACCGGCCGGCACGCCAGCCGCGACACCGGCCGGCACGCCAGCCGCGACACCGGCCGGCACGCCAGCCGCGACACCGGCCGGCACGCAAGCCACGACACCGACCGGCGCCCACCTGCACCACACCGAAACGAGCCCCGTGCACCCCGTCCGCATCGACTCACTCGACGACCCCCGCCTCGACGACTTCGCCCGTCTGACCGACGTGGCGCTCCGCCGGGTGAGCGAACCGGAGGGTGGCCTGTACATCGCCGAGTCGAACACGGTCATCGAACGCGCGGTCCGTGCCGGGCACACCCCGCGGAGCATCCTGGTGCAGGAGAAGTGGCTCGACAGCGTGCTGCCCCTGGTCGCGGACCACGACGGACCGGTGTTCGTCGGCCCGGACGCCCTGCTCGAGGAGCTCACCGGCTTCCGCATGCACCGTGGCGCGATCGCCGCCGTGCAGCGCCCCGAGCTGCCGACCGTCGCCGACGTGGTGCGGGACGCGAAGCTCGTCGTCGTGCTCGAGGACATCGTCGACCACACGAACGTCGGTGCCGTCTTCCGCAGCGTCGCCGGCCTGGGCGCGGACGCGGTCCTCGTCAGCCCGCGCTGCGCCGACCCGCTGTACCGCCGGAGCGTCCGGGTGAGCATGGGCACGGTCCTGCAGATCCCGTGGACCCGCATCGGCGAGTGGCCGGCTGCGGGCGAGGAACTGCGCGCGCAGGGCTTCCACCTCGCCGCGATGGCGCTCACCGACGAGTCGGTCGACCTCGCCGATTTCGCCCGGGACGTGCCCGGCAAGGTCGCGCTCGTCATGGGCACCGAGGGGCAGGGGCTGACGCCCGCCGCGATCGCGTCTGCCGACACCACGGTGCGGATCCCGATGGCGCACGGTGTCGACTCGCTGAACATCGCCGCGGCGAGCGCCGTCGGACTGTGGGCGGTCACCCAGGCCCAGCGGCTCACCTCCTAGCCACGCCACGGGCGGACCGGGAGGCCCGACTCGCCTCAGCCCTGCAGCATCCGTCCGGCGCGGATCACCAGGGCACGGTCGGTGCCCGGTTCGCCGACCAGGCACACGCCGACGGGGGCTCCGTCCACGGTGAGCGCCGGGGCGCTGACCGCCGGGACGCCGCCGACGCTCGCGAGGCTCGTCATCGCCGTCGTCGCGGTCCGGGTGCGTTCGAGTGCCGCGCCGTCGGCGGCGATGAGCGGTGCCGGTCCGGGGACCGTCGGGAACAGCAGGGCCCGGCCGGCGAGTGCCGTGCGGATCGTCGCGCGGACGTGGTCGAGTCGTGCGACGGCGTCGGCGGTGGCTGCGGGGTCGTTCGCCCGGGCGGCGGCGAACCGGTCGCCGACGACGGTGCTCAGGGCGCCGTGGTGGGCGTCGATCCAGGCACCGTGGGCGGCGACGGCCTCGGCGGCCTGCGCGAGGCGCAGCAGTTCGCGCAGGTCGTCGAGGGGCGGGATCCCGAGGTCGGCGAGCCGCACGGTGCCGATCGGGTGGCCCTGTCCGGCGACGAACGCGGTGAAGGCCCGGGCGACGGCCGGCTCGACGAGGTCCAGGAGCTCGGCGGGCACGAGGAGCTCCGGCTCCGCAGGAGCGTCCGGATCCGACGGCACCGTGGCGTCGAGCGCCGCGAGCAGGACGTCGGCGCTCCGGGTGAGCCACCCCACCGTGTCGAACGACGGCGCGAGGGGGAGCAGCCCGTCGCGGGAGACCGCGCCGTGGGTCGTCCGGAGGCCCCAGAGTCCCTGGTACGAGGCGGGGACCCGCACCGATCCCGCGGTGTCCGTGCCGATCCCGATCTCGGCCGTGCCGAGACGGACGGCCGATGCGGATCCGCTGGACGAGCCTCCTGGCAGTCGGGTCGGAACCGCCCCGTTGGGCGGGGTGCCGTGGTGTTCGTTGCGTCCCGTCAGGTTGTAGGCGAACTCGTCGGTGCGCGCGATGCCGCGGATCGCGGCGCCGGCGTCGAGGAGCGCCGCGACGGCCGCTGCCGGCGTCGTCTGGACGGGGGACTCACGGAGGTAGGTCGGGTTGCCGGCGCCGACGGGCTGGCCGGGGACGGCGTAGAGGTCCTTCACCGCGACGGTGAGCCCGTCGAGCGGTCCGGACGCGGTGGGGGCGACGAGCGGGTCGCCGACTGCGCGCCAGACGGTGGTGTCGAAGGCCTTCGGGCGGCCGGTGACGTGGGCTGCCTCGATGCGCCAGCGCGGCGCCGCGGTGCCGTCGTGGTCGCTGTCGCTGTCGCTGTCGCGTCGCCACAGCTGCGTCTGGAGGCCCTGCCCGCCCGCCGCGAACTCGGACACCGACACGACGAGGGCGAGTCCCTCGCCCAGGGGGCGGACCTCGACGCGCGTCAGCGACCGGGCCTGGACCCCACCCCGTGCGCCGCGGAACGCGCTGATCGCGTCGTGCCCGACGAGCAGGCCGCGGTCGTCACCGCGCATCGTGCCGGGGGCGTCGACGAACGCGGCGTCGAGCGCGTCGAGGTCGTTCGCGGCGAGGGCGGCCTCGTACGCGTCGAGCGCGTCGAGCAAGCCCTCCGGTGCTGCAGTGCTCGTCTCGTACGTGCTCATCGTGCGGGCTCCTCGAAGTCGGCCTTGCGGATGCGCGCGTGCGCGCCGGTGACCAGGTCGACCACCTGCGAGATGTTGAAGTCCGTCGCCGCCGACAGGTAGGCGTACGCCAGGTGCGGCTCCATGCCCCAGCGGGCGCCGAGGATCGCGACGGCGTGCCGGATGCAGGCGCGGACGGCCTCGTCGAGGTCCGGGTCCATGCCGGTCGGCACGAGGAACTCGTGGGTCTCGACGAGCGGCCAGACCAGGTCGCCGAACTGCTGCGCGGCCTCGGCGGCGGGTGTCACGTCGAACCGGACGGTCGCGCGGAGCGACGCCTCCATCGCGGTGAGCGCGACCTCGCCGTCCCCCTGGGCGAAGTGCGGGTCACCGACGTACGCGAGCGCGCCGGGGACCAGGACCGGCAGGTGCAGCTGCGCGCCGACCTGCAGCAGGTTGACGTCGACGTTGCCGCCGTGGCGGCCCGGCGGCACCGAGTGCAGCCGGTCGCCGGGGGTGGCGACACCCATGATCCCGAGGAAGGGGGCGAGCGGGAAGTGCGCGAAGCGGTCGCGGGCGCCGGTCAGGGGGATGCGGCCCCGCTGACCCGCGGCCGTCTCGACGACGTCGGCGAAGACGCTGACCGTGGTGCCGTCGACCGGGTACTCGCCGTGCAGGGCACCGCGGCCGTGCCGGTTCGAGACGACGCCGTAGTGGACCCGCGGCAGCGTCTCGAGCACCGTCATGGTCAGGACGTCGCCGGGCTCGGCGCCCGCGATCGCGATCGGACCGGAGACCACGTGCGGGCCGTCGGCGGCAGGGTCCCGGTGGCCGCTCCTGGCGATCGCGACGGCGTCGTCCAGCACGTGCTCCGCGGCCACGCCGTGCGACGCGAAGTACGCACGGGGGTCGCTGCCCTGGTCGGGCAGGATCCCCTCGTGGCTGACGGTGTCGATCGTGACGTCCTCGCCGGACGCGATCGTGATGACCGGGCGGTCGTCGGCGTTCGGCAGCCGACCCCACAGGACCGTCTCCGGGTCGACGGGGAGGTAGTGGCCGGACCGGATCGGGCCGGCGCCGGGCTGCAGGGTCGGGATCGCGGGGGTGCTCACGGAGCCACTTTTGCACACGCGACACCGCGGCCCGCTCGCAGCCACGCGGGACTCGTCACCGGTACGCTCGGTTCCCGTGTCACGAGTCGTCCGTCGCCCCCGCTCCGCCGTCCGGAGGCCCGTGACGATCTCCGTCGTCGCGGTGCTGGTGCTCGTCGCGGGGTACCTCGTGGCCGCCGCCGTCGTGCCGTTCGGTCCGGCGAGCGCCGCGACCACCACGTACTCGGCTCCGACGTCGAGCGTGCCGGCGCTGAGCTTCCCGGGCTACGGCGCCACCGCGGTCGAGGCCACCGACTTCCCGGAGAGCCTGCGCACCAGCGGTGACACGAAGCCCCGGGCGATCGCGAGCATCACCAAGATCGTGACGGCCCTGGTGGTGCTCGACCACAAGCCGCTGCGCGTCGGGGAGTCCGGACCGTCGGTCGCGTTCAACGCCGAGATGCAGGGGCTGTACGCGAAGTACCTCGCGGTGAACGGCGAGGTCGCGCCGATGCCGTCCGGCCTGAAGCTCTCCGAGTACCAGACCATGCAGGTCATGCTGATGAAGTCGGCGAACAACTACGCCGGCTCGTTGGCGCTGTGGGCCTTCGGGTCGATGGATGCCTACCAGAAGGCTGCCGCGATCTGGCTCGACGAGCACCACCTCGACGACACGACCATCCACGAGCCGACGGGACTCGACTCCCGCAACCGGTCGACGGCGACGGACCTCGTCGACCTCGGGCAGCTGGCCCTGGCGAACCCCGTCGTCAAGGAGATCGTCGGCACCGAGCACGTCACGGTGCCGGGAGCGGGCGAGATCACGAACTCGAACAAGATGCTCGGCATGGACGGCATCGAGGGCATCAAGACCGGCACCCTCGACGAGGCCGGCGCCTGCCTGCTGTTCGCCGCGACCTACGAGCGCGGCGGCCGCGACGTCACCGTCATCGGCGTGATGCTCGGCGGCGTCGACCACGACTCGCTCGACGTCGACGTCCAGCGATTGCTGCGCTCGGTGGCCGACAACTTCCAGGTCGTCACCCTGACCCA
Source organism: Curtobacterium sp. PhB172 (assembly GCF_003752545.1). Classification (NCBI taxonomy): domain Bacteria; kingdom Bacillati; phylum Actinomycetota; class Actinomycetes; order Micrococcales; family Microbacteriaceae; genus Curtobacterium; species Curtobacterium sp. PhB172. Next base: position 390,764 of record NZ_RKIF01000006.1, read on the forward strand.
TGCCGGCCAGACCTTCGGCACGTTCTCCACCCCCTGGCAGGACGAGGCCGACGCCGTCAGCGCGAAGGCGGCCGAGGTCCTGGTCTGGGGGAAGACGAAGGTCCGGGCGAAGGCGCACCTCGACGAGGTCACCCTCGGGACGAAGGGCGAGCGGGTCGGGAAGGTCCGCTTCACGGTGACGGACCACGACCCGGTGACGGTGCCGCTCGTGCTGGAGCGGACGATCGACGACCCCGGCGTCTGGTGGCGCTGGACGAACCCGTTCCGGGGCTGACGGTGCGGGAGCACTGACGCGCACCACGCGGAGTCCGTACTGTCGGACGGGTGACGACGACGAAGACGTTCCCCCGGACCACCCCCTCCGCCCTCGACATCGACGCCCGCGGTGTGCTCGCGTTCGTCGACGCCCTCGAGTCGACCCCCGGCGTCGAGCCGCACAGCCTGATGCTGCTCCGCCACGGCCAGGTCGCCGCCGAGGGGTGGTGGCAGCCGTACGCGGCCGACCGCGTGCACCTGCTCTACTCGCTCAGCAAGAGCTTCACCGCAGCGGCCGTCGGCATCGCCGTGCGCGAGGGCCTGATCGACCTCGACGCGACCGCGCTGTCGTACTTCCCCGAACTCGACACCGAGATCACGGACGAACGCAGCCGCCGCATCCGGGTCCGGCACCTGCTCGCGATGGCGAGCGGGCACCGCGAGGACGCCATCGACCGGGCCCGTGAGCTCGACCGCATGGACGTCGTGCGCGGCTTCCTGCTGCTGCCGCCCGACGAGGAGCCCGGCTCGCTCTTCACCTACAACCAGCCGTGCACGTACACGCTCGCCGCGATCGTCCGCCGGGTCAGCGGCGGTTCGCTGGTCGACTACCTGCGCCCTCGGCTGCTCGACCCGCTCGGCATCGACGACCTCGCCTGGCGCCGCGACGAGTCCGGCGGCGAGCTCGGCTTCAGCGGCTGCTACACCACGACGTCGGCGGTCGCCGCGCTCGGGCAGCTGTACCTGCAGCGCGGCGTCTGGGAGGGCAAGCGGATCCTCGACGAGGACTGGGTCGCGGCCGCCACGCGCAAGCAGATCGACAACCTCGACGAGGAGAACCCGGACTGGTCGCAGGGCTACGGCTTCCAGTTCTGGATGGCCCGTCACGGCTTCCGCGGCGACGGCGCCTACGGTCAGTTCTGCGTCGTCCTGCCGGAGCAGGACGTCGTCCTCGCGATCACCGGACAGAGCCTCGACATGCAGGCGGTCCTCGACGCGGCCTGGCAGCACCTGCTGCCCGCCGTCGACCGTCCCGCCGACACGGGTGCGGACACCGTCCTGGAGGCACGGCTCGCCTCCCTGGGGCTGCCTCCGGTGAGCGGCGGCCCGCTCCCCGAGCACGTGGCCGGTCGTGCACTCCGGGTGCTGCCCGGTGCGGTGCTCGACGCCGTGGGCTTCGACCGCGGGGCCCACGAAATCCGGCTGTCCGTGTCGGCCGACGGAGCGTCGGCGTCGGTGCCGGTCGGCGAGGGGGAGTGGGCCGTCGAGGGCGCCCTCGCAGCGAGCGCCGCGACCCAGTCGGACGGCACCGTGCTCGTCGCGCTCCGTTTCGTGGAGACGCCGCACCTGCTGCACCTGCGCGTCGACCTCGACGCGGGCACGGCCGGGACGAAGTGGACGACCGAGCCGCTGCACGACGGCCCGCTGACGTTGCACCGGCCCGCCGACTGACCTCTACCGACATAGGGTGCGCACGTCGCGGTTCGCGCCCCCGTGCCGTCATCGCGCCCTGGGGAGTCGGGGCGCGATGACCGCGGTGGGGCGCGGCCGGGGAGGCGTGTGGACTCGGATCGGCGTCGTCCGGCTACGGGGTGTCGGACTTGTGCTCGACGACGTCCTGCAGCTCGGGGCGCTTGGCGGAGACACCGTCGCCCGACGAGGTGTGCTTGATGCGCCGGACGACCCACGGCACCAGGTACTCCTTCGCCCAGCCGAGGTCCTCGGCGCGGGCTTCACGCCACGGCCGCGCCTCGAGCGGTTCGGGGTTGAACGGCTCGAGGCCGTGCGGCACGCCGAGGGCGTCGAGCACCGCGGCGGCGATCGTGGCGTGCCCCGTGGGGGAGTGGTGCAGTCGGTCCGGCGCCCACATGCGCGGGTCGCGGAGCACTCGGAGCGCCCACATGTCCGCCACCAGCGCGCCGTGCTTCAGGGCGATGGCGTGCAGGTTCTCGTTGTAGATCGCCGTCTTGCCGCGCACCATGCCGAGCACCGGCGTCATGCCGACGTCGGGCCCGGTGAACAGCACCACGGTGGCGCCGTCGCTCCGCAGCCGCGACACCATGGCGTCCACCCGCTCGGCGAGTTCGTCCGGATCGGAGCCCGGCCGGATGATGTCGTTGCCCCCGGCGGACACCGTGACCAGGTCCGGACGGAGCGCGAGCGCCGGTTCCACCTGCTCGTCGATGATCTGCTGGAGCAGCCGCCCGCGGATCGCCAGGTTGGCGTACGCGAAGTCGTCGGACCCGTGGGCGAGCACCTCGGCCACTCGGTCCGCCCAGCCCCGGTTTCCCCCGGGCACGGTGGGGTCGGGGTCGCCGATCCCCTCGGTGAACGAGTCACCGATCGCGACGTACCTGGACCACGGATGACGATCTGACACGCTCCGGACCATAGTCTCGTGCCATGACGAAGGCCAACACGGGCGCAGCCGCCGGCGCGGACGCCGGCACGGACTCAGCCGCCTGGACCGTGCCGGACGACCTGCTCGCTCGCATCGCCGAACGCGCCCCCGGGTACGACACCGCGAACGCGTTCTGCGCCGAGGACCTCGAGGAACTCCGCGCTGCGGGCTACTTGCGCATCGGGGTGCCGGTGGAGCGGGGTGGCTCCGGTCTCGGACTCCGCGCCACGGCCACCGTGCAGCGGACCCTCGCCCAGGCCGCACCGGCGACGGCACTCGGCCTCGGGATGCACCAGGTGTGGGTGCAGGCGGCGCGCGCCGTGACTGCGCGGGGTGAGTCGTTCCTCCAGGCCGTCACCGACCACGCGTCGGACGACCACCTGCTGGCCTTCGGGGTGAGCGAACCCGGCAACGACGCCGTCCTGTTCGACTCGTCGACGACGGCGGAGCCGGACGGCGACGGCGGGTACCGCTTCACCGGTACCAAGGTCTCCACCTCGCTCGCACCGGCGTGGGACGTCCTGAGCGTGTTCGGCAAGGACGAGTCGGGTCCGGAACCGCGGCTGGTGCACGGCTTCGTGCTCCGGTCCGACGGCGACGTCGAGCACCTGGACGACTGGGACACCCTCGGGATGCGGGCCACGCAGAGCCGCACGACGAAGCTGCACGGCGTGAACGTCCCCGCCGACCGCATCGTGCGGTCGCTGCCGGTCGGGCCGAACCAGGACCCGCTCGTGTTCGGGGTCTTCGCGGCCTTCGAGCTGCTCATCGCCTCGGTGTACGTCGGGATCGCCGAACGCGCGATCACGCTGGCGGTGTCTGCTGTCGGACGTCGCGTCGCGGCCGACGGCTCGCTCCGGTCGCAGGACCCGGACGTCCGGCGTGCGATCGCGGAGCTGCGCGGCGCCGTCGACGCGATCACCCTGCAGGTCGACGCGCTCGCCCGCTCGGTGGACGAACAGGACGACCTCGGCACCCGCTGGTTCCCGCTGCTCGTCGGCACGAAGGCGCGGGCGGTGGACACCGCGCAGCACGTGGTGGACGAGGCCATGCGGGTGGTCGGGGGCTCGGCGTTCCGGTCCTCGAGCGAAATCGCCCGCCTGGCGCGCGACGTCCGGGCCGGCCAGTACCACCCGTCGTCGCGGGACTCGGCGGCGCGCACGCTCGCGGCGTCGGTGCTCGGCCCGCCCGCCTGACGCGGTCGCGCGCGGCCTGGAGCGGTCGCGCGCCCGGCCCGGTGCGGTGCGACGGTCGCACGGTGCGGTGCGACGGTCGCACGGTGCAGAGCGCGTGAGTCCGTGCGAGGTTGCCCGCCTCGTGCAGCCCTGTAGTGCCGCACGGAGCGATCAACCCGGCACGGATCGGCGACGGTGGCACGGTGCTCCGGGGCCAGGGCGACGGTCGCACGGTGCGGGACTTGTGAGCCCGTGCGAGGTTGCTCGCCTCGTGCGGCCCTGTAGCGCCGCACCGAGCGATCAACCTCGCACCGAGCGCCGAAGGCCGCACCGTGCGGCCGCCGCCCGCACGACCGGATAGTTAGCATCCGGTACGATTGGCCTCCCGAGCGCAGAGGAGGCGGCCGACTCGTGCCGAGGACCGACACCACGAACCGGACCGCTCCCCGTCGACGGACCCGCTCCCGGCGACTGGCCGACGCGGTCCTCGCGCTCGACCCCGGGCTCGTGAAGACCGACGGCGCCCTCCGCACCCTGGTCGCGGTGCCCGCCGGCATGGCCGTGGGGTACGCCGTCGCGACCGCGTTCGGCCTGCCCGCGATCCTGGGCGTGATGATCGGCGCGATGCCCGCGTTCATCACCTGCCTCGTCATCGTCGACCCGGGCACCGGTCGGACGGCTGCCCGCACCGGAGCCGTCCTCGTGCCGTTCGTCGTCGCCCTCGCCGGCAGCATCGCCCTGCAGCCGTTCCGGCTCCTCGAGCTCGTGCTCATCGTCGTGCTGCTGTTCCTGCAGTTCGCCGCGGCCGCGTGGGGCGCGTGGGCCGCCGATGCCGCGATCGTCGGGTTCGCCGGGTACCTGTGCGGGCTGCTCCTCCCGCTGCCCGAGACGAGTGTCGTGCCGCTCGGCCTCGTCGTGGCCGCCTCGCTCGCCGCGACGATCCTGGTCCGCCTGGTGCTCCGACCGGACGCGCACCGTGCCCTGTTGCGCACCCGCCGTGGCTTCGTCGCCCGTGGCTCGGCCGTGCTCGAGGCCGCCGCCGCCGTCCTCGCCGCGGCGGACGACCCGGCCGCACGACGCCGCACGCTGCGCCGCCTCCGCCGCAGCCGCGACCGGTACCACGAGATCGCGTTGACGGTCGACGGGATGCTCGCCGCGAGCGGGGTGGACGCCGACACCACGGCGGAGGAACTCCACCGGCTCGTGTTCGACACGCACTTCGCGGTCGACGAGCTCGGGCGCGGTGCCGGTGCCCTCGTCGAGCACGGCGCGCCGTCGGACGTCCGGCACGCCGCGCTCCGTGCTGTCACGATCGTCCTGCGCCACGGCGGCGGGCACGGCGAGGACGCGGCACGGACGTTGCTCGCCCGCTACGGCATCACGGCGTCCGCCGGCGACCCCGGCTCGCGCACGACGGCCATCGTCCGTCGGATGGCCGCCGAGTTCACCGACCTGCAGGACGCGGGGCTGCGGTGGCGCGAGCTCCGCGACGAACTGCCGCGCCGCGGCGACGGCGTCGCGTTGGCGGCACCCTTCGTCACGCCCGTCGTCCTGGCCGGCGGGCGCCCTGCCGGAGCCGTGCCGGTGCTGGCCGACACCGTCGCCGACGGCCCCTGGCGCCGCTGGCGACTCTCCGTCTCACTGCGCACCGCGGTGCACGCAGCGATCGCCGTCGCGATCGTCGAGCCCCTCGCGCTCCTGCTCGACGGCCCCCGGTTCTACTGGGGCGTGATCGGCGTGATGATCGTCCTCGCCGGCACCAACACCACGCACGAGCGGGTCCGCAAGGGCCTGCACCGCGCCGTCGGCACGGTCGTCGGCGGCGCCGTCGGCATCGTCCTCGTGCACGTCGTCGGCACGGCGCACCCCTGGTTCACGCTCGTGCTCGTCTGCGTCCTGCTCGCGGTCGGCACGTACGGCTTCGGCGGCGTCTACTCGGTCTGGGTCGCGTGCCTGGTCGTCGTCCTCTGCCAGGTGTACGCGTTCTCCGGCAGCTTCACGGATTCGCTCATCCCGATCCGACTCGCCGAGAACCTGCTCGGCGCCGCGGTCGCCGTGCTCGTGAGCGCCGTCGTCTTCCCGATCGCCACCCGGGCCGTCATCCGACGGGCCGTGCGCCGGCAGCTGACCGCGGTCCGGGCGTTCGTGCTCGCGCTGGTCGGGGTCGATGCGGACGCCGAGGCGGACGCGACCGACGGTGCGGGCGGGAACCGGGCCTCCCGGTCCGCCGACACGGCCACCGACGCCGCCGCACCCGACCTGCGCGCACGATCGCGCGCCGTCGACGCGGCCACCTACCAGCTGGACGCCGTCCTGCGCCCGATGGTGCGGTTCCCGACGGGCGGACCCGCCCGCGCGGATGCCAGGACCCGGACGTCCCTGCAGGCGGCGGCGACGTTCGCGCGCGAGGCGGCCGGGAGGCTCGGCTCGCCCCCGCAGGACCCGCCCGCCGCCCTGGTCGGTGCCGCCCACCGCCTCGCCGCGTCGATCGCGGACCTGGCCGACGGCATCGTGGCCGGGCCCCGGTCCGCCGCGCCGGCGCCGGTCTGGGCGCGGGTCGGCGACCAGCTCGACACGGCGGTGGCCGCGGCGGCGGGTCATCCGGACCAGCAGGCCGTCGAGGTCGCGGCGCACGCGCTGGGCCGCATCGACGAGGCGCTCGCGCTGCTGGCCGACCGGCACCGGGCGACCGTGCTCGGCGAGACCGCCACGCGTTCGGCGGCCACCGGCGCACGCTGAGCCCGGCGATGTCGGTGGTCCCTGGCATCATCTCGGTGTGAGCAAGCAGGACGGAAGCAACCGGCTCGTCTCCGACGCACCGGTGGACGACGTCTCGGCGACCGTGCTGCACGTCGACATGGACGCCTTCTTCGCCTCCGTCGAACTGCTCGACCGACCCGACCTGGTGGGTCTGCCGGTCATCGTCGGCCACGACTCCGACCGCTCCGTGGTCACCGCTGCCACCTACGAAGCCCGTCGGTACGGCGTGAACTCCGCCATGCCGATGGCCATCGCGAAGCGCCGCTGCCCGAACGCGATCATCGTCGAGCCGCACTTCGAGAAGTACCGCGACCAGTCCGCCGCGGTGATGGCGATCTTCGACCGGTTCACGCCGCGGGTCGAACGGCTCGGCATCGACGAAGCGTTCCTCGACGTCGCCGGCGCGCTCCGGCTCTACGGCACGCCGTGGGAGATCGGCCGGGCCATCCGGCGCACGGTCCACGCCGAGACGGGCCTGCACTGCTCGGTCGGCGCCGCGTCGACCAAGTTCGTGGCGAAGCTCGCGTCGAGCCGGTCCAAGCCGGACGGGCTGCTCGTCGTGCCCGCGGCCGACACCATCGCGTTCCTGCACCCGCAGCCGGTCTCGGCGCTGTGGGGTGTGGGCGGCAAGACGCAGGAGACCCTCGAGCGCCGCGGCATCCGCACCGTCGGCGACCTGGCGAACACGCCGCTCGGGTCGCTCGTGTCCGCGCTCGGGCCGGCCGGTGGCCAGCGCCTGCACGACCTGTCCTGGGGGCGCGACCCGCGCGTCGTCGACACCGGCGTGGGCGAGAAGTCCATCGGGCACGAGGTCACGTTCGGCCACGACCTGACCGAGCGGGACGACGTCGCGCGCGAGCTCCTGCGCCTCGCCGACAAGGTCGCCGTCCGCCTGCGCCACGCCGACGTGCAGGCCCGCACCGTGGCGCTCAAGGTCCGCTACACCGACTTCACCACGTTGACCCGGTCGCGCACCCTCGCCGAGCCCACCGACGTCGCCAAGCGGCTGCACCGCGAAGCCGTCGAGCTGTACGACGTGCTGCACCGACCGGGCAACCGGATCCGGCTCATCGGGGTCCGGGGCGAGAACCTCGTGCCGGCCGCCGCGAGCAACGCGCTGTGGGACGACGACGCGCCGTGGCGCGAGACCGAGACCACGGTCGACGCGGTCGCCGCGCGCTTCGGCGCAGGCGTGCTGCGACCGGCATCCCTGGTCCGCCGGACTCCCGACGGCCACGTCCCGCACGCCAGGCAGGACTGACGGTGGCGGTAGAATCAGGTCCAGTGAGCGCAGCGGAGTACGAACAGCAGCAGCCCGCCACGCTGTGGGCCGAGTCAGGGGACGACCACACGTCGTCGACGTCTTCGTCGTCGATGTCCGCGCAGTCATCGGCGGACGCCGACGCCGTGGCACGGGACGAAGCCGACGCGGCCGCCCTGGCCGAAGCAGCCGGCAACTCGGCCGTCCAGCACCTGTCGCCGGCGTTCCCGGACCGAGCCGCGTGGGGCACCGCCTCCAAGCTCCGGGCGTGGCAGGTCGAAGCCCTCACGAAGTACTTCGAGTCCGAGCCGCGTGACTTCCTCACGGCCGCGACGCCCGGCGCCGGCAAGACGACGTTCGCGCTCCGCCTGGCCACCGAGCTGCTGGCGCGCGGCACGGTCGACCGCATCGTTGTCGTCGCCCCCACCGAGCACCTGAAACGGCAGTGGGCAGACTCCGCCGACCGCGTGGGCATCCGCATCGACCCGATGTTCAAGAACGGCGACGGCATGTTCGGCCGGCACTACCAGGGCGTCGCGATCACGTACGCCCAGGTCGGCATGAACCCCGAGGTGCACAAGAAGATCACCGAGGGCGGGCGCACCCTCGTCGTCCTCGACGAGGTCCACCACGGCGGCGACGCGCTCACCTGGGGCGACGGCATCCGGGAAGCCTTCTCCGGTGCCACCCGACGGCTCTCGCTGTCGGGCACGCCGTTCCGGTCCGACACCGCGCCGATCCCGTTCGTCCAGTACGCCCCCGACGAGCAGGGCATCCGCACCTCGATCTCCGACTACAACTACGGCTACGGCCGCGCGCTCAAGGACGGCGTCGTCCGACCGGTGCTGTTCATGGCCTACGCCGGCCAGATGCGCTGGAAGACGCGGATGGGCGACGAGATGTCGGCCTCCCTCGGCGAACAGGTCACGAAGGACATCACCGCACAGGCCTGGCGCACGGCGCTGTCGCCCGAGGGTGAGTGGATGCCGGCCGTGCTGTCCGCCGCCGACAAGCGCCTGACCGAGGTGCGCCGTGGCGTGCCCGACGCCGGTGGCCTGGTCATCGCGACGGACACCACCACGGCCCGCGCCTACGCCCGGATCCTGCAGCAGATCACCGGGGAACGGCCGACGGTCGTCCTGTCCGACGAAGCCGCCGGGTCCAGCCGGATCAGCGCCTTCGCCGACGACACCTCGCGGTGGATGGTCGCCGTGCGCATGGTGTCCGAAGGCGTCGACGTCCCGCGGCTCTGCGTCGGCGTGTACGCCACGAGCGCGAGCACCCCGCTGTTCTTCGCCCAGGTGATCGGCCGCTTCGTGCGTGCTCGGCGTCGTGGCGAGACCGCCTCGGTGTTCCTGCCGAGCGTGCCCGGACTGATGGCACTGGCGGCGACGCTCGAGCTCGAACGCGACCACGCCCTCGACCGTCCGAAGGACGCCGACGACGGCATGTACAACCCCGAAGACGCGATGGTGGCCGAGGCCAACAAGGAAGACCGCGCGTCCGAGAGCCTGCTCGAGGTCCAGCCGTTCGAGGCGCTCGACTCGCAGGCGTCGTTCGACCGCGTCCTCTACGACGGCGGTGAGTTCGGCACCGGCGGCGAGGTCGGGTCGCTCGAGGAACTCGACTTCATCGGCATCCCGGGACTCCTCGAACCCGACCAGGTGCGCGACCTGCTCCGGGCGCGCCAGGCGACCCAGGCGAAGCGCTCCAAGGGCCGGGCGGTCAAGGACGGCCAACCGAAGGCCGCCGAGCCCGAGAACCGCCCGATGTACATGACCATCAAGGAGCAGCGGACCGAGCTCGCGCGACTCGTGTCGATCTGGTCGCGGCACTCGAACGAGCCGCACGGCTCCATCCACGCCGAGCTCCGGCGCATCAGCGGTGGGCCGGCCGTGGCACAGGCGAGCATCGAGCAGATCCAGAAGCGCATCGACGTCCTGCGCTCCCGCATCGGCGGGCGCCGGTGACGGGTCCGGTCCGGGCGGTCCGCCCGTGATCGAGTCCGTCGACGACCGCACCTGGTACGTCAAGCGCGACGCGGAGTCCTCCCCAGAGGCGATCATCGACCGGTTCGGTGGTGGCTACCGGTTGCGACGGTTCTCGTTGACCGAGTCCCGACGCACCGCGCACGGGGTCTACATGGGCCTCGACCTCGCCGAGACGGCCTGGTGGCGACTCCGAGAGCGCTGATTCGCTCAGGAAGTGCGGCGTTCATGACGTTGACGGCCCGTATCCGGTAGACCGGAGGAATGGCAGACTCGATCCCTCACGTCCTCGTCCTCGGCGGCGGCTCCGCTGGCTACAGCACCGTCAAGCAGCTGCAGAAGCACGCCGCGACCGTGCCCATGCGCATCACGCTCGTGGACCAGAACACCTACTACACGTACCTGCCGTTCCTGCCCGAGGTCGCCGGCGGCCACATCGCCCCGAAGGACGTGACCGTCGAGCTGCGCCGTGCGCTCCGCAAGACCCGCGTCATCCAGGGCAAGGTCACCGGCATCTCGTCGGAGGACAAGACCGTCTCGATCGCGACCGCCGGTGGCGACGACCGCACGCTCGGCTACGACCAGCTCGTCGTCGCGCTCGGCTCGGTCACCCGCACCTTCCCGACCCCCGGGCTCGAGGAGTACGGCGTCGGCTTCAAGAGCGTCGAAGAGGCCGCCTACGTGCGCGCCAAGCTCCTCGACAACATCGCCAAGGCCGCTGCCACCCGTGACGAGGACGAGCGTCGTCGTCTGCTGACCAGCGTCTTCGTCGGCGGTGGCTACACCGGCGTCGAGGCGATCGGCGAACTGTTCGACGTCTCGCAGGCCGCCATCAAGACCTACCCGTCGCTCGCGGGGGAGCAGCCCCGCTGGATCCTCATCGACGCGCTCGACCGTGTCGCGCCCGAGGTCGGCCCGGAGCTGTCCAAGTGGACGCTCGAGTCGCTCCGCGCCCGCGGCATCGACGTGCGCCTGAAGACCACCATGCCGAGCGCCGAGGGCGGCATCGTCAAGCTCTCCGACGGCGACGAGATCCCCACGGGGCTGCTCGTCTGGACCGCCGGCGTGAAGCCGAACCCGCTGCTCGACGCCTCCGACCTGCCCCGCGGACCGAAGGGGCACCTCGCCGCCAACGCGAAGCTCCAGGTCGAGGCCGAGGACACGCACGAGGTCGTCCCCGGTGTCTGGGGTCTCGGCGACGTCGCACAGGTGCCCGACCTGACCGCCGACAAGCAGCCGGCGTTCTACCCGCCGAACGCGCAGAACGCGGTCCGCCAGGCCGTCGTCGCGGCGGACAACGTGGTCGCGACGATCACCGGCAAGCCCCTCGAGGAGTACCGCCACCCCTCGATCGGCACGGTCGCCTCGTACGGTGTCGCCAAGGGTGCCGCGAACATCAAGGGCATCAAGATGACGAACCTGCTGGCCTGGCTCGCCCACCGCGCCTACCACGTGTACGCGATGCCGACGCTGAACCGCAAGGCGCGCATCGTCATCGGCTGGGTCACCGGTGCCGTCTCGGGCCGCGACGCGACCTCGCTCATCAAGGAGACGGACCCGCGCCGAAACTTCGTCGAGGCGTCGAAGAGCTAGACGCAACCACCTGACGGACGGGAGGCGCGGTGCCAGCTGGCACCGCGCCTCCCGTCCGTCTGTGCGTGCGCTGCAACCCGCGCCCCGACCCGGCCCGACCCGACCCGCAACGACGCCATCGATGTCGTACGACGTCGATGATGTCGTCGGCACGCGCCGGCAACCGTTGCGCCGGCGCCGTTGCGACACCATCGATGTCGTACGACGTCGATCTTGTCGCCCGGCCGAGACCGCAGCGAGCTGGCGGTGGCCGTGAGCGCAGCGAGCTGTCCGCGCCCCCACCCCTGGCCGTGAGCGCAGCGAACTGGCCGCGTCCCATCCATGGCCGTGAGCGCAGCGAACTGGCCGAGGCGGTGACGCCCTGAGCGCAGCGATGGCGGCACTCGCCGGGAGATGCAACAGAAAATGCCCCCGGACCGAAAGGTCAGGGGGCACTGCATGTTTCTGTGTCCGAAGGGGGACTTGAACCCCCACGCCCTAATACGGGCACTAGCACCTCAAGCTAGCGCGTCTACCAATTCCGCCATCCGGACTGGATGTGTGGCGATTTCCCCGGGTTTCCCCGGCGTCCCTGCCGAGAGAAAACACTAGCACGGGTCTGAACGCCCGATGAACACGGCCGCGCATCCCGGGCGCGTCCAGCCGGCGGCGTCGCGAGGCGTCCCGCGGCGTCACCGGGCCGGGGCGCGTCGGTGCGGACCGATACCGTGGTGGCATGACGAACCCGGAGCCGACCGCGACCGAGCTCGAGGCCACCGCGGCGATCGCGCGCGACCTCATCCGCATCGACACCACGAACTGGGGCGAGGGGAAGTCGCGCGGCGAGACTGAGGCGGCGCACTACGTCGAGGACAAGTTGCGCGGGCTGGGCCTCGAGCCGCAGTTGTTCGAGTCCGAGCCGGATCGCGTCAGTGTCGTCGCGCGGGTGCCCGGCCGCGATCGTGACAAGCCGGCCCTCGTGGTGCACGGGCACCTCGACGTCGTGCCGGCCGATCCGGCGAACTGGTCGGTCGACCCTTTCGGCGGTGTCGTCAAGGACGGCTCGCTGTGGGGGCGGGGCGCCGTCGACATGAAGAACATGGACGCGATGATGCTCACGTCGCTGTCGGACGTCATCGCGGCGCAGGGGGCTCCCGAGCGGGATCTCGTGATCGCGTACTTCGCCGACGAGGAAGCCGGGGGAGTGCTCGGCTCGCACCACGTCGTCGAGCACCACCCCGAGGTCTTCGCCGGGGCCAGCGCCGCCATCAGCGAGGTGGGCGGGTACTCGATCACCCTCGGCGACCGTCGCGCCTACCTGCTGCAGACGGGCGAGAAGGCGCTGATGTGGATCAAGCTCATCGCCCGCGGCACGGCTGCGCACGGTTCGCACGTCATCCGCGACAACGCCGTGACGAAGCTCGCCGCGGCGGTCGCCCGGATCGGCAGCGAGGAGTGGCCGGTGCGTCTGTCGGCCACGACGGACGCGATGGTCGCCGAGGTCGCTCGGTTCCTCGGCGTCGACCCGACCGTGACGGGCCCGGACGAGGTCGCGCTCGCCACCGGTTCGGCCTCGCGGTTCATCCACGCCGCCCTGCACACCACGACGAACCCGACGGTCCTGACCGCGGGCTACAAGCACAACGTGATCCCGGACACGGCTGAGGCGCTCGTCGACATCCGCTGCCTGCCCGGTGACGAAGAGTCGGTGCTGGCGCGTGTGCGGGAGCTCGCCGGGGACGAGGTCGAGGTCGTGATGTCCTTCCGCGACATCGGTCTCGAGCAGGACTTCGGCGGACCGCTCGTCGACGCCGTCCGCGACGTCCTCGGCCGCCACGACCCGGGCGCCCCGGTGCTGCCGTACCTGCTGTCCGGCGGCACGGACAACAAGGCGCTGTCGACGCTCGGGATCGCCGGGTACGGCTTCGTGCCGCTGCAGCTGCCCGCCGGCGTGGACTTCCCGGCGATGTTCCACGGTGTCGACGAGCGGGTGCCGCTCGACTCGCTGGCCTTCGGTCGGCGTGTTCTCGGGGACCTCCTGGCCACGTACTGATATTGTTCATGGTCGCCTGCGTGGCGGTGTCCTGACCGACCTCCCCCGAAAGGCCCGTGCGTGCACATCCTCGAGGCGATCTTCCTCGGCTTCGTCCAGGGGCTCACCGAGTTCCTGCCGGTGTCCTCCAGCGCGCACCTGCGCATCGTCGGGCTGTTCCTGCCCGACGCGAAGGACCCGGGCGCTGCCTTCACCGCGGTGACGCAGCTCGGCACCGAGACCGCGGTGCTCATCTACTTCTGGAAGGACATCACCCGGATCATCGGGCGGTGGTTCCGTTCCGTGTTCCGGCGCGACGTCCCGAAGGGCGACCCCGACGTGCGTCTCGGGTGGCTCGTGATCCTCGGCACCATCCCGATCGGCATCGCCGGGCTCCTGCTGAAGGACTCCATCGAGACCACGTTCCGCTCGCTCTGGATCGTCGCGATCGTGCTCATCGTCTTCGGCATCGTGCTCGGTGTGCTCGACGTCGTCGGCCGCAAGGAGCGTCGGATCGAGCACATGACCTTCGGTGGCGGCATCCTGATCGGGCTCGCGCAGGTGCTCGCACTCGTCCCCGGGGTCTCCCGCTCGGGCGCGACCGTGTCGATGGGGCTCGCGCTCGGGTACACACGACCGGCCGCGGCACGGTTCGCGTTCCTGCTGGCCGTCCCCGCGGTGTTCCTGTCCGGTCTGTACGAGGCCGCGACGAGCCTGGGTGACCACGGAGCGCCGTTCGGACTCGCCGACACGCTCATCGCGACGGTGGTGGCCTTCGTCGTCGGGTTCGTGGTGATCGCGGCGTTCATGAACTACATCAGCAAGCGCAGCTTCATGCCGTTCGTCGTGTACCGCATCGCACTCGGTATCGTTCTCATCGTGTTGTTGTCGCTCGGAGTGATCCAGCCGTGAGGGCCTGGCAGGCCCCATCCGTCCCCGACGTCCCCGGCGCAGCGCCGCGGCCCGTCGTGCACGACACCGCCACCGGGAAGCCGGTCGACCCGTCGCAGGGCGACGAGCGCGCTGCCCTGTACGTCTGCGGGATCACCCCGTACGACGCCACCCACCTCGGGCACGCGGCGACCTACCTGGCGTTCGACACGCTCGGCCGCGCGTGGCGCGACGCCGGCCTCGACGTCGAGTACGCGCAGAACGTCACCGACGTCGACGACCCGCTGCTCGAGCGCGCCACCCGCGACGGCATCGACTGGCGCGAGCTCGCAGCGTCGCAGATCGACCTGTTCCGTCGCGACATGGAGTCGCTCCGGATCCTGCCGCCCGACGACTTCGTGGCCGTCACCGACGAGGTCGACCGCGTCGCCGAGGCCGTCGCGTTCCTGCAGGAGACCGGCTCCGCCTACGAGGTCCCCACCCCGGACGCCGAGGGCGACGACCTGTACTTCGACGTGAACCACCCCACCGACGCGTGGTCGCTCGGCGACGAGAGCGGCCTGGACCGCGAGACCATGCTCACGCTCGCTGCCGAGCGCGGCGGCGACCCGGAGCGCCCCGGCAAGCGCGACCCGCTCGACCCGCTGCTCTGGCGTGCGGCCCGTGACGGTGAGCCGAGCTGGGACTCCGAGATCGGCCCCGGCCGGCCCGGCTGGCACATCGAGTGCAGCGTCATCGCCGGCGACCGTCTCGGCCTGCCGATCAGCGTGCAGGGTGGAGGCAGTGACCTCGTCTTCCCGCACCACGAGATGAGCGCGGGTCACGCAGCGGCCCTGGCGCACCAGCCCCTGGCACACGCGTTCGTGCACACCGGGATGATCGCCTACCAGGGCACGAAGATCTCGAAGTCGCTCGGCAACCTCGTCACCGTGCGTGGGCTGCTCGACGACGGTGCGGACCCCCGCGCGATCCGGCTCGCGCTGCTGTCGCACAAGTACTCCGACGACTGGGAGTGGTTCGACGCCGAGCTCACGAGTGCCACGATGCGCCTCGCGACCTGGGACGCCTGGGCTTCAGGTACGTCTGCGGGGCACGCCGACGACGCGGCCGACGTGGCGTCCCGGATCCGGGCGCGGGTCTCCGACGACCTCGACACGCCGGGTGCGGTCGCCGCGGTCGACACTGCGATCGCCGGGGGCACGGCGTGCACGCCGGAGCTCGCCGACCTGATCGACGCGCTGCTCGGTATCCGTCTGGCCTGAGCTCGGGCCGGCCGGGCTGGGATTGCCGGGGCTCGGGCTGGGGTCTGGCGCTGGGGCTGGCGCTGACACGCCCGGCCGGGTTCGCCGAGGTTCCACAACACGCCGCGTGCGTGCCGCCGAGGTTCCACAGGCGGCACCTTGCGGCCCCGAGGTTCCGAGATCTCGGAACCTCGGTGGGACCGGCCGGGCGCGTTGGGGGCGCTGGGCACGACCCGGCGACGGACGGGAGGCCCGTGGCGGGCTGGCACCGTGCCTCCCGTCCGGCGACCGGTCGCGAATACACCGCATGGCCGGCCGTGAGCAGACAGCGGCGACACGCCGCGCGCGTACCGGCGAGGTTCCACGGATCGCGGGGTGAGGGCGCGAGATGCCGAGATTTCGGAACCTCGGCGAACAGGACCGCGCGCGCCGAACCCCGCGCCACGCCCGCGCTACTGCTGGGGCGGCTGCGGGGGCCGCCAGTGCCCCTCGCCACCAGCGGTGCCGCCGTCCTTGCCGTCCTTGTGCTCGCGGCGCCGCAGGTACTGCTCGAACTCCTGCGCGATCGCGTCGCCCGAGGCCTCGGGGGAGTCGACGGTGTCGCGAGCCTGCTCGAGCTGCCCGATGTACGACGCCATGTCCTCGTCGTCGGCAGCGAGGGCGTCGATGCCGTCCTCCCACTCGGTGGCGTCGTCGAGCAGGGTGCCACGGGGCACGGTGACGTCGGTGAGTTCCTCGATCTTGTCGAGCAGCGAGAGGGTGGCCTTGGGCGACGGCGAGTTGTGCACGTAGTGCGGGACCGAGGCCCAGAGCGACAGCGTGGTCAGCCCGGCCTTGTCCATCGCGTCGGCCAGGACGCCGAGGATGCCGGTCGGACCCTCGTACGAGGACTTGTCGACGTCGAACGCGGTGCGGACGCCGGCGTTCTCGCTCGACACGAAGACCGAGATCGGGCGGGTGTGCGGGACGTCGGCCAGCATCGCGCCCACGAAGACGACGGCGTCGATCGAGTACACGTCGGCGAGGTCGATGATCTCGGCGCAGAAGCCGCGCCAGGTGCGCGAGGGCTCCGGACCGACCAGGACGAACACGTCGCGGTCGGTCGGGGATCCGGTGGCGCCGATGACCGGACGGCCCTCGGCCCCGGGGCCGTGCAGCACGATGCGGGGCCACTGCACCCCGCGGGCGCCGGTCTCGTCGGACCCCATGGTCGGACGGTTGAACTGGTAGTCGACGTACCGCTCCCCGTCGAGCTCGCGAAGCTCGTCGAGCCCGAGGGACTCGACGATGCGGCGGGCGAGTCCGCTCGCGGCTTCGCCGGCGTCGTTCCAGCCCTCGAAGGCGACGACGAGCAACCGGCCGTCGCTGAAGGGGGAGTGCTGTGGCACGGAGCGGACCTCCTGGTGGTGGAGCGGAGCGGGGCGGGCACGACGAGGCACCCGGCCGGACACGATGCAGGCATCCACTGTAGGCCCCGGCGACGCCCGCGGGCATGCCCGTCCGCGCCCAGCGGAACGGCAAGGCGGCCGCGCCGACGGTGGCGGGCGGCCCGCGCCCGCCGTGTGCACGGCCCGCGCCCGCAGTGTGCACGGCCCGCGCCCGCCGCGCCGCACGGCCCCGGTAGACTCGTCGCCCGTGACCGCGCATCCTCCTGCCCTCGTCCCGCCCGCAGCCGTGCTGTGGGACATGGACGGCACGATCATCGACACCGAGCCGATCTGGCAGCGCTCCCAGGTCGACCTGACGAACCGCTACGGCGCCGAGTGGACCCACGAGGACGGCCTGTCCCTGGTCGGCTCCGGCCTCGAGCGCTCCGGCGAGCTCCTGCGCGCCAAGGGCGTCGACATGGAGGTCGAGGAGATCATCCAGTGGATGACCGACTACGTGATGGAGCACCTGCGCGCGGGTGAGCTGCCGTGGCGCCCGGGTGCCCGCGAGCTCGTCGAGGAGCTCCACGCCCGCGGCATCCCCACCGCGCTGGTGACGATGTCCCGCCGCAAGATGGCACTCGTCGCCGCCGAGGCACTGGGCGAGCGCGGGTTCCGCGTCGTCGTGGCCGGTGACGACGTCGACCGTCCGAAGCCGTACCCGGACGCCTACCTCTCCGCTGCCGCCCAGCTCGGTGTCGAGCCGACCGCGTGCGTCGCGATCGAGGACTCCGCCACCGGCGTCGCCTCGGCCGTCGCCTCCGGCGCCGTCACGGTCGCCGTGGAGCACATCGTCCCGCTGTCCGAGATCGCCGGCGGCGACGTGCACCTGACCACCCTGTCGGGTGTCGACGTCGACCGCCTGGTCGAGTTGACGGGGCCGGCGCTGGCCGCGCGCGCTGCCGTGACGGGAGGCCCGGCTCCTGACCCGGCGCACGCTGCGGACACCGAGGGAGTCACCCGATGAGCCACACCGACGACCCGACAGCGGCCCTGCCGCACACCGCCGGTGGCGCACCCCACACGCCGCCGCGTGGCCCGTTCCGGGCCGGCGACCGCGTGCAGCTCACCGGCCCGAAGGGCAAGCTCACGACGCTGTCCCTCGAGACCGCCGGCGAGTACCACACGCACCGCGGGGTCCTCCGGCACGACGACGTCATCGGCCAGCCCGACGGCTCGGTGATCCGAGCCAGCACGGGCGACGAGTACCTGGCGCTGCGTCCGCTGCTCAACGACTACGTGATGTCGATGCCGCGTGGTGCCGCCATCGTCTACCCGAAGGACGCCGCCCAGATCGTGGCGTTCGCGGACGTCTTCCCGGGCGCCCGGGTGGTCGAGGCCGGCGTCGGTTCCGGTGCCCTCTCCCTGTTCCTGCTGCGGGCGATCGGTCCGACGGGGCAGCTGCAGTCGTTCGAGCGTCGCGAGGAGTTCGCCGCGATCGCACAGGGCAACGTCGGCACGTTCCTCGGCGCCGTCCCGGACAACTGGTCGGTGACCGTCGGCGACCTGGTCGAGGAGCTGCCCGGCGCCGTCGACGAGCAGAGTGTCGACCGCGTGGTCCTCGACATGCTCGCGCCGTGGGAGTGCGTCGACGCCGCAGCCGACGCCCTCGTGCCCGGCGGACTCATCGTCTGCTACGTCGCGACCGTCACCCAGCTGTCCCGCACGGCCGAGGCCCTGCGCGACACCGGCCGCTTCACCGACCCGATGCCGAGCGAGACCCTGGTGCGCACCTGGCACGTCGAGGGGCTCGCCGTCCGACCGGACCACCGCATGGTCGGGCACACCGGGTTCCTCATCACGGCCCGTCGTCTCGCCGACGGCACCGTCCTGCCGAACCTGAAGCGCCGCGCGGGCAAGGTCGAGTTCTCCGACGAGGACATCGAGGCCTGGACCCCCGGCGCCGTGGGCGAGCGCGCGACGAGCGACAAGAAGCTCCGCAAGGTCGCACGGCAGTCGGCGGCGCAGGCCCGCAAGGTCGCCGCTGCCGAGGCCGGGTCCGCAGCCGCCGCCGAGGGGTCCCAACCCGTCAGCGCGTCCGAGCCGACCGACGGCGAACGGTAGGCTGACGGTCGTGCCCGTCCTGCATCGAACGGAAAGAGGGTCCGTGCGCACCATCCCCGCACTCCTGGTCACCATCGGTCTCGTGGCGTCGCTCACGGCGTGCGCCTCGAACGGCGCCGGCACCACCCCCTCGAGCTGCGCCGCACCCGGTGCCGCGTCCGAAGCGGTGACCGCCACCGGCGCGTTCGGCAAGGAGCCGAAGGTGTCGATCCCGAGCGGACTCACCACGAAGGGCACGCAGGTCTCCGTCCTGAAGCAGGGCGACGGCCGCACGATCGACGACGGCACCCCCGTCCTGATCGAGTACACGCTCGTCGACGGCGCCACCGGCGAGGTCGCGCAGACCAGCGGGTACTCCGGGCAGACGGCCCCGATCACCGCCGGGGCGAGCAACTACGGCGCCCTCGGCGAATCGCTCGAGTGCGCGCAGGTCGGCGACCGCCTGGCCGTCGCGCTGCCGAAGAGCGCCCTCAGCAGCTCGGACACCAGCGCGACCACCGACAGTGGCTCGTCGGCGAAGACCGAGGACGCCGTCATCGCCGTCATCGACGTCAAGCGGGCCTTCGACGCCCGCGCGACCGGCACCCCGCAGCTGGCCGGCGACAAGATGCCCGCCGTCGTGCTCGCACCGTCCGGCGCCACCGGCATCACGATCCCGTCGTGGAACGCGCCGAAGTCGAACGAGACGCACCTGCTCCGCAAGGGGTCCGGTCGGGTGCTCACCGCGAAGGACACCGCGGTCATCAAGTACACCGCCGTGACGTGGGGTGCTGATCCGTCCGTGGCCGGCTCCAGCTGGACCGACGGCTCGGGTGCGCAGACCGTGCCGCTCACCAAGGGCCAGGTCGACGAGGGCGTTCGCAACGCCATCGTCGGGCACCACGTCGGCGACCAGGTCCTGGCCGTCGTGAACCAGCAGGGCACCGCCTACGCCTACGTCATCGACGTGCTCGGAGCGATGTCGAGCTGACGCTCCCACACCGTCCACCGACCGCGGCGCGGGTGCACTCCGGTGCACCCGCGCTGCCGTAGGATCGCCTCGTGCCAGCGACCCGTGTGCCCCGTGTGCCCGCAGAGGAGCGGCTGTTCAGCCTCGTGCTCGCGCTGCTCTCGACGGAGTCGGGGCTGACCAAGGCGGAGATCCTGACCAACGTGCAGGGCTACCGCCAGCGGTTCACACCGGGTGGGGACAACGCCTCGCTCGAGCGGCAGTTCGAGCGCGACAAGGACGACGTCCGCGAGCTCGGCATCCCGCTCGAGACCATCGAGACACCGGGTGCCGCCGGCAACAACCAGACGCTGCGGTACCGGATCCCGAAGGGCGAGTACGACCTGCCCGTCGACGTCCGCTTCACCCCGGACGAGTCGGCCCTGCTGTCGCTTGCCGCCATGGCCTGGCGCGAAGGCGCGTTGTCGGCTGACTCGCGTCGCGGGCTGCTGAAGGTCCGGTCCGCGGGTTCCGAGGACGACGACGGCGCACTCCAGCTCGGCGTCGACGCGTACGCCCCACGGCTCCGAGCACGCGACGCGGCGTTCGAGCCGCTCCGCTCCGCGCTCGACCGTGGTGCCGCCGTCCGGTTCGACTACATCACCCCGGGCCAGCACGAAGCCCGTCGGCGCGAACTCGCCCCGCTCGCCCTGGTGCAGCACGGCGGCCGCTGGATGCTCGCCGCCCACGAGTTCGCCACGGACTCGGACAAGAACTACCTGCTCTCGCGCATCGTCGGACCCGTCACGCAGTACGACGTCGGGCAGCACACCGCCCCGGTGGGCGCGGGGGAGCGAACGCTCGCCGAGCTCGAACGGATCTGGTCCGCCCGCACGGCGCGCATCGCGGTGACCCCCGGATCCGACGCCGAGCGGCGGCTCGCGCGCCGTCGTGACACCGAGACCGACGCCGACGGCGCACTCGTGCTGCACCACGTCGACCCGCAGATCCTGGCCGAGGAACTCGCGGCGTTCGGACCCGAGGTCCGGGTGCTCGAGCCGGAGGACCTGCGGCTGCGCGTCGTCGAGCGGCTCCGCGCGCTCGTGCGCGACCACAGCGACGAAGAGGACCCCGCCCGTGGCTGACGCCCAACCCCTGCAGGCGCAGGACAAGCTCGCCTTCCTGCTCGCCCTCGTGCCGTACCTGATCGACCGCGAGCGCGTCTCGGTGGCCGAGGCCGCGCGCCACTTCGGCGTCCCCGAGGCCCGCATCCGCCGCGCCGTGGAGCTCATCGCGGTGTCGGGGGTCCCCGGCGAGACGATGCAGTACCAGCACGGCGACCTGTTCGACATCGCGTGGGACGACTTCGACCAGAACGAGATGATCGTCCTGACGAACCTCGTCGCCATCGACGACTCACCCCGACTGTCCGCGCGAGAAGCTTCGGCGCTCATCGCCGGGCTGCAGTACCTCTCCGCGCTGCCCGAGGCCGCCGACCGCGACGCCATCCGAGCACTCATGGCGAAGCTGTCGCGCGGTGCCGGCGGTGCAGCCTCGACGGTCGCCGTCGGTCAGGACCTGCACGACGTCGCCCTCGCGACGATCCGTCGTGCGATGGCCGACGGCCGCGGCTTGTCCTTCGAGTACGCCGGTCCGCGCACCCAGGGCGGCACTCGCCGGGTCGACCCGCTGCGCGTCGAGTCGATCGACACGGACTGGTACCTCCGCGCCTGGGACCTCGACCGGCAGGCGCTCCGGACCTTCCGCCTCGACCGGATGTCCGGTGCACGCGTCGACGACCGTGCGGTGGAGAAGTCGGCCGACCAGGTGGTGATCCCGGACACGCTGTTCCAGCAGTCGGCAGAGGACGTCATCGTCACCGTCGAGCTCGACTCGTCGTCGCTGCCGCTCGTGGCCGACTTCCTCGCCGACACCGCGGACGCTCCCGACGCCGAGGCGCGCGTGCGCATCCGGCTCGCGGCGTCGAACGGCTTCGACGGCGTGGTCCGGCTCGTCGCGGGGCTGCCCGGCCGTGCCGTGGTGCTCGACCCGCCCGCAGCGCGGGACGCGGTGCGGGACTTCGCCGCCGCTGCCCTCGCCGCCAGCTGACGTCGCAGCCCCGCCGCCGACCGCTCCTGCATGTGCGTTCGCACGGAGCGCGCCGAACTGTCGGTTCCCACCCCGTAGGATCGACCCATGGCTTCGACGACCGCGCGCGGGCGAGCGAGGCGGCAAGGGCGCCGTGACAACGACGCCGAAGGCCGCATGTCGCTCGGGCAGCACCTCATCGAGCTGCGCAACCGCCTGTTCCGCGCAGTGATCGCCGTGGTCATCGCCGCGGTCGGTGGATGGTTCCTGACCCCGTTCGTGCTGGACTCGCTCCGGGCACCGGTGGCCGAGCTCGCCAAGGTCGGCGGGCACACGGCCGAGCTGAACTTCCCGATGATCACGGGCGCGTTCGACCTCAAGCTGCAGATCGCGATCACGATCGGCATCGTCATCGCCAGCCCGGTCTGGCTCTACCAGATCTGGGCCTTCATCGTGCCCGCCCTGGTGCGGCGTGAGAAGCAGTACGTGTGGGGCTTCCTCGGTACCGCGATCCCGCTGTTCTTCGCCGGGTGCTACTTCGGGTGGTACATCCTGCCGCACGTGGTCGGCATCCTCGGCAGCTTCGTGTCCAGCCAGGACACCTCGATCGTCGACGCGAAGGCGTACTACGACTTCGTCATCAAGCTCATCGTCGCGGTCGGCATCGCGTTCGTGCTGCCGGTCTTCATCGTGCTGCTGAACTTCGTCGGCGTCCTGTCAGCGGCGGCGATCATCAAGTCCTGGCGCATCGCGATCCTGTGCATCCTGGTGTTCTGCGCGATCGTCACGCCGAGCGCCGACGTCATCTCGATGTTCCTGCTGGCCGTCCCGATGGTCGTGCTCTACATCGCCGCGTGCGTCGTGGCCTGGTTCCACGACCGCAGGGTGGCGAAGAAGCAGGCCAAGCTCGACGAAGAGTACGGCCTGTGACGGGCGCGGACCTCAGCGCGGCCGAGCGCTTCGCCGCCGCCAAGGTCCGGAACCGCTCGCGCAACCTGGAGCTGTTCCGCGCCGACCTGCGCTTCGACCTCGACCCGTTCCAGTTCGCCGCGTGCGACGCGCTCGACCAGGGCCGCAGCGTGCTCGTGGCTGCGCCGACCGGTGCCGGCAAGACGATCGTGGCCGAGTTCGCGATCTGGCTGGCCATGCGGCAGCCGACGGCGAAGGTGTTCTACACGACACCGATGAAGGCGCTGAGCAACCAGAAGTACGCCGAGCTGGTCGAGGTCTACGGCGAGTCCGAGGTGGGCCTGCTCACCGGTGACACGAACGTGAACCCGCGGGCGCGGGTCGTCGTGATGACGACCGAGGTCCTGCGGAACATGATCTACGCCGACTCCGACCTGCTCGACGACCTGGCCTGGGTCGTCCTCGACGAGGTCCACTACCTGGCCGACCGGTTCCGCGGTGCGGTGTGGGAAGAAGTGATCCTGCACCTGCCGACCGAGGTCCGGCTGGTCTCGCTCAGCGCGACGGTGTCCAACGCCGAGGAGTTCGGCGACTGGCTGCAGGCCGTCCGCGGGGACACCGACGTCATCGTGTCGGAAGACCGCCCGGTCCCGCTCGAGCAGCACGTCCTGGTCGGTTCGAAGATGGTCGACCTGTTCGACTCGAGCGGTGCGGCGGCGACGAACCGCGTCAACCCGGAACTGCTCCGCATGGTCGGTGGAGCCTCGCGCAGCGAACGGCACGGCGGCGGCCACCGTGGCGGACGAGGGCGTGGGGGATACCCCGACCGCCGTGGGCCGCGTACCGAGAAACTGCACCGCGAACGCATCGCGCACATGCTCGACGAGCGGATGCTGCTGCCCGCGATCTTCTTCGTGTTCAGCCGAGCCGGGTGTGACCAGGGCGTCCGCAACGTCCTGCGCTCCGGCCTGTCGCTCACCACGGTCCCGGAGCGCAACGAGATCCGCGAGACCGCGGAGTACCACTGCCGCACCCTGCCGGACGAGGACCTCGCCGTCCTCGGCTACTGGGAGTTCCTCGAGGGCCTGGAGCGCGGTGTCGCCGCGCACCACGCCGGCATGCTCCCCGCGTTCAAGGAAGTGGTCGAGAACCTCTTCCAACGCAAGCTGCTCAAGGTGGTGTTCGCCACCGAGACCCTCGCGCTCGGTGTCAACATGCCCGCGCGCACGGTGGTGCTCGAGAAGCTCGAGAAGTTCAACGGCGAGGCCCGTGTCCCGATCACCCCGGGGGAGTACACCCAGCTCACCGGGCGTGCCGGACGCCGTGGCATCGACGTCGAGGGGCACTCGGTCATCCAGTGGACCGACGGCCTCGACCCCCAGGCCGTCGCCTCGCTCGCCAGCCGGCGCACCTACCCGCTGAACTCGTCGTTCAAGCCGACGTACAACATGGCCGTCAACCTGATCGACCAGTTCGGGCGGCAGCGCACGCGCGAGGTCCTCGAGACCTCGTTCGCGCAGTTCCAGGCCGACCGGTCCGTGGTCGACCTGGCCCGCAAGGTCCGCTCGCAGCAGGAGTCCCTCGAGGGCTACCGCGAGGCCATGCAGTGCCACCTCGGCGACTTCACCGAGTACTCGACGCTCCGCCGCGAGCTCTCCGACCTCGAGCGCACGAACGTGCCCGGTGGGCGCGAGGCCTCGCACGGCGCGCGGCAGGAACGGCAGGCCGCGATCACGGCGGTCCGTCGCCAGATGCAGCGGCACCCCTGCCATGCCTGCCCCGATCGCGAGGCGCACGCCCGCTGGGCGGAGCGCTGGTGGAAGCTGAAGCGCGTCAACGACAAGCTGCTCCAGCAGATCCGGTCCCGCACCGGTGCCGTCGCGACCACGTTCGACCGGGTCACCGACGTGCTCCTGCAGCTCGGCTACCTCGTCGACGCCGGCAACGGCGAGGCCACCGTGGCCGCTGGTGGCCGCCGGCTGCAGCGCATCTACGGCGATCGCGACCTGCTCGTCGCCGAGTGCCTCGAGGCGGGTGTCTGGAAGGACCTCACGCCGGCACAGCTCGCCGCGATGGCCGCCACGATCATCTACCAGCCCCGACGCGACGACGCCCCCGGCACCGAGCACGCACTGCCGCGCGGCGCGTTCCGTCCGGCCCTCGACGAGACCCTGACGATCTGGTCGCGCCTCGACGACATCGAGCGCGATGCCCGTCTGGCCGGTTCGGTGCCGCCCACCCCGGCGATGGCGGTGGGCATGTTCCGCTGGGCCTCCGGCTCGGCCCTCGACGACGTCCTGCGCACCCTCGACCTGCCCGCCGGCGACTTCGTCCGCTGGTCGAAGCAGGTCATCGACCTGCTCGACCAGATCCGGAACGCCGGTGACGACGACCTCGCCCAGACCGCCCGACGTGCGACCGACGCGGTGCGCCGCGGCATCGTCGCCTACGCCGCGGTCTGACAGGAGGCACGGTGCGGGTTCCGGAGACCGGTGTGCGCGGGGTGCCCGCGCGCGTGGGCCGCGGTGCGGTCGCGGACGGCACGTTCGCGGCGCTCCCGCTGGGCAGCGCGCTGCCCCTGGCCGTCATCGGCGGGGTGCTCTTCGCGCTCGCGTTCCCGTCTCCCGGTTGGTGGTTCCTGGCCTTCCCGGCCCTGGCCTGCATGCTCCTCGCCGCGATGGGCCAGCGTGCCCGCAGGGCCGCGTGGCTCGGCTACGTGGCCGGTGCCGCGTTCTGGATCCCGGCCATCTCGTGGGCCGGCCGCTACCTGGGGCCCGTCCCGTGGTTCGCGCTGGCGTTGTTGGAGGCCGCGTTCTTCGCCCTCGGCAGCGTCGCGATCGCCCTTGCGTACCGCTGGGTCGCGCGCGTGGTGCCCTCGACCGCCGGGCGCGTGTGGGGCCTCCCGGCCGTGGTCGCCGCACTGTGGACCGGACGCGAGTGGTTCTCGGGGAGCTGGCCGTACG
This sequence comes from Curtobacterium sp. PhB172, assembly GCF_003752545.1. Taxonomy (NCBI): domain Bacteria; kingdom Bacillati; phylum Actinomycetota; class Actinomycetes; order Micrococcales; family Microbacteriaceae; genus Curtobacterium; species Curtobacterium sp. PhB172. The sequence continues at coordinate 416,719 of NZ_RKIF01000006.1, forward strand.
GCGGTTTCGCCTGGGGGCGCGTCGGTCTGTCGCAGTCGCAGGGGCCGTTCACCCACCTCGCGGCGTACGTCGGCGTCCTCGGGGTGACGTTCGTGGTCGTCTACTGCGTCGCGGTCGTCGTGTCACTCGCCCTCGTGTCCCCGCGGGCGCCGGGCGCGACCCTGCGGCTGCCGGTCCGGGTCGCGACCGCCGGGTTGCTCGTCGCCGCCGTGCTGGCGGTGCCGGCCTGGCCGACCGCGACGTCCGGCACCATCCGGATCGAGTCGGTGCAGGGCAACGGGCCGGCCGGGTACTTCGACCGGGCTGCGCCGGGCGAGGTCCTGGCGGCGCAGGTCGCGGCGACCGACGTCGAGGCGAAGGACGTCGACCTCGTCGTCTGGCCCGAGGCCTCCGCCGAGTTCGACCCGCGCCAGCAGCCCGTGATCGCGTCGTCGCTCGACGCCGTCGTAGACTCGGTCGGTGCGCCGCTGGTCGCCGGAGCCATCACGCAGACCCCGTCCGGGGTGCTGCACAACACGTCGTTCGTGTGGACCGCCGACGGGTGGCAGTCGTCCTACGACAAGAAGCGCCCGGTGCCCTTCGGCGAGTACGTACCGGACCGGTGGTTCTTCTCGAAGCTCGCGCCGTCCCTGATCGGCCTGCTGCAGCGCGACTACACGCCGGGGACGAAGCCGAACGTCCTGCCGGTGGCGGGGATCAAGGCGGGCATCGCGATCTGCTTCGACATCGTCGACGACGGACTGACCCGCGACATGGTGCGCGGGGGAGCGCAGGTGATCCTCGCGCAGACGAACAACGCGGACTTCTCCGGCACCGACGAGAACCTGCAGCAGCTCGAGATCGCGCGGATGCGGGCGATCGAGACCGGTCGGTCGCTCGTCAACATCTCGACCGTCGGCGCTTCGCAGGTCATCGACCCGTCCGGACGCACCATCGACCGGGTCCCCGAGTACACCGCGACCTCGATGGTGACCGACGTGCCGCTCGGCACCTCGACGACCCCGGCGTCGCTCGCTTCGGGGTCGATCGCGTTGTTCCTGTCGCTCGGCGGGCTCCTCGTGCTGCTCGCCTGTGCACCGTGGGGACGCCGCAAGCGCTCCTGATCCGCCGCCGCGTCCCTGTCCGTCCGAGGCTGTGATCCTGTGCATCGGGGCCACGCACTGGGAACGGACTGTGAATGCGCCCAGTCGGGAACGACGGGGCGTGGGACAGTGTTGTGGAGGGCAGACGAGCGAGAGGAGCACACACATGGCTGATCGGAGTCTCCGCGGCATGCGGCTCGGGAGTCAGAGCCTCCAGAGCGAAGAGGGCGTCGAGCTCTCGGACCGCAAGCGCGCGGTCTACCAGACCGATTCGGGGGAGACCTTCGACATCGTCTTCTCCGCTGACGCAGACGTGCCCCAGACCTGGTCGGAGCCTCGCTCCGGCCGCGAAGGACGGCTGCTCGGTGACGACGGCATCCCCGTCGAGGTCGCAGCAGAGGACGTCAAGGCGCCCCGTACCCACTGGGACATGCTGCTCGAACGTCGCTCGCGCGAGGAACTCGAGGAGCTCCTCGAGGAGCGCCTGCAGGTCCTGCGCGCACGACGCGGTGCCTGACACCACCACCTGACGAACGACGATGCCCGCCCCGGTTCCCCGGGGCGGGCATCGTCGTTCGTGGTGGTGCGGGTCAGCGTCGGCCGGAGCCGTCGCTGGTGCGGTGCCCCGACGCTTCGTCGTTCGGGTGCTGCGCGGCGTCGGCTTGCGGGGCCGGTGCGTCGTCGACCTTCTCGGCGGTCGCGTCGTCGGCGGCTGCGAGGTGCGCGTCGACGCTTCGGTTCGACTCGGCCAGTCGCGCGTCGAGGTCGGACTCGGGGACGATGTCCGCGGCGGTCGCATCCGCACGCGGCATGGTGGTGTCCGCCGACCCGGCGGCCGCGGTGTTCGCCAGGCTCTCGTTCGCGAGCTTGGAGATGCGGGAGAGGAAGTCCCCGCCCGAGCCGGCGCCGGCGACCGGGCCGCTGCCGCTCCGTCCGCCGGAGAAGCCCTTCGCGATGCCGGACAGTGCCTCGGTGAACTCGCTCGGGATCATCCAGAGCTTGTTCGCGGTGCCCTCGGCGATCTTCGGGAGCATCTGCAGGTACTGGTACGAGAGCAGCTTGTCGTCGGGGTCACCGGTGTGGATGGCCTCGAAGACCGTGGCGATCGCAGAGGCTTCACCCTCTGCGCGGAGCACCTGGGCCTTGGCGTCACCCTCGGCCGCGAGGATGGCGGCCTGCCGCTGCCCCTCGGCCTCGAGGATCTGGGACTGCTTGGTGCCCTCGGCCTGCAGGATCGCGGCACGACGGCTCCGCTCGGCACGCAGCTGCTGCTCCATGGCGTCCTGGATGGACACGGGCGGCTCGATCGCCTTGAGCTCGACACGGCCGACGCGGATGCCCCACTTGCCGGTCGCTTCGTCGAGCACGACGCGGAGCTGACCGTTGATGTTGTCGCGGCTGGTCAGGGCCTCTTCGAGGTTGAGGCCACCGACGACGTTGCGGAGCGTGGTGGTGGTGAGCTGCTCGACGGCGCCGAGGTAGTTCGCGATCTCGTACGTCGCCGCGCGGGCGTCGGTGACCTGGAAGTACACGACGGTGTCGATGGAGACCACGAGGTTGTCCTCGGTGATCACCGGCTGCGGCGGGAACGACACGACCTGCTCGCGCATGTCGAGCAGGGGCCGCAGGCGGTCGATGAACGGCACGAGCAGGTTCAGGCCCGGCGAGAGGGTCTTGTGGTACTTGCCGAGGCGTTCCACGATGCCCGCGGTGGCCTGCGGGACGATGCGGATCGCCTTGGCCAGGACGACGATCACGAAGATGACGACGACGAGGATCAGGACGAGCAGTGCGATCGTCCCGGGTGTGATGGTCACGAGGTGGCCCTTTCTGCGAGGCGCACGACCGCGGTCGACCCCTCGATCGACTCGACGACCACGGGGGTGCCGAGTGGCGGTGTGCGGTCGATGGCGCCCACGGCGAACCGTGCGCTCCAGGTCTCGCCGTTGGCCAGGCGGACCTGACCAGGAGCAGATGATGTGAACGCGACGGCGACGGTGCCGGGGAGCCCGATGAGCCCCTCGATGTTCGTGCGGTGCGGGTCGGCGCCTCGGCCGAGCATGAGCAGCAGGCGCGGTCGCACGAGCGACAGCAGCACGAGCGCGAGCACGGCGGAGATGATGGCGGACAGCCACCACGGGGCGCCGAGCAGGGCGGCGATCAACCCACCGGCGGCTCCGGCCGCGAGCATGATGAAGATGAAGTCGAGGGTGAAGATCTCGACCACTCCCAGCAGCAACACCAGTCCGATCCAGACGATGGTCTGGATCCAATCGATTCCGTTCACGCGATCTCCCTCCCTCGGTCGCGCGCCGTGGCTCGCAGCGTCGCGACGGCCGGTACAACTCCGTTCAACATATCAGGAGGGTCGGTCGGCCGTGCAGGCGATTGGTAGGCTCGGTGCGGCCGACCGGCCGGAACACGACCTGGAGAACACGACTGTGAGCAACCCCCTCGCCCCCGGATCCCTCACCGACACGCGCGCCGTCGTCACCGGCTCGTCGCGCGGCATCGGCGCCGACACCGTCGGGTACCTGGCCGAGGCCGGCGCCAAGGTCGTCGTGAACTACCGCAACAAGGCCAAGCGCGCCGAGCAGATCGCCGAGAAGGTCGTCGCGGCCGGTGGCTCCGCCCTGGCGATCGGCGCCGACCTGACCGACCACGAGTCGGTGCAGGCGCTCGTCGACACCGTCGTGCAGGAGTGGGGCGGCATCGACCTGCTCGTCCTGAACGCCTCGGGTGGCATGGAGTCCGGGCTCGGCGAGGACTACGCGCTCCGCCTCAACCGCGACGCGCAGGTCGACATGCTCCAGACGGCCGTGCCGCACATGCCCGCCGGGTCGCGCGTCGTGTTCGTCACGAGCCACCAGGCCCACTTCGTCGAGACCGCCGAGACGATGGACGAGTACGTCCCCGTCGCCAAGAGCAAGCGTGCCGGCGAACTCGCCCTGCGCGAGCTCATCCCGCAGCTCGAGGCCGCCGGCATCGAGTTCGTCGTCGTCTCCGGCGACATGATCGAGGGCACGATCACCGCGACCCTGCTGAACCGCCTGAACCCCGGCGCGATCGAGGGCCGCCGGCAAGAGGTCGGCAAGCTCTACAGCGTGTCGGAGTTCGCCGCCGAGATCGCCCTCGCTGCGATCGAGCCGATCCCCGCCGACCACACCAAGCTCGTCGGCGACGTCAGCGGCTTCGTCGGCTAGCGTCGGGCGGGTGACTGCCAAGCCCGGCCTGCGCCGAACCTCCCGCATCATCCTGCTCGACCCCGAGGGTCGCGTGTTCCTGATGGACACGAACTCGCCGTCGTCGGACGGTGCCCACCGGTGGATCACGCCGGGTGGCGGGGTCGACCCCGGCGAGGACCACCGCGACGCGGCGATCCGCGAGCTGCGCGAGGAGACCGGCATCGTCATCGACGACCCGGGTGAGCCCGTGTGGTCATGGGACTTCACCGTCGAGTGGGACCTCGCCGACCACGACCGCGGCCACAGCGAGTTCTACGTCGTGCGCACCCCGGGCTTCGAGTTGTCGGACGCCGAGTGGACGGACGACGAGCGGGTCGACATCCTCGCGTCGCGCTGGTGGACCGCCGACGAACTCGACGCCACCGACGAACCGTTCGAACCGGCGGAGCTGCCGGAGCTGGTGCGTCGGTTCGCCGCCGCCTGACCCAGCCGTCGTCTGACCCGGCCGTCGTCTGCACGGTGCCGGGTCCGTCGGTCGGTGCGGGGCTGGTGGCGTGGTGCGCGCTTGTGGCGCTGCACGGTGCGTGGAACCGCGCACGGGGTGAGAAGGTGCGCACGGTGCTGTCGGGAGGCGCGGTGCGGGCCTGATCCGTGACTCCTGTCCGGTGGCGGGTCGCGTCCAACGCACGGTGCTGGGTCCGTCGGTCGGTGCGGGGTTGGTGGCGTGGTGCGCGCTTGTGGCGCTGCACGGTGCGTGGAAGCGCGCACGGGGTGAGAAGGTGCGCACGGTGCTGGCGGGAGGCGCGGTGCGGGCCTGACCCGTGCCTCCTGTCCGGTGGTGGGTTGCGTCCAACGCACGGTGCTGGGTTGTCTTGTCGGTGTCGGTACCCGCCGGTACGCTGATCGACATGCATACCAGTTCCGGTGACGACGCCGCCCCGAGCCTGAGCGTGCACGCCGCCGACGGCCACGACCGGATCCGCGTGCGCGGTGCCCGCGCCAACAACCTGCGGGGGATCGACGTCGATCTGCCGAAGCGTCGACTCACGGTGTTCACCGGTGTGTCCGGGTCCGGCAAGAGCTCCCTCGTGTTCGGCACGGTCGCCGCCGAGTCGCAGCGGATGATCAACGAGACGTACAGCGCCTTCGTGCAGGGCTTCATGCCGTCGCTCGCACGACCCGACGTCGACCTGCTCGACGGCCTGACCACCGCGATCGTCGTCGATCAGGAGCGCATCGGTGCCGACCCGCGGTCGACCGTCGGCACCGCCACCGATGCGAACGCGATGCTGCGCGTGCTCTTCAGCCGTCTGGGCGACCCGCACGTGGGTGGTCCGAACGCGTTCTCGTTCAACCTGGCGACGGTCACCGCCGGGGGAGCGATCACCGTGCAGAAGGGCAAGGACGCCAAGGCCGAGAAGGTCTCGTTCACTCGGCTCGGCGGAATGTGCGCCGACTGCGAGGGGCGCGGGCTGGTCAACGACATCGACCTGACGCAGCTGTTCGACGACTCGAAGGCGCTCGGCGACGGGGCGATCACGATCCCCGGCTACGGCACCGACGGGTGGAACGTCCGGATGTACGCGGAGTCCGGGTACTTCGACAAGGACACCCCGATCCGCGACTTCACCGAACAGGAGCGCGCCGACTTCCTCTACCGCGAGCCCACGAAGCAGAAGATCGCCGGCATCAACATGACGTACGAGGGGCTCGTCCCCCGGGTGCGCCGTTCGATGCTGCAGAAGGACCGCGAGGCGATGCAGCCGCACATCCGCGCCTTCGTCGACCGTGCGGTGACCTTCACGACGTGCCCGGCGTGCGGCGGCACCCGGCTGAACGACATCGCCCGCTCGTCGAAGATCAGCGGGAAGAGCATCGCCGACGTCTGTTCGATGCAGATCACCGACGTCGTGCCGTGGCTGCGGGCCATCGACGACCCCGGCGTCGCGCCGCTGCTCGACGGCCTCCGCGACCTGCTCGAGTCGTTCGTCGAGATCGGTCTCGGCTACCTCTCGCTCGACCGCCCGACCGGCACGCTGTCCGGGGGAGAGGGGCAGCGGGTCAAGATGGTGAAGCACCTCGGGTCGTCCCTCAGCGACGTCACGTACGTCTTCGACGAGCCGAGCACCGGGTTGCACCCGCACGACATCGAGCGGATGAACGGCCTGCTGCTGCGGCTGCGCGACAAGGGGAACACCGTGCTCGTGGTCGAGCACAAGCCCGAGGTGATCGCGATCGCCGACCACGTCGTCGACCTCGGCCCGGGCGCCGGTTCCGGCGGCGGGACGCTCTGCTACCAGGGTCCGGTGCAGGGGCTGCGGGGGAGCGGGACCATCACCGGTCAGCACCTGGACGACCGCGTCTCGGTGAAGACCGCCGTCCGCCGTTCCGACGGGGCGATCGCGATCCGCGGTGCGTCGGCACACAACCTGCACGACGTCGACGTGGACGTCCCCACCGGGGTGCTCACCGTCGTGACGGGTGTCGCCGGATCCGGCAAGAGCACGCTGATCCACGGGTCACTCGCGCATCGCGAGGGTGTCGTGGCCATCGACCAGAGCGGGATCCGCGGCTCCCGACGCAGCAACCCGGCGACGTACACCGGGCTGCTCGAACCCATCCGCAAGGCGTTCGCGAAGGCCAACGGCGTGAAGCCCGCGCTGTTCAGCGCGAACTCCGAGGGTGCGTGCCCCGCGTGCAACGGCGCCGGTGTCGTCTACACCGACCTCGGGATGATGGCGGGCATCGCCACCCCGTGCGTGGAGTGCGACGGCAAGCGGTTCGACCAGTCGGTGCTCGGCTACCAGCTCGGTGGCAAGGACATCAGCCAGGTCCTGGGCATGTCCGTCGCCGAGGCCGTGGCGTTCTTCGCCGACGGCCCGGCCGCGCTGCCTGCTGCGCACACGATCCTGGCACGCCTGGCCGACGTCGGACTCGGGTACCTGACGATCGGGCAGCCGCTCACGACGCTGTCCGGCGGAGAGCGGCAGCGGCTCAAGCTCGCGACGCACCTCGGTGAGCGTGGCGGCATCGTCGTGCTCGACGAACCGACCACCGGACTGCACCTGGCGGACGTCGCCCAGTTGCTCGGGCTGCTCGACCGTTTGGTGGACTCGGGCAAGACCGTCGTGGTGATCGAGCACCACCAGGCCGTGATGGCGCACGCCGACTGGATCATCGACCTCGGGCCCGGCGCGGGGTACGACGGCGGACGGATCGTGTTCGAGGGCACGCCCGCCGACCTCGTCGCCGCCCGCTCGACCTTGACCGGCCAGCACCTGGCGGTCTACGTCGGCGCCTGAAGCAGGGGACAGGTTCGTGCGCGGAACCTGAACGTTGCCGGTGCGATTCGGATAGCGTTTGATCGACGCTCACGATCGGCTACCCGGCCTGGATCGGCGTCCTGATCGAAGGAGCTCTCATGTCCAACTCCGGCAACGCGCCCGCTCAGTCCAACACCTTCGGTGTCGTCTCCTTGGTGCTCGGCATCGTCGGCGTCGTCGGCGGCATCTTCGTCGCGCTGATCGGCATCATCGCCGGCATCATCGGCCTCGTGCTCGGCATCCTGGCGCGCAAGCGTGGGGGCAGCCGCGGCACCGTCCTCGCCGGCATCATCCTGTCGGCCGTCGCGATCGTCATCGGCATCGTGGGCTACATCCTGACGGCGGTCATCCTCACCCAGTCGTGATGGAGTGCCCGGTACTCGGGCGTCTCCGGTGCGCCCGCAGGCGTGCATCGTGAGCAGAAGAGGTCGAGTCCGTCATCGGGACTCGACCTCTTCTGCTCATTCGGCGCCTTCGCGTCCGGTCCGGTCACCGGCGGTTCGCCCCTCGGCGAGGAACCCGGTGAAGGCAGCGCGCACACGGTCGAGGTCCGGCTCGAGCCCGGTGATGTGTCGGAGGCTCGCGACCGCCTGACCGACGGCCATCCAGCCACCGTCGACCACCCGGCATCCGGCCGCACGTGCCGACCGGACGAGCGGCGTCTCGAGCGGGAAGTAGACGGCGTCGGAGACCCAGGCGCCTCGGGGGAGCAGCGCGGGGTCGAATGCCTGTCGCGGATCGTCGTTCATTCCGAGCGGTGTCGCGTTGACTGCCCCGTCCGCCGTCGCGAGCACCTCGGCGGCATCGGTCATCACCAGGACGCGGGCGTCGACGGGGGAGTCGGTCGGTGGCTCGAGCGTCGCGACGAGCGCCTCCGCGCGGCCGACGTCCGCATCGACGACGTCGAGCCGCCGGACACCGAGTCCGACGAGCGCGTGGGCGATCGCCGAGCCGGCACCACCGGCACCGAACTGCACGACGTGCTGCCCGGCGACCGCGCCGAGGCCGCGTTCCACGGCGATCCGGAAGCCGGTCTCGTCGGTGTTGTACCCGATGCGGCGGCCGTCGCGGAACAGCACGAGGTTGACCGCACCGATCCGGGCAGCGCCGGGATCGAGGGCATCGAGCAACGGGACGACGGCCTGCTTGCAGGGGTGCGTGACGTTGACCGCGCGGTACCCCTCGGCCTCGGCGGTGGCGAGCAGTTCCGGAAGGTCCGCCGCAGTGCTGCCGAGTACGTCGAGGTCGAGCAGGCGGTACTCGTAGTCGAGTCCGAGCACCCGGCCCTCTGCTTCGTGCATCAGGGGAGTCAGCGACCGGTGCAGTCCGGCGCCGATCAGCCCGACGAGCGTGTGCGGCATCGTTCCTCCCGTGGCGTCGACCGGCCGTCCGACACTAGCGCGCTGTGGATGGAGCCCGATGCGTCCTCAGCACGGTCGGCGTACCGTCCGGCGCATGAGCTACAGCCAGCCAGACCCAGCCGAAGAGACCACCCAGAGCGAGACGCCGGAGCAGCCGGACACCGACCAGGAGAACCTGGAAGAACAGGGCGGCGAGCCAGCGGCGCTCGAGATCGACGCCGACGACGTCCCGACGAAGCCTGCTGACTGACACGGTCGCCCGACGATGTGCTTCGTGAGCAGGAAAGGTCGAGTCCGCGGGTGGGACTCGACCTTTTCTGCTCACCAAGCGCCTGGTGCCGCTTACAGGCATACGCCGATAATGCATATTATGTCAACTCAGGTCCGGACAGGGGCTCCCCGTGCGTGAACTCGTCCTGAAGATGTCGATGTCGTTGGACGGCTTCGTGGCTGCTCCCCGAGCCGAATCGGACTGGATGTTCCGCGGCGGGAGTCCGGACTCGATGGCCTGGGTGCTCGACGTCGTCGCTGGTGCCGGCGTGCACGCGTTCGGCCGCAAGACCTTCGAGACCATCTCAGGTTTCTGGCCGACCGCGCCTGTGCCGATCGCCGAACCGATGAACCGGATCCCCAAGGTCGTCTTCACCACGCAACGCGACTTCGATCCGCGCTCGGTGCCGGTCCCCGACCTCGAGTCCCCCGCGGCGGCGACCTGGACGGGTGCGCGGGTCGCAGCCGGACCGCTCGAAGCCGAGGTGACAGCGCTCAAGCAGGAGTCGGGCGGGTACGTCCTCGCTCAGGGCGGGACGGAGTTCGGCCGCAGCCTCGTCCGGGCCGGTCTGGTCGACGAGTACCGGCTGGCGGTCCTGCCCGTCGCGCTCGGATCGGGCGATGGCGTGTTCGCCGACCTGATGGACGAGCTCGATCTCGAACTGATCAGTTCTCAGGCCTTCGCCGGCGGCGCGCTCGGACTGGTGTACCGACCGAAGCGCTGAGCAGTTCAGGAGACAGCGCTGTCCAGTTCAGGAGACAGTGCTTTTCAGTTCAGGAGACAGCGCTGTCCAGTTCAGGAGACAGCGCTGAGCAGGTCAGAAGACGGCGACGGTCATCCCGGCCGATGTGGCGGGACGATCCATGGCGACCATCGCCCCGGGCAGGTCGTCGAAACCGATCGTCCGACCGATCGAGTCGTCCGGACGCAGTCGCCCGGTGACGACGTCGGCGAGCATCGCCGCGTACTCCCCCACGGAGATCCCGTGGCTGCCGAGCAGTTCGAGCTCATCAGCGATGACGCGGCCCATCGGGATCACCGGCTCGGCCTCGTCGTCGAGCAGCAGGCCGACCTGCACGTGACGTCCCCGAGGGCGCAGGGAGGCGACCGCTGCGACGGAGGTCGATCGGCTGCCGAACGCGTCGATCGAGACGTGCGCGCCACCGTCGGTCCGAGCGCGGACCGCGGCGACTGCCGCTCCGTCCATCGGCACCGTGACGGCGCCGAGTGCCGCAGCACGTTCGAGTGCCGCCGACGAGACGTCCACGGCGATCACCTGTGCGCCCGCCGCGACCGCGACGATGATCGTCGACAGGCCGACGCCGCCGCAGCCGAACACGACCACCCACTCCCCTGCTGCGACCCTCCCTCGGGCGTGCAGCGCGTGGTACGCCGTCCCGAACCGGCACCCGAGCGCCGCGGCTTCGGCGAAGCCCACGGCGTCCGGCAGCGCGACCACGTTGACGTCGGCGTGCGGGACGACGACCGACTCGGCGTGGGAACCGGGCAGCGTGAACCCGGGCTGCTGCTGGCGCGTGCACACCTGGGTGGCGCCGTCGACGCACTCCGGGCACGTCCCGCAGGCGAACACGAAGGGCGCGGTCACCCGATCACCGACCGAGACCCGGGTCACCGAGTCCCCGACGGACGTGACGACACCGGCGAATTCGTGCCCGGGGACGTGCGGCAGCGAGACGGAGTCGTCGTGCCCCTTCCAGGCGTGCCAGTCACTGCGGCACACCCCGGTGGCCGCGACCCGGACGACGACACCGTGGTCCGGTGCCACCGGATCGGGCAGGTCGACGATCGACGGGGCGGATCCGAACTGGTCGTACTGGACTGCGCGCATCCCGCCATCGTCCCAGACGGTCGTGCCGCGTTGTCCACAGGCGACGGATTGGCCGTTGCCCGCCGATGGCGACCGCCGGTTCACTGGTCCCATGGACGAACCGACCGCACTGCACTTCTCCGCCGACCCCGCCGACCTCGACGTCGACCGCGTGCACCGCTGGCTCAGCGAGCAGTCGTACTGGGCACGGGGTCGCAGTCGTGCCACCCAGGACGCGATCATCGCCGGGTCCCGCAACTTCGGCGTCTACGACACGGCGACGGGTGCGCAGCTCGGGTACGCCCGGGTGATCACCGACGGGGTGACGTTCGGCTGGCTGGCCGACGTCTTCGTCGATCCGGACGCTCGTGGCCGTGGTGTCGGCGTCGCCCTCGTGCAGGGCGTGACCGACGCGATCGAGCCACTCGGGTTGAAGCGGTTCGCCCTGTTCACCGCGGATGCGCACGGACTGTACGAGCGGTTCGGGTTCCGTCCGCTCCCCGACCCGGAAGGCTGGATGATGCGCCCCGGGCCGGGGTTCGGTGCCGACGTGCACGACTGAACCGGACGCCGTGACCTCAGTACTCGATGCGGCCGTCCCGGTTGTGGAACTCTCCCGTGGGCCCGTCCGGCCCGACGGTGGCGAGCGCGACGGTCGCGTCCGTGCCCTCGGTGATCGTCTGGTGCCCGCCGAACCCGTTGAACTCGGTGGCGGTGTACCCGGGGTCACTGACGTTGACGCGGAACCCCGGCAGGTTCTTCGCGTACTGCACGGTCAACGCGATCACCGCGGCCTTCGACGCGGCGTAGGGCACCGCCGGCACCGCGTACTCGTCGTGGCCCGGGGTCGTCAACCACCGGGCGAACCCGACGCCCGAGGCGACGTTCACGATGACGGGGTGGTCGGACGCCCGCAGGAGCGGGAGCGCTGCCTGCGTGACCCGGACGATGCCGGTGACGTTGGTGTCGAGCACGGCGGACATGGCCGCGGCGTCGAGGTCGTCGACGCCGAACGACGTCCCGAGGATGCCGGCGTTGTTCACGAGCACGTCGAGGACGGGGATGGTCGCGATCGCGGCGTCGATGCTGTTCTGGTCGGTCACGTCGAGCTGGACCACCTCGGCGCCGAGGGCGCGTGCTTCGTCGCCCGTGGACGGATCGCGCATGCCGGCGTACACGGTGTGGCCCGCGTCGACGAGGCGGCGGACGGTCTCGAGCCCCAGGCTGCGGTTGGCTCCGGTAATGAGTGTCGTTGTCATGCCCCCACTCTCCGCCCGAGCGGCTGACTCCCCCAGGCACCGTGCGACGGTGGGACCACCAGTACCAGGACGGACGGGAGGCGCGGGGCGAAGATGGTGGACATGAGCGAGTTCGCGAGTGTGTTGCGTTCCTGGCGCGACCGCGTCCGTCCCGAAGAGGTCGGCCTACCGGCCGGGCCCGGCCGACGCACGCCGGGTCTCCGACGCGAGGAACTCGCCGCGCTCGCCGGGGTGAGCGTCGACTACGTCGTCCGCCTCGAGCAGGGCCGCGCGCTGAACCCCTCACCGCAGCTCCTCGGCGCCCTCGCCACGGCGCTCCGGCTCACCGCGGCCGAGCGCGACCACCTGTGCCGGGTCGCGGGCGTCGCTCCCCCGTCGCTCCAGGTCGTCCCGCGGCACATCACCCCCGGGGTGCAGCGGCTCGTCGACCGGCTCGGCGACGTCCCGATCGCGGTGTTCACGGCGACGCACGACATCGTGCTGTGGAACGACCTGTGGGCTGCGTTGAACGGTGACCCGTCCCGGACGGTGGGGATCGAGCGCAACCTGGTGTGGCGCCACTTCATGCACGCGCACGACGGCGTCGAGTGGGACGACGAACACCAGGAGGAGTTCTCGAGCGACCTCGCAGCGGACCTCCGGCAGGCATCCGGCCGCTACCCCGCCGACCGCGACCTGGCCGAGCTCGTCGCGCGGCTGCGGCGGGAGTCGCCCGAGTTCGAACGTCGCTGGGACACCGGTCGTATCGCCGAACACCGGGCGAGCCGCAAGCAGGTGCACACGCCCGTCGGGCCGATCGAGATCGACTGCGACGTGCTGACGGTGCCGGGCGGCGACCTGCGGATCGTCGTCTACACCGCGGTCCCCGGTACCGAGGACGCCGCGAAGCTCGACCTGCTGCGCGTCACCGGTCTGCAGCAGTTCACCGCAGCCCCGTGACCGCGATGGGCGAGCACGGCCGCTGACGTCCGGACGGCGGCTGGTCCCCTGGCTAGTGGTCCGAACGAACGACTGCCGGAGCGGTCCACGCTCGGCTCAGGACGGCGTCGTCCGGTTCGTACATCCGGAGGATCGGGCGGAAGTCCCCGGCGGGGCTCGGGAGCCAGTTGGCGTCCGGGTCCGCTGGCCGCTCGTGGCTGATCGTGATCGTGAGTGCGCCGTCCGGGTCGCGGACGATGCCGGGTGTCCGGTCGCCGACCGAGTAGCGGTCGATGGGGTTCGCGACGAGGTAGAAGTCGGGCATGGAGTACATGGTCAGCGACCAGAACCCGCCGACGGGAGGGGTCGGATCGAGACGGAGCGTGTAGGTCCGGGCCCCCGTGAGCTGCTCACCCTGGTCGTCGACGTACGTCATGATGTACGCCGCCTCGTACGCGTGGTTGCCCCACAGACCACCGAGTGCCGCTGCGGCGCGTTCGACGATGCGGAGTTCCGGATCGGTGATCGTGAATCGGTCGTCGTCGAGCGCACCCACCTCGAAGAAGTCGAGGTTGTAGTCGAAGGCGTGCAGGGTGAGCTTCCAGCCGTTCACCTGCGGGCTCGCACCCGAGGTGAGCGCGTGCTCGAGCGCCGCTCGTCCGGCGTCGAGACCGGCGGCGAGCGTCTCGTGCGCGGTGGTGGACAGGTCGAGGTACGTGCTGGTCGGCGCGGTGGTGCCGGCGGGAGCCAGCGACCGCTGCAGTTCGCGGTCGCGTGCCGCGGGCGGGAACTGCTGGGACCAGACGCGGAACTGCTCGAGGAAGACCAGGTCCTCGGGAACGGCTGGGTCCGGTTCGGCGAGGCCGATCGGACGGGCAGCGTCGTCCAGCGGCGTCAGCGTCGTCGCGTCCTGGAGCGCGTGCACGGCGGGCAGATCGTCGTCGCTGCTCACCGCCCAGCGGCCGACGATGGACGCCACCGTCGTCGGGAAGTGGATGACGGTCGTGCCCGACGGTGCGGAGTCGTCCCACGTCGGTGGCACGAGGAGGAACTCCGCGGCCTGGGTGCCGGTCGCACGGTGGCCGACGTAGGCGAAGTTGTCCGTCCACGCGGACACGAACTGCAGCACGTAGTACCGCCCGGCCGTGTCGGGCACGCGCAACCGGACCGGTCCGACACTGAGGTCGATCTGGGCCATCGAGTACAACGTGTCGTTGTTGATGGTGACGAACGTGTCGTCCGGCCCGGCGAGGGTACGGGCGTGTCCGAAGGAGTTCCACGGTGCCGCAGGAACCGCGCCGACACCGGTCTCGACGTACCGCGCGACCTGCGCGAGGTTGAACACCAGCGGGAAGCCGTACAGGTACGCCTTCGTCAGGAGTGCTCGGTCGGCATCACTGCTCACTGCTGTGTCGGTCATGCAGCGATCTCACCGCGAACCGCCGCCAGTGGCTTCACCCCGAACGGGTGAGCAGGCCGCGATGCGACTTCCGGCATCCCCCGATCAGAGCTCGTGCCTCACTGCGACGAGCTCGGGCTCAGCGCTTCCTCGTCCGCCGCGACGTCCTTCTGCACCGCGAACTGGGTCCGGTGCAACTCCTCGTACCGTCCGCCCACGGCCAGCAGTTCCTCGTGGGTCCCCCGCTCGACGATCGAACCGTCCTCGACCACGAGGATCAGGTCCGCGCTGCGGATGGTCGACAGTCGGTGGGCGATCACCATCGCCGTCCGCCCCTCGAGCGCCTCGCTGAGCGCAGCCTGCACGGCGGCCTCGGACGTCGAGTCCAGCGCGGCGGTGGCCTCGTCGAGGATGACGACGCGCGGCTGGGCGAGCAGGAGCCTGGCGATGGTCATCCGCTGGCGCTCGCCGCCGGACAACCGGTAGCCGCGCTCCCCGACCATGGTGTCCAGCTGGTCCGGCAGGGAGCGGATGAGCGGTTCGAGCCGTGCGCGCCGGACGGCGTCCCACACCTCGTCCTCGGTCGCCTCGGGCCGTGCGAGGCGCAGGTTGGAGCGGATGGTCTCGTGGAACAGGTGGCCGTCCTGCGTCACCATCCCCATGGTGTGCCGCATGGAGGCGAACGTGACGTCGCGGACGTCCGACCCGGCGAGTCGTACGGCGCCGCTGTCGACGTCGTACAGGCGGGAGAGCAGCTGCGCGATCGTGGACTTGCCGGCCCCGGAGGTGCCGACGAGGGCGACGGTCTGTCCCGGCTCGATCCGGAACGAGACGCCGTGCAACACCTCGTCACCGCCGCGGGTGTCCAGCGTGGAGACCTCCTCGAGCGAGGCGAGGGAAACCTTGTCCGCAGCGGGGTAGGCGAAGCGGACGTCGTCGAACTCGACCGCCACCGGGCCGTCGGGGACGGTGCCGGCGTCGGGCTTCTCCTGGATGAGCGGTTCGAGGTCGAGGACCTCGAAGACGCGCTCGAAGCTGACCACCGCGCTCATGATCTCCACCCGGGCGTTCGCGAGGCTGGTCAGCGGCGCGTACAGGCGGGTGAGCAGGAGGGCCAGCGTCACCACGTCGCCCGTGTTCAGCTGGCCACCGAGTGCGAGGGCGCCGCCGACCCCGTAGACGAGCGCAAGGGCGAGGGCGGAGACCAGGGTGAGGGCGGTCACGAAGACGAACTGCAGCAGGGCACTCCGCACCCCGATGTCGCGGACCCGGGCGGCGCGGACGCGGAACTCCTCGGCTTCCTCGTCGGGCCGGCCGAACAGCTTCACGAGGGTGGCGCCGGGCGCGGAGAAGCGCTCGGTCATCTGCGTGCTCATGGCGGCGTTGTGGTCGGCGGCCTCGCGACGCAGTGCGGCGAGGCGGCTGCCCATGCGCCGCGCGGGGACGAGGAAGATCGGGAGCATGACGATCGCCAGGACCGTCACGAGCCAGGACGTGCTGAGCATGACGGTCAGGGTGAGGATCAGTGCCACGAGGTTCGTGACCACGCCGGACAGCGTGCCGCTGAAGGCCTGCTGCGCGCCGATCACGTCGTTGTTGAGGCGGCTGACGAGGGCACCCGTGCGTGTGCGGGTGAAGAAGGCGATCGGCATCTTCTGCACGTGGTTGAAGACGGCGGTCCGGAGGTCCAGGATCACGCCTTCGCCGATGCGTGCCGAGAACCAGCGCGTGGCGAGCGACACGCCTGCGTCGCCCACGGCGACCAGGGCGATGACGACCGCGAGCCAGGTGATCGTGCTGAGCGCGCCCCGAGCGACGATGACGTCGACCACCCGGCCGGCGAGCACCGGTGTCGCGACCGCGAGGACGGCGCCCACGACGGAGAGGACGATGAAGACCACCAGCTTGGCCCGGTAGGGCACTGCGAACGTCATGATCCGCCGCACCGACTCGCGCGAGATGCCGTGCTTGCCGTCCTTGGCGGTGGAGATCTTGTACAGCGAGCTCCAGGCCACGCCTTCCATGCTCATGGCAGTCAGGATACGTCGGTCCCCGTGCCCCTCAGACCGCGGTGAACACCAACGAGGCGTTCTGTCCGCCGAACCCGAACGAGTTGTTCAGCGCCGCACGCATGGTCGCGGTCCGAGCCGTCCCCGCCACCACGTCCAGGTCGATCGCCGGGTCCTGGTGCTGCAGGTTCAGCGTCGGCGGCACGACCCCGGTCTCCAGTGCCCGGACCGTCAGGATCGCCTCGACTGCTCCCGCCGCACCGAACATGTGCCCGATGGCGCTCTTCGGCGCGGTGACGAGCGCACCGGTCCCGACAGCACGACCGATCGCCGCTGCCTCACCGACGTCCCCGACCGGGGTCCCGGTCGCGTGCGCGTTGACGTGGTCGATGTCCGCACCGGTGAGCCCGGCCATCCGGATCGCCGCCGTCATCGCGCGCTCCTGCTCGCTGCCGTCCCCGAGCGGGGCGGTGATGTGGAACGCGTCCGACGTGATCCCCCACCCGGCGAGCGTCCCGTGCGACCGCTGTGCGCGTGCGGCGGCGTGCGAGGCCCGTTCCAGGACGACGAACCCGGCGCCCTCGCCGAGCACGAACCCGCGGCGGTCGGCGTCGAACGGTCGCGACAACGTGGTGGGGTCGTCACCGTCGGGCTTCGCGAGGGCCTGGGACTGTGCGAACGAGGCCATGGTGACCGGCGTGACCGCCGCTTCGGTGCCGCCCGCGATGACGACGTCGGCCTCCCCCGTGACGATGAGCCGCGCGGCCGTCGCGATCGCCTCGGCACCGGACGCGCACGCCGAGACGGTCGTGTACGCACCGGCGCGGGCGCCGTACTCGATGCTGATCTGCGCCGCGGCTCCGTTGGCCATGAGCATCGGGACGGTCCGGGGCGACACCCGACGCGCGCCCGAGGTCCCGAGCACGTCGTGCGCGTCGAGCAGCGTCTCCACTCCCCCGATGCCGGTCCCGACGACGACGGCCAGGCGGTCGCCGTCCACCGCGGGCGCGCCGGCGTCGGCCCAGGCTTCGCCGGCGGCGACGAGCGCGAGCTGCTGGCTGCGGTCGAGTCGGTTCGCCCGGACGCGACCGAGTGCGGAATCGGCGTCGAGTGCCGCGTCGGCGCCGACCATGATCGGCACCCGTTCCCAGAGCTGCCGGTCGCGGTGCAGCTCGTGCACGCCGGAGCGTCCGGCGACCAGGGCGTCCCACAGTGGCACGACGCCGTGGCCGAACGGCGAGACGGCGCCGTAGCCGGTGATGGAGATGTCCACGAGTGCTCCTTCTTGTACGTTGAACAAGTGGAGTTGTACCACGTACAATTCAGAGATGGCAACCACCGACGGCACCGGGACGACCCGCGGCGCGGCGACCCGGGCGAGGATCCTCGCCGCGACCGCCGGACTCCTCAGCGCAGGGGCAGCCGGCGTCGCGGCCGGAGCGAGCACCGCACGCCACGCCGTCACCGTCAGCGAGATCGCCCGTGCGGCCGGGGTCTACCCGAACCAGATCACGCACCACTACGGCTCGAAGGACCGCCTCGTCCTCGACGCCGCCTTCGCGCTCTTCCTTCGCGACACCACGCGCCTGCAGGCAGCCGGTCGGCGCGCCGGGTCCGCCGACGCGTTCCGTCAGGTGCTCGCACGCACCGCGCTCGCCATGCCGTCGACACTGCTCGTCGTGCGCGCGCTGGCCGCCGCCGGTGACGACGACGCCCAGCGGGAGCGCGTGCGACTCCTGCTCGCGGTCCTGTTCCGGCAGTCGGAGCGCTACCTCGAGCGCGTCGTCGCCGAGCACGGCTGGACGAGTCCGAGCGGTGTCGGACGTGATGCCCGGACGTTCTGGAGCGCGGTGTTCGGCGCCACGCTCCTCGCGGATGCGGGCGTCACCGGCGGCCCGTCGGACCTCGACCTGGCCGGCACGGTGTCCATCCGCTGACGCCGAGACTCGGCCCGGGCGGGCCGAGTCTCGGCCCAGGCGACCGTTCTCGCGCTCAGCACGGCGAGGACTGTCGCCTCACGCGAGACTCGGCTGCGAAGCTGAGCGGCCGCGACGCCTACTCGCCGAAGCCGCTCCGCACCAGCTCCACCAGCGCGTCGACCGCGACCTGCGCATCGGTCCCGCTCGCCTCGATCGACACGGTGGCGCCCTTCGGCAGTGCCAACGCCATGATCGCCAGCAGGCTCTTCGCGTCCACGCCGTTCACGCGCACGGCTGCGTCGTACTTGGCTGCCGTCTTCACGAACTCCGCCGCGGGGCGGGCGTGCAGGCCGGTCTCGTTCACCAGTTCGACGCTCGCGGACGCGGCCACGTCGTCGACGCTGGCCGCCCCGTCACCCGGCCCCGGGCCTCCCGGCTGGTCACCGGACGGACGGGAGGCAGTGCTCGCGTCGTCCGCGGACCCTGCGGCGGACGCCGCAGCAGCGAGTACTGCCTCGGCGTCACCGCCCGTCTGGGCCGCGACGGCCGCGGCGACCGTGCCCTCGACGAGGGGAGCCTGCGAGACGTGCACGCGTGCGCGGACGTCGTCGTCGAGGAAGTCGAGCGCCGTGTCGGTGGTCAGGTAGGCCGAACCGAGGTCGCACAGGACGACGACGGCGTCGGCGTCGGCGAGCTCCTCGATGCCGGCGGTGATCGCCTCGAACGACGTGCCGATGCCGCCGTCGTCGGTCCCGCCCGCGGCGACGAGCGGCACGTCGGCCGCCATCTGGCGGGCGAGCTCGACGGTGCCGGAGGCGATCGCAGCGCTGTGCGAGACGATCAGGATGCCGACGGTCACGCGGCGGAGCCCGTCGTCGCGTCCACCGCGGCACGCAGGATGTACGCCGTCGACTGCGCACCCGGGTCGCGGTGCCCGACGGCGCGTTCGCCGAGGTAGCTCGCACGACCCTTGTGGGCGATGAGCGGTTCGGTGGCCTCGGCGCCCGAGGCGGCGGCGTCGGCCGCGGCGGCGAGCACCGCTGCCGGGTCGTCACCGGCTGCGGCGGCCGCGGTGGCGGCGTCGACCGCGGGGGTCCAGGCGTCCACCATCGTCTTGTCTCCGACGGCGGCCTTGCCGCGCGAGACCACGCCGTCGCGGGCTGCGGCGAGCACGGCGACGAGCGTGTCGGCGTCGATCTCGGACGCGTCGCCGGCGGCCTGGGCTGCCTTCAGGTACGCGGTGCCGAACAGCGGGCCAGCGGCGCCGCCGACGGTCGAGATGAGCTTCGTCGCGACCGTCTTCAGCACGGCACCGGGCGTGTCGAAGGACCCGCCGTCGACGGCCTCGAGCACGGCCCGGAAACCGCGGTCGAGGTTCTCGCCGTGGTCCCCGTCACCGATCTCGCGGTCGAGTGTGACGAGTTCGGCCCGGTGTTCGTCGATCGTCGCGGCGGTGCGACGGACCCAGTCGATGGCCCATGCGGTGTCGAGCGCCAATGCGGTTCCCTTCGTGTTTCCGGCCCGGTGGGCTCGGTGTCGTGGTCGGTGGGCGAGCGGTCGATGTCGGCCGCTCAGCGACCCCAGCGCAGTGCCGGGGTCTCCACCGGTGCGTCCCAGAGTGCCGTGAGTTCCTCGTCGAGCACCGTGACGGTGAGCGAGAACCCCTGCATCTCGAGGGACGTGACGTAGTCGCCGACCAAACTACGCGTGACGTCGTACCCGCGGTCCGTCAGCACCTCGGCGGCGCGGCGGTAGGCGATGTACAGCTCGGACAGCGGGGTGCCGCCCATGCCGTTGACGAGCAGGAGCAGCTCCGAGCCGGCCGGAGCGTCGAGGTCGGTCAGGATGGGTTCGAGCACACGGTCGACGAGCTGGTCGGCAGGTGCCATCGGGATGCGCTCGCGCCCGGGTTCGCCGTGGATGCCGATGCCGAGTTCGACCTCGTCGTCGGCGAGCGTGAAGGACGGCTCCCCCGCGTGCGGCACGGTGCCCGACGCCAGGGCCAGGCCCATCGACCGCGTGACGTCGTTGACGTGGCGGGCGACCGCGGCGACGGCGTCGAGGTCGTCGCCGCGCTCCGCCGCGGCGCCGGCGCACTTCTCGACGACGACGGTGCCGGCCACGCCGCGGCGACCGGCGGTGTAGAGCGAGTCCTGCACGGCGACGTCGTCGTCGACCACGACGGCCTCGACGCGGATGTCGTCCATCTCGGCGAGCTCGGCGGCGGTCTCGAAGTTCAGGACGTCGCCGGTGTAGTTCTTCACGATGTGCAGGACGCCGGCGCCGCCGTCGACGGCCTTGGTGGCCGCGACGATCGGGTCGGGGGTCGGACTCGTGAACACCGGGCCCGGGACGGCGGCGTCGAGCATCCCGTACCCGACGAAGCCCGCGTGCAGCGGCTCGTGTCCGCTGCCACCGCCGCTGACGATGCCGACCTTGCCGGCGACGGGTGCGTCGGCGCGGTGCAGGTGGATCGGGTCCTCGACCAGGACGACGTGTCCGGCGTGTGCCCGGGCGAATCCCCGGACGGTCTCGTCGACCACGGCCTGCGGGTCGTTGATGAGCTTCTTCATGCGCGTGCCTCCACGGGTACGGGGCCGAGCCGAGGCGAACTGCACACCGCCGTCGTCGACCGGAGTGCGCCCAATCTACATCCGACGCCCGGGCGCTCGTTCGTCCGGTCTGCACGTTCGTGCAGCGCGGCGGGGACGCGTCACCGGCTCGCGATCCTCTGCGGCGCACGGCGCTTGCACGTTCGTGCATGTTCGCGGAATTCCCTCAGGAATTCATCGCCGCGTCGTTCGCCTCGTCACTAGGCTCGGCCTCAATCACTCAACGGGGAGTGCGGCGCAGCACCACCGGACCCCCACCTCACGCACTGGAGGTCACCGATGGACGACATCGGCGTCAAGTTCCTGTCCGAGCTCGTCGGTACAGCGATGCTCATCATCCTGGGTGGCGGTGTCGTCGCCGCCGTCTCCCTCACGAAGTCGAAGGGCTTCGGGGCCGGCTTCCTCATGGTCACGATCGGTTGGGGCTTCGCGGTATTCGCCGGCGTCCTCGTGTCCTACAAGTCGGGCGGCCAGCTCAACCCGGCCGTCAGCCTCGCCCAGGCCATCCTCGGCAACATCAGTGTCGGCACGATGCTCATCTACTGGCTCGCGCAGATGATCGGCGCGGTCATCGGTGCCGTCATCGTCTGGCTCGCCTACAAGCAGCACTTCGACGAGGAGCCCGACGCCGCTGCGAAGCTCGGCGTCTTCTCCACCGGCCCCGCGATCCGGTCGTACGGCTGGAACGTCGTGACCGAGATCATCGGCACCTTCGTGCTCGTCTTCGTCATCCTCGCGATGACGAACGGCAAGGCACCTGCCGAACTCGGCGCCGTCCCCGTCGCCTTCCTCGTGATCGCGATCGGTGTCAGCCTCGGTGGCCCGACCGGCTACGCCATCAACCCGGCCCGTGACCTCGGCCCGCGCATCGCGCACGCCTTCCTGCCCATCAAGGGCAAGGGGTCGAGCGACTGGTCGTACGCCTGGGTGCCGGTCGTCGGACCGCTCGTCGGCGGTGCACTCGCCGCCGTGCTGTCGCTCGCGCTGCTGCCCGTCGTCAGCTGAACCCACCCAACCCCGGGGTGAGCGGCCCGCGATCGCGTGCCGCTCACCGCACCGAACACCCGTAAGGAGCACCAATGGCCGACTACATCGTCGCCATCGACCAGGGCACGACCTCCACCCGAGCGATCGTCTTCGATCACTCCGGCTCGATCATCTCGACCGGGCAGAAGGAACACGAGCAGATCTTCCCGCGCGCCGGGTGGGTCGAGCACGACCCCGCCGAGATCTGGGACAACACCCGCGAGGTGATCGGTCAGGCACTGTCGCGTGCCGACATCACGCGTCACGACGTCGCCGCCGTGGGCATCACGAACCAGCGCGAGACCGCCGTCGTCTGGGACAAGACCACCGGCAAGCCGATCTACAACGCGATCGTCTGGCAGGACACCCGCACGCAGTCGATCGTCGACAAGCTCGCCGACGGTGACACCGACCGCTACAAGGCCATCGTCGGACTCCCGCTCGCGACCTACTTCGCCGGCACCAAGATCATGTGGATCCTCGAGAACGTCGAGGGTGCGCGTGAGAAGGCCGAGGCCGGGGACCTGCTCTTCGGCACCACCGACACCTGGGTCCTCTGGAACCTGACCGGCGGCGTCGACGGCGGCGTCCACAAGACCGACGTCACGAACGCGTCCCGCACGCTGTTCATGGACCTCGAAACGCTCCAGTGGCGCGACGACATCCTCGCCGACTTCGGTGTGCCGAAGTCGATGCTCCCGGAGATCGTCAGCTCCTCCGAGGTCTACGGCCACGTCGAGTCGTCCAACCTGCTCCGCGAGGTCCCGATCGCGGGCATCCTCGGCGACCAGCAGGCCGCGACCTTCGGCCAGGCGGCGTTCGACCAGGGCGAGTCGAAGAACACCTACGGCACCGGCAACTTCCTCATCTTCAACACCGGTACCGAGATCGTCCGCTCCGAGAACGGCCTGCTCACCACCGTCGGCTACAAGCTCGGCGACCAGGAGACGCACTACGCACTCGAGGGCTCGATCGCCGTCACGGGTTCGCTCATCCAGTGGCTCCGTGACAACCTCGGTCTCATCGGCAGTGCCCCGGAGGTCGAGGCGCTGGCCAAGACCGTCGAGGACAACGGCGGCGTGTACTTCGTGCCGGCGTTCTCCGGGCTCTTCGCGCCGTACTGGCGTCCGGACGCTCGCGGCGCCATCGTCGGTCTGACCCGTTACGTCAACAAGGGGCACATCGCACGTGCGGCCCTCGAAGCGACGGCGCTGCAGACCCGCGAGGTCCTCGACGCGGTGAACGCCGACTCGGGCGTGGACCTGACCGAGCTCAAGGTCGACGGCGGCATGACCGCCAACAACGAGCTCATGCAGTTCCAGGCCGACATCCTCAACGTGCCGGTGGTGCGTCCGGTCGTCGCCGAGACCACGGCGCTCGGCGCGGCCTACGCGGCCGGTCTCGCGGTGGGCTTCTGGGCCAACCTCGACGAGCTCCGTGCCAACTGGCAGGAGGACAAGCGTTGGGAGCCGCAGCTCGACGCCGCGGAGCGCGAGCGCACGCTCCGTCTCTGGAAGAAGGCCGTCACGAAGACCTTCGACTGGGTCGACGAGGACGTCCAGTAGCGACGCAGGCGCACGCTGACCGCGTGCACTGAACGCACCGACGGGAGGCCCGGTGCCGGTTCCAGGAACCGGCACCGGGCCTCCCGTCGGTTGCGTCTCCTGCGCGTCGGTCGCGGGGTCCGTTTGGCGGGCGGGGGTGGTGCGGTGGTGGGGTTGTGGCCGGCACTGCACGGTGCGGGTTTGTTCGCCGGGCGCAGCGGTGACCGCCGGGTGCGCGCTTGGAGCGCAGCACCGAGCCGTCAGGCTCGCACCGGGTGACGCACCGCGCATGGTGCGGCTCGCGCGGAAGCGGCGCTGGACTGCGGACCGCGCACGGTGCGGCCTGGAGGCGCGGGGCGAACCCGCAGCGGGCCTCCCGTCCGGCACGGGGTTGCCGGCAGTGCGCGGTGCGGGTTTGTTCGCCGGGTGCAGTGGTGACCGCCGGGTGCGCGCTTGGGGCGCAGCACCGAGCCGTCAGGCTCGCACCGGGTGACGCACCGCGCACGGTGCGCGGGGCGGCGCGGACTACGCGGCGGGAGCTTCGCCGACCCAATCAGCCAGCTTGCGGGTGCCGGCGCCGGAGTCGATCGCCTCGGCCGCGACCGCGAGCTGCTCGCGGAAGCGCTGCAGGATCGGGCGGTCGGACTCGGCCGGGTCCTGCGCCAGACGGAAGGAGACCAGTCCCGCTGCGGCGTTGAGCAACACGATGTCGCGCACCGGGCCGGTCTCCCCCGACAGCACGCGGTGCACGACGCCGGCGTTGTGCTCGGGATCGCCACCGAGGAGGTCTTCCGTGCGTGCACGTGCGATGCCGAGGTCGCGCGGGTCGAGGTCGTGCTCGATGATGCGCCCGCCGGTGACCTCCCAGATGTGGCTGTGGCCGGTGGTGGTGAGCTCGTCGAGGCCGTCGTCCCCGCGGAACACCAGGGCGGTCGCGCCGCGGGTCTGGAACACGCCCGTGATGATCGGCACGAGTTCGAGCTGCGCGACGCCGACCGCGTTCGCTTCGCACCGTGCGGGGTTGACGAGCGGCCCGAGGAAGTTGAACACCGTGGGCACACCGATCTCGCGGCGGACCGGCCCGGCGTGGGCGAAGCCCGGGTGGAACGCGTTGGCGAACGCGAAGGTCAGTCCGACACGCCGGAAGGTGTCCGCGACACGCGCGGCGTCCATCGTGAGATCGAGCCCGAGTGCGGCGAGCACGTCGCTCGAACCGGACTTCGACGAGCTCGCCTTGTTGCCGTGCTTCACGACGGGCACCCCGGCGGCGGCGATGACGATCGCCGCCATGGTCGAGACGTTCACGGTGCCGACGACGTCCCCACCCGTCCCGACGATGTCCAACGCCATCGGGTCGACGTCCAGCGGAACGGCGGCGTCGAGGATCGCGTCGCGGAACCCGACCACCTCGTCGACGGTCTCGCCCTTCGCACGGAGCGTCACGGCGAACGCGGCGATCTGTGCCTGGGTGGCGCGCCCGTGCACGATCTCCTCCATGGCCCATGTGGATTGCCTGATCGTCAGGTCCTCGCGCGCCATGAGCGCGCTGATCACTGCAGGCCAAGAGAGTGCGTCAGGCATGGCTCGATCGTAGTGAATTCGAGAGACCCGCCAGTCTCCTGCGAAAACACTGTCTGGGGTTTCGGCCATAATGGAGGACGTGACTAGCACCCCTCTCTCCAGATCCGCCAGCGGTCCGGCCCTGAACAGGCCGAACGCCGTTGCCGTGGGGACGATCGTGTGGCTGGGCAGCGAGGTCATGTTCTTCGCCGGCCTGTTCGCGATCTACTTCACGCTGCGCAGCACGTCCCCCGAGCTGTGGGCGGCCGAAACCTCCAAGCTCGAGGTGCCCTTCGCCTCGGTGAACACGATCATCCTGGTGCTGTCCAGCTTCGCGTGCCAGTTCGCCGTGTTCGCTGCAGAGCGCTTCCAGGTGCACCGCACGAGCTGGAACCCGCGCCACTGGGGCATGACGGAGTGGTTCTTCGTCACCTACGCGATGGGCGCGATCTTCGTCTGCGGCCAGATCTTCGAGTACGCCAACCTCTGGCACGAGGGCGTCACGCTCTCCTCCAGCGCCTACGGCTCGGCCTTCTACATGACGACCGGGTTCCACGGCCTCCACGTCACTGGCGGCCTCATCGCCTTCCTGCTGACGCTCGGCCGCGGCTTCGCCGCGAAGAACTTCGGTCACAAGGAAGCGACCACCGCCATCGTCGTGTCGTACTACTGGCACTTCGTCGACGTCGTGTGGATCTTCCTCTTCGCCGTCATCTACCTTCTCAAGTAGGAACTGGACACCCCCGAGCACATGTTCAACAGAACCAAGACCAAGAAGGGCCGCCGTTCACCGATGGCGACCGTCTCGCTCATCGTCGTCGGCCTCATGACCACCGGCGGTGCGTACGCGCTCTTCAGCTCCACGGCCAACGCCGACGACAGCACGAGCACCGTCGCGGCGACCAGCCAGTCGAAGGTGAACGAGGGCCAGAAGCTCTTCGCCTCGAACTGCGCGACCTGCCACGGCCTCTCCGCCCAGGGCACGAGCGAGGGTCCGTCCCTCATCGGTGTCGGCGCCGCCTCGGTCGACTTCCAGGTCGGCACCGGCCGCATGCCGATGGCCGCCCAGGGTCCGCAGGCCGAAGAGAAGCCCGCGCAGTTCACCGACGAGCAGGTCGACGCCCTCGCCGAGTACGTCGCCTCGCTGGGCCCCGGCCCGGCCGTCCCGTCCACCGAGCTCACCAACGGTGAGGACGGCGACGCGGCCGAGGGTGCCGAGCTCTTCCGCATCAACTGCGCCATGTGCCACAACGTGGCCGGCGCCGGCGGTGCCCTGACCGAGGGCAAGTACGCTCCGAACCTGTCGACGGTCTCCGGCAAGCACATCTACGAGGCGATGCAGACCGGCCCGCAGAACATGCCGGTCTTCAACGACCTGAACCTCACGCCGGAGCAGAAGGCCGACATCATCACGTACCTCAAGTACGTGCAGGACAACAAGTCGCCCGGCGGGTTCGCACTCGGCTCCCTGGGCCCGGTGGCCGAGGGTCTGTTCATCTGGATCTTCGGACTCGGCGCGGTCGTCGCGATGACCGTCTGGCTGACCGCGAAGTCCAACTGATCGTCCGTGTCGAACGACACTGAAGGGAACACCATGGCAGAGCACGACGACGAGACGCTGAACTCGTCCTCGGCTGTCGAGAAGCACGGCACGACCACCTCCCCCGGGATCGCGGTGCTGCCCACCGACCCGTTCGAGAACCCGGGTGAGCCGCCGCACCGCGCGCGCCGCACCGACGTCGACCCGAAGAAGCAGCGCCTGGCCGAGCGTCAGGTCGCGACCTTCTTCTACCTCTCGATCGTCGGCAGCGTCCTCTCGATCGCGGCCTACGTCGCGTTCCCGATCGACTCGAACGACTTCGGGACGGTCCGCACCGCGAACCTCTTCCTCGGCCTCTCGATCGCCCTCGCGCTCATCGCGCTGGGCCTCGGCGCGGTCTACTGGTCGAAGTCGCTCGTCGTCGACCGCGAGATCACCGAGCTCCGCCACGGCACCCGCGGCACGGACGCGACGCGCGCCAAGGCCGTCGAGGCCTTCCAGCTGGCCGACAAGGAGTCCGGCTTCAGCCGTCGCAAGCTGATCCGCAACTCGATGATCGGTGCGCTGGCCGCGTTCCCGCTGCCGGGCATCGTCCTGGTCCGCGACCTCGCTCCGGCCGAGGACCCGAACGAGCTCCTGCGCCACACCTTCTGGAAACAGGGCCTTCGCCTGACGAAGGACCCGACGGGTCTGCCGATCAAGGCCTCGGACGTGACCATCGGCTCGGTGTTCCACGTCATCCCCGACGGCATGCTCGACTCCGAGCACATGCTGGAGGAGAAGGCCAAGGCCTCCGTCCTCCTCATGCGTCTCGACCCGAAGGACCTCAACCCGTCCAAGGGCCACGAGAACTGGGGCTACGACGGCATCGTCGCGTACTCCAAGATCTGCACCCACGTCGGATGCCCGGTCGCGCTCTACGAGCAGCAGACGCACCACCTGCTGTGCCCGTGCCACCAGTCCACCTTCGATGTCTCGAACAACTGCGAGGTCATCTTCGGTCCGGCCGCACGCCCCCTCCCCCAACTTCCGATCGCGATCGACGACGACGGCTACCTGGTTGCCCAGAGCGACTTCCACGAGCCGGTCGGACCGTCCTTCTGGGAGCGTGAACGCTGATGACCAGCACCCCCACCACCACGGCACCGAGCAGCACGGCCAACAAGCCGGCTCCGGAGCGCGGATCCCGCATCATCGGCGGGGTCTCGAACTACATCGACGAGCGCACCAGCATCTCGGGGCTCGTCAAGGAAGTCGGCCGGAAGATCTTCCCGGACCACTGGAGCTTCATGCTCGGCGAGGTGGCGCTGTACAGCTTCGTCGTCGTCCTGCTCTCCGGTACGTTCTTGACGTTCTTCTTCCAGGCCTCCATGGCCGAGGTCGTCTACAACGGCACGTACGTCCCGCTCAAGGGCGTCGAGATGTCGACGGCGCTCCAGTCCACGCTGGACATCTCGTTCGACATCCGCGGTGGGCTCTTCGTCCGCCAGGTCCACCACTGGGCAGCCCTGCTGTTCGTGGCATCGATCATGTTGCACATGGCCCGCGTGTTCTTCACCGGTGCCTTCCGCAAGCCGCGTGAGCTCAACTGGGTCTTCGGCTTCCTGCTCTGGGTCCTCGCCATGGGTGAGGGCTTCACCGGCTACTCGCTCCCCGACGACCTGCTCTCCGGAAACGGTCTGCGGATCATCGTCGGCATGATCGAGGGCGTCCCGGTGATCGGCGTCTGGATCGCCTACCTGCTCTTCGGTGGCGAGTTCCCGGGCACCGACATCGTCGGCCGCCTGTACACGCTGCACATCCTGCTGCTGCCGGCGATCCTCGTCGCGGTGCTCGGTGTCCACCTCGTGCTCGTCGTGATCAACAAGCACACCCAGTTCGCCGGCCCGGGCAAGACCAACGACAACGTCGTCGGTGTCCCGATCCTCCCGGCGTTCGCCGCCAAGGCCGGCGGGTTCTTCTTCATCGTCGCGGGCATCATCGCCCTCATCGCGTCGATGTTCACGATCAACCCGATCTGGAACTACGGCCCGTACGACCCCTCGCCGGTCTCCGCCGGTACCCAGCCCGACTGGTACATCGGCTTCGCCGACGGCGCACTGCGTCTGGTGCCGCCGCACTGGGAGGTCGTGTGGTTCGGCTACACGGTGTCGTTCAACATCCTGGCGCCCATCGCGGTCCTGGTGCTGCTCATCCTCGCGATCCTGCTGTACCCGTTCCTCGAGTCGTGGATCACCGGCGACAAGCGCGAGCACCACATCCTGGACCGCCCGCGCAACGCCCCGACCCGCACGGCGATCGGTGCCGCCGGCATCACGCTCTACGCCAGCCTCTGGGCTGCGGCGTCGTCGGACATCATCGCGACCCACTTCCTGGTGTCGATCGAACACGTGATCCACGTGATCCAGGCCACGACGGTCCTCGGCCCGTTCGTCGCCTTCTGGATCACGAAGCGCGTGTGCCTCGCACTCCAGAAGAAGGACCGCGAGATCGTCCTGCACGGCTACGAGTCCGGTCGCATCGTCCGACTCCCCCACGGTGAGTACATCGAGGTGCACGAGCAGCTCGACGAGTACGAGCGCTGGAAGCTGTTGCAGTTCAACGAGTACAAGCCGCTCATGATCCGCCCGAACGCCAAGGGGCAGATCACCGTGGTCCAGAAGGCCCGTGCGAGCGTCTCCCGCTTCTTCTTCGAGGACCGCATCGAGCCGGTCTCGAAGGCCGAGCTCGAGGCAGCGCACGCCGCCCACCACGGCCCGGACCTCGAGGGCAGCCACCAGGCCCCGCAGGTCGAGGAAAAGCACTAAGCGCGACGACAGGAACCCCCGCCACCACGTGGCGGGGGTTTCTTCGTGCGACGGGCGAAACGCCGCCCCCAGTTCACGGCTGGTTCACCGACACGTGCTGGACTCATCCAGGACGGTGTGGCAACGTGTTGCACCACGCATCCGCCAACGGAATGAGACCCCGATGGACAGCCGGACGGCCGAACACCCCAGGCCGAACCACTTCCTCCTCCACCTCAGCGACACCCACCTCGTCTCTGGCGACGGCGATCTGTACGGCGGGGTCGACTCCGCCGCCCGGCTCACCGAGATCGTCGCGGACATCGAAGCATCAGGCACCCGGCCCGAGGCGATCGTCGTCACCGGCGACGTGGCCGACAAGGGCGAACCGGGTGCCTACGCCCGTGTCCGCGAGATCGTCGAGCCGGCTGCCCGCCGGATCGGTGCCCAGGTCATCTGGGCGATGGGCAACCACGACGAGCGCGGCGCGTTCCGTCAGGAGCTCTTCGGGTTGCACCCCACCGACCGTCCGGTCGACTTCGTCTACGACGTCAACGGTCTGCGGGTGATCACCCTCGACACGAGCGTCCCGGGCCACCACCACGGCGAGGTCTCCCCCGAGCAGCTCGACTGGCTGGCCGAGGTCCTGTCCGAGGCTGCGCCGCACGGCACCATCCTGGCGATGCACCACCCGCCCGTGCCGAGCGTGCAGGACCTGACCGTCCTCGTCGAGCTCCGCGACCAGCAGGCCCTTGCCGAGGTCGTGGAGGGCAGTGACGTCCTGTCCATCATCGCCGGACACCTGCACTACTCGACGAGCGCGGTCTTCGCGGGTATCCCGGTGTCGGTCGCCAGTGCCACCTGCTACACGCAGGACCTCACCGAGTTCCAGGGCGGCACGCGTGGGCGGGACGGCGCGCAATCGTTCAACCTGGTGCACGTCTACGGCCACAACGTCGTGCACTCGGTCGTCCCGATCGGGCACTACTCCACGGTCGGCGAACCCGTGTCGGCCGTCGAGACCGAGGCCCGCCTCGCAGCGCACGGGGTCACGATCCCGCCCGCGGTCGAGCCGGCTCCGGTGACCTCGAGCATCCCCGTCTTCACGCTCGACTCGGTGCCGGTCTCCCCCGTCCACCGGTAGGTCGCCGCACTTCGTGAGCAGGAATGGTCGGGTCCGCAGTGCGGACCCGACCATTTGTGCTCACCATGTGCGGTGCGCCCCGGCAGGACGCTGGCGCGTCCTACGCGCCCCTTGGGACCGGGCTCGCAGGCTCGCCCGGAGCGCCCCGGCAGGACGCTGGCGCGTCCTAAGCGCCGGGGCGCTCCCACGGCGCGGGGAAGGGGAAGTAGCGCTCGAGGAAGTCGGTCACGCGCTGCGTCCGCTCCTCGTCGCTGACCTCGGGGAAACTGCCGTCGTTCAGGCAGAAGAAGTCCGCGTTCCGCTTCTTGAGCAGCTCGTCGAGCGACCGCAGCCCGGACTGCATCGTGGTGTCGATGTAGCGGACGTCGGCGTTCTCCTGCGTGATCGCCCGACCCGTGAGCAACGAGTAGTAGTGGTAGAGCGAGTTGGTCACCGAGATGTTCTCGGCAGCACGGAAGCGCGACGCTGCCGTGGCACGGAACTCGTCGGCGAACTCGTGCTCCATCTCCGTCATGATCGACGACCGGAGCGGGGTGGGGGCGTGCTCGAGGTGCCTGGTGGTGACCGCACCGAACCGCTGCTGCAACAGGCGCCGGTTGACCCGTGCGGAGTTCTCGAACCCGCTGCGCGCGGCGTTGTTCACGCCGAGCCCGATGCGGGTGGTGGCGAGGATGAACTTCGACACCGACCCCGGGCTGAAGAACACCGAGGGGTCGACGGTGCGGCCGAAGAACATGTCGTCGTTCGAGTAGATGAAGTGCTCGCTGATGCCCGGGATGTGGTGCAGCTGCGACTCGACGGCCTGCGAGTTGTGCGTCGGCAGGACGGACGGGTCGGCGAAGAACTCCTCGCTGCGCACGATGCGGACCTTGGGGTGGTCGGCGAGCCAGTGCGGGGCGGGTGAGTCGGTGGCGATGTAGATCTGGCGGATCCACGGCGCGAACGTGTGCACCGAGCGGAGTGCGTACTTGAGCTCGTCGATCTGGCGGAACCGTGCGGGGGCGTCGTCGCCCTCGCCCAGGACGGCCGTCGCCTGCGCTGCCTGGCGGGCGCGCTGGTACTCGATGGCGTTGCCGTCGACCCACGAGAAGACGATGTCGATCGGGAACCGGATGTCGGAGACGTGGTCGTCGAACATGTGCTCGACGGTGCGCCAGGTGCGGCCGTAGCGCTCGATGTCGACGAGCACGAACTCGTCGACCGGCAGGCTGCGGCGCATCAGTGCGTTCTCGACGGGCGCGAGCACCTCGGTGTCGGTGAGTCGCCAGAACTCGAGCTGCACGCTCGTCTCGGCGCCGTAGCGCAGACGACCGAGGGGCTCGAGACGCGGACGGAAGACGCGCAGCACCGGCTCGTCGACGGGCCCGAGGCCGTCGTCCTGGACGAGCACGGCCGGTTCGCCGGGCGGCTTCGCGTAGAACGGTTCGTTGACGGCGGCGGCCATGACGGCGCTCTCCGCACGCTGCCGGTCGCGCTCGTCGATCGCGATGACCGGACGCTCGTCGTTGCCGCGGATGAGCAGGTGGTCGACGTCCGCCTCGGTCAGCGCGTCGTCCAGGAACAACAGGTCCTCGATCATCGACTGCTGCGGCGTCAGGTGGCCGTTGAGCAGCGTCAGGCGCCCCTTGCGGACGACGACGTCGGGCCGGTCGAGACCGCCGGAGGACGGTCGAGGGGTCAGCAGAGGACTCTCGGTCACCGGCTCGGTCTCGTCGTTCATCCATGCCCTTCGGGTCGTGCTGCCGGGTCCTGTACCCGACCCTGCGATCCTACCGTCCGCCCGCCCGGTCGGTTCCGCAGGCGGTCAGCGGAGCCGGTCAGGAGGCCCGGGGTGCGTCCGCCTCGCGCGGCACCTTGACGGCGATGCCCACCACGATGAACAGGGCGGCAGCCAGGATCTGCAGCGCGGCCCACACCTGGCCGGGGATCGGAACCGTGACCAGGGGGTTCCAGCAGACGGCGACGGCGGCCATCAGCACGGCGGCCCACCACGTCTTCCCGCGCACCGCGAAGACGAGCACGATGAGGGACAGCACCGTGATCCCCCAGCGGGCGAAGACGAAGCCGGACGAGTCGATGATCGCGACGCAGGCGAGCAGGACGATCGCGGCGATGAGCGACGGCGCGAGTGCCGGCCGGGTGAACCCCGGGGTGGCCCGGGGGTTCGTCGTCCCCGCGGCCGGTCGGACCGGTGCGGCGGGCACACCGTTCTGCGACGACCCCACCGGGGGTCGTCCCTTGCGGCCAGCCATCAGGCGGGGGCCTCGTCGAGGTCGATGGCCGTGAAGGACCGGGACATCGGCGGGAGACCCCGCACACGCTCGAGCGCGGGGACCAGCTCGTCGAGGTAGGCCCGGTAGCCCTCGTCGGTGAGGTGCAGGCCGTCGTCGGTGAAGCGGTCGTCGAGGTGGTCGCCGTCGGCCAGCGCGGGCCACGCGTCGAGGTACTGCGCGTGGCAGGTGGCGACGAACTGGCGCAGGTGCCGGTTCGCCTCCTCGATCTTGGTCGTGTACTCGGCCTGACGGGGCAGGACGGAGACGAGCAGCAGGCGGACACCGGGCAGCTCGCGCCGCAGGGTGACGAGGATCGTCTCGACGTTGCGGACGACGTGTTCGGCGCTCGCCCGGTGGTTGCCGAAGTCGTTCGTGCCGATCAACAGCACGATCACCTCGGGCTGTTCGGCGATGACCGCGTCGAGCCGCGCGAGCACGCCGTCCGTCGTGTCACCGCTGATGCCCTGGTTCAGGGTCTGCTCGTCGGGGAGCCAGCTGTCCCACGACCCCTGGGCCGTGATGCTGTCCCCCAGGAACAGGACGGGACTGCGTTCCTCGGTCATGCTGCCTCCTCGTTCACCGGTTCCGGACTCCCATTGTGCTGGGTCCGGTTGCGCTGCGTCGACTCGGTGTTGTCCGACTCGCGCTCGGCGGCCGCGGTGATGCGCTCGACCATGCCGGGGAAGATGATCCCGTGGAAGGGCAGGATCCCGTACCAGTACAGCCGGCCGGGCAGACCCTGCGGGAAGTAGATCGCCCGCTGGTGGTAGTCGCTGCCGCCCTCGGGGTTCGGGGTCACGGTCATCTCGAGCCAGGCGCGCCCGGGTGACTTGAACTCGGCGCGGAGCCGCAGGTAGTGCCCGCGCTCGAGGCGTTCGACGCGCCACCAGTCGAGTGCGTCGCCCTGCTCGAGTCGGTCCTGGTCACGACGACCACGGCTGAGGCCGACGCCACCGGCGACCTTGTCCATCCAGCCGCGCGCGACCCAGGCCAGCGGGAACGAGTACCAGCCGTTCTCGCCGCCGATCGACTCGACGACGCGCCAGACGTCCTCCGCCGAGGCGCTCGAGTGGCGCTTCCGGTCGTCGACGTAGACGGTGTGGCCGGCCCAGTCCGGGTCGGTCGGCATCGGGTCGGCCGAGGCGCTCGACAGGGTGGCGCTCCGCCAACTCGTCTGCACCTCGCCGGAGCGCATCTTGTTCAGGGCCAGTCGGACGGCGCGGCGGTACGACGTGAGCCCGCCCTCGGGCTGCGGGACGACGTCGTCGATGTCGTGCTCGCGCTGGACGCACTCGAACTGCAGCGACTCGATGATCGGCGTCGCGAGCTTGCGCGGGATCGGGGTGACGGCGTTGAACCAGTGTGCGGCGAGGCGTGGGGTGAGCACCGGCAGGACCGTGATCGGCCGCTGCCGCAGCTTCGCCTCGACCGCGTAGCCGTTGAGCATCTGCCCGTAGCGCAGGACGTCCGGCCCGCCGATGTCGAAGGTGCGGTTGACGTCGGCGGGGACGTCGAGCGCCGCGACCAGGTAGTACAGGACGTCGCGCACGGCGATCGGCTGGATCCGGTTGCGCACCCACCGCGGTGCCGGCATCCACGGCAGGACGTCGGTCACGTGCCGGATCATCTCGAACGAGGTGCTGCCGGAACCGATGACGACGCCGGCCTGGTAAGCGATCGTCGGCACGCCGGAGCGGAGCAGGATCTCCCCCACCTCTTTCCGGCTGCGCAGGTGCTTCGACAGGTCGCCGTCGGGGTGCAGGCCGCCCAGGTATACGAACCGGCTGACACCGGCGCGCTTCGCCTCGTGCGCCATCGTCTCGGCCGCCTGCCGTTCCGCGGACTCGAAGTCGCCGTCGGCACCCATCGCGTGGGCGAGGTAGTAGACGGCCTCGACGCCGCCGACCGCGGCGCGGACCGCGTCGGCGTCCTGCAGGTCTCCTTCGGCGACGTCGACGTCGCTGCTCCACGGGACGTCCTGGAGCTTCCGGGGGTTGCGCACGAACACGCGCACGGAGTGTCCGGCTTCGAGGAGACGGGGGACGAGACGACCGCCGATGTACCCGGTGGCGCCGGTGACGAGGACCTGCATGCCCGGAACGCTACGCGGCACGCCTGACGGGTAGGCTTGCCGGGTGGACAACGCAGCCTTCCCCGTCACCGCCGATGCCGTCCGCGGCCTCATCGACCACGCGATCCTGAAGCCCGAGCTCACCCGCTCGGACGTCGACGCCCAGCTCGACGAAGCCGCCGCGTACCGGGTCTTCAGCGTGTGCGTCCGGCCCAGCGACGTCGCTTACTCCGTCGAGCGTCTCCGGGGCACCGGCGTCGGCGTCGGCACGGTCATCGGCTTCCCGCACGGCACCACGTCCACCGCGGCCAAGGTCGCCGAGTCGCTGCAGGCCCTCGCCGACGGGGCGTTCGAGCTCGACATGGTGCAGAACATCGGCGCCGCGAAGTCCGGCGACTGGGAGCGCGTCGAGCAGGACGTCCGCGCCGTCGTCGACGCCGCCGGGTCCACCGTCGTCAAGGTCATCCTCGAGACCGCCTTCCTGACCGACGACGAGATCGTCGCGGCCTCGCGTGCCGCGCAGTCCGCCGGTGCCGCGTTCGTGAAGACCTCCACCGGGTTCGCCGGCGGCGGGGCGACGACCGAGCACATCGCACTGATGCGGCGCACGGTCGGAGCCGACACGGGCGTCAAGGCCTCGGGCGGTGTCCGCGGGCTCGACACCCTGCTCGAGATGGTGGCCGCCGGGGCGAACCGCATCGGTACGAGTGCGTCCGCGCGCATCCTCGACGAGGTCGCGCACCGCGTCGAGACCGGGGCCGCGTCGTCGCAGGGCGACGACACCAGCTCCTACTGACCCACCGCGACACGACCTGATCCACCGCACGACGACCTGACCCGACCGACCCACCACCTGCCAGGCCGGGGCCCACCGAACGCGACGCCGCGTCCGGGAGCCGCCCCGGGCCTCCAGACCGCCGCATCGGAGCGCGCATGTCCAGCACCGCACCCCAGTCCCCCGCCCTCGCACTCGCCGTCGACCTCGGCGGCACCAAGGTCGAGGCCGCTCTCGTCACCGACCAGGGCGTCGTCCTGCCGGGGACGCGCTTCCGCAGCCCCACCGGGCCGCAGCGCACGTCCGACGAGCTGCAGGCCGCCGTCGACGAGGTCGTGACGAGCGCGCTCGCCACGGTCCCGACCGACGCGACCCTGGTCGGCGTCGGGGTCGGCTCGGCCGGCCCCGTCGACGAGGAGCACGGCCTCATCTCCCCGCTCAACATGCCGGTGTGGCGTGGCCACCCGCTGCGCGACCGCATCGCCGCGCTCGTGCCCGAGGGCGTGCCGGTCACGCTGCGCATGGACGGCCTGGCGATCACGCTGGCCGAGCACTGGGTCGGTGCGGCCCAGGGGTACGACCACGTCATGGGCATGATCGTGTCGACGGGCGTCGGCGGAGGTCTCATCCTGCACGGCCGCACCGTCAGCGGCCCGACGGGCAACGCCGGGCACATCGGGCACGTGGAGTGCGGCGGCTACGACGACCCGTGCGCCTGCGGCGGTACCGGCTGCCTCGAGGCGATCGCCAGCGGCCCGAAGACCGTCGCCTGGGCGCAGCGGCAGGGGTTCGACGGGTCCACCGGCGAAGCGCTGTCCGCGGCGTACGCGGCCGGCGACGAGATCGCGGTCGCGGCGGTCAAGCGCAGCGGCCGGGCGCTCGGGCAGGCGATCGCGGCGGCGACGAGCCTCGTCGACCTCGAGGTCGTGGCGATCGGCGGCGGGTTCTCCCACGTCACGCCGGACCTGTTCGAGTACGCACGCGAAGCGGTGGCGGAGCGCGTCGAGTTCGGGTTCGTGACGAAGGTGCGCATCGTGCCGACGGCGCTGTCGCAGGACGGCCCGCTCATCGGCGCGGCGGCACTCGTGCACCGCGCCGACGTCCTGCGCTGAGCGGACCGCGGCGACGCCCTGCGTCGAGCAGACCGCGGCGACGCCCTGCGTCGAGCGGCGCTGCCGCCGCCGACGTGCCCGGCCTCTCCACAGGGGGTGTCGGCCGGGTGTCGGTGTCCGGCAGGATGACGGGGTGCCCGGTTCCCGTCTCCTGACCACGGACGACTGGCCCGAAGCGGAGCTGCGCGCTGCGGTGCTCGCGGGCGAATTGGTGCCCGTCGGGCCCTGCTGGGCCTCCCCCGCGACGCCGCAGGACCCGGCGCTGCGCGCGAGCGCGGCATCGTGGGTCTTCGGCGACGCGCGGCTCGTGGCCTCCGGCCGGACCGCGGCGTGGATCTGGGGCGCGGCGTCGCGGCCGCCGGACCCGATCGAGGCGAGCGTCCCGCCGCAGCTGCGCATCGCGGTCGGGCCGGGCCTGCACCTGCGCGAGGTCGCGCTCCAGCCCGTCGACGTGGTCCGGTTGGGGTCCGTGCAGACCGTCGTCACGACGCCGGAACGCACCGCTGTCGACCTGCTCCGCACGCCGGGCGAGTGGGACACCGAGCGGGCAGCGGCCGTCGACGGCCTGCTGACGATCGGGGCGGTGTCCGTGGACGAGCTGCACGCGCGCCTGAGCGGACTCGGGACCATCCCGATGGCGCGGCAGGCCGAACGACGGCTGCGCGGGCTGCTCAGCGCACGCTGACATGGGCTCGGGCCGTGCTCAGCGCGCGGCGACGCGGGCTCGGGCCGTGCTCAGCCCGCGCTGACGCGGTAGACGTCGTAGACGGCGTCGATGCGTCGGACCGCGTTCAGCACCCGGTCGAGGTGGATGGTGTCACCCATCTCGAACACGAATCGACTGAGCGCCAACCGGTCGGACGAGGTCGAGACCGTCGCCGACAGGATGTTGACGTGGTGGTCGGTGAGCACCCGGGTGACGTCACTGAGCAGCCCCGACCGATCGAGCGCCTCGATCTGGATCTGCACGAGGAACACCGACTTCGACGACGGAGCCCACTCGACCTCGATCATCCGGTCGGGCTCGTTCATCAGGGACTTGACGTTCGTGCACGACGACTGGTGCACCGAGACGCCCTGCCCGCGGGTGATGAACCCGACGATCTGGTCGCCCGGCACCGGCGTGCAGCACTTCGCGAGCTTCACCAGGATGTCCGGCGCACCGCGCACCAGCACGCCGCTGTCGCTCGTGCGCAGCTGACGGCTCGTGACCTGGCGCGGGAACGTGAGCTCCGGCTCGTCGGTCTCCGTGTCGCTCTGGACGCTGCCCAGGACCTTCTCGATGACCGACTGTGTCGAGACGTGCCCCTCGCCGACCGCGGCGTACAGGGCCGAGACGTCGTCGTACCGCATCGACGAAGCGACCTCGGCGATGGTGTCCTGGCTCATGATCCGCTGGAGCGGCAGGTTCTGCTTGCGCACGGCGCGGGCGATGGCGTCGCGGCCCTGCTCGATCGCCTCTTCGCGGCGCTCCTTGGTGAACCACTGCTTGATCTTGTTGCGCGCCCGCGGGCTCTTGACGAACTTCAGCCAGTCCTGCGACGGACCCGAGTCGGGGTTCTTCGACGTGAAGATCTCGACGACGTCACCGCTCGACAGCGAGCTCTCGAGCGGGACGAGGCGACCGTTGACCTTGGCGCCCATCGTGCGGTGCCCGACCTCGGTGTGCACGGCGTACGCGAAGTCCACCGGGGTGGCGCCGGCGGGCAGGCCGATGACCTTCCCCTGCGGCGTGAAGACGTAGGTCTCCTTCGCGCCGATCTCGTAGCGGAGCGAGTCGAGGAACTCCCCCGGGTCGCTCGTC
Source organism: Curtobacterium sp. PhB172 (assembly GCF_003752545.1). NCBI lineage: Bacteria > Bacillati > Actinomycetota > Actinomycetes > Micrococcales > Microbacteriaceae > Curtobacterium > Curtobacterium sp. PhB172. Next base: position 455,520 of record NZ_RKIF01000006.1, read on the forward strand.
TCGGCCTGCCAGTCGGTGATGTGGGCGAGCCACGCCATGTCCTGGTCGTCGGTGGTCGACGAGGTCCCGACGTCGCGGCCCGCAGCGCGCTGCTTGTACTTCCAGTGCGCGGCGACACCGAACTCGGCGCGCTGGTGCATCTCGTGCGTGCGGATCTGGATCTCGACCGGGCGCCCCTGCGGCCCGAGCACGCTGGTGTGCAGCGACTGGTACAGGTTGAACTTCGGCGTCGCGATGTAGTCCTTGAACCGGCCGGGCAGCGGTGTCCACCGTGCGTGCACCGAACCGAGCATGGCGTAGCAGTCGCGCACCGTCGGCACGAGCACCCGGATGCCGACGAGGTCGTAGATCTCGTCGAACTCGCGACCCCGCACGATCATCTTCTGGTAGATGGAGTAGTACTGCTTCGGCCGCCCCATGACCTCGCCGCGGACCTTCGCGGCTTTCAGGTCCTTCTTGAGCGTGCCGATGACGTTCTGGACGAACTGCTCGCGCTTCGGCTGGCGTTCCTTGACCAGGCTGTCGATCTCGACGTAGAGCTTCGGGTGCAGGACCGCGAACGACAGGTCCTCGAGCTCGAGCTTGATCATCTGGATGCCGAGCCGGTGCGCGAGGGGCGCGTAGATCTCGAGCGTCTCCTTCGCCTTGCGGGTGGCGGAGGTGGACTCGACGAAGCCCCAGGTGCGGGCGTTGTGCAGCCGGTCGGCGAGCTTGATGACCAGCACGCGGATGTCCTTCGACATCGCGATGACCATCTTGCGGACCGTCTCGGCCTGGGCGCTGTCGCCGTACTTGACCTTGTCGAGCTTCGTGACGCCGTCGACGAGCATGGCGATCTCGTCGCCGAAGTCGACCTGCAGCTGGTCGAGCTGGTAGTCGGTGTCCTCGACCGTGTCGTGGAGCAGCGCTGCGGCGATCGTGATCGGCCCGATGCCCAGGTCGGCCAGGATCTGGGCGACCGCGACGGGGTGCGTGATGTACGGCTCGCCGGACTTGCGCTTCTGACCGTCGTGCGCGCGCTCGGCGACGGAGTACGCGCGCTCGATGAGCGTGACATCGGCCTTGGGGTGGTGCGAGCGCACCGTGCGGATCAGGGTGTCCACGGCACCGGCAGGCTGGGCGCGGGAGAACAGGCGCGGCAGCAGCGAGCGGAGGGAACCGAGGTTGCCCGTCGTGTTCGGCCCGAGGGGGCTGGTCGGCCGCTGGGCGGAGCCGGGGCGGCTCGGCGCGGACGGCTCTTCGCGGGTGTCCGTCATGATGCGCCTCCCAGGACTCGGTCCGAGAGCTCGATCCGAGCTCGATCCGCCAACACTACGCGTGTCCGGTCAGTGCTCGTGACCCGGTTCGCCCTGGGCGTCGCGGACCACCGGTGCGCCGGACTGCTCCCAGGCGACCATGCCGCCGGTCAGGTTGACCGCCGAGACACCGGACTGTTCGAGTGCCGCGACCACCCGGGCCGAACGAGCACCCGAGTGGCAGACGATGATCGCGGGTTCGCCGCCGCCGTCGATCTCCTGCCAGCGGTTCACCAGCTCGGACATCGGGACGAGCGTGGCCTCGGGAGCGTGGACCTCGTCCCACTCCCCCTGCTCACGGACGTCGAACAGCCGCGACCCCGACTCGAGCCGGCGACGCGCCTCGGCGACGTCGACCTCGGTGATCTCGATCGGCATCAGGCGGTCGCCTTCGCGTCGGCGGCGGCGTCGACCTCGCGCTGGCGCTTCTCGGCCGCCTGGATCTTCTTGGCGTCGGCCTGCTTGATCTTCGGCTCGTTCTCGCGCAGCTGGGCGTACATCGGCGAGGCGATGAAGATCGTCGAGTAGGTACCGACGATGATGCCGATGAACAGTGCGAGCGAGATGTCGCGGAGCGTGCCGGCACCGAGCACGTAGGACCCGATGAACAGGATCGCCGCGACGGGCAGCAGCGCCACGACCGAGGTGTTGATCGAGCGGACGAGCGTCTGGTTCACCGCGAGGTTCACCGACTGCTTGAACGTGCGGATCGACTCCTGCGCGGTGTTCTCACGCACCTTGTCGAAGACCACCACGGTGTCGTAGAGCGAGTACCCGAGGATCGTCAGGAACCCGATCACCGCCGCGGGCGTGACCTCGAGCCCGACGATGCCGTAGACACCGGCCGTGATCAACAGGTCGTGCAGCAGCGCGGCCATCGCGGAGAGCGACATCTTCCAGGTGCGGAAGTACAGCGTCATGAACACAGCGGCCAGGGCGAGGAAGATCACCAGACCGCGGATCGCCTGGGCGAGCACGTCGGCGCCCCACGTGGCACCGATGAACGTCGCGGCGACCTGGCTCTCCGGCACGTCGTACGCCTCGGCCAGGGCGTCCTGCACCTCGGTCGTCTGACGGTCGGTGAGCTGGCCCGTCTGGACGCGGATGCCGTGCGTGCCGAGCTGGGAGACGCGCGGGATCTCGTCCGAGACGACTCGCTCGACGGTGTCCGTCGCGATGCTCTGGTCGGTGTTCTCGACGTCCGACAGGGTGAACTCGGAACCACCGGTGAACTCGATGCCGAGCTGGTACCCGCCGCGCAGCCACGGGGTGGCGAGCGAGATCACGATCATGATGAGCGCGATGAGGTACCAGGTCTTGCGTCGCCCGATGATGTCGTACGACCGCTTCCCCGTGTAGAGGTCGCTACCGAACTGGCTGAAGCTGGCCATCAGTCGTCCTTCCCGTCCGGCGTCGAGCCGTTGTCGCCGGAGGCCTGCTGGGCCTTCCGCTCCGCGATCGTCTGTCGGCGCTGCGCCTCACCGGCACTGCGCTGGCGCTTGCCGTCCACCACGGGGGCGCGGAACTGCGCACGCCCCTTGTAGACGGCACCGAGCGCCGCTGGGTCGAGCCCACTGAACTTGTGCCCCTCGCCGAAGAACCGGGTGCGGGAGATGAGCTGCATCATCGGGTGGGTGAAGAGCGCGACCACCACGATGTCGATCAGCGTGGTGAGGAGCAGCGTGAACGCGAAGCCCTTCACGTCGGCGACCGCGAGCACGTACAGGGTGACGGCGGCGAGGAAGTTCACCGCGTCGGACGCCAGGATCGTGCGGAGTGCACGTTTCCAGCCGGACTCGACCGCACTCTCGAGCGCACGACCGTCGCGGAGTTCGTCACGGATGCGTTCGAAGTAGACGATGAACGAGTCCGCCGTGATGCCGATCGCGACGATCAGACCCGCCACACCCGCCAAGGACAGGCGGTAGTCGACGCGCCACGACATGATCGCGATGACCAGGTAGGTCAGGACGGCTGCCACCCCGAGCGAGAGCACGGTGACGAACGCGAGCGCCCGGTACTGGATGACGGAGTAGATGATCACCAGGCCGAGGCCGATCAGACCCGCGACGAGACCACCGATGAGCTGAGCCGTTCCGAGCGTCGCCGAGATGTTCTCGTTCGACTGCACCTGGAAGTTGATCGGCAGCGCACCGTACTTGAGCTGGTCGGCGAGCGTCTTCGACGACTCGGCCGTGAACGAGCCGGTGATCTGCGCCTTGCCGTTGGTGATGGCGGAGTTCGTGGACGGGGCCGTGATGACCGAGCCGTCCAGCACGATCGCGAACTGGTTCTGCGGTGCCTGCAGCGAGACGAGGCGGTTCGTGACGGTGCGGAAGTCCTTCGTGCCCTGGCCGTCGAAGGTCAGGTTGACGGCCCACTGGCCCGTCGACGTGCCCTGCGAGTCGGTGGCCAGACCCGAGGTGGCGTTGCTGATGTTCGCACCGGAGACCTCGACCGGGCCGAGGATGTACTTCGACGCACCGTCGGCGTCACAGGTGACGAGGGGCTCGTCGTCCGGCGCCGAGGTGACGTCGTCCGGCGCCGCGCAGTTGTAGTTGGTGTACAGGTCCTGCAGCGCCGGGGTGATCCAGTTGACGTCGCTGGCGTTCGTCGGCTTCGCGCTCGGCGTCGCCGCGAGCGATGCGGGCGGCGAGTACGGCGTCGGCGAGGCGGTGGACTTCCCGTCGTCACCGACGGCGGAGTTCGTCGCGGCCTCGGTGAAGAGCACTGGGCGGAACGTCAGCTTCGCCGCTGCCTCGATGCGGTCGATCGTGGCCTTGTCGGGCCGACCGGGGATCGACACGACGATGTTGTTCGCACCCTGCGTGTTGATCTCGGTCTCGGAGACGCCGGTGGCGTTGATGCGCTGGCGGATGATCTCCACCGCCTGCTGCAGCTGCTGCGAGGTGACCGAGTCGCCCTCGGTGTTCTGCGCCGCGAGGGTCAGCTGCGTGCCGCCCTGCAGGTCGAGTGCGAGCTCCGGTACCCAGCTCGCGCCCTGGTACCACTTGTCCGTGTCGTCCTTCGAGCTGCCGGCGAGGATCGTCGCGGCGGTGTTCAGGCCGGCGAGGATCGCCATCAGGATCACCAACCAGGTGAGCGAGCGCAGCGCCTTCTTGACGGGTGTCGATCGTGCCACCGGTCGTCTCGTCTTTCTGTTCAGGACCGTCGGCGCTCAGGCACGACGGCAGAGGGAAGCCGCCGGGTCAGACGACCCGGCGGCCGAGGGCGTCAGTCGTCGGACTTGCGCTTCGAGTCGGTCTCGTCGAGGCGGTCGTTGTCGACCCGCTCGCCGTAGACCGGCTCCCCGTTGAGTTCGGCGACGGGCTTTGCCTCGTCCTCCGGCGTCGCGGTGGTCTCGATGTCCGAGGCGCTGTCGTCGACGACGCGCGACAGGGTCTGGCGGTGCACGGTGACGACGGTGCCGGGGGCGATCTCGACGTCGGCGGTGACCTTCTCGTCATCGACGGAGAGGAGCGTGCCGTACAGGCCGAAGGACAGCATCACGCGAGCACCGGGCACCATCTTGGTGGCGAGCTCGCCCTGCTGCTTCTTGCGCTTGCGGCTGTTGTAGAACATGAAGGCCGCGAACGCCACGACGATGACGATGAGGATGACTTCTTGACCCATGATGCAGTTGCCTTCTCTGGTTGCTCGGTTTCGGGCCGTAGCAGTCTAGGGCACGCCACTGTGCGTGGCATGTCACCCGACCGATCGGCCGCTAGTCGGTGGTGTCGGTGTCGTCGAACAGGCCCGGGAGCGGCCCGACGCCCTGCCCGGGGGTGAGGCCGAGGTGCCGCCACGCGACCGGGGTCGCGATGCGGCCACGCGGGGTGCGCGTGACCAGACCGACCCGGACGAGGAAGGGTTCGACGACCGACTCGATGGTCTCGGACTCCTCTCCGACCGAGACCGCGAGGGTGTTCAGCCCCACCGGTCCGCCGTCGAAGCGCGTCAGCATGATCTCGACCACGGCGCGGTCGAGGCGGTCGAGCCCGAGCTCGTCGACGTCGTACAGGTCGAGTGCACCCTGGACGGCCGTCATGCCGTCGGTGGTGCGGTGCACGAGGGCGTAGTCGCGGACCCGGCGGAGCAGGCGGTTCGCGATGCGCGGGGTGCCCCGGGAACGCCCGGCGATCTCCCGCAGGGCCGATCGGTCGATGTCGAGCTCGAGCAGGTGCGCGGCGCGGATCAGGACCTGTTCGAGTTCGTCCTTCTCGTAGAACTCGAGGTGCGCCGTGAAGCCGAAGCGGTCACGGAGCGGGTTCGGCAGCAGGCCGGCGCGGGTGGTGGCACCGACCAGGGTGAACGGCGCGAGGTCGAGCGGGATGCTCGTCGCGCCGGCACCCTTGCCCACCATGACGTCGATCCGGAAGTCCTCCATCGCCAGGTAGAGCATCTCTTCCGCCGAGCGCGCCATCCGGTGGATCTCGTCGATGAACAGGACCTCGCCCGGCACGAGCGAGGACAGGACGGCAGCCAGGTCGCCCGCGTGCTGGATCGCCGGCCCGCTCGACATCCGCAACGGACGCCCGGTCTCGTGCGCGACGATCATCGCGAGCGTGGTCTTGCCGAGGCCGGGAGGACCGGCCATCAGGATGTGGTCCGGGGTGCGGTCCTGCATGCCCGCCGCCTTGAGCAGCAGGTCGAGCTGCCCGCGCACCTTCCGCTGGCCGACGAACTCGTCGAGCGACCGCGGCCGGAGTGCACCTTCGAACGCGAGTTCTTCCTGCGACTCGGCTCCGGCTGACGTGATGCCGCTCATCGACCGGCACCGGCGGGCCGGAGCGCACCGAGCGCAGCGCGGAGCAGCGCCTGCGTGCCCATGGCCGCGGCCCCTGGCTCGTTCGCGACGGTCTCGTCGACGGCGGTCTGTGCTGCGTCCTCGCGCCAGCCGAGGCCGATCAGTGCGGAGACGACGTCGGTCGCGGCCGGGTGGGCGGCAGTGCCACGACCGGCGGTGACGACGGCGGCCTGCTCGAACGCGGCGAGCTTGCCGGTGAGCGCCAGGATGATGAGCTTCGCGGTCTTCGGGCCGATGCCGGAGACCTTGCGGAAGGCGCCGTCGTCGTCCTTCGCCACGGCGTTCGCGACCTGCGACGGGTCCATGTGGGCCAGGACGCCCATCGCGGACTTGGGCCCGACACCCGTGACGCTGCGCAGCAGGTCGAACACCTGGAGGGCGTCGGTCGACTCGAAGCCGAAGAGCAGGTGCTCGTCTTCGCGCACGATCATCGCGGTGCGGACGAACACCTCGGACCCGTGACGCATCGTCAGTGCGTGGGCCGGGGTCACGGTGACGGCGTACCCGACTCCCCCGGCCTCGATCACCACGCCGGAACCGGCGATGTCGATGCAGGTACCCCGGAGACTCGCGATCATGCCCCGAGCCTACGGCCGCCCACCGACGCGGCCGACGAGCCACGCGGTCGGGCCGCGGCGGCGGCCGCGCGGGCGAGCGGGGAGTCGACGGTGCCGCCCTGTGCGTCGCGCCACGCGCGTTGTGCCGGGGTGAGGTTCGTGGCACGTTCGCCGGCGACGTCAGGTGATCCGAGCCTCCAGGCATGGCACACGGCCAGCGCGAGCGCATCGGCGGCGTCGGCCGGCTTCGGGGCCTCGGCGAGACCGAGCACGCGCGCGATCATGGTCTGCACCTGGCGTTTGTCGGCGTTGCCGTAGCCGGTGACGGCCGCCTTGACCTCGGACGGCGTGTGCAGGCCGACGGGCAGCCCGCGGGCCGCCGCGGCGTGCAGCGCGAGCCCGGCCGCCTGGGCGGTGCCCATCACGGTGCGGACGTTCGCCTGCGCGAACACGCGCTCGACGGCGACCGCGTCCGGGTGGTGCTCGTCGATCTCGGCGGCGATGCCGTCGGCGATGCGGAGCAGCCGCTGCTCGAGCGGCATGTCCGCCGGGGTGCGCACGACCGTCACGTGGACGAGCCGTGCGCGCCGGTTCGGTGCGACCTCGACGACGCCGACGCCGCACCGGGTGAGCCCGGGGTCCACCCCGAGCACACGGAGCACGGCTACTCGCCCTCGTCCTCGTCGAGCTCGGCCTGGACGTCCGCCGGCACGTCGAAGTTGGCGTAGACGTTCTGCACGTCGTCGCTGTCCTCGAGCGCGTCGATCAGGCGGAAGACCTTGCGGGCGGTCTCGGCGTCGACCGGCACCTTGAGGCCGGGGACGAACTCGGCGTCGGCCGAGTCGTAGTCGATGCCGGCGTCCTGCAGCGCGGTGCGGGCCGCGACGAGGTCGCTCGCCTCGGTGATGATCTCGAAGCCGCCACCCTGGTCGATGACGTCCTCGACACCGGCGTCGAGCACGGCGGTCATGACGGTGTCCTCGTCGAGTCCGTCGGTCTTCGTGACCGAGATGACGCCCTTGCGCGAGAAGTTGTAGGCGACGCTGCCCGGGTCGGCCATGGTGCCACCGTTGCGGGACATCGCCGTCCGGACCTCGGCCGCTGCGCGGTTCTTGTTGTCGGTGAGGCACTCGATCAGCATCGCGACGCCGTTCGGGGCGTAGCCCTCGTACATGATCGTCGTGTACTCGATCGACTCACCGGTCAGGCCGGCACCGCGCTTGACGGCGCGGTCGATGTTGTCGTTCGGGACCGAGGTCTTCTTGGCCTTCTGGATCGCGTCGACCAGCGTCGGGTTGCCCGACAGGTCGGCGCCGCCCATCTTCGCGGCGACCTCGATGTTCTTGATGAGCTTGGCGAACGACTTGGCACGGCGGCCGTCGATGACGGCCTTCTTGTGCTTGGTCGTCGCCCACTTGGAATGCCCGGACACGGTTCTCCTTGCGTCTTGCGGAAAGTCGGGGTCAGTTTACCCAGCCGGGAGGCCCGGCGCCGCCCCGCCCCGCCGGAGCGGGCACGCAGGCGGCCGGGCCCAGGGCCCGCGGGCGGTCGTGCCCAGAGCCCGGGGGTCGCGTCAGGCGCTGCGCACCATGGCGAGGAAGCGGCGGTGGAAGCGGTCCTCGCCGGCGACCTCGGGGTGGAACGCACTCGCGAGCACGTTGCCCTGCTGCACCGCGACGACCTGCCCGTCCGCCAGTGCGCCGAGGACCTGGACGCCGGGGCCGTGCTGCTCGACCACCGGGGCACGGATGAAGACCGCGTGCACGGGGGCGTCGCCGAGCTCGGGCATCGGGACGTCGACCTCGAACGAGTCGTTCTGGCTGCCGAACGCGTTCCGACGAACCGTGGTGTCGAGCACGTCGAGGGTCTGCTGGCCGCTGATGCCGTCGGTGATCCGCGACGACAGCATGATCATGCCGGCACACGTGCCGTACGTCGGCAGGCCGTCGCGGATGGCATCAGCGAGGGGCTCGGCGACGCCGAACGACCGGGACAGCTTGTCCATCACGCTCGACTCACCGCCGGGGATCACGACGCCGTCGAGCACCGCGATCTCCTCGGGGCGACGGAGCGGCACCACGTCGGCGCCGAGCTCCGTCAACGAGGCGATGTGCTCGCGGAAGTCACCCTGCAGCGCCAGGACTCCGATGCGGGGCCGGGCACTGCTCGTCGTGCTACCAGCCACGCTCGGCGAGGCGGTGCGGTGCGGGGACGTCGGCGACGTTGATGCCCACCATCGCCTCGCCCAGACCGCGCGAGACCTCGGCGATGACCTTGGGGTCGTCGTGGAAGGTGACGGCCTTGACGATGGCCGCGGCACGCTTCGCCGGGTCGCCGGACTTGAAGATGCCGGAGCCGACGAACACGCCGTCCGCGCCGAGCTGCATCATCATCGCGGCGTCGGCCGGGGTGGCGACGCCACCGGCGGTGAACAGTACGACGGGGAGCTTGCCGGTGCGGGCGACCTCGCGCACGATCTCGAACGGCGCCTGCAGTTCCTTGGCGGCGACGTAGAGCTCGTCTTCCTTGAGGTGGCGCAGCGCCGCGATCTCCTTGTTGATCGTGCGGATGTGCTTCGTGGCCTCGGACACGTCACCCGTGCCGGCCTCGCCCTTGGAACGGATCATCGCAGCGCCCTCGGTGATGCGACGGAGCGCCTCGCCCAGTTCGGTGGCACCGCAGACGAACGGCGTGGTGAAGTTCCACTTGTCGATGTGGTTGACGTAGTCGGCGGGCGAGAGCACCTCGGACTCGTCGATGTAGTCGACGCCGAGCTCCTGCAGGATCTGCGCCTCGACGAAGTGGCCGATGCGGGCCTTCGCCATGACGGGGATCGACACGGCGGCGATGATCTCCTCGATCATCGACGGGTCGGACATGCGGGCGACGCCGCCCTGTGCGCGGATGTCGGCGGGGACACGCTCGAGGGCCATGACCGCGGTCGCGCCGGCTTCCTCCGCGATGCGGGCCTGCTCGGCGTCGACGACGTCCATGATGACGCCGCCCTTGAGCATCTCGGCGAGGCCGCGCTTGACGCGGTCGGAGCCGGTGATCGAGGTGCCAGGGGTGCCGGAGGTGCTGGTGCTGTCGCTCATGATGCCGATCAGTCTAGTCCGCTGCCGGCCAGCCCTCGGCGACCAGTCGGCGGGTGTCCCCGAGCATCTGGGACATCGACTTCGTCCGCGCGATGATCGGGAAGAAGTTCGCGTCGGACTGCCACCGCGGCACGATGTGCTGGTGCAGGTGTGCGGCGATGCCGGCCCCCGCGACCTCGCCCTGGTTCATGCCGATGTTGAAGCCGTCGCAGTGCGACACGGCGCGCAGGACCCGCATCGCGGTCTGGGTCAGCTCGCCCATCTCGCGGAGCTCGTCCGGCGTGGCCTCGTCGTACAGCGGCACGTGGCGGTACGGGCAGACCAGCAGGTGTCCGTTGTTGTACGGGAACAAGTTGAGCAGCACGTAGGCGTGCTCGCCCCGGGCGACGATGAGGGCGTCCTCGTCGGACTTCCGCGGTGCCTCGCAGAACGGGCAGTCGTCTGCGTGCCCGCGGCCCGTGCCCTCGCGCCCGGCGTCGATGTACGCCATCCGGTGCGGGTTCCACAGGCGCTGGAAGGCATCCGGGACGGCCGCACCGGTGGCGGCGTCCCGGATGACCAGCGGGTCCTGCTCGTCCGTCATCAGACCTGCGCGCGCTCGCGGATCGCCGTCAGGATGCGGTCGACTGCTTCGTCCACGGGCACGGCGTTGTCCTGGCGCCCGTCACGGAAGCGGAACGACACCGCACCGGCGTCGCGGTCGTCGCCGCCGGCGATGAGCTGGAACGGCACCTTCGCCTTGGTGTGCGTGCGGATCTTCTTCTGCATGCGGTCGTCCGAGTGGTCGACCTCGGCGCGGACGCCGTGCGACCGGAGCTTCGCGATGACCTCGTCGAGGTAGTCGCCGTACTCGGCCGCGACGGGGATGCCGACCACCTGCACCGGCGACAGCCAGGCCGGGAACGCGCCGGCGTAGTGCTCGGTCAGCACGCCGAAGAACCGCTCGATCGAGCCGAACAGCGCGCGGTGGATCATCACCGGGCGCTGGCGGGAGCCGTCGGCCGCGGTGTAGTCGATGCCGAAGCGCTCGGGCAGGTTGAAGTCGAGCTGCACGGTCGACATCTGCCACGTGCGGCCGATGGCGTCGCGGGCCTGCACCGAGATCTTCGGGCCGTAGAAGGCGGCTCCGGCCGGGTCGGGCACGAGCTCGAGACCGGACTCCTCGGCGACCTCGCGCAGGGTGTTCGTCGCGACGTCCCAGACCTCGTCGTCACCGACGTACTTCTCCGGGTCCTTCGTGGAGAGCTCGAGGTAGAAGTCGTCGAGGCCGTAGTCGCGCAGCAGCGAGAGCACGAACTCGAGCGTCGTGGTCAGCTCCTCCTTCATCTTCTCCTGCGTGGTGAAGATGTGCGCGTCGTCCTGGGTCATGCCACGGACCCGCGTGAGGCCGTGGATGACGCCGGACTTCTCGTTGCGGTAGACCGTGCCGAACTCGAACATCCGGAGCGGCAGGTCGCGGTACGAACGCGGCTGCGACCGGTACGCCAGGATGTGCATCGGGCAGTTCATCGGCTTGAGGTAGTAGTCGGCTCCCTGACGCGTGACGTTGCCGTCCTCGTCCTTCGCCTCGTCCATGTGCATGGCCGGGAACATGCCGTCCTTGTACCAGCCGAGGTGCCCGGAGGTCTCGAACAGGTCGCCCTTGGTGATGTGCGGCGTGTAGACGAACGAGTAGCCGTTCTCCTCGTGCCGACGGCGCGAGTAGTCCTCCATCTCGCGGCGGATGATGCCGCCCTTCGGGTGGAAGATCGCCAGGCCGGAACCGATCTCGTCGGGGAACGAGAACAGGTCGAGTTCGGCACCGAGCTTGCGGTGGTCGCGCTTGGCGGCCTCTTCGAGACGCACCAGGTACGCCTTGAGCTGGTCCTTGTCGGGCCAGGCGGTGCCGTAGATGCGCTGCAGCTGCGGGTTCTTCTCGGAGCCCCGCCAGTAGGCAGCGGCGACGCGCATGAGCTTCGCGGCGTTGCCGATCCAGCGGGTGTGCGGCACGTGCGGGCCCCGGCAGAGGTCCTGCCAGACGACCTCGCCCGACTTGGGGTCGACGTTCTCGTACACGGTGAGTTCGCCGGCGCCGACCTCGACGCTCTCGCCGGAGTCGCCGTCGGTCGCCGCGCCCTTGAGTCCGATGAGCTCCTGCTTGTACGGCTCCCCCGCCATCAGCTCGCGCGCCTGCTCGTCCGTGACGACCACGCGGCGGAAGCGCTGGGCCTGCTTGACGATGCGGTCCATGCCCTTCTCGATCGCCTTGAGGTCCTCGGGGGTGAAGGGCTCGGCGACGTCGAAGTCGTAGTAGAAGCCGTCGGTGACGGGCGGCCCGATGCCGAGCTTGGCCTCGGGGTTGATCTGCTGGACGGCCTGCGCGAGCACGTGTGCGGCCGAGTGACGGAGGATGTCGAGCCCGTCCTGCTCCTGCAGGGTGACGGCCTCGGCGATCTCGCCGGCGGCGACGTCGGCGGCGAGGTCCTTGAGGACACCGTCGACGCGGATCGCGACGACGCCGCGCTCACCGTCGAAGAGCTCGGTGCCCGTCGTGGTCGTCGTCGCGGTGCGGGGCTCGGGTGCCTGGGGCACGGCTGCGGGCTCGGCGCTCTCCGGCGCTGCGGCGACTGACTCGGTCACGATGATGGGACTCCTCGATCGAAATGGTGCGTCAAGACTAGTGCGCGCGTGGGGCTCAGGCGGGCACGGCGCCGAGCGTGGTGACGGGCAGGCGCGGCTCGAGTCGCTCGCGTCCGTTCAGCCCGTCGAGCTCGAGCAGCGCGGCGAACCCGACCGCCTGGTAGCCCGCGCGTTCGAGCAGCGTGATGGTGGCGGCGCCGGTCCCGCCGGTGGCGAGGACGTCGTCGACGACGAGGACCCGGGTGCCCGCGGGGAGCTGGCCCGGACGCAGCTCGAGCTCGGCCTCGCCGTACTCGAGTGCGTACTGCTCGCTGAGGACCTCGCCCGGCAGCTTGCCGGCCTTGCGCACGGTGAGCACCCCCACCTGGTGCTGCGCGGCGATCCCGCCGGCGAGGGCGAAGCCTCGTGCCTCGATGCCGGCGACGGCGTCGAACCCGGCACCGACCGCGAACGGCGCGGCGAGTGCCTCGCACACGCGGCCGAACGCCACGGCGTCCGAGAACACCGGCGTCACGTCACGGAAGAGCACCCCCGGCTTCGGGAAGTCCGGGACGACGGCGGTCAGGCGTTCGACGAGTGCAGCTGCGGTTTCGGTCACCCACCAACGGTACGGGAGGCCCGGGGTGCGTCCGACACGTCGGCGCACGGTGCGGGCTCGGTCGCGCCGTGCTCGGTCGTCGGTGCGGCGCACGGTGCGGGTTGCGTCGGCCGGTGCGCCGACGGTGGCTCGGTGCGGGGCTGTCCCCTCGCACCGAGCCACCAAGCGGGCACGGGACGGCGACGGTCGCACGGTGCGACGGTCGGGTGTCCGATCCGGCTCAGCGCCAGGCGCGCATGAGTGCGGCCTGCAGGAGCAGGTCGTTCTCGCGCTGCTGCCGCTCGCGGTCGAGCTGCAGCCGTGTTGCGTGGTCGATCACCGGACGGACCCGGCGGGTGCGCCGGCTCCAGATGATGAGCGACATGCCGATGCGCAGCGCGATGCGGTCGGTGAGGGAGACCCGGTGGCGCGCTGCGCGGGTATCGGGAGGGCGGGTGGCGGTCTTCGATGACACGGTGGTCCCTTTCAGGGCATGACGGAGTTGCCCGGCACACGGGCAGGAGTGGACTGCCCGGCACACGGGCAGGACAGAATGAATGCGTGAGAATGCATTCCGCGGTCACCGGAGGAATGTCCGACGACGCGGTACTGAATGACTTCCGGTACCGAGAGCGTCGCACCGACCGCCGACATTCTCCGGCGACGATCGACGCAGTCCGATCGCGTGCGCGGAGCACACGGATCGGGACCGATCGGCGATCGACGGAGCCGGTTCGACGCGAGCCAGAACGGCTCAGCGCGAGGTGTCAGGCGACGGACTCGTCACGAGACGAGGATCGGAGGACACAGATGTCAGCAGAAGGCGGAACGCTCCGGGTCAGCGGACGCGGAACGGGGTGCCGACGCGTCCACGGATTCCACGGAACGGAGTGGTTGCGGTGATCATCATGGTCGGCCCCCTTTCGGTCTCGAGCTGTCGGAGTCGTCCCCCGGCTGAAGTCCAGCGGTTCGCGACGAGTGAACACTATCGGCACCACAATTCGCAGCGCAACCCCTTTCTCCGATTTCTCCGGAATTGCATTCCCGAACACCACGCTGTCGTACCCGGGCGCGACGAAGGCCCGGTACCGAATCGGTACCGGGCCTTCGTGGGCGAACGGCTGCTACAGCGTCGCGGGTTCCACCACCGCTGCCGTCAGAACGTCGCCCACGACGTCGATCCGCACGGTGTCCCCGGCGGTCACGCCACCGTCGACCACGAGCGTCGCGATGCGGTCGTCGACCTCGCGCTGGATGAGCCGGCGGAGCGGACGGGCGCCGTACTCGGGCTCGTACCCGTGCTCGGCGAGCCAGTCGACCGCTGCGTCGGACACGGAGAGCACCATGTCCTGCGCGACGAGCCGCAGCGCCGTGTCCTGCAGGAGCAGCGACACGATCGACGTGATCTGCGACCGGTCGAGCTTGCGGAAGAGCACGATCTCGTCGATGCGGTTGATGAACTCCGGCCGCATGGCCTCGCGCAGCTTGCCCATCACCCGGGCGCGGAGGTCGTCCTCGCCGAACCCGTCGGTCGTGCCGACCGGCGCGAAGCCGAGGGCGCCCGACCGCGAGGCCAGGAACTCCGAGCCGATGTTCGACGTCATGATCACGACGGTGTTCCGGAAGTCCACCGTGCGACCCTGACCGTCGGTCAGTCGACCGTCGTCCAGCACCTGCAGCAGCAGGTTGAACACGTCGGGGTGCGCCTTCTCGACCTCGTCGAGCAGGATCACCGAGTACGGGTTCCGGCGCACGCGTTCGGTGAGCTGCCCGGCCTCGTCGTAGCCGACGTACCCGGGAGGCGCCCCGACCAGCCGCGAGACGGTGTGCCGCTCGCCGAACTCGCTCATGTCGAAGCGGAGCATGGCGGACTCGTCACCGAACAGCGACGACGCCAGGGCCTTCGCCAGTTCGGTCTTGCCGACGCCGGTCGGGCCGAGGAACAGGAAGCTCCCGACGGGTCGACGCTGGTCGCCCATGCCGGTCCGGCTGCGTCGGACGGCCTTCGCGATCGCCGCAACGGCGTCGTCCTGGCCGACGACGCGTTCGTGCAGTTCCTGCTCGAGCACGGCGAGCCGCGAGCGGTCGCCCTGGGTCAGGCGCGTCGCCGGGATGCCGGTGGCACGCGACACCACACCGGCGATGTCGCGTTCCGTGATCGAGGTGCCCACGGATTCGGGACGGGAGGCGCGGGGAGCGTCCGCCGACGTGGCGGCGGCGATCCGGGCCTCCAGTCCGACCGTCTCGTCGCGCAGGCGCGACGCCTCTTCGTACAGCTCCTCGGCGACCGCGCGGTCCTTCTCGGCCAGCAGCTCGGCGACCTGGTCGCGCAGGGCCTCGACGTCGACGGCACCCGAGCGGGCGAGCCGGCGCCGTGCGCCGGCCTGGTCGATGAGGTCGATGGCCTTGTCCGGCAGGTGCCGGTCGGTGACGTACCGGTGCGAGAGTTCGACGGCGGCGCGCAGCGACTCCGGCGTGTAGACGACGCCGTGGTGCTCCTCGTACCGGGGTGCGAGGCCGGTCAGGATCGCGACGGCGTCCTCGACGCTCGGCTCCCCGACCGTGACCGGCTGGAAGCGACGCTCGAGTGCGGCGTCCTTCTCGATCCGGCGGTACTCGTTCAGGGTCGTCGCGCCGACCAGGTGCAGGTCGCCGCGGGCGAGCCGGGGCTTGAGGATGTTGCCGGCGTCCATCGAGCCGCCCTCACCGCCGCCACCGGCGCCGACGACGGTGTGGAGCTCGTCGACGAAGACGATGAGCTCGTCGGCGTGCGCCGCGATCTCGTCCATGGCCTTCGTCAGGCGCTCCTCGAAGTCGCCCCGGTACCGGGTGCCGGCGAGCATGCCGGGCAGGTCGAGGGCGACGACCCGCTTGCCCTGCAGCAGCGAGGGGACGTCGCCGTCGACGATGCGCTGGGCGAGTCCCTCGACGATGGCGGTCTTGCCGACGCCGGGCTCGCCGATCAGGACGGGGTTGTTCTTGGTGCGACGGAGCAGGATCTCGACCGCCTGCTCGATCTCGTCGGCGCGACCGATGACGGGGTCGATGTGGCCGTCTCGGGCCCGCGCGGTGAGGTCGGTGCCGAACTGGTCGAGGGTCGGGGTGTCGCTGTCGCTGTCGCTGTCGCTGTCGGTGTCGGCCGTTCCGGTCGTTGCACCGGTTCCTGGCATGGGGCGCCCCTCTCGTGCTGCTGCCGCGGCCTGCTGGGCGTAGTCCTGCATGGCCTGTGGGGTGACGCCGGCGCTGGCGAGCAGCTGCCCGGTGACGGTCTCCTGGTCGGTCACGAGCGCGAAGAAGACGTGCTCGGGGTCGGTGTAGGTGCTGCCGAAGCCCCGCGCGGCCTGGGTGGCCTCGACGAGGATGCGCTGCGCCGTGCCGGTCAGGGCCGGGCGGCCGGTCTGCTCGGGCTGCGGCTCGCGGGCCATGGGCAGGCGCTGCTCGATCTCGGCGGCGAGGCGCTCGGGGTCGACCCCGGCGGAACGGACGACGGCGTCGAACGGCTCGGTGCGGACGAGCACGTGCAGCAGGTGCAGCGCGTCGAGCTCGTGCTGCCCCTGCGACACCGCGTACTCGGCGGTGTGCTGGAGCAGCTCGTGGGTGCGGCGGCTGAGGAGCCGCGTGATGTCCACCGGTCGGCCGAACGCACGGGGGCGCTGCGGGTCACCGGTGTTCTGCGCCGCGAGGAGGCGGGCGAGGAACTCGTCGAACGAGTCACTGCCGCCGGTCGGGCCGAACGTCTCTGGCAAAGGGACCTCCTGGGGAACTTGAGTGCCTTCGACTCAATGCAACGCAGGAGTGCCGGGTTCATTCCCGGTGGTGGGAAAACTTGCGGCGACTCGACTCAGGTCCGCGCGATCGCCGCCGAGATCGCGTCGGTGACCCGCGCGAGGTCGGCCGGAGCCACCTCGATGTCGAACCCACGGCGCCCGCCGGAGACGAAGATGCTGTCGTACGCCAGGGCCGACTCGTCGAGCACGGTCCGGATCCGGGACTTCTGGCCGACCGGGCTGATGCCACCGACGACGTACCCGGTGCGCTTCTCGGCGAGGGCCGGATCGGCCAGCGTCGCCTTCTTGCCACCGACCGCCGCCGCGATGGCCTTGAGGTCGAGCCGGTTCGCCACCGGCACGATCGCCACCGCCAGTGCGCCGTCGACCGAGACGACCAGGGTCTTGAAGACCTGCTCCTCGCGGAGCCCCAGGGCGGCGGCGGCCTCCTCGCCGAAGTTCGTGGCGCTCTCGTGGTGGTCGTACACGTGCGGCGTGTACGACACCCCGGCTCGGTCGAGCGCGACGGTCGCTGGGGTGCTCGGCGAACCTGCGGTCATGCGGCGATCCTCTCCCGCGCTGCCGTCCTGTCCGTGGCGGCACGCGGGCGTTACGCTGAACCGACCATGACCGTCGCCCTGCTGATCCTCCGCGCCGCCGCCGCGCTGGTGCTCGGTGCGCCCACAGGGGGCGACCCCGCAGCCGGCGTCCTGCCGCTGCTGGCGGTGGCCGCGCTCGGCCTGACGGCCGTCGCCGTGGCGGTCGTCGTCGCGCAGGTCCTGGCCACGGTGCTGGCGACGGTGCTCGGGCTGCAGGCGACGGGCGTCGAACACGCTGCGGTACCGGACCTCGTCACCCGCATCGCGTGGAGCCACCCCGATGCCGACGGGCACGTCCGATCGCGTGCCCCGGGAGTCGTCGCCCCGGCCTGACCACCGACCGGTGGCCGGGCCTCTCGCGCCCCCTCCTGCGAACCACCACCGATCGGAACCGTCATGGACCTGTCCACCCTGCCCCTCGTCGGCCCGCTGCTGCACGGCGGCGCGGACCTCGTCGCCGCCCTGACCGCGGCGCTCTCCCCCGCCACGGGCTCGTTCGCCGCGGCGATCGCCGTCGTGCTCCTGACCCTGGCCGTCCGGGCCGCGCTCGTGCCGCTGTCCGTCCTGCAGGTCCGAGCGGAGCGCGACCGACGTCGGCTCGCGCCGCAGCTCGCCGCCCTGCGGAAGCGCCACGGGAAGAACGCCGAGCAGTTGCAGCGCGCCGTCCAACAGCTCTACACGAACGAGAAGGTCTCACCCCTGGCCGGCTGCCTGCCCGTCCTCGCGCAGGCTCCGGTGCTGTCCCTCGTCTCCGCCCTGTTCACGCACGCGTCGATCGGCGGCACAGCCAACGCCCTGCTCGAGGCCACCCTGGTCGGGGTCCCGCTCGGGCACTCGCTCGTCGTCACGCTCACGTCGCCACTGTGGGTGCACGCCTGGGGCGTCGTCCTGCTGCTGGCCGTGCTCGCTGTCGTCGTGGAGCTCAGCCGTCGCGCGAACCTGCGCTGGAACCCGGTGCCGACGCCTGAGCCGGGCGCACAGGTGCCCGGTGCGGCAGCGACCGCTGTGATCGGACGGTTCGCGCCGTTCATCACGGTCGTGTTCGCCGCGATCGCCCCGCTCGCCGCCGCGCTGTACGTCGTGACGAGCGCCGCGTGGACGGCAGGCGAGCGGGCCGTGCTGCGCCGGGTGATCCGCTAGTGCGGGGCGCGTGGCGACGGGCCCGGCGTCAGCCGCCCTGGCCCTCCTGCTGCGGCCCCTGGTCGACCGGGTCGTACTCGGTGCCGCGACCCTGCTCCTCGTCGGCGGTCGGCACGTGGCGCTCCGTGCCGGTCCCGCCGGGGCTCGTCGCCACGTAGTCGGCCTCGCCGGACTGGGTGTCGTGGCTCAGTGGCTCGAGGGTCTCCGG
The DNA here is from genome assembly GCF_003752545.1 of Curtobacterium sp. PhB172. NCBI lineage: Bacteria > Bacillati > Actinomycetota > Actinomycetes > Micrococcales > Microbacteriaceae > Curtobacterium > Curtobacterium sp. PhB172. The sequence goes on from NZ_RKIF01000006.1 coordinate 474,184, forward strand.
GTCGACGTCGTGTCGCGGTTCGGGTTCGGTGCTCATGCGTCACGCCTACTCCCCTCGTTCTGGGTGCGCGCCGCCGCCCCGGCAGTGCCACGATGAAGGGAGACCACGCGACCGGCAGATCGGGAGTGCGCATGGCCCACGACGACGTGGCAGCGGAACGGGCACGGCTCGAGGCCGTCGCCTGGGGAGCGGCATCGAGCCCCGCCGACGCGGCGCGCGCCCGGATCGCGCTGCAGGACCTGGCGAGCGGGCGGCGGTCGGGTGGTCGGCGAGCGGGCGCGGGCGTCGTCTCCGCCACCGTGTCGGACGAGCGGCCGGGAGGCACGACCCCAGCCAGCGGGCAGGTCGCATCCTCCGATCGGTCGGCTCCGCTGCCCGGCTCGTCGCCGGAAGGGTCGGCTCCGCTGCCCGGCTGGTCGCCGGAACGCCCGGCCCAGCAGTCCGGCTCGCCGGAACCGTCGGCCCCGGAGCACGGCCGGTCGCCGGGACCGTCGGCCCCGGGGCGCGCGGCGGCTGTCGCGGAACCGGACCCGTCCCCGCGAACGGAGGCCGGATCGTGGGCGGCGACCGAAGCCCTGGAACCCGACCGTCCCGACGACGCGGGTGACGACGTCGGGGGTGAGCCGGGCCTCCCGGTCGGACCGACGCGACGGTCCCGGTGGCGCACGCTGCTCTGGACGGAGCGGCCACGCGTCTGGATCGCGCTCGGCGCGGCAGCGGCGGTCGGTGTGGCGTTCGCCGCCGGCACCGTCGTCGGGCCCGTCCGCGGCGACGTCGCGGCGGCACCGAGCGTCACGCCGACGGCGGGCACGGTCACGCTCGAGCAGCTGCTCGACGTGCCGCAGACGTACGCCGACCAGCTGCCGGGGCCGGTGGAGGCGCCCGTCAGTCTGCACTCCACACGGCTCGTGTTCACGAACCGGGCACTGGACGGCGGCTCGTTCGACACGCCGTGGGCCGTGTGGGCAGGGGTCGGCACGGACCGGTCGACGATCTGCCTGGTGGCGACGGCGAACCGGATCGAGTCGTCGACGGCGTGCTTCCCCCGCGAGGCGGCACTGCACGGCTCGGTGTCGATGTCGGCGCAGTCGATGAGCGGGACGTTGACGATCGCGCTCCGGGGTGGCGGCGTGCAGGGTCGGGTGACGAACGAGAACTGAGGGCGCGGATTGTTGGAGCGCTCCGAGAATCTCCGCTGACCCCCTCGCGGGCTGCGGTCCATCGTGCAACACTGGATGGGCGCACTCGCCGTGGAGTCGTACCCACATCACCCACATCCACAGCGAGCGCGCCCCGCAGACCTCCCGGTCATCGTCGTTCCCCCGAACGGCACCGACGCGCGTTCGCCCGTGCCCCGGAGGAGGTCAGCAGCGTGTCCACCAACACCACCACCTCGGCCGTGTCGACGAACACGCGGCCGATCACCGTCACCACCCAGTCCATCGTCGGCATCGCCGTGCTCGGGCTGGCCACGTTCTTCGCCATCACCACCGAGCTCATGCCCGTCGGGCTGCTCGGCACGATGAGCGCCGACCTCGGTGTGTCCGAGGCCACCATGGGCATCGTCGTCACCGTGTACGCGGGCGCCGTGGCACTCCTGGCGCTCCCGCTCACCGCCTTCACCGCGAAGCTCCCCCGCAAGGCCGTGCTCGTGTCGACGCTCGTCGGCTACACGGTCTCGAACCTCATGATCGCGTTCGCACCGTCGTTCGCCGTCGTGTGCGCCGGACGGGTCGTCGGCGGCATCGCGCACGCGCTGTTCTTCTCGGTCGCCTCGGCGTACGCCACCCGGATCGTGCCGCCGCGCCTGGCCGGTCGCGCCATCGCGTTCGTGTACTCGGGCAGCTCGCTCGGCTTCGTGCTCGGCGTGCCCGTCGCCACCTGGGTCGCGCAGCACATCGGCTGGCGCCCAGCCGTGTTCTCGATCGGTGTCGCCGCCGCCGTGCTCGCCGCCGTGGCGCTGCTGTTCCTGCCCGCCGTCAGTGGTGCCTCGTCGCCGCACATCGGGTCCCCGAAGGCCTGGGCGCGCACCGGGCTGCTGTCCGTCGTGATCGCCGACCTGCTCCTGTTCGCCGGGCACTACGTCGTCTACACCTACGTCGGGCCGTACGCGATCGACGCCGGACTCGACGCCTCGATGGTGAGCGGTGCGCTGCTCGTCCTGGGCGGCACCGGGGTGATCGGCCTCTGGCTCGCGGGCATGTTCGTCGACCGGGCACCCCGCCAGACCCTCATCGCCGCCGTCGCCGTGATGGCCGTCGCGTTCGCCGCGATGCCGTTCGTGCACGGCTCCCTGGTCGGCACGATGGTCGTCGCCGGCGTGTGGATGGCCGCGAACGGCACGACGGGCACGCTCTTCATGGCCGCCGCGATCCGCTCCGGAGGCGTCTCCCCCGACATCGCCGGTGCGCTCATCAACGGTGCGTCGAACATCGGCATCGCGGGCGGTGCTGCCATCGGTGGGCAGGCGCTCGGGATCGTCGGGTTGCAGTACCTGCCGTTCGCTGGTGGTGCCGTGCTGCTCGGGTCGCTCGGGGTCGTCGTGCTGGCGCGTCGGGGCTTCCCGGTGCACACGGTCGGGCAGGAGCACCTGTCGACGTCGTCGATCGAGGCGATCACGTCCTCGCTCGCGGTGGTCACCACGTCGGTGCCCGTCGTCGGTCGGGCGATCCAGACCCTGACGGGCTCGGTCGCGACGGTCACGGGCTCGCACCGCACGCACCGCACGCAGTAGCGCGGAGTGTGGGCGGGGGCGTCGGACCCGTGCGGCGCCGAGGTTCCGAAATCTCGGCATCTCGGCGGTTCTGGCGCTGATCCGCGGAACCTCGGCGGTGGATTGGCGGCATGTCGTGGAACCTCGGCGGCGAGGCCCGGGCGTGGCGTCGTCGCGGTGGAGTGTGGCGGCGTGTGGCGAGGGGTCACGACGACATGCCGTGTGCGTGGCGCTGAGGTTCCACGAACGGCCGCCGGCGCCGCCGAGATGGGCAGATTTCGGAACCTCGGGGGTTGGGCGGCGGCGTGTCGTGGGGCGGCGGCGTGGCCGTGCGACCCCGGGGCCCGGGGCGTGCACCGAGGGGAAGGGCGGGCCGGCATCGCGCCGGGCCCGCCCTTCGTCGTGACCGATCAGTCCTGCAGGTGGCTCCGGCGACGGTTGCGCACCGCGCGGAACGTCAGCAGCGCCGCACCGAGCAGCACGAGCACCCCGGCCGCGATGAGCCCGGGCTTGAGGTCAGCACCGGTGTAGGCCAGCGGCCCGCCGTCACCGACGTCACCCGAACCAGCGGCCGGCGCGTTGCCCGAGCCTCCGGCAGCCGGCACGGTCGGGACCGCGGTCGGCGAGTTGCTCGGCGTCGGCGCACTGGGCGACGGCGACGGGACCGGGGTCACCGCGGCCTCGACCACGAAGGCGAGCGGGGTCGCAGCACCCTCCTCGGGCGTGACGACGGTCACCGGAGTGGCGCCGTCGACGTCGACCGTGATCGTGTACTCGGTCGTCGGCTGCAGGTCGACCAGGTCGAACGCGCCGTCGGGGTCGGTGGCCACGGTCACCGGCGGGCCGGCCTCCGGGTCGGTCGGTGTCGCGACGACGTCCACGCCGGCGACCGGGTCGCCGTTCGTGTCGGCGACGGTGCCGGGCTGGTCGGTCGTGACGACCTCGGGCGCGGCGGGGGTCTCGAACGGCAGGTCCGACGTGACGCTGGTGCCGGCGGTGGCGGTGACGTCCGTGTTGGCGGTATTGCCGGTCGCACCCGCGGTGGGGACCACCGTGCGGACCGTGTAGGTACCGGCAGACGTGGCGAAGGTGTAGCGACCGTCGGCGTCGGTGGTGGCCGAACCGACAACGGCACGGGACTCGTCGAGGAGCTCGACGACCACGCCGGCGGGCACGGGCGTCCCGTCGAGGGAGACGATGCCGGTGATCGTCGCGATCACGGCGGGCGGGGCGACGATCGGCTCCGGCTCGACCGGTGCTGCACCGGCGTCACCGGTGGTGATCGTCACGGGCGGTTCACCGGCCACCGAGACCTCCACGGCGGTGTCCGCGGGAAGGTCCGACGCGGTGTACACGCCGTCGCTGTTCGTCGTGGTCTCGATCGGGTCGCCCCCGGGGACGTCGATGACGACGGGCACGTTCGCCACGGGGTGGTCCTCCGCGTCGGTCACCGTCCCGATGACGGACGTCGTGTCGTCCGGCGACGTGAACGCGAAGTCGGCGGTCTTGTCGACGCCACCTGGTGTGCCGGAGACGGCGAGCGAGACACCCGTCGCCACGGCGTCACCGTCAGCACCCGCCGGCGGGGTGATCTCGACGCGGTAGTTCGCGATCACCGGCAACTGCGGGAACACGTAGTTGCCGTCGTCGTCGGTGGTCGTCGTGTACACGGTGCCGCGGGGTGCAGTCACGGTGACGGTGGCTCCCGGGATCGGGGTGCCGTCGAGGGTCGCGGTGCCGCTGATCGCCGCGGTGCGGTTGGCGAACCAGGTCTGGTACACCGGGAACCCGCTGCGCTGCTGGTACGTGATGGTCAGGCTCGTCAGCGACGCGGTCGGCGTGAACCAGGCCGAGGCGCCCGCGGTGTCCGACGCGGCGGCGTTGCCGGTCAGCGTGCGCGTGGCGGCGTCCCAGGTCGGCTGGTCCTGACCGGTCGTGCCGTCCGGATCCGGCGAGCAGGACCATCCGGCAGGGCTGGACGCCGAGCACGAGTTGTAGGAGCCCTGGTACCCGAGCTGTTCGGCGGTCGCCGCACCGCCGTCGGCCACCGTGGCCGAGATCGTCGCCTGGTCGGCGTCGATGTCCCCGAGGACGAACGACCAGCTCTGCGCGCCGGGCGTCGCGCCGTCGAACGTGTAGGTGGTGGTCGACGCCGAGTCCCCGTTGGGACGATCAGCCTGCGGCCGCTGGTTCATGTACGTCTGCGCACGACTCGTGCCGTAGACCCCACCGACCGGCGTCCCCGCCGACTGCCACGTCGACGCCCCGCTGATCACGGTCGACTGCCGCGAGTTCGAGGTGAACGTCGTGGCGGGGAACCCGGGCAACGTCATCGTGCCCGTGTACGCCTTCGACGCCCCGCTCAGGGTGAACGTGCCCCAGTTGCCCGCGGGCTCCGCCGAGGCGCTCGTCGCACCGCCGATCGCGAGTCCTGCTCCGAGTGCGAGGGCGGTGAGCCCCGCCGTGACCGCGCGCCAGCGCCGCATGTGTACTCCCCTGGTGATGACGCCGGCGTGCCCCGACGTCCGTGCAGGCTATCCAGACGGCGCGGACCCGGTCCACACCGACACCACATCGTGACTCAGGCGGGTCCATCGAGCAGCACGAGCAGCGCGTCCACCGCGGCGACCTGGCCCGCGACGAGCATCTCTCGCGCCTCGGCGACCGGCACCCACCGGGCGTCGTCGACCTCCGGCACGTCGACGAACCGTCCCGAGCCACGTGGCAGCTCGAGCCGGACGGTGTTGCTCCGCACGACGGCGACCTCGAACCCCGGGGCCGGCGCGGCGAACACCCGCACGCGCTTGCCCGAGGCCTGCCGGAACTCGCCCAGGTCCGTGACGTCGTCGGCGGCCACGGGCGCGGGGACCCCGGTCTCCTCACCGAACTCACGCAGGGCCGTCGCGAGCGGGTCCTCGTCGGGTTCGACGAGTCCCTTCGGGATCGACCAGGCACGTGGCCGGTTCCGCCAGAACGGCCCGCCCATGTGCGCGACGAAGACCTCCGGCCCGGCCGGACCGGTCCGGTGCAGCAACAGTCCGGCGCTCACCACCACGCCCGCGAGACTACGCGGCGTCGGACGGGAGGCCCGGCCCACGTCCGCCGCCCGCGGTCACCGCCGCGCACGGCCGGTTCCACCGCCCCCGTCCGGAGTACCGTGTGGCGCACGGAGCGCCAGGTGACGCCCCCGAAGCCTGCGACGGAGGAGGCCGATCGGGATGGACGAGCGATGGACGACGGTGACGTTGGCCGCCGATGCGGCGATGCCCCACGACGAGGCCCTGCGGTGGATCGTGGCCCGCGCCGGTGCCGGTGTCGAGCGGCTGCGGATCATCGGCGCCGACCACGCGCTGGAGGGTCGGACGCCGGTCGCCGATCAGCTCGCCGAGGCTGCGCGGACGGCCCTGCCCGGTGTGGCGGTCGAGGTGCACCGGCACGCGGGCCCGTTCGCCGCAGCCCTGGTCGAGGAGTCGGACGGCGGTGACCTGCTCGTGATCGGGAGCTTCCGCCACCGGCGCGGATCGACGGCCGGCGGTGACCCGGCGCGGGTCGCCGAGCGTGCTGCCGTCCCGACCGTGGTCGTGCCGGAGGGTCCGCACCCGATCGACGGTGACGTGGTGCTCGCGGTGGAGGACCCGATCGACGAACGTGCGGTGTCGATCGCCGTCGACGAGGCCGTCCGGCGGAACCGACGGCTGACGCTCCTGCGTGCGTGGGAGATGCCCGTGCTCACCCGGACCGGGCTGACCGACTTCGCCGAGGACCCACTCCGGTGGCGCACCAGCAACGCCGAGCTGCTGCAGCGGGTGACGTCCGTGCTGGCCGCGCGGTACCCGTCACTCCGCATCCGTCCGCTGCTGGTCGAGGGCCACCCGGGGCACGCGATCGCGTCGCACACCCGCCGCGCGTCGCTGGTGGTGCTCGGCCGCGGCCACGTGCGCGCACTCTCGGGCTCGCTGCTCCACGACGTCGTCCGCGAGACGGCAGCCCCGGTCTGCGTGGTCCCGCCGGCGGCGCACGCGGACAGCCGAGCGGCCACGGCGACCGAGACCGCCGGTGGGATCAGCCGGCGAGGGCGCGGATCGCGGCGGCCATCCGCGCGGTCAGGTACGTGACGCCGCGCTCGTTCGGGTGCAGGGCCCCAGCCTTCAGGTCGATCTTCCGCAGGTCACCGGAACCGGTGAGCGTCACCCCGGCCACGTAGCGCTTCGACGCGGCGCACGGCGAGTGGTCCTGCGTGCTCGCGAAGACGTCGACGAACCGGACCCCGGCGGCAGCGGCAGCGGATCGGGAGACCTCGTTGAGTTCGTCCTGGACACCGTGCAGGTACTCGACGTCGGTGTCCGTGAAGGGGTAGGTGTCCGACGGGAACGAGCCCGCCAGGGTGCCGAGGTCGAGTGCGGACCGGAAGCAGCCCTTCGCGGGGGTGTCCTCGGCGTCCGGGAAGATCGCCGGGTAGCCGAGGAACACGACGACGGCGTTCGGGGCGGCCCGCTGCACGGCGCCCAGGGTGTCGGCGATGCCGAGGGCCACGCGCGACTGGATCTTCACGGCGAGCTGGTCGACACCGTCGTGCACCAGGGTGCTCTCGCACGACGGGGCGTCGCGACCCGAGAACACCGGGCCGTCCGCGGAGATCGCCAAGCACGAGGCCGCCGTGCCGAACAGGTCCGCATCGTTGCCGCCGATCGTCAGGGTCACCAGTCGGGTGCGGTCGGACAACGACTGGATCTGGGGCGGGACGCCCTTGAACTGGTGGCCCGTGGTGACGTCGTCGCTCGTGGCGCCGGAGCAGGTGACGTCGGTCAGGTCGAGCCCGAACTGCGCCGCGAGCCGGTGCGGGTAGTCGCGCGCCGACTGCACGCAGGCGTTCGAGGGCAGCCCGGTGCGGTCCCCCAGGCCGTACCCGGCCGAGTAGGAGTCGCCGAGCGCCACGTACTCACTGCCCGGTGGGATCGCGTCGAGCGTCTCGGCGGGGTCGGCGGTCAGGGGGTACGGCTCCGGCACCGGCCACATCGGCGCCGCGGAGGCCGGCGGCGCGCCGACGGACCCGCCGAGGCCCGCCGCCACGAGACAGACGGCGCCGACCACCGCCAGGGCGGCGCGCAGTGGTCGGCGGGTGATGCGGAGCAGTTCCGGCCTCAGCGGCGTCCGAGGCGACGCTCGCCGCCGCTGCCCGTGCGGTACTCGAGGCCGTAGTGCTGGAACAGCTCGGGCTCGGTCGCGGCGTCGAGCTCACCGTCGGTCGCGATCGAGGGTGCGTCCTTCACGAGCTTCTTCGGGAAGGTCACGCGCAGGTGCTTCGGCGCGACGGTCGCCCCGACGAGGGGGACGAACACGAGCTTCTGGAAGCCGACCATCCCGGTCGTGAGCGCACCGAACGCCGGCTCGGACGTGGCGGTGTCGTAGTAGATGCTCTCGAGCGTCCCGACCTTGTCCTCGGCCTCGTCGACGACCGGCAGGCCGATCCAGTCACGGATGTTGGCGGCTTCGAACACGAAGGACTCCTTCCGAGTGCCCGGTGGGTCCGGGTGGCTCTCGGTCGACGCTACCGGTCGGTCGCCTGTGCGGTCACCCCGAGCACGTCGAGCCGGTCCACCGCGGCGAGCACGTCGGCCGCGCCGACCGCCAGGATCGCCGGGTCGGGGTCCTCGGCGAAGACGTCGCCACGCCGGACCGAGGCATCGGTGAGGACGATGTGCGGACCCGACGCGGGCGGTCCCCAGGCCTCCGGCGGCGCCGGGCCGAAGAGCACCACCGACGGCACCCCGTAGGCGGTCGCGAGGTGCGCCGCACCCGTGTCGACGGTGACGACGAGCCGTGCCGCGGCGATGACGCCCGCGAACTCCTGCAGCTCCAGGGAGCCGGCCAGGACCGCCCCCGGCGCCAGGCCGGCCACGTCCGCGACGGCACGTGCACGGACGACGTCGTCCGCGCCTCCCGTCAGGACCACGTCGGCACCGCGCTCCCGCAGTCCGCGCACCACGTCGGCGAAGCGGTCCGTGGGCCAGTGCCGCGCCCCGTGGAAGGCACCGACGTGGACGACCGCGGCGTCGGCGACCACGGGCGGTGCCGCCGGGCGGTCGACGGCCACGTCGTCGGCGTCGGCGGGGACGCCGTGCCAGGTGAGCAGGTCCGCCCAGCGGTCGCGTTCGTGCACGTCCGTCGGCCACTCGGGACCGTCGTAGCCGTGGGTCGGGTCGGCGTGCCCGATGACCCGACGGGGCTGCAGGGCAGCGATGAGGTCGGACGACTCGGGGCCGGCGCCGTGCAGGTTCACCGCGACGTCGACCGTGCCGGCGGGGACGTTGATCGGGTGGTCGAGGCCGTGCTGCGCCAGGTGGACGTCCACGGCGGGGACGAGCTCGACGACGGGTGCCAGCCACGCGGTGGTCGCGAGGGTGATGCGGTGGTCGGGGAAGGCCCGTCGCAGGGCGCGGAGCGCGGGGACGGCGACCAGGAGGTCGCCGAGCTTGATGGCGCGGAGGACGACGAGTTCCGGGCGTCCGTCGGCGGCGGGCAGGGTCTCGAGTGCGGTCACGGGCGCGACGGTAGGCGGTGCCCGCTGGTGGCGTGGGCAGCGGGCGCGTTCCCCGGCTGTCCTGAACCGGCACGCGGCCGCCGACCGGTACTCCGGTGCCATGCCCCTCGCACCGGACCGCGCGATCCGCGGCCTGCTCTTCGACCGCGACGACACCCTCGTCGTGGACGTCCCGTACAACGCCGACCCGCGCCTGGTGGTGCCCGTCCCCGGTGCCCGTCGCGCCGTGGAGCGGGCTCGTGCAGCCGGGTTGTTGCTCGGCGTGGTCACGAACCAGTCCGTGGTCGCGAAGGGCCTGGCGACGCGCGAGCAGGTCGACGCGACGAACGCCCGCGTGGACGCGCTCGTCGGACCGTTCGACGTCTGGTGCGTCTGCCCGCACGACGCCGGCGACGACTGCGCCTGCCGGAAGCCGCGGCCGGGCATGGTCCTCGACGCCGCCGAGCGACTCGGGGTCCCGCCGGAGGCGCTCGTGCTGGTCGGCGACATCGGCGCCGACGTGCAGGCGGCGCGGGCCGCAGGGGCGCAGGGCGTGCTCGTGCCGACCCCGCGCACGCGGCCCGAGGAGGTCGACGACGCCGAGACCGTCGCGGCGACCCTCGCCGAGGCCGTCGACCTGGTGATCGCCGCGGCCGGACCGTCGACCGTCGAGACGGACCGGGCGTGAGCCGTCCCCGCGTCCTGGTGGCGCGCCTCGACTCGTTCGGCGACGTCCTGGTCGCCGGCCCCGCCGTCCGCGCCGTCGCCGCCGGGGCCTCGCACGTCACGATGCTGTGCGGGCCGCAGGGCGCCCCGGCCGCCGAGCTGCTGCCCGGCGTGGACCGCGTCCGGGTGTGGGCAGCGCCCTGGGTCACCGAGACCGCGCGGCCGATCGACGACGCCGTGCTGGCCGAGTTCCGCGCGCTCGTCGCCGAGGAACGACCCGACGAAGCGGTCGTCCTCACCTCGTTCCACCAGTCGCCGCTGCCCCTGGCGCTGCTCCTCCGCCTCACCGGTGTCCCCCGCGTCTCCGGGGCCTCGGTCGACCACCCGGGGTCGCTCCTCGACGTCCGCCTGCGACCCGGCGAGGACCTGCCCGAGGACGTCCCCGAGCCCGAGCGCGCGCTCCGGATCGCCGACGCGGCCGGGTTCCGGCTGCCGCCGGAGGAGGACGGGAGGCTCGTGGTGCGTCACGACGCCGTCGCACCCCGGTCCGTGGCCGGGCTGGGACGGTACGTGGTCGTGCACCCCGGCGCCAGCGTCCCCGCCCGGTCGTGGCCGGCGTCGCACCACCGGGAGCTCGTCGCCGCCTACGCCGAGCGTGGCGTGCCCGTCGTCGTCACCGGCTCCTCCGGGGAACGCGACCTCACCGCGGCCGTCGCCGGCGCCACCGGCATCGACCTCGGCGGTCGGACCACGCCCGCCGAGCTCGCCGCGGTCCTGGCCGGTGCCGAGGTCGTCGTCGTCGGCAACACCGGGCCCGCGCACCTCGCCGCGGCGGTCGGCGCACCGATCGTCAGCCTCTTCTCGCCCGTCGTCTCTGCCGTCCGGTGGGCGCCGTACGCACCGCTGGTCGAACTGCTCGGGGACCAGGCCGCGCCGTGCCGGCTCAGCCGGGCCCGAGAGTGCCCCGTCTCCGGCCACCCGTGCCTGTCCACGGTGCGCATCGAGGACGTGCTCGCGGCCCACGATCGACTGCTCGACCGCGCTTCGCGGATGGAACCGAGAAGTCTGCGGAGCGCGCCAGAAGGTGCTGCGTAGCGTCCGCCACTGCTCCCCCTTCTGCTCGTGCCCGACCGACCGAAAGGCTCCGCATGCGCATCCTCGTCTGGCACGTGCACGGCGGCTGGATGGACGCGTTCGTCCGCGGCCCGCACGAGTACCTGATCCCCACCACGCCGGTGCGCGACGCCTGGGGCCTGGGACGTGGTGGGCGCGCCTGGCCGGCGTCCGCGATCGAGATCGACCCCGCCGACGTCGCCGACGCCGAGGTCGACGTGGTCGTCCTGCAACGCACCGAGGAGCTCGACGCGGCGAAGCGCCTGCTCGCCGGCCGCGACGTGCCGATCGTCTTCGTCGAGCACAACGCGCCCCGCGTCGACGTGCCGGACAGCCTCCACCCGTTCCGCGACCGCGACGACCTGACCATCGCGCACGTCACGCACTGGAACGCGCTCATGTGGGACTGCGGCACCACGCGCACCACGGTCGTCGAACACGGCGTCGTCGACCCCGGCCCGCGCTACACCGGCTCGCTCGACCGCCTCGGCGTCGTCATCAACGAACCCGTCCGTCGGGACCGCGTCGTCGGCACCGACCTGCTCCCCCGCTTCGCGACCGTGGCCCCCGTCGACGTCTGGGGCATGGGCACCGAACGGCTGCCGGAGCTCGGCTTCGGCGACGCCGTGGTCGCCCGCGGTGACGTGCCCTCGGACCCGATGCACACGGCACTCGCCGAACGCCGCGCGTACGTCCACCCGAACCGGTGGACCTCGCTCGGCCTGTCACTCCTCGAGGCGATGCACCTGGCGATGCCGGTCCTGGTGCTCGCGACGACGGACGCGGCCCGCACGGTGCCGGGCGAGGCCGGCGCGATCGCGACCGACGTCGAGGAGCTGGTGCGGGCCTCCCGGATCCTCGTCGAGGACCCCGACGAGGCGCGCCGACGGGGTGCCGTGGCGCGAGAGGCCGTGCTCGCTCGGCACGCGCTCGGCCGCTTCACCGCCGACTGGGACGACCTGCTCGACGACGCCGTGACCCGCGGCACCGGACGCGACCGTGCCGCTGGCGCCGCGTTCGAGGGGAGCCTCCGATGAAGATCGCGATGGTGTCGGAGCACGCGAGCCCGCTCGCCGTGCTCGGCGGCGTCGACGCTGGTGGACAGAACGTCCACGTGGCCGAACTGTCCGGGGCGCTCGCGGACCGCGGGCACCAGGTGACCGTCTACACCCGGCGCGACGACGCATCAGCGCCAGTCCGGGTGCCGCTGCGTCCGGGGGTCGACGTCGTGCACGTGGACGCCGGTCCGGCACGGCACGTGCCGAAGGACGAGCTGTTCCCCTTCATGGGGACGTTCGCGTCGGTGCTCGCCGCGGAGTGGTTCGTGGACCGGCCCGACGTCGTGCACGCCCACTTCTGGATGTCCGGGCACGCGGCACTCGACGCCGTCGCGCAGGTGCAGGCCCGGACCGGCGGCACCCGCATCGCCGTCGCGCAGACCTTCCACGCGCTCGGCGTCGTGAAGCGTCGGCACCAGGGCTCGGCCGACACGAGTCCCGCGGAGCGTGAGTGGCTCGAACCGGCCGTCGGACGGAGCGCCGACCAGGTCGTCGCCACGTGCTCCGACGAGGCCTTCGAGCTCAAGGCCCTCGGCGTCCCCCTGCAGCGCATCTCCGTCGTGCCGTGCGGCGTCGACGTGGCGCTGTTCCGCCCCGACGGGCCCGTCGAGGAGCGCGACCGTCCGCAGCGGGTGCTCACCGTGTCGCGGCTGGTCCGGCGCAAGGGCGTCGGCACGACCATCGCCGCCCTCGCCGCCCTGGTCGCCGAGGGGCGCGACGTCGAACTCGTGGTCGTCGGCGGTGCCGGCGTCGCCGGGGCCGACCTGGTGGACGACCCCGAGTACCAGCGGCTCGACGCGCTCGCCCGATCCCTCGGGGTCCGTGACCACGTGACCTTCCGCGGACAGCTGGGACAACACGAGATGCCCGCCGTGTACCGGAGCGCCGACGTCGTGGTCTGCGCACCCTGGTACGAGCCGTTCGGCATCGTCCCGCTCGAGGCGATGGCCTGCGGTCGACCCGTCGTCGCGTCGAGTGTCGGTGGGCTCATCGACACCGTCGTCGAGGACGGCACGGGCCTGCACGTCCCGCCGCGCGACGAGGCCGAGGTCGCCGCGGCCGTCGGCTCCCTGCTCGACGACCCGGAACGCCGCGGAACCCTCGGCCGGGCCGGCCGTGCACGCGCGGAGTCGCGGTACACGTGGCAGAAGGTCGCCGCGGACAGCGAGCGCGTCTACGAGCGGCTGCTGGCCGGTGCCGTCGCCGTGGCCGCACCGACCACCACGGCGGGCGCACCGACGCGCACCGCCACCCACGCCGGACGGGTCCCGCCTGCCGCACAGCCGACCGAGAGGACCGCCCGATGACCATCGACCAGCAGCCCGGCATCGACGAGCACACCACCGCGAGTGCACGCATCGTGCTCGACCACGTCGCCGCCTCGGTCCCCGTGATCGCCTCGCTCGTCGACCACCACGACCACATCGCCGCCTGGGCCGACGACATCGCGGCCCGACTCGTGGCTGGTCGCCGCCTGCTCGCGGCGGGGAACGGCGGGTCGGCCGCCGAGGCGCAGCACCTGACCTCGGAGCTCACCGGACGGTTCGACGGCGACCGCCCCGCCTACTCCGCGATCTCGCTGCACGCGGAGACCTCGGCCGTCACGGCGATCGGCAACGACTACGGCTTCGACCAGGTCTTCGCCCGACAGGTGTCGGCGCACGCCCGGGCGGGTGACGTCGTCGTGCTGCTGTCGACCAGCGGCAGGAGCCCGAACCTGCTCCGCGCCGCCGAGGCCGCCCGCGCCGTCGGTGCCCGGACGATCGCGATGACCGGGCCCCGGCCGAACCCCCTGGCCGAGGCCGTGGACGACGCGATCTGCATCGCGGGGCTGCCCGCCAACGTGCAGGAGGCGCAGCTCGTGCTCGTGCACGCCCTGTGCCGGGCGATGGAGCCCGCACTGCGCCGCGGGGTACGGCGATGACGCCGCAGCGACCGGCCGCGCAGCGACCGGCCGGGCCCCACCGCGCGGAGGGTCGTCGCCTGCGGATCGTCGTCGTCGGCGACACGTTGCTCGACGTCGACGTGGCCGGCACCAGCGATCGGCTCAGCCCGGATGCACCCGTGCCCGTCGTCGACGTCACGACCGACGACCGCCGCGCCGGGGGTGCCGGTCTCGTCGCCACGATGCTGGTGCGTGACGGACACGACGTCACCCTGGTCACCGTCCTGGGAAACGACGCCCGCGCGCAGGAGCTCCGCGACCTGCTCCCCGACGTCACCGTGGTCGCCGGGCCCTCCGGTGCGCCGACGCCGGTGAAGACCCGCGTGCGCGTCGTCGACCACGCGCTCGTCCGCATCGACGAGGGCTGTGCGACCCCGCCCGTGCCCGAGGCCACCGACGCCATGACGGCCGCCCTCGACGGCGCCGACGCGATCGTCGTCGCAGACTACGGCCGCGGGGTCGCCGCCGCTCCGGCGCTGCGGGAGGCCCTCGCACGCGTCGCCGAGCACACCCCCGTGGTCTGGGACCCGCACCCGAAGGGCGCCGCACCCGTTCCCGGCATCACCGTGGCCACCCCGAACGCCGCCGAGGCACGCCGGTTCACCGACGTCGACGGCCACGGCGTGCCCGTCGCGACCGTGCCCTTCGCGACCGTGGCCGCCGCGGCCCTCGTCGAGCAGTGGGGCGTCGGCGCCGTCGCGGTGACGCTCGGCGACCGCGGAGCACTCCTCGCCGACGACCGTTCGGACAGCCGCTTCGTGCCAGCGCCCTCCGTCACCGCCGGGGACCCGTGCGGCGCCGGCGACCGGTTGGCGGCCGGTGTCGCCGTGGCGCTGGCCGGTGGAGCGGACGTCCCCGCCGCCGTCGCCGCCGGCGTGGTCGCGGCCTCCGAGTACCTGGCTGCCGGTGGCGTCACCGCGCTCTTCGCCGACGACGGCCCCGCGCCGCTCCGGGTGTCCGGAGCCGACCACGACGCGCTGCGCACCGTGCACGAGGTCCGGAGCGCCGGCGGCACCGTCGTCGCGACCGGCGGCTGCTTCGACCTGCTGCACGCCGGGCACGCCCGCACCCTGTCGGCCGCGCGGGCACTCGGCGACTGCCTGGTCGTGTGCCTCAACTCGGACACCTCGGTCCGGGCGCTCAAGGGTCCGGACCGGCCGATCATGACCCAGGACGACCGCGTCGAACTGCTGCTCGCCCTGGACTGCGTCGACGCCGTCGTGGTGTTCGACGAGCACACCCCCGACGAGGCACTCCGCCGGTTCCGCCCGGACGTCTGGGCGAAGGGCGGCGACTACACCGCGAGTGAGCTGCCCGAGGCCGCGACCCTCGCCGAGTGGGGCGGACGCGTCGTCACCGTCCCGTTCCACCCCGGCCGCTCGACGACCCGGCTCGCCGCGGCCCTCGAACACGTCGGCTGAGCCCGACGGATCCACGCCCCTACGGAAGGAAGTCCATGCCCGTCCCCACCACCCCCATCGGCCGCGTCCTCGTCACCGGCGGCGCCTCCGGACTCGGCGCAGCGGTCGTCGCCGCGGTCGTCGAGGCCGGCGGCACCCCGATCGTCCTCGACCTGCGCGTCGACGCGGTGTCCGAGGGCATCGACGCCGTGGCCGTCGACGTGTCGGACACCGACGCGGTCGAGCAGGCGGTCCGCCAGGCGGCCGAGCGTCACGACGGACTCGACGCGGTCGTGACCGCCGCGGGGATCGACACCCCGGCACCGATCGACGCGATCTCCTCCGGCAACTGGGAGAAGATCGTCGCGGTCAACCTCATCGGCACCGCCTCGGTCGTCCGCGCCGCACTGCCCGCCCTCGAGGCAGCGCACGGACGTGTGGTCACGATCTCGTCCTCGCTCGCCCTGCGCGGCGTCGGCGACGGCACCGCCTACTCGGCCTCGAAGTTCGGCGTCCGCGGCTTCTCGCAGGCCCTGGCCGCCGAGACCGCCGGCCGCATCGGTGTCACCAACGTGATCCCGGCCGGCATGCGCACGAACTTCTTCGCCGACCGCACCGAGCAGTACAAGCCGGGTCCGGACGCGCAGCTCATCGAGCCGGAGTACGTCGCGAACGCGATCCTCTTCGCCCTGTCGCAGCCGGCCGGCTGCGAGATCCGGGAGGTGTCGATCATGCCCGCGACGGAGCCGAGCTGGCCGTAGGCGCTCGCTGCGCGCCGCGCCGTTGCCTGGCGCGTTGGTCGTCGCCTCGGTGCGGCCGGGAGGCGCGGTGCCGGTCGTGCGCCGGGCCTCCCGTCCGGCGGTCTTGTCACGTTGCCTGCACGGTGCGGCTTGCGTCGTCTGGTGCGGGGTTGACGGCGTGGTGCGCGCTTGCAGCGCCGCACGCAGCGGTCAACCGCGCACGGGGTGGGGACGTGCGCACGGTGCGGCTTGCGTCGTCTGGTGCGGGGTTGACGGCGTCGTGCGCGCCTGTGGCGCCGCACGCAGCGGTCAATCGCGCACGGGGTGGCGACGTGCGCACGGTGCGGTCAGACGGTGCTGTCAGACGGTGCGGAGCAGGTCGGCGACGTCGTCGAGGACCAGCTGCGGGTGAACCTCGTCGACGTAGGACGGGTCGTGCGCGCAGCGCTCGGCCGTCCACCCCACCTGCGTGACGTCGATCCCGCAGACCGGGCAGCGCGTGACGCAGGACAGGTGCACGCGGTGGCGCCCGCGGTCGAACGGTCCGGCGTTGACGACGTTGCCGAACCAGAACACGCCGACGGTGGGCGTCCCGACGGCGACCGCCAGGTGCCGCGGACCGGAGTCGTCGCCGACCATGACGTCGGCGGCGGCGAGCACGGCGGGGAGCTCGCGGAGCGGCACGGCACCGGTCAGGTCGTGGACGCCTCCGGCGAGGTCGGCGGGGAGCGCGTCGACGATGGCGGTCGACGCCGGCACGTCGGACGCGTCGCCGACGAGCACCACGTCGTCCCCGGCGGCGAGCCGGACACGGGCGACCTCGGCGAAGCGCGAGGGGCTCCATCGGCGGCGCGGGTCCGTCGCTCCGGGGTGGATCGCCAGGAGCCGGGCGCCGTCCGCGGCGACGCCGAGCCGCTCGCGGACCGCCGCCCGCTCGTCGTCGGACACGCGCACCCGCGGGTCGAGCGTGACGGGGGCGGCACCCGCGAGCGACACGACCTCGAGGGCACGCAGGACCTCGTGCTGGTAGTACACGTAGCGCACCCAGCGCTCGAGGACCTCGGCGTCCTCGGTCGCGGTGCCGACGGTGTGCCGGGCGCCGAGCCGGAGCAGGAACGGGTTCGAGTTGCGGCCCCCACCGTGCAGCTGCACCGCGAGGTCGAACCGGCCGGACAGCCGCGCGAAGAAGTCCTCGGCATCAGGAGCGTCGTCGCCGGCGTCGCGGACACCCGGTGCGACCGGGAGCTCCTCGAAGGCGTGCACGGCGTCGTTCCGGCCGCCCAGGACCGCTGCCGCGGCGGGCGTGCCGAGGAGCGTGGTGCGCGCGTCCGGGTAGGCGGCGGCGAGGGCCTCGAGGGCCGGCACGGCGAACATCAGGTCGCCGAGGCCCCCTCCGCGGAGCACCGCGATCTCGGTCACGCCGTCGAACCGTTCTCCGCCCACACCGATCTGCTGCACGCCTCTCGTCTACCGGTCGGATGCCGGTGGGACGTCCAGCACCGGGCGGCGGACGGCCTACCGATGGACACGAAGCGCGGAGTCGAGTCGGCACACAGCGGTGTCCGAGCACCGTCTGACCCCCGTAAGCCCTCCGGAAGGACACCATGACGATCGCACCCGCTGCTGCCGACGCCGCCACGGACCTGGTGGTGACCGACCCCGTCGACGGAACGGTCGCGTCGACCGTGCCCCGTGCCTCCGAAGCCGAGGTCCGCGATGCGGTCGCCCGTGCCCGGGGAGCTGCCGGCCCCTGGGCGCGCACCGCCCCGGCCGAGCGCGGCGCGCTGTTGCACGCGGCGGCCGAGCAGGTGCGCGCGCACGCCCAGGAGCTCGCCGACCTGAACACCCGCGAGACCGGCAAGGTGCCGGGTGACGCACTCGGTGGGGTCGAGGCGGGCGTCGGGACGCTCGTGCAGTACGCCGAGCTCGGACCGGTGCACCGCGGCGAGGCCCTGCGCGGGCAGTTCGGGGCCGCCGACTGGGCCGTCCCGCACCCCCGCGGCGTCGTGCTCGCCCTGACGCCGTGGAACGACCCGGTCGCCGTGGCCTGCGGCATCCTCGGTGCCGCGATCGTCACCGGCAACACCGTGGTGCACAAGGGCAGCGAGCGGTCCCCCGCCACCATCGCGCGCCTGAACGCCCTGCTCGCCGAGGTCCTGCCCGACGGCGTGCTCGTCGGCGTGGACGGGGACGGCTCGACCGGCGAGCTGTTGCTCGCCCAGGAGGGCATCGATGTGTACGCCCACGTCGGGTCCACCGCGACCGGTGACCGGCTGTCGGAGGTCGCCGTCGTGACGCGTGCCCACGTGGTCCGTGAGAACGGCGGGAACGACGCGGTCGTCGTCGACGGCGACGTCGACCCGGAGTGGGCCGCCGCCCAGGTGGCGCTCGGTGCGTTCGCGAACACCGGGCAGATCTGCACCAGCGTCGAACGCGTCTACGTGCACCGTGACGTCGCCGAGCCCTTCGTCGCCGCCCTCGTGGCCGAGGCGGAGCGACGCACCGCCGCACCCGCGACGACCTACGGCCCGCTGGTCGACGACCGGCTGCGCAGCACCGTGCAGTCCCACGTCGACGACGCCCTGCAGCGCGGTGCCTCGGCGCGGACCGGTGGGGCCACCCCGGACGGCGTCGGGTCGTTCTACCCGGCGACGGTGCTCACCGGGTGCACCGACGACATGCTCGTGATGACCGAGGAGACCTTCGGTCCGATCGCGCCGGTCCGCGTCGTCGACGACTTCGACGAGGGGCTCCGGCTCGCGGCCGCCGACCGGTACGGCCTCGCCGCCACCGTCCTGACGAACGACACCGGTCACGCCCTGCGCGCCGCCGCGGAACTGCCGGTCGGCACCGTCAAGGTCAACGCGGTGTTCGGCGGGGCGCCGGGCGGCAGTGCGCAGCCGCGAGGTTCCTCCGGAGCGGGTTTCGGGTACGGCCCGCACCTGCTCGACGAGATGACCACCACCACGGTCGTGCACCTCGAGCCCGCCCCCGCACGCACCCCCGGCGGCACACGATGAGCGTCGACGTCCGCCTCGTCCGCGACCTGGTCGCCACGATCGACGACCGCGAACCGCTCGTCGTCGTGATCGGCGACTGCATCCTCGACCGGTGGACCGTGGGCGAGGCCGAGCGGGTCTCGCGCGAGGCACCGGCACCCGTCGTCCGGGTCACCGAGACGATCGCGGTGCCCGGTGGCGCCGCGAACACCGCGGTGAACGCCCGCGCGCTCGGCGCCCGGGTCCGGCTCGTCGGACTCATCGGCGACGACGAGGCTGGTGACGTCCTGCGCGCACGGCTCGAGACCGCGGGCGTCGACACCGCGTTCCTGGTCGAGATCGCCGGTGCGCGCACCACCACGAAGTCCCGCGTGGTCGGTGGCGACCGGGTCGTGGTGCGGGTCGACGACCTGGCCGGTACGCCGACCGCCGACCACAACGAACGGCTGGCGCGTGCCGTCGCCCGAGCCGTCCGCTGCGTCGACGCCGCGGTCGTCTGCGACTACGGGCTCGGCGTCCGTGCCGAGGACGTCGTCCCGGTGCTCGACCGCGACCGCCCGGGGTCGATCGTCGTCGACGCGCACGACCTGCCCCGCTGGGCGTCGTTGCGACCCGACCTCGTCACACCCAACGCCGGCGAGGCCGCAGCACTGCTCGGACGCGACCTCGGGACCGGCGCCGACCGGGTGGCCGCCGTCCTGGGCGCACGGGCCGACGTCCTCGCCAGGACCGGTGCCCGCGCGGCCGTCGTCACGCTCGACCGCGACGGCACCGTGCTGCTCGAGCCCGACACGGACGAGGGCTTCCGCACCCGTGCGGTGCCGGCCTCCGAGCAGCAGGCGTCCGGAGCCGGGGACACGTTCTGCGCCGCCGCGGCCGTGGCGCTCGCGGTCGACGCGTCCGTCCGTGATGCCGTGTCCGTGGCACAGGCCGCCGCCGACGTCGTCGTCCGCGAGGCCGGTACGTCGGTCTGCAGCGCCGCCGCGTTGCTCGACTCGGTGACGGCGCCGGCCGCGACCGTCGTCGACCACGACGAACTCGCGGTCGCCGTCGAACGGGCCCGTCAGGTCGGTCGTCGCGTGGTGTTCACGAACGGCTGCTTCGACGTCGTGCACCGTGGGCACACGACGTACCTGCGCCAGGCCCGGGACCTCGGCGACCTGCTCGTCGTCGCGTTGAACGACGACGACTCGGTGCGGCGGCTGAAGGGACCGGAACGCCCGATCAACCCGGCCGAGGACCGCGCCGGGGTGATCGCCGCCCTGGCCTGCGTCGACCTGGTGACGGTGTTCGCGACCGACACCCCGATCCCGCTCATCGAACGGCTGCGCCCCGAGGTCTACGTCAAGGGCGGCGACTACTCGCCCGAGATGCTCCGCGAGACGGCGGTCGTGCGCGGGTACGGCGGTGAGGTGGTCATGGTCGACTACGTCCCCGAGCACTCCACGACGGCCGTGGTCCGGCGCATCCGCGAAGCCGCGGCCGCATCGGCCGGGTCGGCGAAGCCACCCGCGGCGTCGGCCGGGTCCGCGGTGCCAGCCGCCGCGTCGGCCGGGTCGGACCCCGAGGGGACCACCGACGGAAAGGTCATACCGCAGTAGGGGGTCGTCGAGACCCCGGCGGGATGGCAGCGCTCCCAGCGCTCCGTAGCGTCGAACCCGTCGACGAGGTCCGTCGGCGGAGGGAGCGTCGCCGTGTTCGACCAGATCACCCCGTTCGTCGTCGAGTTGGCCGCGAGTCCGCTCGTCTACGTCGTGCTCGTCGCCCTGTGCTTCGTCGACGGCTTCTTCCCGCCGGTCCCGAGCGAGTCCGCGCTCGTCGCCGTCGCCGCCATCGCCGCGACGTCCGGCCAGCCCGTCCTGGCCGGGGTCTTGGTGGCCGCTGCCGTGGGTGCGATCGCGGGTGACTCGGTGGCGTACTGGATCGGTCGCCGGATCGGACTCGCCCGCCTGGCGCAGTCCCGACGGCCGCGGATCGCCGCGGCGTTCGCGTTCGCCGAACGGCAGATGCAGCGCCGGTCCGCGAGCCTGATCTTGGTCGGCCGCTACATCCCCGTCGGCCGGGTCGCGGTGAACACGACCGCCGGCGCGACGCGGCTGCCCTACCGTCGCTTCCTCGCCATCAGCGCGATCGCCGGGACGGCGTGGTCCGCGACCTCGGTCGGGATCGCCCTGGCCGCGTCGCAGGTGCTGCACGAGCCGCTCGTCGCCGCCCTGGTGTCGATGGTGGTCGCGGGCGGCCTCGGCATCGCGGTCGACCGGGTCATCGGTAGCATCAGCCGCAGGCGCGACGCCCGTGCCGCGCGAGTGGCCGCCGCGATCGTCCCCACGACCGACGTGCCCACGACCGACGTGTCCACGACCGACGTGTCCACGACCGACGTGCCCGCGACCGACCTGCCCACCGCGAGCACCACACCCGTCACGCACGCCCCGACCGCCACACCCCGCATCGTCCCCACCGGAGAGATCGTCCGACCGTGACCACCGCCCTGCTCCGCCCGCGACCGACCTGGCTGCCGCTGGCGACCCGGATCGCACTCGTGGTCGCGGTGGTGTCCCTGTTCAGCGTCGCCGCCCCGGTGACCTCGGTGTACTACGCCGTCGCCGTCCCGCTCTCCCTGCTCGTGTCGGCGGTGCTCGCGGTCAGCATCGGCATCGCCCCGTTCGTCCCCCGCACCGCCGCCGCCGCCCACCTCGTCGGACTCGTCGCGCTCGGCCTGCTCACCGCCCCGGTCGAGACGAGCCCGTGGCCGATCCCGGTCACCGGCATCATCGGCCTGAGCGTCCTGCTCGTCGTGCTCGGGGTCCGCTCGACGTGGCGGCTGACCGCGATCGTGTGGGCCGTCGCCGCCGTGCTGCCCCTGCTGCTCGTCGCCGTGACGCCGGGTCGCTGGGACCAGCCAGCCGTGTGGGCGACGAGCTTCGTCGTGTCCGCCGGCGACACGCTCCTGGTCGCCGCGGCCGCCGTCGTCATCGGGCAGCGCCGCAGCATCCGCCAGGAGCTCGTCGCCGCCCGCCGCGACGCCGAGCTCGAGCAGGCCCGGCGCCGTACGGTCGAGGAGCGCTCCCGGATCGCCCGCGAGCTGCACGACGTCGTCGCGCACAGCATGTCCGTCGTGCACATGCAGGCGGAGTCGGCCCCGTACCGGGTGGCCGACCTGCCGCAGGAGGCCCGCGCCGAGTTCGCCGCGATCGCCGAGACCTCGCGCACGGCGCTGCGCGAGATGCGCCAGCTGCTCGGCACCCTGCGCGGGGACACCGCCGCCGAACGCGCGCCGCAGCCGGACCTCGCCGACCTGCCCGCGCTCGTGCAGGCCACGCGCGCCGCCGGCATCCCCGTGGAGCTCGACGTCGACGTCGCCGACGACGTCGCCCGGCTCGCACAGCTCACCGTCTACCGGGTCGTGCAGGAGGCGCTCGGCAACGTCGCCCGGCACGCGCCCGGCGCGTCCACCGTCGTGACGGTCAGGAGGCACGGCTCTCGTCTCCGGGTCGAGGTCGCCAACACCGCTCCACCCGCTGGCACCGTGCCGGCCGCACCACCCGACGACGGTGGCTTCGGCCTGGCCGGGATGCGCGAGCGGGTGACCGCGCTCGACGGCACGATCGAGCACGGCCCCGTGGCGGACGGCGGCTTCACGGTCGTGGTGACCCTGCCCGTCCGCGTACCGGCAGCCGACGGGGGAAGCCGATGACGCGGGTGATGGTGGTGGACGACCAGCAGATGTTCCGCATGGGACTGCGGGCGATCCTCCAGGCCCAGGACGACGTCGAGGTCGTCGGCGAGGCCGCGAACGGTGCCGAGGCGGTGGTCGCGGCGATCCGGCTGCAGCCGGATGTGATCCTGATGGACGTCCGGATGCCGGAACTCGACGGGATCGAGGCGACCCGACGGATCACCGCGGCGCCGACGGACCGACCCGTCCGCGTGGTCATGCTGACGACGTTCGACATCGACGACTACGTGTTCGACGCCCTGCGGGCCGGGGCGAGCGGCTTCCTGCTCAAGGACGCGAGCGCCGACGAGCTCGTCGCGGCGGTGCGCACGGTGGCCGCGGGCGAGGCACTGCTCGCGCCGCGCGTGACCCGGCACCTGGTCGAGGCGTTCGTCGCCGGACCGGTCACCGCCGCTCCGCGCACCGAGGTGCTCGACGTCCTGACCGACCGGGAGCGCGACGTGTTCCTGCTCATGGCGCGCGGGCGGTCGAACGGCGAGATCGCGGGCGACCTGTTCATCGCGGAGCAGACCGTCAAGACCCACGTGGGGCGGGTGCTGGCGAAGCTGCAGTTGCGCGACCGGGTGCACGCCGTGGTGCTGGCGTACGAGGCCGGCCTGGTCCGCCCGTCCGCCTGACGCGCGACACGGCGCGCCGCTCACGTCCGCCGAGGTTCCGAAATCTGCACATCTCGCGCGCCGGAACGTCGGTTCGTGGAACCTCGGCGTCGCGCCGGCGGTGTGTCGCGCGATCTCGTCGGTGTCGCAGGTCCGGCAGGGTACAGGTCACGGGCGGGTGCTTGCGCGCGCAACCAGCGACGTCGCCGATGTCGTACGACATCGAGTACGTCGCAACTGCGCGCCCGCAACGGTTGCACACGCGGAGCGGCGACGAGGTCGTTGTCGAACGACATCGAGAGTGTCGCACGGGGTCGACGCGGGTCGCGGTGAGCAGACGCGACGACAGACGGACGGGAGGCCCGGTGCCAGCTGGCACCGGGCCTCCCGTCAGGGGGTGGTCGCGACTCAGGCGGCGAGGTGCGCCTGCAGGAACCAACGGTCCTTCGTCAGACCGCGCTCGATCTCGATGACGACGTCCTGGCTGTTGAGGTCGACCTCGTCGAGACCCTCGACGGCGCGACGGACCTGCAGCAGGGCCGCGTCGATCTGGGCGATGACCTCGGTGATGGTGACGTCGGAGTTCTGGAAGCCCTGCGACAGCGGCGGCAGCGTCGTGTTGGCGGCGACGGTCGCGATGCGCGAGTCGACCGGCAGGCCGAGGGCGACGATGCGCTCCGCCGCGGTGTCGGCGTAGGCCTGGGCGTGCTCGACGATGTCGTCGAGGAGCTCGTGCACACCGACGAAGTTGCGGCCACGGACGTGCCAGTGCGCCTGCTTGCCGTTGACGACGAGTGCCTCGAGGTCGATCACGACGGGGGCGAGGAACTGTGCCACTCCGGCGGCGAGCTCCGGCGTCGTCGAGAACGGGGACGTGGTGGTCGTGGTGCTGGTGGTGGTCGTGGTCATGTCTGAACCTCCTGCGTCGTGGTTACACCGGATCGCTGGGCCTGTCCTGACCAGTTCGGTGCTGCCGATGGACACAACCATGCCCGCTTCTCTTGTATGCCGCAAGGAAGCGGAGGCTGCCCTTACCGTCAGCCGACGAGCGTGTCGAAGCCGGCGTCGCTCAGCTCGATCTGGACGGCGGAACGCGCGCGCTCGACCCAGGGGCTGTCGGTGCAGCCGATCCAGACGCTCGTGCGCGGCTCGCAGTCGGCGACGCACCACTCGGCCGCCCAGCCGGTCAGGGCGTGTGCGAGGGCCTCGCCGTGGTCGGCGAAGACGAGTGGCGACACCGCCGAGGTGCGGGCGCTACGGACCAGCCACGTCACGGTCACGCGGGGCGGTGCGGGCAGGATGCGGACCTGCTCGTCGAGCGCGACCTCGACGAAGACCTGTCCGTACGCGTTCTCCGGCAGGTCTTCGAGCTGACGGCGGATCTCCGGCAGGTCCTCGACGCCGCCGGCGATGAGGATGCGTTCGCTGGGCTGTCGCCGGGTCCGTGCCATGCTGCAACGGTAAGGCAAGCCTTACCTCATCACAAGGCCTGCTGGCCGGTTCCGGCGATCTCCACAGCCGGCACACCGAGTTCGTGCGCCAGGAACGTCCACATCCACGACAGCGCGACGGTGTGCGTGAGCCCCGGAACGTCCTGGGCGATCTGCGTCGCGACCCCGTCGCTGTAGGCCGCGAGCTTCAGGGCGACGGTGTCCGGGTCGATCGGTCCGGCGCCGCCCGGGAACGTGCCGGCGTCGGCCCCGCGGCGGATCACGCGGACCAGACAGGCCTCCCAGACGCGGATCCGTTCGGCGTACTCGGCGGCCACCTCGGGCCGACGGGCGACCGCGGTCCAGTAGTCGGACCAGATCCGCCAGTGCTGCCGGACCTGTTCGGTGTCGTCGAACAGGGGCGCCACGAGCATCCGCAGCGCCTCGACGGGGTCGGACTCGGCGTCGACGGCGATGACGATCGCCCCGTAGAAGCGCTCCGTCTCGAGCACGACGACCTCGTTGAGGATCTCCGCCACGCTGCCGAAGTGGTAGGTCACCGTGCCGACGGAGACACCGGCCTCGGCGGCGATGTCGCGCAGCCCCGTCGCGCCGACACCGTTCCGGACGATCACGGCACGGGCGGCCGCGACGATCATCGCGCGCCGGACCTCGGGACGCTGCCGGACGCGCGGCGCCGCACCCGCTGCGGCGCCCGGTGCAGCCCCCGCCGCCGCTCCCGGTGCAGCCCCCGCCGCCCCGGTCACGCCGAGGTCCTCGGGACGTCGTCGACGAAGGTCTGCTCGGTGACCAGCACCTCGGGGACGTCCGCGCCCCCGTCACGGGCCCAGGCCCGCACGGTGTTCACGACGTGGAAGGCCTCGGCGTCGGCGGTGACCTCCGAGGACGTCTCGAGTCGTGCCGACCACTCCGGCTTCTCCAGGCCGATCGCCCAGCGCGACGACGCCACGGCCGAGTTCGGGTCGTCCGACCGGATGCGGTACGTCTCGCGGGCGTCCTCGCTGAAGACGAGCCCGTCGGGGTAGACCCGTCCGCCGCCGTACCCGGGGTCGACGTCGAGGGTCCACTCCCCCGTCTCGACGTCGTGCGTGACGGTGCGCTGGGGCAGCTGCTCGGTCGGTGCCAGGCGCTCGATCGCGAGCGGCGTCGACCGCTCGGGTTCGTCGAAGCGCACGTCGTCGTCGGTCTCGCGCGTCCAGACCGGCAGGCACACCTCGGACGCTGTCGGGTCGATCGTGACGGTGGCCTCGGTGCCGTGCGGCCAGACCCAGGGCCAGTACGACGACGACACCGCGATCCGCAGGCGGTGCCCGGCGGCGAACCGGTGACCGGTCGCGACGAGCTGCACCGGCAGGGACGCCGGTTCGCCTGGGACCAGCGGGTCCGCCCGGTCCATGCCGTCCCGCTTCGCCGCGTTGAGCACCCCGCGCGTCACGAGGGTCGACGATCCGTCGGGCGCGACGTCGCACAACCGCACCGTCAGGGTGGCGCGGGGCTGGTCGCTCGTGACCCGCAGGGTGACGAGTGCGTTGCCGAGCAGGTCGAACGCCCTGCCGACGGGCAGGTCGAAGCAGACGGAGCGGCCGTCCTCGGCACGCTGGTCGGGTGGCAGGTCGGTCGCGTTGCCGAACGGGAAGAACCGTCCGGCGTCAGCGCCGGTGTGCTGCGGCGACCGGACGACCACCGGCCCGTCCTCGCCGCCGCGCAGCGTCGCGAGGGGCAGCGCGCGCCGGTGCGTCGCCGCCGAGGGCCACGCCTCGGCGCCGACCCACCGGCCCCGTCGCGAGGCGTAGTACGTCGCCGGGGCCTCGCCCTCGTTGATCCAGGCGCGGAGTGCGGGGTCCTCCTCCACGCCGGTGTCGATCCCGCGCAGCCAGCGGTCCCACCAGCGCAGTGTCTCCTGCAGGAACCCGATCGACGGTCCGGGTGCGAGACCGCGGTCCGGGTACTGGTGCGACCACGGTCCGACGATGCCCTTGACCGGGGACTGCACGTTCGACACCAGTCGGAGCACGGCGTCGCGGTACGGGTCCGCCCAGCCGCCGACGGCGAGGACCGCTGCGCCGATGGTGCCGTAGTCCTCGGCGGCGCTACCGTGCCGCCAGTAGTCGTCGCGCTCCTGGTGCGCGAGCCACACCGGCGTCATCGGGCGGTTCGACTCCAGCCGCTCGCGCCACCGGTCGACCCAGCCACTGCCGACGACCTCGGGCCGCGGTGGTCGCGAGTTGAACGCGAACATCGTCGCGCCCCATGCCGCCATGTCGATGCCGAGCACCGCTCCGCCGACGTAGTGCACGTCGTTGTCGTACCGGTCGTCGGTGGAGCACACCGTGACGATGGCCTTGAGGGCAGCGGGCGCGCGCGCTGCCAGCTGCAGGGCGTTGAACCCACCCCACGAGATGCCGAACATGCCGACGGCGCCCGTCGACCACTCCTGCTCGGCGAGCCAGGCGATCACGGCTTCTCCGTCGCGGAGCTCCTGCTCGCTGTACTCGTCGTCGAAGAACCCGTCCGACGAGCCGCTGCCCCGGATGTCGACCCGGACCGAGGCGTACCCGTGCTGGGCGTACCAGGGGTGCCGCTCGGAGTCGCGCGGCGCGGTCCAGTCGTCGAGTCGGTACGGCAGGTACTCGAGCAGCACCGGTACCGGCCCGTCGGGCGACGCCGGTGACCAGATCCGGGTGTGCAGCCGGACGCCGTCGGGCATCGGGATCCACTCGTCGCGGACGGTCACGCCGTCCGGCAGCGAGTCCGGCACGCCGATGGCGGTGAAGGTCGAAGCGTCGGCGTCCACCGAGCGATCGTCGCTCATGCGTCCTCCCAGTTGCGGGTGCGGTGGCCGTCGCCGTGGTCCGTCCAGCCCTCGGTGTGCCGCCAGCGCGGCACCCCGTCGCCGACGTCGGGCAGCTCGGTGCTGCCCGGTTCGAGCGTCGCGGCCAGCAGGGTCGACGTGTACGGGTGGTTCGGGCCGGTGAAGACCCGCTCGGTCGGTCCGATCTCGACGATCCGGCCGCCGGTCATCACGGCGACCCGGTCGGCCACGCCCCGGACGACGGCCAGGTCGTGGCTGATGAACAGGCAACTGAGCCCGCGCGAGCGCTGCAGGTCGGCGAGGAGCGCGAGGATCCCGGCCTGCACCTGCACGTCGAGCGCGGTGGTGATCTCGTCGGCGATGACCAGGCGCGGCTCGGCGGCGAGGGCCCGGGCGATGCCGACGCGCTGCCGCTGCCCGCCGGAGAGCTGCGCCGGCAGCCGCTCGGCGAACTCCGGGCCGAGGCCGACCTGGGTGAGCAGCTCGCCGACGCGCTGCCGCGAGGACGTGCCCGTGAACAGCTTGAGCGGTCGCCCGATCGCCGCGCCCACGGTGCGCCGCGGGTTGAGCGACGTGTCGGCGTTCTGGAACACGAGCTGCACCGCACGACGGAGGTCCGGGGACCGTCCGGCGATCGGCTCGCGCAGGTCGCCGCTCACGGTCCCGTCGTCGAACGCGAACGTGCCCGACTCGGCCGGCACCAGGCCGGCCAGGGCGGTCGCGAGCGTCGACTTGCCGCTTCCGGACTCCCCCACGACCGCGAGCGTCTCACGTGGCGCGATCGTGAAGGACACGCCGTCGACGGCGGCCGGCAGGCCGCGTCCGTAGCGGATCACCAGGTCCTCGGCGGTCACCACGGGACGGACGATCGGTTCGGGAGGCACGGTTCGGCCGGCCGTGGAGGCGACCGTCGACGAGACGGTCGCCGTCTCGGGCACGCGATCCGTCCCTCCCCCCATCGGCACGGCCGTCTCGCCGCTGGCGCGTCGATCCGGAACCGGCGACGTGGGCCCAGGCCGTCGCCCGTCCGGCACCGCGGCCAGCAGGGCGCGCGTGTACTCGTGCTGCGGGGCGGCGAAGCACGCCGCCGTGGCGGCGTGCTCGACGATCTCGCCGTCGCGCATGACGGCGATCTCGTCCGCCATCGCCGAGACGACCCCGAGGTCGTGGCTGACGAGCAGGACGGCCATGCCGAGCTGCCGTCCGAGGTCCGCGATCAGGTCGAGGACGGCAGCCTGGGTGACGACGTCGAGCGCGGTCGTGGGCTCGTCGAGCACCAGGACGCGCGGGCGGGCGGCGACGGCCATCGCGATGGCGATGCGCTGCTGCTGCCCGCCGGAGAGCTGGTGCGGGTACCGGCGGACGATCGCGTCGGGGTCTGGCAGCCGGACCAACCGGACCAGCTCGGCGACGCGCTCGGGGCCGTCGGGTTCGCGGTGGGCGCGCAGGGCCTCGCGGATCTGCTCGCCGACGCGCATCGACGGGGTGAGCGCCTGGCCGGCGTTCTGCGCGACGACGGAGGCGACGCCGCCGCGGAGCTCGCGGCGGCCGGACGGCGAGAGCGCGAACACGTCGTCGCCGCCGACGCGGACCGAGCCGCCGACGATCGTCGAGCCCGCGCGGAGGTGCGCGAGCAGGGTCCGGGCGACGGTGGACTTGCCGCTGCCGGACTCCCCGACGAGGCCGAGGGTGCGCCCGGCGGGGATCGCGAAGGACACGCCGCGCACCACGGGGACCAGGCGCTTGCCGGCCGCGTAGGAGATCGCGAGGTTGTCGACGCGGACGATGGGGTCCGTCGCGGTCGCCGGTGCGGCCGGTGCGGTGTCGGTGTGCGTCATGCGCTCACTCCCTTCGTGGCGCGGTCGACTCCGAGCGACTTGCTCAGGCCGTCGGCTGCGAGGTTGAGCCCGATCACCAGGGTCGCCAGGGCGACGATCGGTGCGAGCGTGCCGAGCGGCACCACGGTCAGCGCCGTTCGGTTCTCCTGCACCATCAGCCCCCAGTCCGGCGTCGGTGGGTTGGCGCCGAAGCCGAGGAAGGACAGCGACGCGACGAGCAGCACGATCCACGAGGCCCGCATGGCGTACTCGACGAGCACCACGTCGAGGACGTTCGGCAGGATCTCGCGGAACACGATCGACAGCGCGCGTTCACCCCGGGCCCGGGCGGCCGTCACGTAGTCCTGCGTGATGACGGTGCGGGCGGCACCGCGGACGACGCGGGTCACGGCGGGCGCGTAGACGACGGTGACGGCGAGGACGATGACCCAGAGCCCGGCGTCGAAGACGGTGACGACGACGAGCAGGGCGAGGATCGACGGCACGCTGAGCAGGGCGTCGACGACGCGCATGACGGCCTCGTCGAACCAGTTGTCCGCGTACGCCGTGATGCAGCCGAGCACCGTGCCGACCGCGACCGCGATCGTCGTGGCCAGGAACGTCACGAGCAGGGCGTACCGGCCGCCGTTGAGCGTCCGCGACAGCACGTCGCGGCCGTACTGGTCGGTGCCGAGCCAGTGCGTCCAGGTCGGGCCGGCGAGGACGTCGCCGGCGTTCGTCGCCACCGGGTCGTACCCGGCGATGACCGGTGCGAGCAGGGCGAGCACGAGGTGCAGGGCGATGAGGCCGAGGCCGATGCTCAGCGCCGTCGACCCGCGCAGGGGCGCGAGGGCCCCGGCGAGGACGACGCGTCCGGGGCGGCGGGTGGCGGTGGCGGTCATGCGGCGGCCTTCCTGGTGCTGCGCGTCGTGCGGGTGCGCGTGCGCGGTCGCCGCTGGCGGGTCCGCAGCTTCGGGTCGAGGGCGAGCGCCACGAGGTCGGCGGCGAGGTTGCAGACGACGTAGATGACGGCGCTCAGGAGCGCGATCGCCTCGATCGTCGGCAGGTCGCGGTTGAAGACCGACTCGAGCATGAGCTTGCCCATGCCCGGGTAGTTGAAGACGTTCTCGACGACGACGACCCCGCCGAGCAGCCAGGCGACGTTGAGCGCGACGACGTTCAGCGTCGGCAGCAGCGCGCTCGGCACCGCGTGCTTCCAGACCACGCGGCGGATCGTCAGGCCCTTGAGCTCCGCCGTGGTGACGAACTCGGACGCCATCACGTCGATGGTCGAGGAGCGGGCGGTGCGCACGATGTAGGCGGCCATCGCCAGGGTGAGCACGATGATCGGCAGCCAGATCGTCGGCAGGAGCTCGCCGACCGTGGCGTCGCTCCCCCGCAGCACGACGGCGGGGAAGACCGGCAGGCCGATCGCGAAGAGCAGCACGAGCACGGTCGCGACCATGAACTCGGGCACGCTCATCACGACGAGGCTGACGATCGAGATCACCTTGTCGGACGGGCGACCCCGACGGACCCCGGCGAGGACGCCGAGCGTCAGTGAGACCGTGACGCCGACGAGCATGGCGGGCACGGCGATGAGCATGCTGTTCCGGAAGGCGGTGAACAGCGTCGGCGCGACGGCCTCGCCGCTGACGAGCGAGGTGCCGAAGTCGCCGTGTACCGCGCCACCGAGCCACTGCAGGTAGCGGAGCCACACGTTCTGGTCGAGGCCGAGGGTCTCGCGGAGCTGCTTCACGGCGTCCGGGGTGGCGTTCTGGCCGAGGAGCTGCTGCGCGACGTCGCCGGGCAGTGCCTGCACGGCCAGGAACACGAAGAGCGAGGCGAGCACGACCGTGAGCACGGCGATGCCGACCCGGCGGAGGACGGGGACGAGGACGTCCGACGGGGTGTTCCTGGTCGTCATCGGCGCAGTCCGATCCGGAGGTAGTCGAACTCGAAGCCGTACTCCGAGTAGTTCACGACGTCGCGGGACAGCCCCACGAGCCGGTCGCCGAACATCGGGGTCATGTCGGCCCCGTCCTCGACCACGAGCCGCTGGGCGTCCTGGTAGAGCGTCAGCCGCTTGGCGTCGTCCATCTCGGCGCGGGCGTCGTCGAGCAGCCCGTCGAAGGTCTCGTTCGACCACGCGCTCTCGTTGTAGGACGAGCCCGTGCGGAAGATCTGGTTGAGCAGCTGGTCGATCGGCCGGCCGGTGAACCAGTAGCTCACCATGAGCGGCTTCTGCATCCAGATCTGCGTGTAGTACGAGTCCGAGCTCGCGTTGCGGACCGTCAGGCGGATGCCCGCGTCGGCGACGGCGTCGCGGTAGGCGACGGCCATCGGCGTGAAGACCGACTCGTAGCTCGACGTGTAGATCGAGGTCCGGAACCCCTCGTGACCAGCCTGCTTGAGCAGTGCCTTCGCCTTGTCCGGGTCGTACTCGCGGTGGTCGTCGACGAACGCGGCGAGCTGCGGCGGGACGGGGTTGTCCCACCCGGGCGAGCCGGTGCCCTGCACGGCGGTGTCGACGATCTGCTGCGGGTCGTAGGCGAGCTTCATCGCCTGGCGGACCCGCGGGTCGCTGAACTCGTCGCTCGTGGCGAGCATCGGGATCGTGTACCACTGGGCGTTCTTCGACCGGGCGACGGTGGCGCGGTCGGACGCGGACACCACCCGAGCGGTCGCGAAGTCCAGGTTCGTCTGCGAGATCAGGTCGATCTGGCCGGCGAGCAGCGCGTTCACCCGGGCGGTGGTGTCCTGGATCGAGTAGAAGTCGATGCCGTCCAGCGCGGGCCGCCCGGCGAAGTGGTCCTCGAACGCCTCGACGCTGCCGGCACCGGCGGGGGTGAACGCGGTGAGCCGGAACGGACCCGTCCCGATCCCGGTGCGGCCGATGTCGGCGATCGCGGCCGCCGGCACGATGTAGCACTGGTACGCGGTGAGCAGCGACGGGAACTCGGCGTTCGGCTTGGTCAGCGAGAACCGCAGCGTGTACGGGTCGGTCGCACGCATCGAGTCGGCGTCCATCACCTCGCCGAGGACCCCGGCCTGCGGGCTGCCGGTCTTCTCGTCGAGGATGTGCCGGATGCTCGCGATGGCGTCGTCCGCGGTGAAGCGGCTGCCGTCGTGGAAGGTGACGCCACGGCGGAGCGAGAACGTCCACTCGGTGCCGTCGGCGTTCGCGGACCACTCCTCGGCGAGGTCGGGCACGGTGGTGCCCTGTTCGTCGAGCTTGACGAGTCGGTTGTAGAGCGCGCCGAGGTACTCGTACGCCGACAGGGAGCTGGCGGAGTCGAGGGTCTCGGCGGCCGAGGCGGCCGGGCGCGCGATGCGCAGGCGACCGCCGCGTCGGGCGACGCCGGTGGCCGCCGCCTCGGGGATGGTGGGCGTGCCGGCGTTCGCGCCGGAGCTGCACCCCGTCAGGGTGAGCAGGCCGAGGCCGGCCAGACCGGCGGCGCCGGTGAGGAGCGCTCGGCGGCTCGGGCCGCGGGCGTTCCGGGGTTCGGGGACGATGGGCTGCATTCGGGGTGGCCCCTCCTGTAATCGTTCCGGTGAACGATAGAGGGAACCCGGCGATCCCCCAACTCCTGCTCCTCGTCCTCCGGAGTGTTTACGAACTCGTTACACGGGCGCCGCCGGCACGGAGCATGATCGGACCATCCCGTCCGAGGAGGATCATGGCGACGTTCACCAGGGGGTTCGGTGGCCGTCGGGCCGACCGCGACGACACCCGCATCCCGCCCGGCCAGACCCTGGTGCGCGACTGGCCGGTCCTGTCAGCCGGTGCCACGCCCGACGTCGATCCGGCGTCGTGGACCTTCTCGATCCGCACCGAGAACGGTCTGCACACCTGGACGTGGGACGAGGTGCACGCGCTCGGCGTCGAGGACGTCACCGTCGACATCCACTGCGTCACCCACTGGACCAAGCTCGACATGCCCTGGCGGGGCGTCCCCCTCGACCGCCTGTTCGAAGACGTCGAGACGTCGCTCGACTACTGCATGGTGCGCAGCACCGGCGGGTACACGACGAACGTGCCGCTCGACGAGCTGTTGGACGGCAAGGCGTGGATCGCGTTCGAGGCCGACGGTGAACCGCTCGAGCCCGAACACGGCGGTCCGGCACGCCTGCTGGTGCCGCACCTGTACTTCTGGAAGAGCGCGAAGTGGGTGAGCGGGATCGTGATGCAGGCGGACGACGAGCCGGGCTTCTGGGAGAACGCGGGCTACAACCTGCACGGCGACCCGTGGAAGGAAGAGCGGTACTGGTGACGGTTCCCGACACCGACCTGTCCACCGACGTGTCCACGGATCCGTCCACGGATCCGTCCACCGACCTGGAGGCCCGGATCGCGCCCGCCACCCGGCCCGCGCCCCGCAGACGGCCGGCCTGGCACCCCGCGACGGTCGCCTCGGTGGAGCGCGAGACCCCGAACGCACGTCGGGTCGTCCTGGACGTCCCGACGTGGCCGGGGAACGACCCGGGCCAGCACCTGGACCTGCGACTCACGGCCGAGGACGGCTACCAGGCATCCCGCTCGTACTCGATCGCCTCGGCGGGTGACCGGACCGACGTCGTGCTCGCCGTCGACCGCGTCGAGGGTGGCGAGGTGTCCCCGTTCCTGGTCGACGCGGTCGAGGTCGGCGACGCGCTCGAGGTGCACGGGCCGCTCGGCGGCTGGTTCGTGTGGCGTCCCGGCGCGTCCGACCGTCCGGTGCAGCTGATCGCCGGCGGCTCGGGGATCGTGCCGCTCGTCGCCATGGTCACCGCGCACGCCGAGGCCGGGGACCCCGCACCGTTCCGGCTGCTCGTCGCCGTCCGGACCCCCGAGGACGTCTTCTTCCGAGCCGAACTCGACCGGGCCGTCGCTTCCGACGCTCCGCTCGACGTGACCACCGTGTACAGCCGGACCGCTCCACCCGGGTCCGCTGCGCCCGCGGGACGGCTGACCCGCGATGCGCTCGCCGCCGCGGTCTTCCCACCCGACGCCGGGGCGCTCGTCTACGTGTGCGGCTCGACGCCCTTCGTCGAGCAGGTGCTCCGCTGGCTCGCCGACCTCGGACACGACACCACCGACGTCCGTGCCGAACGGTTCGGGGGCAGCTGATGACGGTCGTCGACGGCAACGCCCTCGCGGGGGTCCTGTCCGAGGTGCTCGGTCCGGAGCCGACCGTGGCTGTGCTGTGTTGTGCGGGGTGCGGGTCCCGCGGATCGGTCGCACGCACCGCCGTGTACTGCTCGGCGATGGGCTCCGTCGCCCGGTGCCGGACGTGCGACACCGTGCTCGTCACCGTCGTCGAGGCCGGATCCGCGCGCTGGATCAGCCTCCCCGGCACCCGCGCCACGCTGGTCCGATTACCCGAGGACCTCGTCTGACGCAATCGCCGACCGCATGTCGTGCGGACTCCTTGCGGTTTTCCGCACCCCCGAACTGGGGTCCAATCCGACCACGACGATGCTCCGGATGACTCTTCGGGACATCGCTGGGCCACCCACCCGGCGTCTCCACTCGGGGCAGTGCGGCCTCTGCGTCCGGTGGGCGCGGGTACCCGAAGCCTGCGCCCCCGGATGTGCCCGCTCACGGCGCCCGGGTACGACAGAACCCCCGGTGCTGCTCTGTGAGCAACCCCGGGGGTCCTGTTCCGTCCGAGCGGATGACGAGATTCGAACTCGCGACCCTCACCTTGGCAAGGTGATGCGCTACCACTGCGCCACATCCGCAATCGCACGCCGTGTGGGCCGTGCGGAGTCGACTGTACCCGATCCCGGGCCCACGGACGTGTTCTGCGGCAGATCCGGGCGTGTCCGGTGTCGCGAGGCGCGGTCCGGCGCGGTCCGGCGCGGTCATCAGGCACGGTCATCAGGCACCGAGGAGTTCGATCGGAGCATGAGCTACGTGCACGACAACCCGGGCGGGACCGAGGCCCACGGCGTCGACCTGATCGACGGTGACACCCCCGCCATCCGCATCCTGGTGCACGGCGACCTGCCGACCACGATCGAGCACGAGGGGCGGACCTGGCTCGCCACCGGCGACGCGCACGACGACGGTGACGACCAGGCACCCCCGATCGCGATCTACCGCCCGGTCTGAGCCGAGCGGATCGCTCGTGCCGCCTGCAGGACGGCCTCCACGCTCGCGGCGAGCACCGAGCGGTGACGTCCGGCCGCCCAGTGCACCCCGGCGCCCTCGCGGTACTCGAGCAGGGTCAGTGCTGCACTGGCGCTGCCCGTCGTGCGCGACGTCTGGTGCAGCGAGACGATGTCGACTGCCGTACCGCACCCGGCGAGCAGTTCGACGACCGCCTCGACCGGACCGACGTCCACAAAGGCGCCGCGGCGCTCGACTCCGTCGATCCGCAGGGTGAGTTCGGTGCGCGCGCCGTCGCCGTGCGTCGCCTCGATCGCCACCAGCTCGACGTCCGCCGGGGCTCCGGCCGCCCGCTCGTAGCTCCGCTCGAACAGGTCGAGGAGTTCGGGTCCGTCGACCTCGGCCCCCGAACCGTCGACGTGCTGCTGGACACGACGAGCGAAGTCGATCTGCAGCCGGCGCGGGAGCTCGATGCCGGACGCCGTCTCGAGCAGGTGTGCGACACCGCCCTTGCCGGACTGCGAGTTCACCCGGATGACCGCGTCGTAGTCCCTGCCGAGGTCGGCCGGGTCGATCGGCAGGTACGGGACGCGCCACGCGGTCTCCGACTCAGGGCGCCCCGCTGCGGCCGCGCGTGCTCGGTGCTCGGCGAAGCCCTTGCGGATGGCGTCCTGGTGGGTGCCGCTGAACGCGGTGTGCACCAGGTCGCCGACGTAGGGGTGCCGCGGGTGCAGCTCGATGCGGGTGGCGTGTTCGACCGTCCGCCGGACCTCGTCGATGTCGGAGAAGTCGATCATCGGGTCGATGCCCTGCGCGTGCAGGTTGAGGGCGAGCGTGGCGATGTCGACGTTGCCGGTCCGCTCGCCGTTGCCGAAGATGCAGCCCTCGACGCGTTGTGCCCCCGCGAGCACCGCGAGTTCGGCGCACGCGATGCCGGTCCCCCGGTCGTTGTGGGGGTGCACCGACAGGATCACGCCGTCGCGCCGGGCCAGGTTGCGGTGCATCCACTCGATCTGGTCGGCGTAGACGTTCGGCGTCGCGATCTCGACGGTCGCCGGCAGGTTGATGACCACCGGGCGCTCCGGCGTGGCGTCCCAGAGCTCGGTCATCGCGTCGCAGACCTCGAGGACGAACTCCGGCTCGGTCAGGTTGAAGACCTCCGGGGAGAACTCGAACCGGACGTTCGGCAGGTGCCCCGCGAGCTCCAGGACGTCGCGGCCCCCGGCGAGGATCATCTCGCGCAGCTCGTCCCGGTCCTTCCCGAGCACGACGTCGCGCCACGTCGGGGCGGTCGCGGTGTACATGTGGATCACGACGTCGTTGGTGATCCCGCGGATCGACTCGACCGTCCGTTCGATCAGGTCACGCCGGGCGGGGGTGAACACGACGATCGTGACGTCGTCCGGCGCCAGGTCCGTGTCGGCGAGCAGCCGGACGAACGCGTGGTCCGTCTCCGACGCCGACGGGTAGCCGACCTCGATCTCCTTGTAGCCCATCCGCACCATGAGCTCGAAGAACCGCCGTTTGCGTTCAGGGTCCATCGGCTCCGCGAGCGCCTGGTTGCCGTCGCGCAGGTCGACGGGGACCCACAGCGGCGCCGCGGTGAGCGACCGCGTCGGCCAGGTGCGGTCGGTGAGCGGGACGGCGACGCGGTCGGAGACGTCCTGGTACCGGTACGACGGCATCGGGGACGGACGCTGTCGGTTCCACGATGGGGTCGCGACGTCGGGGGTGGTGGTGGTCATGAGGCTCCTCTGCAGCTGTCGCGACGACCGTAGCACCACTCCTCAGACAAGTAGAGGTGTTGCGTACGATGCGGCAGGATGGGCACATGACACCGGTCCGCCGCGAACCCCTCGCCGAACAGGCCGCCGACGCCCTGCTCGCCCGCATCCGCGACGGTGAGTGGGTGCTCGGCGACAAGCTCCCCGGCGAGACGACGCTGGCACCGCAGCTCGGCGTCGGTCGCTCGACAGTGCGCGAGGCGATCCGGCACCTCGCCGGTCGGGGCGTGCTGGCTTCGCGGCAGGGCGCCGGGGTCTTCGTCACCGCGCTCGACGTGCAGGACGGCCTCGACGACGTGGTCCGCCGCGCCGACATCGCCGCCGTGGTCGAGGCCCGTATCGCCATCGAGGTCGAGGCATCGTCCCTCGCCGCGGATCGCCGGACCCCGGCTGAGCTCCGCACGATGCGGCGCGCGGTCGAGCACCGGCAGGAACGACGCGCCTCGATCGAGCAGCACGTCGACGCGGACACGGCGCTGCACCGCGCGATCGTCGTCGCCGCCCACAACCCGCTGCTCACCGAGCTCTTCGACGGTTTCACCCCTCGCAGCCGCCAGGCGATGATCGAACTGCTGCGCATCGACGGGGTGTACGGCAGCGAGGCCGACCGCGACGTGCACGACGACATCGTCGACGCGATCGACGACCGGGACGCGGCCGCGGCCGCAGCCCTGACCCGGGCGCACCTCCGCAGCCTGACGGCTCGGCTCGGCTGAGCGCAGGCCGGCTCCCGCCCGGTCTGGACCACGCTCGGCGGCGGGCCGGGTGCCCGTCCGGGTCAGTGGCCCCGGACGTCGCCCGTCAGGATCGCGTGCTCGGCGCCGGCCGACAGCTCGTCGTGCAGCGCGTCCGCGAAGAACTCTCCCGCACCGAGGCTGACCAGGTGTGTGAGCGCACCGCCCACGTCGACCAGCCCGGGGTTCCACTCGTCGTGGAGGGACGCGCGGACGTGCCCGGACTCGTGCACGACGACGACCCCGATGTGGTCGTGGGCATCGCCGACCTCGAGCACGGCGTCGTACACGACGGGTTCGGTGTCCTCGCCGAGGGGCTCCAGGCGCACCTCGCCGATCCCGGGCCACTCGGTGCGGAACACGGGCAGGTCCGGTGCGTGCAGGTGCGGGGCGCGTTCGTCGGTCACGGACTCGATCTCCCCCGACGTCAGGTACTCGTCGACGACCTCGTGGATCCGGTCGTGCAGTCCGGGCTCGTACTGCCACCAGCGCTGGTGCACCGCCCGGAGCCAGTCCTGCGTCGCGGCGTCGGCCGAGGCCGAGGTCCCGACCAGCTGCGGTGCCGTGCCCGGCGATCCGACGACCTCGAGCTGCTCGTCGTGCGTCTCGACGGTGATGGACCCGGTGGCCTCGTCGGGGTGCACGCCGTGGACGTCCTCGGGGGCCGCGGCCCAGATGCTCGCCGGCAGCTTCGGCGGCAGGGCGAACGCCACAGCGATCGCCGGACGTGCCAACGCCTCGTCGAGCGCGTCGCCGAGGTGCACCTCGTCCGAGCGGGACCCCATGACGATGCCGCC
Source organism: Curtobacterium sp. PhB172 (assembly GCF_003752545.1). Classification (NCBI taxonomy): domain Bacteria; kingdom Bacillati; phylum Actinomycetota; class Actinomycetes; order Micrococcales; family Microbacteriaceae; genus Curtobacterium; species Curtobacterium sp. PhB172. The sequence continues at coordinate 513,162 of NZ_RKIF01000006.1, forward strand.
GGTCGGGGGCACGGCGGCCAACCGTTCGAGGTCCTCGTGGTCCGCGTTCATCGATGCGAACACGGGGGTGTCCGCCCACTGGACGAACTCGCCGGCCGCACGGTCCTGGTCCTCGAACGGCACGTTCCAGACCGAGGGGTCCGCGAGCACCCACGACGCCGAACGACCGGCGGGGCCACGGCGCACGGCGTCGACCACGGCGGGGACGAGTCCGGGCAGCCCGCGGTACGCCGGACGCACGGTGAGGCGGTCGAGCGCGAGCAGGTCCGGCTTGCCGAGCATCTCGGCGGCGTGCGTCTGCAGCGACAGGAAGGTCTCGCCGGTGGCGTCCGGCACGACGATCGCCGCGGCGAAGTCACCGTCGACGTCGGACACCTGGTACCCGAGCACGAGTGCCTCGACCGACTCGGGCGATCGGCTCGTGTACGCGGCGACCTCGGCGACCGACACCGCTTCGGCCTCGTCGTCGGTGATGGGCACCCGGACGTCGATCACCCACCGGTCGACGTCCTGGCCGGGGTAGGCGTCGCCGTCCTCGTCCGAGATCGTGATGTGCACGAGCCGCAGGGAACCGTCCCACGCGTCGTGGACGTGCTGGGCGATGGCGGCTTCAGGGTCGTCGGTCACGGACGCCACCGTATCGGTGGCGGACCGGGCACGTGGTCAACCGTGCTGCGCGACCATCGCGTCGACACTCCGCATCGCGGTCGCCAGGATGGTGAGGACCGGGTTCACCCCGCCGTTCGTGACGTGCACCGAGCCGTCGGTCACCCGCAGGTTGTCGTGTCCCCACACCCGTCCGAACGGGTCGACGACCGACGTCGCGGGGTCCGTCCCCATCCGGAGCGTGCCGGCCTGGTGCTGGCCACCGCTCGTGCCCCGGACCGGACCGTGCAGCTCCGCCACGCGCGTGGCGCCGGCCGCGCGCAACCAGTCGCCGCTCCGGGCGCTGGTGTGGTCGCGAGCACGGACGTCCTCCGGGTGGACCCCACCGCTGAACGACGCCACCGGGATGCCGTACCGGTCCGTCACCGCGGGGTCGACCCGGACGCGTGCGTCGGCCGTGGTGACCTCCTGGATCGGCCCCATGATCCGCATGCTGCGCCGCGCCAGGTCCCGCATCGCGTGCTTGCCGTCGAGCCCGGAACGCGGCGCGAGCCCCGTGCCGACGAGGTACTGGTACGTGCTCGACGGCGTCGCGATGAACTCGTTCGCCAGGATCCCGCCACCGATCTGCCCGGGCACGCCGTGCCGGTAGTCGGTGGTGGCGATCGACGGCCCCGGTCCGAGACCGTCGTCCACCACGTCGTCGAAGACCCCCATTGCGCCGCCGTAGACGTGGCCCTGCAGGTGCCGGCCGACCTGGTCCGCGCCGTTGCCGATGCCGTCGGGCTCCTGGTCGCTCCGGCTGTTCAGCAGGAGCCGAGCCGACTCCACCGCCCCGGCCGCCACGACGACCTCGGCGGCGTCGACCTCGGCCCGCCAGTCGCGGCCGTCCGCGGTGCCGACGAGCGTGACGCCGACCACGCGGCCGGCACCGTCCGTACGCAGCCGGGCGACCCGTGACTCGAGCACGATCGACGCGTTCCCGGTGGCGAACGCGCGGGTCAGCATGGTGTTCTGGCTGCCGTTCTTGGCGTCGACCGGGCACGCGAAGCCGACGCACATGCCGCACTGCTCACACGCGCGGCGACCCAGGTACGGCGTCGAGTTGATCAGGAGCGGGACGTGCACCGTCGAGATGCCCAGGGCGTCCGCGGCGCCGGCGAGCCGGTCCCGCGCTGCCCCCGACGGCAGGGGTGGCATCGGTCGCGCGCGCGACCGTTCCCCGGACCACGGACCGTCGACGTCACCGCCGCTGACCCCGATCTCCCACTCGGCGCGCTCGTACCAGGGCTCGAGCTCGTCGTACCCGAACGGCCAGTCGGCCAGCGCGCTGCCGTCCGGCACGCCGTACGTCGACGCCATCGCGAAGTCGCGCGGCCCGAACCGCCAGGCCTGTGCACCGTAGACCCGCGTGCCGCCCCCGGCCGTGACGGCGTTGTTGTGCCACCCCGGCGACGAGGGACGGAGCACCAGGAGCTCGCGACCGTCCGCCACCGTCCGCGGGTTGCCGACGTCGGACGGCCCCGACCGCGGTGCAACGCCCCAGCTCGACCGCGGGTTCCGGATGTGGTCACGGCCGAGTTCCGCGGTGCCGGGCCACCCACCGGCCTCGACCACGAGCACGCGCCGCCCGGACTCGGCGAGCCCGCACGCCGCGACACCCCCGCCGGCGCCCGACCCGACGACGACCGCGTCGTACCGGTCGGCCAGCTGCGACGGGTGCACGACCGAGGGCGCTGCGGTCGGCACCGGTACCGGCACGCTCCAGCCGTCCGGCGGACCGGACTGCCACCCCACCATGTCCCAGGACCGCTCCCCCGCGTTCCCGCCGTTCCCCGCGTCGGCGTAGTAGCCCGCGGCCACGAGCTCGGCGAACCAGGTCCAGTCCGGATCCTGTTCGTCCCCCGCAACGTCCGCGGACGCGTCGACGACGGCACGGAGACGGTCCAGCCAGTCGGGCCGGTCGACCAGCACCCCGGCCAGGAACTCGAGCGCGCCGGCCTCGGACGCCGACGGGTACTCGTCCGCCGGCACCACCCGGTCGACCAGGGAACGGAGCCGTTCGTCGTGCGTGCGGAGGAACTCCTGCGCCGCGGTGGCCGCGTGGTCCGTCATCGGTCCTGCCTCTCGAGCAGCGCCGGTGCCGCCCCACGAGCACCGTAACGGACACGGCAGGGTCCGAGGCCGGGCTCAGCCGCCGATGCCCTCCAGGTCGAGCAGGTCGTCGTCGCTCAGCACGACGGCGGCCCCCTCGATGTTCTCCTGCAGGTGTGCCCGCGACGACGTGCCCGGGATGAGCAGGATGTTCGGGGACCGGCGGAGCAGCCACGCCAGGGCGACGGACATCGGCGTCGACCCGAGCCGTGTCGCCACGGTCGAGAGCACCTCGGACTGCAGCGGTGCGAAGCCGCCGAGCGGGAAGAACGGCACGTAGGCGACTCCCTCGGCCGCGAGCCGGTCGATGAGCGGGTCGTCCTGCCGAATGGCCAGGTTGTACATGTTCTGGACCGACACGATCGGTGCGATCCCCTGCGCTTCCGCCACCTGGTCCGTCGTCGCGTTGCTCACCCCGAGGTGCCGGATGACCCCCTGTCGCTGCAGGTCGACCAGTGTCTCGAACGCCGGGGCGATCGGCTCCGCGACCGGACCGTTCGCATCGCCCAGTCGCAGGTTGACCAGGTCCAGCACGTCGACGCCGAGCGTCTCGAGGTTGTCGTCGACCTGTGCGCGCAGCTCGTCGGGCTTCCTGGCGGTGGGCCACCCGCCGCGGGCGTCCCGCCGCGCACCGACCTTGGTCGCGATGACGAGGTCGTCGGCGTACGGGTGCAGCGCCTCGTTCAGCAGTTCGTTGACCACACGGGGGCCGTACGTCTCGGCGGTGTCGATGTGCGTGATGCCACCGGCGACGGCGTCCCGGAGCACGGCGACGGCTTCGTCGTGGTCCTTCGGTGGCCCGACGACCCGGGGGCCGGCGAGCTGCATCGCGCCGTAGCCGAAGCGTGCGACCGGCCGGTCGCCGAGGGTCCAGGTGCCGCCGGGCAGGTGAGGGGTGGTGGTGCTCATCAGATCTCCTTCGAGGGCGTGCCGACGCCGAGGGCGCAGCGCAGCGCACTCCTGACAGCCTGCTCGCGTGGGCAGCCGCTCGGACGACACCGACGCGCGTTCCGGCCCACTTGCAGCGGACGCCCCACTGGACGTACGCTCCTGCCAGAGGGCAAAACGCCTCGTCGCTCCGGCGGCCAGGCACCCACACGCGGTCTCGGACGAGTCGCCACTTCTTCATCGAAGGAGTGCACGTGTCCACCCGTTCCCCCGCCCGGCTCCGCGACGCCGGGATCGCCCTCGCCGGCCTGTCCGCCGTCTTCCTGTTCGAGATGCTCGACAACTCGGTGCTGAACGTCGCGCTGCCGAGCATCGGCCGTGAACTCCACGCGTCGACGACCGGCCTGCAATGGGTCACCGGCGCCTACTCGGTCGTGTTCGGCGCCCTCATGCTCCTGTTCGGTGCGGTCGCCGACCGGTTCGGCCGACGCCGGGTCATGCTCGTCGGCCTGGTGCTGCTCGCGCTCTCCGCGCTGGCGACCACGCTCGTCACCACGACCGGCGAACTCATCGCGGTCCGCGCGCTCATGGGGCTCGCGGCGGCCATGACGACGCCCGGGTCGATGGCCCTGGCCTTCCGGCTCTTCGACACCGACACCCTGCGGGTCCGGGCGCTGACGGTCATCTCCACCGCGGGCCTGGTCGGGCTCGCGGTCGGTCCGACGGCGGGTGGCTTCGCCCTCGCGGTGGCGCCGTGGCAGGCCCTGCTCCTGGTGAACGTGCCGATCGCGGCGCTCGCGTTCATCGGCATCCGAGCCGGCGTGCCGGCTGACCGACCGGAAGACCTGCACCCCGACCGGATCGACGTGACCGGCGCGCTGTTCGGGACCACGGCCCTGGTCGCTGCACTCGGGACGCCCACCCTCTTCGCGCAGGCGGGCAGCGCCTCCTGGCCGGGGTGGACCGGGGTCGTCGTGACGGTCGCGGCGGTGGCGGCCTTCGTGCGGCGGGAGCGCACCGCGGCACAGCCGCTGCTCGACCTGCGCCTGCTCGCCCGTCCGCTCGTCGCGAGCGGTCTGGCGTACAAAGCGGCCTCCGGCCTGGCCGTCTCCGGCCTGTCGTACCTGGTGACGCTGCAGCTGCAGTTCGCCTGGGGCTGGTCACCGGCACTCGCCGCGATCGGGACGCTGCCGCAGGTGGTGGTGCTCCTGGCGTCCGGACGCTTCGTCGGCCCGTTCGTGCAGCGGGTGGGCCTCGGCCGCGCGGCCTGGCTGAGCGCCGGCGCCGTCGTCGCAGGACTCGCGCTCTTCACGGTCGGCGGCCGTGCCGGGTACGGATGGGTCGCCGCGGCACTCGTGCTCGTCGCCGCAGGGATGCGGGTCGTCGGGGTCGTCGCCGGCAACAACGTGCTCCAGGGCCTGCCGTCGAACCGGACGTCGGTCGGTGCGGCGCTCGTCGACACCTCGAGCGAGCTCGCGACCGCGGTGGGCATCGCGGCGACCGGGACGGTGCTGGCGGTGCTCGTGCCGGGCAGCATCGCGACGACGTCCTGGACGGCTGAACGCTTGGCCGCGTTCGAGGCCGGGATCACCGTCGCGGGCATCGTCCTGACGGTCGTCGCCGCCGTGCTCGTCGCCGTCGGCATGGCCCGCGCGACGACCCGCGCGGGCACGCCGGTGGCCGAACCGGCTCAGACGGCGCTGTAGCCGCCGTCCGCCACGAGCACGGATCCGGTGATGAACGACGCCGCGTCGCTCGCCAGGAAGACGACGCTCGGCGCGATCTCCTCGGGCAGGGCGAAGCGCTGCTGCGGTGCGTCCTCGATCCAGTACCGCCGGAACTCCGGGGAGTCCACCGGGGCCATCTCGGTCTTCACGTACCCGGGGGCGACGGCGTTCACGCGGATCCCGTACTGCGCCCACTCGACCGCGAGCGACTTCGTCAGGTGGTGCACGGCCGCCTTCGACGCGTTGTACGCCGGCTGCCACTGCGGCCGGTTCACGATGAGGCCCGACATGCTGCCGATGTTCACGATCGAGCCCGAACCAGCATCGCGCATGTGCGCGCCGACCGCCGTCGACGTCTTCCACAGTGCGCGGACGTTGAGGTCGAACACGTCGTCCCACTCGCTGTCGGGGACGTCGAACGCGTCCCGGTGGTGGCACGTACCGGCGTTGTTGACGAGCACGTCGATGCGGCCGAGGGCCGTCATCGCCTCCTCGGTCGTGCGCGCCACCTGCTCGCTGTCGGTGATGTCCGCCGTGATGGTGACGAAGTCGTGGCCGGCGTCTGCGGCCTCGGCGGCGACCCGGGCGTTGCGCTCCGCGGAGCGCCCGACGATCGCCACGCGGGCGCCGGCCTCGGCGAGGCCGAACGCGAACGCCCGGCCGAGTCCCTGGTTGCCACCGGTGACGAGGGCGGTCCTGCCGGTGAGGTCGAAGGGTGAGGTCATGGTGCGGGCGCCTTCCTGAGCGGGGTCGGCGCGGTGCACCGCGCCGACGAGGTACCGCCCTGCGTACACGACCCGGCCGGGAGGCGCGGCGTGCGTCCGCCACGCACCGCACCTGCCGCGCTGGTCACGACCACCGCGCCCGGTCGCTCAGTGCGGGTCGGTCGCGGTCCGCCGGTCGAGCTCGACGAGCATCGCGGCGGTGTTCCGCAGCACCTTCGGTGTCTGCACGAGGGTGACGACAAGGCACACGAGGAACATCGCCGCCGCGAACCAGAAGACCGGCCGCCCGGTGACGGCGAGGGACACCTCGAGGACCATCGCCAGCACGAACACGACGGGTCCGAACCACCGCTGTCGGCGGTACTGCTGCTGGTAGTGCTCGAGCGCCTGGCGCCACTGCGCCGGGTCGGCATCAGCGGGCAGTTCGCCGCGTCGCACCGCCCGACCGAGTGCACGATCACGCGCTGCCGGGCCGACGCTCCGGCGCTGCCGAGCGATCCAGAGCCCGAAGACCACGCCGAACGCGGCGCCGGTCACGGCACTCGCTGTGCCTCGGATCCAGACGGGAACGTCGGCGGGCATGGTGACGAACGTCGACAGGTACCAGAACCCGCCGAACGCGACCGCGAGGACGATCATCACGGCCCACAGCGGCCACCTCCGCATCGAATCCATCTCGCCATCGTGCCAGCCGAGCGCGGCGGTTGCCCGCAACGACGAAAGCCCCCGGCCGGACCTGGTGGTCCTGCCGGGGGCTTCTCGGAGGTGGGCGATACTGGGATCGAACCAGTGACCTCTTCCGTGTCAGGGAAGCGCGCTACCGCTGCGCCAATCGCCCAGATTCCCTGTCTGAACCGGGGTTCGTACAGGATCTGGAGGGTGTTGCTGGAGGTGGGGACGGGATTCGAACCCGCGTGGACGGCTTTGCAGGCCGCTGCCTAGCCTCTCGGCCACCCCACCATCGAGGTTCACGTCTCCGTGAGTACCCGAACGGTGGGATACCCTCTGGTGAGTCGTGGGACTTCGAAAAGCCCCACACTCGAGCGGATGACGAGATTCGAACTCGCGACCCTCACCTTGGCAAGGTGATGCGCTACCACTGCGCCACATCCGCATTTGTCTTTCCGCTGTCGCGGCGACGACGTAAACTCTATACGAACCCAGAGGCATCCACCAAAATCCTTCCCGTTCACCGGGCGTGTCCCCCGAGTTCATGCGGATCCGGCCGGTACGGCACCCTTCGCACGGTGGGCCTTTCGCCATCTGGTGCGCGGTTGCGTGCTTCGTGGCCGCTTACGGCGCCGCACCGTGCGATCAAGCTCGCACCGGGGCGCCGACACGGCACCGTGCGACCGGGGCGCCGACACGGCACCGTGCGACCGCGTGCCGACACGGCACCGTGCGGCCGCTGCGCAGCGCGCCGCCGCACACGCGCCACACCCGGGGCGCGCGCCGTGTTCGATGCACCGCCGGACTTCCGCTACTATCGACTCGCACGAACAGTGCAGGGGGCGATTGGCGCAGTTGGTAGCGCGCTTCGTTCACACCGAAGAGGTCATCAGTTCGAGTCTGGTATCGCCCACCCTTGAGACAGAGCCCGACGCAGCAGCGTCGGGCTCTTGTCATCTCACCGGGCCGCATCATGCGGGCCACACCATCAGCACGATCGGACGAAGGGGCGCATGACCGACGTCGACCTCGAGTTCGCCCGGGTCCGAGCGGTCCTCGACCGTCCGACCCTGCGCCTCATGTCCCGCCCGACGAGCGCGACGGTCCTCGCCGTGTTCCGCACGGTGTTCGACCGCGACGTCCAGTACGTCCCCGCCGACCGCATGCACCTGCAGGTCGAGGAGCACGTCGCCCGCCTGCAGGCATCGGGTGCACGCGTGCCCGCGAGCGAACAGCACGAGCAGAGCGAGCAGGACCCCCGACCGAACGGCCGCGCCCTCTGCCGCGAGTGGGTGGCGGCACAGTGGCTGGTCCGCTCCAACTCCCCCGACGGCGACGAGCAGTACTCCCTGACGAGTCACGCGCTCGAGGCCCTGAGCCTCGTCGATGCCCTGTCCGCCGACCGTGCCCTGATCAGCGAGAGCCGGCTCGCGATGATCGTCGACGCCGTGCACCGCTGGGCCGCCCGCGCCGAGCCGGACCCGGACGTGCAGATCCGCCGCATCGACGCCCAGATCGCCGAACTGCGGGCCGAGCGTGAGCGCCTCGAGCACGGCGACGACGTCGTCACCGTCGAGGACGACCGGATGCGCGACGGGTACACGAACATCTCCGACCTGATCCGGCAGCTGCCGAGCGACTTCAAGCGCGTCGAAGAGGCCGTCGCGACGATGCACCGCTCGATCGTCGAGGACTTCCGGCAAGAGGTCCGCCCGATCGGTGAGATCCTCGACGACTACCTCGCGCGCACCGACAACCTGATGCAGGCGACGCCCGAGGGCCGCGCGTTCGAGGGTGCCTTCGAGCTCCTGCGCGACGACGCCCTGCTGCTCCGCCTGCGCGACGACATCGCGACGATCCTGTCCCACTCGTTCGCCGACGGGCTCGGAGCCGGTGAGCGTCGCGCGTTCCGCAACACGGTCACGATCCTGCGCCAAGGCATCGAGGACGTCCTCGCGCAGCGGCGCCAGCTCACCGCCACGCTCCGCGACCAGATCGTCGCCCACGACGTCGTGCGCGACCGCGAACTCGACGCCGTGATCCGCTCGATCAACCGCGGCCTGGCGACGCTGATGGACCAGGGCGGTGCGCGCGACCGCATCCCGCTCCCGCTGTTGCCGGCGTCTGCCGAGGTCGGCACCCTGCGCGAGCGCTTCTACGACCCGGACGCCGAGTCGGTGCCGCCGCCCATCGAGGAACCCGACGACGACGTCTTCGAGGACCTCGACGTCGAGATGCTCCGCAAGCACGGCGGCCCGCTCCTGACCGAGCTGCGTGCCGCGCTCCGGTTCGCCGAGGCCGACTCGAGCGTCGACGCCTTCCACGGGCTGCCGCCCGAACAGCGTCGACCGGTCGAGCTCTTCGGCCTCGCTCACCTGCTGACGGGGCGCGACGACTTCGAGTCCGCCACCCACGTCGCGGAGCACCGCACGGTGCGTCCGGACGGCAGTGCGGTCACCTTCCACATGCCCACCGCTGCGCTCGCTGCCGAGCACGCGCCGGCCGGCGATCCCCACGACGACAACGCACAGGAGGCACGGTGAGCGACACGACGCCGGCACCGGTCGACGAGACCGTCCCGTACGACGACCCCGCAACGGTCGTGCAGGACGACGAACGCGACGAGTCCAGCTTCGCCCTCTTCGAGGGCGACGAGGGTCGGCTCGACGCGCACCAGCGACGTGCGCTGGTGGCGCTGCTCCGGCACTCGTACGTCAGCTCCCGCACGCACCCCGACGAGTGGCGTGCGGTGCTCGACGCCGAGTACCAGTTGCGGTCGCGTCTGAACGACCTGTTCCTCGAACTCCACGTCGACCGTGACCGCGAGGTCGCGTGGAAGCGCCAGGCCCGTTCGGAGAGCCAGCGCCGCACGTTCCCCACGTTGCTGCGCGACCTGCCGTACACCCGCGAGGAGACGATCGTCCTCGTCTACCTTCGGATGCGCCTGCGCGCCGATGCCCGACCGGGTCCGGACCAGGTGGTCGTCGACCGCTCGGAGATCCTCGGGCACGTCGCCGGGTTCCGACCGGCGACCGCGACCGACCGCACGCGCGACGAGGGCCGGGTGGCGAAGGCCGTCGAGCGCCTCGTGACGGCGCGCATCCTGATCCGCACCTCGGACCCGGACCGTTTCCGGGTGGCGAGCGTCGTCGAGGTGCTGCTCCCCCTGGAGCGCCTGCTGGAACTGGACACGTGGCTGCGGACCACCACCGCGCACGAAGACGCGACCGACCAGGGCGGCGAGCCGACCGACGGAGCCGCCACGGGCCTCCCGGCAGACGGCGAAGCCGAGACCGACACCGACGACGACGGCGAGACGGAAGCATGACCGACACCTTCCAGATCCCCGCGCTGTTCGACACGGTCGCGCAGTGGCGCGCCGAGTCGATGCAGGTCGTCAACTGGGGCGGCTTCCACGGCCACCGGCAGGTCGAGCTGTCGGGCACCGCGACGCTCATCTCCGGCGCATCCGGCACCGGCAAGTCCACCCTGATGGACGCGTACCTGGCCGTGATGATGCCGTCCGACGTGCCGTTCAACGGCGCCTCGAACGACGCGACGACCGGGCGCGCACGCAGCGCGGACCAGCGCAACCTGCTCACGTACCTGCGGGGCAAGGTCGACACCCGCCGTGACCCCGAGTCCGGTGCCCTGCGCGACGTGAACCTCCGCGGCGACGACCAGACCACCTGGGGTGCGGCCGCGGTCACGTTCCGGAACGACGACGAGCGGCGCTTCACGGTGCTGCGGGCGTACATCGTGCCGAAGCGTGCGCGGGGCGTCGGCGACATCCAGATGACCATGGCGACGGTCGACGACACGTTCGACCTGCGCCGGCTCGAGGAGTTCGTGCCGACCCGCTTCCACCACCTCGAGCTGACCGGGCGCGTACCGGGGCTGGTGATCCGCGACACCTACCAGGAGCTCGCGTACACGCTGCAGACCCGGCTCGGCATCGGCGACTCCGGCGGCGGGAACCGGGCGATGCGTCTGCTCGCGCGCATCCAGGCCGGGCAGCACCTGCCGACGGTCGACGCGCTGTACAAGTCGCTCGTGCTCGAGACCCCGGGCACCTACGAGGCGGCCGACCGCGCCCTCGCGCACTTCTCCGCGCTCGACGAGGCGTACGAGGCGATGGACACCGAGGAGCGCAAGGTCCGCATCCTCTCCCCGATCACCGACCTGCACGACGAGATCGAACGCTCGAAGGCCGCGGCCGAGGCCCTGGACGGCATCGCCACCGGCGCCGAGGTCTCCCCGTTCGCGCACTGGACGGCCTCGCGGAAGCGAGACCTGCTCGACGCCGAGGTGGACCGCAACGGCCGGGAGCGCACGGCGTCCCGCGCCGAGGTCGCCGCCGCCGAGGCCCGGCACGCCGCCGTGGAGATCGAGCTGCGTGACGCCGAGGCGCGGCTGCGCGACCAGGGCGGCAACGCGCTCGCCCAGCTCGAGGACCGCATCGAACGGCTCACCCGCGAACGCGACGCCGTCGTCCGGACCCGGGCGACCTTCGACGAGCGGACCGCCGTGCTCGGAACGTCCGTCGCGACCGAGGCCGACTTCACTGCCGCGCAGCGCAGCTCGCACGAGTTCCTCGGGTCGTACGCTGCTTCGCGCTCGTCGTTGGACGACCGCCGCGACGCCCTGACGCGCGAGGAGTACCCGCTGCTCGACCGGGAGCGCTCGCTGCGCCAGGAGCGGCAGTCGCTCGAGCACCGACAGGGCGCGATGCCCCTGCCGATGCACGAGGCCCGGCTCGCGATGGCCCGCGCCGCCGGCATCGACCCCGCCGACCTGCCGTTCGTCGCCGAACTGCTCGACGTGCAGCCCGGCGAGGAGCGCTGGCGCACGGCCATCGAGTCCGTGCTGGCCCCCGTCGCCCGCACCCTGCTGGTCGACCAGGACCGCCTCGGCGCCTTCAGTGAGGCGATCGACGCACTCCGCCTGCCCGTCCGCGTGCAGTTCGAGGGCGTGCCGACCGGACCGCACCTGGACCTCGACGGCGATCCCGCGATGGTCTCCGGCAAGCTCGCGATCAAGCACTCGCCCTTCAGCACCTGGGTGCGGGAGCGGATCGAGTCGGACCGCACCGACGCCCGTTGCGTCACCGACGCCTCGGAGCTCGGTGGTGGTGGTCGGCGCGTCACCGAGTCCGGCCAGCTCCGCGACGGCCGGCGTGGTGCGCACGGTGACCGCCGCCAGGCCAACGTCATCGGCTTCACGAACGAGGCCCGCGTCGCCGCCGTCGAGCAGGAGCTCGCGTCGATCGCGCAGGACCTCGCCACGCTCGAGGCCCGTCGCACCGACGTGGCACAGGACCTCACCGCACTCGACGTCCTGCGCGCCGCGCACCAGCACGTCGTCGACGTGACGTGGGACGCCATCGACGTCGAGGGCGTCGAGACGTCGCTCGCCCGCCTCGACGAGGAACGCCAGGCGCTCCTCGCCGCCGACGACGGCCTCCGGACCCTGCGCGCCTCGGTCGCCCGCCTGCGGAAGTCGCTCGACGAGACCGCCGACCGCCGCTCCGCTGCACGGCTCTCCGTGCAGCGCCTCGAGGAGCGGCACGCCGTGCTCGTCGACGGCCAGGACGCCGCCGCCGAGATCCTGTCGCGTTTCGACGACACCCCCGAGTCGTTGCCCGACGACGAGCAGTCGCGACTCCTCGCCGAGACGTTCGCCGAGGTCGGTGCACCGGACGGTGTGGACGGTTTCGACGACGCCACCCGACGGCTCCGACGCCGGCTGGAGGAACGGCTGTCGCAGGCACTCGACGGTGCCGCAGCGGCCTCGACCTCGTTGACGCTCACGTTCCAGCGGTACCAGGACGCCTGGCCGGACCCGAACCTCGGCACCGGCGTCGCGTCGTACCCGGACTACCACGCCATCCTCGACCAGATCGTCGCCACCGGCCTGCACGCCCGACGCACCGAGTGGCGTCGGCGGCTGTCGCAGTGGAGCGGCGAGGACCTCGTGCCGCTCGCCGGGGCCTTCGACCGGGCCGTCGTCGAGATCGAGGAGCGCCTCGAACCGGTCAACGAGATCCTGCGGGACCTGCCGTTCGGCGCGAACCGCGACCGCCTGAAGATCCAGATCCGGCGGGTCACCCGCGAGGACGTCACCGCGTTCCGCCGCGAGCTCCGCGCCCTGTCCGCCTCGGTCGACGCCGAGCTGACCGACGACGTGCTCGAGACCCGGTTCCGCCGGCTCCGGCGCTTCATGGCCGTCATCCGCCCCGACCCCGACGCCGCCCGTGGCCGCACCACGCAGCGCGACGCCGTGCTCGACGTCCGGCGGCACATGGAGATCACGGCGGTCCGCTACGACACGTCGGGCAACGATCTCGGTGTCTACTCGTCGCTGGGTGACAAGTCCGGTGGCGAGACGCAGGAGCTCGTGGCGTTCATCGTCGGAGCGGCACTCCGCTACCAGCTCGGCGACGAGACACGGCCCCGGCCCCGGTTCGCCCCGGTGTTCCTCGACGAGGCGTTCATCAAGGCGGACTCGGAGTTCGCCGGTCGTGCGGTCACCGCGTGGCTCCGGCTCGGGTTCCAGCTGGTGGTGAGTGCGCCGCTCGACAAGGTCACGGCGCTCGAGCCGTCGATGGAGCGGCTGCTCTCGATGCGCAAGCACCCTGAGACGGGCCACTCGTCCATCACCGAGATCGCCCGGGTCCCCGCCGACGCCTGACGGGGCGGGGGTGTCGTCCCCGAGGTTCCGAAATCTCGGAACCTCGGGCGCCCCCGCGGGCATCCGTGGAACCTCGGCGGCACGCACGCGGCATGTCGTGGAACCTCGGCGTCGCCCCGCCGTCCACGTCGCCCCCGTCACGTCCCCGACGTGTCCGAGCTCGTCAGGTTCCGAGATCTCGGAACCTCGGGCGCTCGCGCGTGGATCCGTGGAACCTCGGCGGCACGCACGCGGCATGTCGTGGAACCTCAGCGCGCGGGACGGAGCGGGTTGATCGGCGAGCACGCTACGGTGATGCCGTGTTCGGACGCCGCTCCCCCAAGCCCCGCCCCGACGACGCCCCCGGTCTCGGCATCGGCGCGCTCGTGCAGGTCATCGACTCCACGGAGGGCGGCGAGCGGTGGGCCGACGAGCCGATCGGCGTGATCGTGGCTCCCGGCGGCAACCAGATCGTCGGCTACCCCGGCGTCGGCGAACCGCTGTCGTGGACCGTCGCGTTCGAGGAGCCCGTGTACACGAAGGACGGCCGCGGCCCCTTCGAGCGCGCGACCGTCCTGAGTCGTCAGTTGGTGCCGATCACGACCGGCAGCGGCGAGTAGCCCAGCGGGCTCAGTACTCTTCGGAGCCGCTCTTCATCATGGCCGCGACGGCCATGCAGCACCCGACGCCGCCGAGGACGCCGACGCCGATGATGATCCCTGCGATGAGTTCGAGCATGGGTGGTGACTCCTTGATTGCTTCGGCGTGTGGCTCCGCTCAGGTTACCGGATGCCGCGCATGAGCCGCAGCACCGGCTTGGCCAGGACGAGCAGGACCACGCCGACCGCGACGGCGACGAGACCGAGCACGGCGAAGTACGGTGCCTCGTTCGCCGGGTCGTAGTACTGCGACAGCACCCCGGTGACGGCGGTGCCGAGCGACACGGACAGGAAGAACAGCGCGACCATCTGCGTCTGGAACTTCGGCGGCGCGAGCTTCGTGGCGACGGACTGCCCGACGGGTGACAGCAGCAGCTCGGCGAGCGTGAAGACGAGCAGGATGCCGACCAGGGCGAGCAGCGGCGTGCCGTTCTGGCCGGAGCCGACGAAGGGCAGGAACAGCAGGAACGCGACGCCCATGATGCCGGTGCCCAGGCCGAACTTCGTCGGGGTCGACGGCTGTCGGTCGCCGAGCTTGGTCCAGAGCGCCGCGAAGACCCCGGACAGCACGATGATGAAGACCGGGTTGATCGACTGCACCCACGAGACCGGCATCTCCCACCCGAAGAGCGAGCGGTTCAGTCGCTCGTCGGAGTAGACCGTGACGACGGTGAACTGCTGCTGGTAGAGCGACCAGAACACGGCGCTGCCGATGAAGAGCGGGATGAACGCGAGCACCCGCGAGCGCTCCTGCGCCGTGATGCCGCTCGTCAGGATGACGACGAAGTACCCGATCGTGGCGAGGATCACGATCGCGACGACCACGGTCGGCAGGTTGCCGACGTTCAGCAGGCCGGTCAGGACGGCGACCGCGATCACGACCAGGGCGACGACGACCCCGACCCCGATCAGCGGCAGGCGTCGGCGGTCGACGGGGTTCGTGACGTGGCGGACCGTGTCGGGCAGGTTCTTCCGACGGATCGCGTACTGCACCAGGCCGGCTGCCATGCCGACGGCGGCGAGCCCGAAGCCGTAGTGGAAGCCGAGCGAGCTCTGCAGCAGGCCGGTCAGGAGCGGCCCGAAGAACGCACCGAGGTTGACGCCGAGGTAGTAGAGCGAGAAGCCGGCGTCACGGCGGGGGTCCTCGCGGCTGTAGAGCCCACCGACGATCGTCGTGGCGGTCGCCTTGAGTCCGCCGGAGCCGAGCGCGATGAGCACGAGCCCGACGCCCACGCCGGCCACCCCTGGGATGAGCGCCAGGGCGATGTGGCCGAGCATGACGACGATCGCGCTGCCGAACAGTGTGCGGTCGGCACCGAGCAGCCGGTCGGCGATCCACGCGCCGATGATCGTGAACAGGTACACGGCGCCGCCGTACGCGCCCATGATCCCGGTCGCGATGCCCTTGTCGATCCCCAGGCCGCCCTGCGTGACCGTGTAGTACATGTAGATCAGGACGATGCCCTGCATGCCGTAGAACGAGAACCGCTCCCAGAGCTCCACCGCGAAGGGCGTCGACAGCTCGAACGGCTGTCCGAAGAAGGTGCGTTTGGGCTGGGGATCGTGTCCCGTGGTGGAGCCTGACATGTCGGCCAGTCTGCCCCGCGGGCCGGTGGTGCGCCCAATCGTTGATGGGTGCTCATCAAATCGATCGACGCGTGCAGTTGGAGGGTTCCCACCATCGTGGTCGGTCCGTGCCGGGCAGCGTTGTGCGGCCCGCACGGCGTTCCGCCGGCTCCCGGCGGCGGTGTCTAGCGTGGGGAGCGCAACACCGGACACCGCAGTTCAGGAGGACTCCGACCATGGTCGACACCGCATCCGCGCAGCACACCGGCACGCCCACGGCGAAGCACGACGCCGGCGTGAACCCGGGCACGAACGCCAGCGAGAACTCGGGCGAGAACGCGAGCAAGCACACGAGCGAGAACCCGAGCAAGCAGACCGACATCCGCATCGACGTCGACATGGTCGAGACCCTCCTGCTCGGCCGCTGGGCCGAGGACCGCCGGATCTCCCGCCGCCTCGTGCTCGACCCCGCACTGCACAAGACCGAAGGACTCGGCACCATCGAGCACCGGGCCCGCGCGTTCGAGCAGCTGCAGATCCTGGTCGACGCCGGAGCCATCCAGCGCCCGTACCCGCCCGAGCTCGGCGGCCAGGACAACCACGGCGGCAACCTGGCGGCGTTCGAGGAGATCACCACCGCCGACCCGTCGCTGCAGATCAAGGCCGGCGTGCAGTGGGGCCTGTTCGGCTCCGCGGTGCACCACCTCGGCACCGCGAGGAACCACGAGGAGTTCCTGCCCGGCATCATCGGGTTCGACGTCCCCGGCTGCTTCGCCATGACCGAGACCGGCCACGGTTCGGACGTGCAGAACATCGCCACGTCGGCCACGTACGACCCCGCAACGCAGGAGTTCGTCGTGCACACGCCGTTCCGCGGGGCGTGGAAGGACTACATCGGCAACGCGGCCCTGCACGGCAAGGCGGCCGTCGTCTTCGCGAAGCTCATCACCCAGGGCGTCGACCACGGCGTGCACGCGTTCTACGTGCCGCTCCGTGACGACGACGGCGCGTTCCTGCCGGGCGTCGGCGGCGAGGACGACGGTGTCAAGGGCGGCCTGAACGGCATCGACAACGGCCGGCTGCACTTCGACCACGTCCGCGTCCCCCGCACCAACCTGCTGAACCGCTACGGCGACGTCGCCGAGGACGGCACCTACAGCTCGCCGATCGACTCGCCCGGACGCCGCTTCTTCACGATGCTCGGCACCCTGGTGCAGGGCCGCGTGTCGCTCGACGGCGCCGCGGTCGTCGCGCAGAAGATCGGGCTGCAGATCGCGCTGACGTACGCGATGCAGCGTCGACAGTTCCCGACGGCGGGCGGTGTCGAGGGCGTCCTGCTCGACTACGGCCGGCACCAGCGCCGGCTCATCCCCCGTCTGGCGACGGTGTTCGCGCAGTCGTTCGCGCACGAGCAGCTGCTCCGCACCTTCGACGACGTGTTCAGCGGGCGCGCCGACACCCCGCAGCGCCGCGAGGACCTGGAGACCCAGGCCGCCGCGTTCAAGTCGCTGTCGACGTGGTCCGCCCTCGACACCCTGCAGGAGTGCCGTGAGGCCTGCGGCGGCGCGGGCTTCCTCGCCGAGAACCGCCTGACGAGCCTGCGCGCCGACCTCGACGTCTACGTCACGTTCGAGGGCGACAACACCGTGCTGCTGCAACTCGTCGGCAAGCGGCTGCTCACCGACTTCCGGAAGCGGGCGCCGCGCGATGCCGCATCGACCGCGAAGTTCGTCGCCTCGCAGGTGGGCGCGAAGCTCGCGGACGCCTCGGGCCTCCGCCGCCTGGGCCAGACCGTCGCCGACCGCGGGTCGCTCGCCGCGAGCGTCACGGACCTGCACGACCCCACCACGCAGCGCGCGCTGCTCGCCGGCCGCGTGGACACGATGGTCACCGAGATCGGGCTCCGGCTGAACACCGCCGGCAAGGACCGCGCCCGCCAGGCCGTGCTCCTGAACCGGTCGCAGCACGAGCTGATCGAGGCCGCGCGCGCCCACGCGGAACTCATGCAGTGGGACGCCTTCACGGAAGGGCTCGACGCGGTCCCCGAGGGCGACACCCGCCGGGTCCTCGTGTGGCTGCGCGACCTGTTCGCGCTCGGCCTGCTCGAGCAGCACCTCGACTGGTACCTGGTGCACGGCCGCCTGAGTGCGCAGCGTGCCCGTGCGGTGTCGGCGTCGATCGACCGGCTCGTGGCCCGGCTCCGACCGGTGGTGCCGCAGCTGATCGAGACCTTCGGCTACGAGCCCGGCCACGTGCGGGCGCCGATCGCGCTCGGCGAGGAGCAGGCGCGCCAGGACGAGGCCCGTGCGTGGTTCGCCGCCGAGGCGGCAGCAGGACGACTCCCCGAACAGGAGAAGAAGCCCCGCGCGTAGCCGCCCGGTGCGGACGGTCCGGCCTGGAGGCACGGGTCGGGTCGTCCCCGCCGGCGCCACTCACAAGGAACGGCGTTCCGTCCGGTCCGCGCCCCGCCAGCGTCGTCGCGCCCCGAAGAGTCGGGGCGCGATGCCCGCCACGGGGCGCGATGCCGCCACGGGGCGCGATGCCCGCCACGGGGCGCGCCCGCACCGGGGCGCGCTCGCCGACGACGGTGCGACAACGACCGCGCCCGGACGCGCAGCCCGCGACCGCGTGCGCCCGGCCCGGACTACGCCCGGTCGGCCCCGCCGCGGTCGCCGAGCGCGGCACGCAGCCGTGCCTCGGCGTCGTCACCGGAGGCACCGGTCGCGCCGGCAGCCGCAGCGGCCTCGGCGTTCGCCTCGGCGACCGCCCGCACGACCTCTTCACGCTGGATCTTCACCCCGCGTGGTGCGTCGATGCCGATCCGGACGCCGTCGCCCCGGGCGTCGAGGACCGTGATGACGATGTCGTCACCGACGAGGATCCGCTCGCCGACCTTCCGCGTGAGTACCAGCACCCGCTCAGCCTAGCGACAGGACGGGGACCCCCAGCAGGTCGACGGACTCCGGCGTGGCGGTCTCCGCCGCGCCGATCGCGACGACACCGGCCACCGGCAGCCGTGCGGCCACCGCGGACACCATGGCCGCGGTGTCCTCGGGCTTCCGTCCGACGTCGACGACGACCCAGACCTGGTCGGCTTCGATCCCCTCGCCGGTCGCCCGGTCGTCCCACGCGGCGACGGCGAGCACCGCGTGGCCGTCGCGCACGCCGTCGGCACGCGCGAGGATCGCCGACCGCCGGTCGGCGGCGTCCGTCGGCCGCAGCGCGTGCCGGACGGCGAACAGCCCGGCAGCGGCGTCGACGTCGTTCGCCCGGCCGACCAACAGGACCAGGTCACCATCAGCTGACCGCACTGCCGGCACAGCGGATCGCACGGCAGGCGCCGTGGACCGGGCCGCGCGCCGGCCGGGCGCGATGTCGGGGACGGTGGTCGGGCCTCCTGGCAGGGTGTCGGTGACGGCCTGGAGGCGCGGGTCGACGTCCGCAGGGCCGTCCGATTCCGGCAGGGCGCGCGTGGGGCGCGGGGCGCTCCCCGTGATCCCGTCCGCCACGAAGCCGTCGAGCACCGACGCGAACGCGTCGGCACGCGTGGCCTGGGTGCCGTCACCGCGTGCGATGCGGGCCTCGGCCGCATCGGCGTCGGCGAGCAGCGCCGCGATGCCGATCCGCTGGACGGGTGAGTCGGCGATCACGACGCGTGCGGTCGGGGTCTCCCCCGGTTCCGGCACCTCGACGGTGGCCTCGACGTGCGCCTTGCGGAACAGCCCGCCGATGCCCGGCGTGGTGACCCGCTCGGCGGCGACGATCCTCGCGCCCGCGCCGAACTCGGTCCGGACGGCGTCGCGGACCTCGTCGAGCGTCGCGCCGTTACGCTGCAATCGGGTCGGCGGCACGGACCACTCCCACGGTCTCGATGGTGGAGCCCGCGGCGGTGGCCTCCTGGTACGACAGCACCGGGAGCCCGTTCGACTGGGCGGCGACCATGCGGTGCACGGCCGGGCGGAGCTGCGGGGCGCAGACGAGGACGGCGGACAGGCCCTGGTCCTCGATGCTGCGCACGGCATCGCGGACGGAGCCCAGGACCTGCTCGATGCGGTGGGCGTCGAGGACGATCTGGCTGCCCTGTTCGGACGGTCGCAGGCCCTCGAGCATCGACTGCTCGAGCAGCGGGTCGATCATGATGACGCGCAGGGTGCCCTGGTCGGTGTGGCGGGCGGCGAGGGCGGGGCCGAGTGCGGCGCGGGCCGCCTCGACCAGCCCCTCGGGGTCGGTGGAGGCCTTGGCGCGCAGGGTCAGCGCCTCGCAGATCCGCCCGAGGTCGTTGATCGGCACGCGTTCGGCGAGCAGGCCCTGCAGCACGCGCTGGAGTTCGGCCATCGAGAGCATGCCCGGCACGAGTTCCTCGACCGCGGCGGGGTTGACCTGCTTGACGCCCTCGGTCAGGACCTTGACGTCCTCGCGGGTGAGCAGGCGGGCGGCGTTGTCGCCGATGACGGCCTGCAGGTGCGTGACGAGCACGGACACCCGGTCGATCACGGTGGCGCCGGTCATCTCGGCGGCGTGCCGGAGTTCGGCGGGCACCCACTTGCCGGTCAGGCCGAACACCGGCTCGACCGTCGAGGTGCCCGGCAGCCCGTCCAGGTGGTCGCCGAGCGCCAGGACGCTGCGGGCCGGGGCGGTGCCGCGGCCGGCCTCGACGCCGGCGATCCGGATGGCGTAGGTCGACGGCGGCAGGTCGATGCTGTCGCGCGTGCGGACCGGCGGCACGACGATGCCCATGTCGACGGCGATCTTCCGCCGCAGCGCACGGACGCGGCCGAGCAGGTCGTCGGAGGCGCCGGACACCATGTCGACCAGGTCGGGCGCCAGCAGGATCTCGAGGGCGTGCACGCGCATCTGCTCGATGAGGTCCTCGGGGGTGTCTCCGGAGGGCGCGGCGGCTTCGAGGGCCTGCTGCTCGGCGGCGGCCGACTCGGCGTTCGCGGCGTTCCGGCCGATGCGCCACGCGGTGAACAGCAGGGTCGCACCGACGAGCAGGAAGGGCAGGATCGGCATGCCGGGGATGAACCCCATCGCGATGGCGGCGACGCCGGCGATCATCAGGGCGTTGCGCGACTGCGACAGCTGCGTGGCGGCCGAGGCGCCCATCTCGGACTCCGCGCCGGAGCGGGTGACGATCATGCCGGTGGAGACGGCCATGAGCAGGGCCGGGATCTGCGTGACGAGCCCGTCGCCGATCGTCAGGATGCCGTACTTCGACAGGGCGTCGGTGGCGGACAGCCCGTTCTGCAGCATGCCGATCGCGATGCCGCCGATCAGGTTGATGATGATGATCAGGATGCCGGCGATCGCGTCGCCCTTGACGAACTTCGAGGCGCCGTCCATCGCGCCGTAGAAGTCCGCCTCGGCGGAGACCGCGGCACGGCGGTCCTTCGCCTGCTGGTCGGTGATGAGCCCCGCGTTCAGGTCGGCGTCGATCGCCATCTGCTTGCCGGGCATGGCGTCGAGGGTGAACCGTGCCCCGACCTCGGCGACGCGCTCGGCACCCTTCGTCACGACGACGAACTGGATGACGATGAGGATCAGGAAGATCACCGCGCCGATGATGATCGACCCGGACACGGCGACGTGGCCGAACGCCTGGATGACGTCGCCGGCGAAGCCCTCGCCGAGCACGAGCCGGGTCGACGCCACGTTCAGGCCGAGGCGGAACAGCGTCGCGACGAGCAGCAGCGACGGGAACACCGAGAAGTCGAGCGGCTTCTTCACGAACAGCGTCGTGAGCAGGATCACCAACGCCAGCAGGATGTTGATGATGATCAGGAAGTCGAGCAGGAACGACGGCACCGGCAGGATCAGCAGCAGGATGATGCCGACGATGAACACCGGGACGACGAGCTTCGGCAGGTCCTTGCGGTTCATGCGGGGAGTCCTTCGGTCGGGGTCTCGGCGATGCGCGGTGCGCGGAGCTTGCGGGGGCGGAGGTCACCGGTCACCGTGGCCGGGTCGATGACGCTCGCGACTTCGTCGGGCGTGGTCGGCCGCGGCGGTGCGTGGGTGCCGGCCGCTGCGCCGCGGGCCTTCAGGGCCATCACGAACGACAGCACCCGGGCGACCGGCGTGTACAGGTCGACGGGGATCTCGTGCCCGAGCTCGCACGCGGCGTGCAGCGCTCTGGTGAGCGGGACGTCGCGCACGATCGGCACACGGTCCTCCTCCGCCCGGGCACGGATGACGTCGGCGACGGGCCCGGCGCCCTTCGCGACCACCCGGGGCGCGGCCTTGCCCGGCTCGTACTTGAGCGCGACGGCGTAGTGGGTCGGGTTCGTCATGACGACGTCCGCGGTGCCGACCGCCTGGATCATCCGGTTGCGGCTCATCGCGAGCTGGCGGGAGCGGCGCTGGCCCTTGACGAGCGGGTCGCCGTCGCTCTTCTTCTGCTCGTCCTTGACCTCGCGCTTGGTCATCATGGTGCGCTTGCGGTTGCGGCGGATGACCACGAGCACGTCGATCGCGGCGAGGACGAGCCCGGCGGCGATCGCGGCGCGGAGCAGGGTGCCCGCGCCGTCCGCTGCTGCCTCGAGCACAGCGGACAACGGCAGCGAGCCGCTGGTCATGAGCACGGGCATCAGGCCCTGCACGGCGAACCAGAGCACGAGGCCGACGACCGTGGTCTTCAGCAGCGCCTTCGCCCCGTTCCAGAGCGCCTGGACGCCGAACACGCGCTTCAGGCCCGCGATGGGGTCGAAGTGCGACGCCTCGGGCGCGAGCTTCCGGATGTGCACCCCGCCCTGCGCGACGGCGGCCGCGGTGACGGCGACGAGCACCACCGCGAGCATCGGGCCGAGGGTCGCACCGACGCTCGCCATCGCATCGCCGAACACGTGGTTCATGGTGCCGATCGTCGGGTTCGCGATGACGGACTGCACGGCGACGAGCTGCGCCGTGCCCGCTGCTGCCGCGTTGCCGATCATCGACGGCACCATGAGGGCGACGACGGCGATGCCGATCCACGCGCCGAGGTCCTGGGACCGGCCGAGCTGGCCCTTCCGGTGGACCTCCTGCATGCGCTTCTGGGTGGCCTTCTCGGACTTCTCACCACTGTCGGACACGGCGCCTCACCCCCGTCCCGTGATCGCCTGGACGGCGTCGCCGGTCAGCGACGACACCACCGAGGGCAGGGCCATGAAGAGCGCTCCGGCGAACAGGACGGTCAGCCCGATCTTGATCGGGAACCCCATCTGGAACGCGTTGAGGGCCGGTGCGACACGGGTGAGCAGCCCGAGGCCGACGTCCGCCAGGAACAGCACGACCACCAGCGGCCCGGCGATCTGCAGCGTCGCCAGGAACATCTGCGACATCGCCGCCACGAGCAGGTGGGCCAGACCGTCGACCGCGAACGTGCCGGTGAGGGGCACGGCATCGAAGGAGCGCACGAGTCCCCCGACGATGAGCTGGTACCCGCCCGAGGTGAACAGGAGCGCGAGCGCCGCCATCTGGAACAGCCGGGTGAACTGGGCGCCGTTGACCTGCGACTGCGGGTCGAACGCCTGCGCCAGGGTGAACCCGCCGAACAGGTCGATGAGCGCACCGGCCGACTGCACCGCGGCGAACACCAGGAACACGAGGAAGCCGAGCGACAGCCCGACGACGAGCTGGGTGAGCAGCGCGAGCAGGAAGGGGCCGGTGTCGAGCGACTCGTAGCCGACGGCGACGCGGGGGGCGACGCCGATCGCCAGACCGAGCCCGAGGATCACCTTCACGGTGCCGGGGAACGCCCGGTACGAGAACGGCGGCGCGATGACGAAGAACGCGACGAGCCGGACACCGGCGAGCATGGTCGCCTCCAGACGGTCGGCGTTGATCGCGAGGTCCATCAGCCGCTGCCGAGGAGCTTCGGGATCATGTCGAAGGCGACGTGCGTGAACGCCACCATCTCCGAGATCATCCAGTTGCCGCAGACGACCAGGGCGATCGCGACCGCCACGGCCTTCGGCACGAACGAGAGCGTGACCTCCTGGATCTGGGTCACGGACTGGAAGAGCGAGATCGCGAACCCGACGACGAGCGACGTGACGAGCACCGGAGCGGCGAGCTTGCCCGCGACCAGGAGCGCCTGGAGGACCAGGTCGATGACGGCCTGCTGGTTCATGCCTGCCCCCTAGACAACGTGGTAACTCTCGATGAGCGACGTGATGATGAGGCCCCAGCCGTCGACCAGGACGAAGAGCAGGATCTTGAAGGGCAGCGAGATCATGACCGGCGGGAGCATCATCATGCCCATCGACATGAGTGCCGCCGAGACGACGAGGTCGATCACCAGGAACGGGATGAAGATGACGAACCCGATGATGAACGCGCTGCGGAGCTCCGAGATGATGAACGCCGGGATGACGGTCGTCATCGGCACGTCCGCCATCGACTTCGGGTTGTCGAGCCCCGCCGCGCGGGTGATCAGGGCGACGTCCTCGTCACGGGTCTGGTGCAGCATGAAGGTCCGCAAGGGTTTCGTGCCGATCTCGACGGCCTGGTTGAAGTCGAGGTGGCCGGCCAGGTAGGGCTGCAGGGCGTCGTCGTTGATGTGCCCGAGCACCGGTGCCATCACGAACAGCGACAGGAACAGCGCCAGGCCCGCGATCACCTGGTTCGGCGGGATCGACTGCAGCCCGAGCGCGTTCCGGGTCATCGCGAGCACGACGAAGATCTTCGTGAACGACGTCATCATGAGCATGAGCGCCGGGGCGACGCTGAGCAGCGTGATGCCGATGAGCGTCACGACGGCCGACGACGGGGTGCCGTCCGGGCCGTTCAGGCTGACGCTGAAGTCGCCGTTCGCGGGAGCGGTCGGCGTCGCGGGGGCGGTCGGTTCGACGACGCCGGCGGCGTGGGCGCCGGTCGCGGTGAGCATGAGGAAGCCGGCGACGACCGCCAGCCCGAGCAGGACGAGGGCGGCGGTGCGTCCGGTGCGGACCGCGGTCACCCGGCGCGCCGATTCCGCAGGGCGGCGGCCGCCTGCCGCCAGGTGTCGACCGACAGGATCGAGCCCTGCAGCTGCTGCGCGGTCGGCACCGTGGTGCGCTGCGGACGACGGTTGCGCGGGCGCATCGGCAGGGCCTCCGGGAGGTGAGCCCCACCAGCCGGTTCCGGATCGACGCGCCCGCGGCGCTCCGGCCGTGCCTGGGGGGACGTGGGGGCGTCCGCCTGCAGCGCCAGTTCCTGACCGAACACGTCGGCCGACGGGGCGGGACGCACGGGCAGCTGCACGGGTCCGGTCACGATGGTGAGCTCCGGAGCGGGCGCCTGCGCGCTCGTCAACAGGCTGACGCCCTGCTCGGAGACCCCGAGCACCAGGCGCTCCCCCTCGACGTCGACCACCACGACGCTCGCCTTGCCGCCGAGGCCCTGGCGACCGACGACCTCGACGGTCGCCGCACGGCGTCCGGAGGTCTTGCCCGCGAAGCGCTTCTTGCTGGCACGGTGCAGCACCCACATGAGGGCGAGCACGACGCCGAGCGACAGCGCGACGCGGAGCGTGATGAGGAGGGTGTCCACGCGGGGCTCAGAGGGATTCGGCGACGTCGAGGATGCGGGTGATCCGGACGGCGTAGTCCTGGTCGACGACGACGACCTCGCCGTGCGCGATGAGGCGACCGTTCAGCAGGACGTCGGCGGGCGCACCGGCGCTGCGGTCGAGTTCGACGACCGCGCCGGGCTCCATGCCGAGCACGTCGCGGACCGACATGCGGGTGCGGCCGATCTCCACGGTCAGGGTCATCTCGACGTTGTTGATGCGGCCGAGGTTGCCGGCGGGCACCCCGACGGGCGCGGCGGCGGAGACCGTGCCGTGCTCGCGCACCCGGATGCCGAACCAGCCGCTCGGGACACCACCGGCGGTCAGCTCGAACACCACCGTGTCGGGGTCGGCCAGCAGCGCGGCCGCCGACTCGCGGCTCGCCTCGCCGAGGACCCCGACGCCGAGCACCGACGCGGCGGCCTCGAGCGACGGACGCAGCACGTCGGTGACGGCCACGATCCCGTGGTCGGTGCCGCCGGCAGCGATGACGGCCTCGAGGTCGGTGAGCACGAGGGCCAGATCGGCCGACAGGCCGCCGACGAACGACGCGACCACGGCGTCGGTCGCCGCTTCGAGCACGACCGGGGTCGCGCCTCCCGGCAGCAGCAGCGCACCCAGCGGGACGGCCGTCGGGAGCTGCGCCGCGAGCGACTCGGCCGCGGTGGTCTGGAGGGTGGTCGTTTCGGTCATCAGTGCTGCTCCGTGCTCGTGGTGGTGACGACGATGCCGGCGAGGCGCGAGCCGTTCGCGCCGACCGCGGCGGTGCCGACGGGTTCACCGTCGACCGCGATGGTGAGGGGGCGGTGCTGCGGGTGCGGCAGCGGCAGGACGTCGCCGACCGCGAGCCGGAGCACCTGCGTGGGCAGGACCGTCGCCGGGGCGAAGCGCAGGCTGACGCCGACGGGGACGCCCGCGAGCTGCGCGTCGAGCAGGGCCTGGGCGTCGGCGGGCGACACGTGCGCGGCGGCCTCGCCGAGCTGCGGCAGCACGGCCTCGGCCGGCAACGCGAGTGTGCCGGGGGCGACGCGGTCGCCGACGCGGATCGAGAACGCCGCGACGATCATCAGGTCGCCCTTCTGGGCGGCCTGGGCGAACTGCGAGTTGAACTGGAAGCCACCGGCCGTGACGTCGTGCGCGAGCAACCCGCCGAACGAGTAGCGGAGGTCGTCGAGGGCGTCCTCGACGATCTTGCGCACGAGGGCCTGCTCGATGGGCGTGAACGTGCGCTCCGGGGTCGGCAGCGGCTTCGAGGCACCGAGCGCGTGCGAGACCCAGGTCAGCGCGGCGTCGAGCGGGACCTGCAGGACGCCCTTCGGGACGACGTCCGCGATCGGCAGCAGCACCATGCCGGTGAGCGCGGGCAGCGAGGCGGCGTACTCGTCGTACGTCACCATCTGCACCTGCTCGCAGGTGACCTGGCTGACGGCACGCACCTTCGCGGTGAGCTGCGTGCCCCACTGCCGCGCGAAGGTCTCGAACGCGAGCTCGAGGACCCGGGCGTGCTCGCGGGCGAGCGTCGACGGACGCGCGAAGTCGTACACCTCGGGCGCTGGCAGGGTCTCGGTCACGGGTGCGTCTATCGGTCGCCTGTGCGGCACCCGTCAGTGCTGTACCCCGTACTGGGGATGCGGGGTCTCCAGCCCCGTCGGTCGTGCGTCAGCCCTGGCGTGCTCCGTCCTGCGCCTTCGCCAGTGCCGGCATCAGCGCGCTGACGTCCTGGTCGGCGTTCGACAGGACCACGATGTCGACCCGTCGGTTCAGGGCGAGGTCCTGGTCCGTCCCGCCCTTCGCGAGCGGCCGGCTCGACCCGAAGCCCACGCTCTGCACGTGGTCGCCCGGCATCCCGCCACGCTCGACGAGGTCGCGCAGCACCCCGGTCGCCCGGGCCGCGCTGAGCTCCCAGTTGGTGGCGTACGGCGCCGTCGAGTTCCGCTGGTCGGCGTGTCCCTCGACACTGACGTCGTGGTGGCTCGTCTTCAGGACCGGGGCGATCGCGTCCATGATCGACCTCGCCTGGTCGGACAGGTCCGCGCTGTTCGTGCCGAAGTAGGTCTCACTGCCGACGAGCCGGACGATCAGGCCACGGGCGTCGACGGTGAACTGCACGTTCGCGGTCTGCCCCGCCTTCGCGAGGTTCTGCTTGATCGCCTGCTCGATCGCCGTGAGGTCGTCGAGCTCCTGCTGGGCGTCGGCGAGGTCCTGCTTCGTCGCGGTCACCGGCACGACGGTCGACGCGGGGTCGACGTTGGTGTCCTTCGTGCCGGACGACGCCGTCGAGTGGTCGGCCTGCGACTTGTCGGTCGAGTACCCGGATCCGTCCTCCACCTGGTCCTTCGTCACCACCGTGCCGCTGGCGGTGTCGACCTTCTGCGACTTCACCTCGCCGAAGCCCGTCGCCAGGGAGTTCTTCAGGGCGATGTACTTCTCCTGGTCGACCGTCGACATGGCGAACAGCACCAGGAACATGCACATCAGCACCGTGATCATGTCCATGTACGAGGCCATCCAGCGCTCGTCGGGGTGCTCGGCGTCGTCGTGGCCCTTCTTCGCACGACCGCGGCCACGGCCACGGGGGTTCGCGCTCATCGTCAGGCCGCCAGCTGCTGGTCGTCGGCGTCCGCGTCCTGCTTGTTCTTGCCGGCCTTGCTCTTCGAGGTGTCGGTGCGCGCTGCCGGCGGCACCATCGCCTTGAGGCGTTCACCGAGCAGGCGCGGCTGGCTGCCTGCCTGGACCGCGAGCAGCCCTTCCATCAGGAGCGTCTGGCGGTCCGACTCGAGCTGTGCGAGCTTCCGGAGCTTGCCGCCGATCGGCAGCCACATGAAGTTCGCGGTGAGCAGGCCCCACAGGGTCGCGACGAACGCACTCGCGATGAGGGGGCCGAGCTCGTCGGGTTTGCCGAGGTTCGCGAGCACGTGGGTCAGGGACACCACGGTGCCGATGATGCCCACCGTCGGGGCGAAGCCGCCGAGCCCCATGAAGAACGCACTCGCACTGCGCGTGGGGGCCGCGTTCGACTCGATCTCGTCCTCGAGCAGGATCCGCAGCTCGTCGCCGTCGGTGCCGTCCGCGATGTTCTGCAGCGCCTTCTTCATGAACGGGTCGTCGTGCTTGTCGGCCTCCTGCTCGAGGGCGAGCAGACCGTTCGACCGAGCCGTCTCCGCCAGGCCCACGACGTCGTCGATGACCGACTGCGGCGGGGTGACCTTGCCGGTGAACGCCTTCGGGACGGCCTTGAAGCTCGCGATGGCGTCCTTCAGCGTGGTGCTCGCGATCCCGCAGCCGATGGTGGCTCCGAACACGAGCAGCATCGGCGCGGGCAGGAACAGGCCGGCGAGCTCGACGTGCTCCATCTCGACCATGCCGAACAGGGCGCCGAAGGCGAGCAGGATCCCGATGATCGTCGCGATGTCCACGTCAGCGACCCCCGTCCTGCGTGCGGAGCGGAGCGACCGCGGCGAGCGTCGGCTGGGGGCCGGTGGCGTTCCGCGTGTTCGGCAGGTCGGTGCCGTAGGCCATGCCGACGATGCGGGCGCGGTACCCGGCGATCAGGTCGATGACGTCGGCCATGGACTCGCGGACGATGTACTTCGCCCCGTCGACCATGATGAGCGTCGTGTCCGGCGTCTCGTGGATGCGCTCCACGAGGTCGGGGTTGACAGCGAATGCGCTGCCGTTGAGTCGTGTGACGACGATCATGGCCCGTCCTGGTTCTCGATCGTCCCGCCGCCGTCCGTGGGGCGGGATGCTGCCCGTCCGTGGGCCTGCACGGAGGTCTATCGGCGGGTGGGGCCGGGGCGTTAGCAGCGGTCTGGCGGCGGCTCGGCTGATCCGCACGGATCCGGTGCATCCGATCGGGGTCCACGGCAGGTAGTGGGGGTACGACGTCGATGACGACGCCGTCCGCTCCGGCCCGGACCGGCCCGAAGGAGAACGCCATGCGCAAGACACTCGTCACCGGCCTGAGCGCCGGTGTGCTGTTCGCGGCCGCCGCGGTCGTACTGCCCGCGACCGCCGCGACCGCCGCCACCGGTGAGGCGACACTCTCGGTCCTCCACGCCGTCCCGGACGTCACCGTGGACGTGTACCTCGACGGGAAGCGGGCGATCGACGACTTCACTCCCGGCACCCTCGCCGGTCCGATGATGGTGCCGGCAGGTGCACACCAACTCGCCATCACCGCCTCGGACGCCGCCGACGCGTCGAAGCCGATCATCGGACCGGCGGACGTCTCGTTCGACGCGGGCGGCAACTACACCGCGGTCGCACACGACGCGGCGGACGGATCACCGACCGCCACGGTGTTCACCAACGACACCTCCGCCGTGCCCGCCGGCCAGGGGCGTCTCGTCGTCCGGCACGTCGCGGCCGCACCCGCGGTCGACGTCCTCGCCGGCGGGAAGGCCGTCGTCACGAACCTGTCGAACCCGGACGAGCAGGCACTGGAACTGGCGGCCGGCACGGTCTCGGCGACCGTCGCCGCGACCGGGACGACCGACCCCGTGATCGGCCCGGCAGACGTCGCGGTCACGGCCGGCGCCGACTCCATCGTGTACGCGTGGGGCAGCCTGGACGACTCGAACCTCGCGCTCGCCACGCAGACGATCTCGGACCTCGGTGGCACGCCGAACGGTGTCCCCGCCGGCAACGCGGGTCTGGTGGCCACGAACGGCCAGGCCGCTCTGCCGCTCGTCGGTGGTGCAGCAGCAGCCCTGGCCGCAGCCGCCGCGATCGGTGCCGTGCTGCTCCGTCGACGCACCGCAGCGGCCCGCCGCTGAACGTGCGGTCCCCAGTGCGGTCCGTCACGGTGACGGCCATCGTCGTCGCCGTGGCGGTCGCATCCCTGACCGGGTGCTCGTCGGCCGGATACGCCCCCGACGGGCAGCCGCCCGCCCTGCCGACGAGCACCCCCACTCCGGTCCCGACGGCGTTCTCGACCGCGGTGCCGCAGCAGGCAGCCACCATCCCCCCGGTCCGGCGCGCACCGGCTCCGACCGGCATCGTCGTCGACCACGACGGCATCAGCGCCCCCGTCCAGCCCGAGGGCGTCGACGGCAGCGGGGCGATGGGCCTCCCGCCCGACCCCGCGACCGCCGGGTGGTACCGGTTCGGCCCAGCGCCATCGTCACCGGAGGGCACCGTCGTGATCGCCGCCCACGTCGACGCCGTCGGGTACGGTATCGGACCCTTCGCCCGGCTCCGGGACGTCCCCCGCGGGACGACGGTCACCCTCACCGACGCTGCCGGTGCCGACACCCGGTGGCGGATCGACTCCGTCAGCACGCTCGAGAAGCAGGGCCTCCCCTGGGGAGACGTGTTCCGCGACGACGGACCGCGCCGACTCGTCCTGGTCACGTGCGGCGGCCGGTTCGACACGAGCACCGGACACTACGAGAGCAACCTCGTCGTCACCGCGGCACCGATCTGACCGAGGCGACCGACGGCCGCTTACGATCAGGTCGTGGTCGACGACGACCGCACCAGCGACAGGAAGACGTGACGACCATCCTCCCGGACGACGGCGAACTCTCCGACGCGTTCAGCGCCGGGGGCGAGCACGCCCTGCGCGCCGTCTACGAACGCTGGTCGTCGCTCGTGTACTCCTTGGCCCTGCGGGCGCTGTCGGACCCGGCAGCCGCGGAGGACGTCACGCAGCAGGTCTTCGTGAAGGCCTGGCAGCGGAGCGCCAGCTACGACCCTGCCAGGGGTCCGCTCGGCGCCTGGCTGGTCGGCATCACCCGCAACTGCATCGTCGACGCCCTGAACGATCGCCGTCGGCACGCCAGCGCAGCCGACCCCGAAGTCGTCGAAGCGACGACGCCCGCACCGGAACCGGCGTTCGACCTGGCGGAGCGCGCACTGGTCGCGGGCGAGCTCGACCGACTCGACGAGACACCGAGACGAGTTATGCGACTGGCGTTCTACGACGACCTCAGCCATCGTGAGATCGCCGAACGGCTCGACCTGCCGCTGGGCACCGTGAAGAGCCACATCCACCGGAGTCTGGCTCGGCTCCGAACACGTCTGGAGGTGATCGAATGAAGCACGTCGACGACGAGACCCTGGCGATGCTCGCGGTCTCCGACCAGGTGGCTGAGGACGACGTCGCCGAACACCTGGCGTCCTGCGCCCGGTGCCGCGACGAGGTCGCCGTGCTGCAGCGGGTCGCCGCCGTCACGCGGGCGTCCGACGACCTCGAGCTCATCGCGCCACCGGACCACGTGTGGGACCGGATCGCGGCCGAGATCGCGCAGACGCCGCAGCAGGTGACCGCCCCCGTCGACCAGCGGTCCCACGTCGTGTCCCGTCGACCCCGGTCGGCCACGCGTCTTCGTCGTCTCGTGACGGTCCTGATCGCGGGTGCCGGCGTCCTCGCGGTCGTCCTGGGCATCGGCGTGGCGACCGGCGTCGTCCCCGGGTTGCCCCGTGGGGGCACCGAGACCGTCCTCGCGAACACCGAACTCGCGGCACTCCCCGGCTGGTCCGGCACGTCCGGTACCGCCGAACTCGAACGCGACCGGGACGGGCGGGTGACGCTCGTGGTCGACCTGCACGGTGAACGCGGTCGATCCGGTACCGGTCCGCTCCGCGAGGTCTGGATGATGCGGTCCGACCTCGCCGGCCTGGTGAGCGTCGGCTACCTGGACGGCGACCGCGGCACCTTCACCGTGCCCGCCGACCTGGACACCGCGCGGTTCCCCGTGGTCGACGTCTCCGCCGAGGCGGACGACGGCGACCCGGCGCACTCCGGCGACTCGATCGTGCGCGGGACGCTGACCGATCCCTGAGCGTCTTCGTCCCCCGAATTCTCAGCTGTGACGTATTCGAGACCTCGGGGCGCGCAACGGGTGTCGTTCTCCAGTCCTTTTATCTCATGAGCGTGTTACGTTGGCGCCATGTCCGACACCACCACCGTCGTCTCGCCGGCCACCCCGGCATCCGCCGCCCCGCTCCGCGAGGTCGGTGCCCTCATCCGGGGCGCCCGCAAGGGCCGCAGCATGACCCAGGCGCAACTCGCCGAACGCGTCGGCACCAGCCAGAGCGCGATCAACCGCATCGAACAGGGCGGGCAGAACCTGTCCCTCGAGATGCTTACCCGCATCAGCGACGCCCTCGACCAGCAGATCGTCTCGATCGGCGGCGCCCCGCAGCGTGCCCACCTGCGCGTGCAGGGCGGCCGGAAGCTCAGCGGCTCCATCGCCGTCAACTCGAGCAAGAACGCCGCCGTCGCGCTGCTCTGCGCCTCGCTCCTCAACCGCGGCGTCACCCGCCTGCACAAGGTCGCCCGGATCGTCGAGGTCGACCGGATCATCGACGTCCTCCGCAGCCTCGGCGCGAGCGTCACGTGGTCCGAGGACGGCGAGACCCTCGAGATCGTCGCCCCGTCCGACCTGCACCTCGACGCGATCGACGCCGACGCCGCCCGCCGCACCCGCAGCGTCCTGATGTTCCTCGGCCCGCTCAGCGGCCGGTACGAGTCCTTCCGGCTCCCCTACGCCGGCGGCTGCGACCTCGGCACCCGCACGGTCGAACCGCACCTCATCGCGCTGCGCCCCTTCGGCGTCGACGTCG
Source organism: Curtobacterium sp. PhB172 (assembly GCF_003752545.1). Taxonomy (NCBI): domain Bacteria; kingdom Bacillati; phylum Actinomycetota; class Actinomycetes; order Micrococcales; family Microbacteriaceae; genus Curtobacterium; species Curtobacterium sp. PhB172. The sequence goes on from NZ_RKIF01000006.1 coordinate 545,926, forward strand.
AGGCGACCTCCGGCTGGTACGAGGTCGGCGTCGCGAACCAGGACGTCCCCACGAAGTCCGTCGTCCTCACCGAGCGCGGCGACACCGTCACCGAGAACGCGATCCTCGCCGCGGCCGCCCGCGACGGCGAGACCGTCATCCGCAACGCCAGCCCCAACTACATGGTGCAGGACCTCTGCTTCTTCCTCGAGCTGCTCGGGGTGCAGGTCGAGGGCATCGGCACCACGACGCTCCGCATCACCGGCAAGAGCCGCATCGACGAGGTCGTGGACTACTGGCCGAGCGAGGACCCGGTCGAGGCCATGAGCCTGCTGACCGCCGGCATCGTCACCGACTCCACGCTCACCGTCACCCGGGCGCCGATCGAGTTCCTCGAGATCGAGCTCGCGACCCTGGCCGAGATGGGCCTGCGCTTCGACGTCACCGACGAGTACCCCGCCGCGAACGGCCGCACCCGGCTGGTCGACATCACCGTGCACCCGTCCGAGCTGCACGCCCCGATCGACAAGATCCACGCGATGCCGTTCCCCGGGCTGAACATCGACAACCTGCCGTTCTTCGTCGTCATCGCCGCGATGGCCGAGGGCACCACGCTCGTGCACGACTGGGTCTACGAAGGCCGGGCGATCCACCTGCTCGACCTGACCCGCCTCGGCGCGAGCGTCACCCTGCGCGACCCGCACCGCCTCGACGTCACCGGTCCGACGCACTTCTCCGGCGCCGAGATCAGCTGCCCGCCGGCGCTCCGGCCCGCGGTGGTCATCCTGCTGGCGATGCTCGCGGCGAAGGGCGAGAGCGTGCTGCGGAACGTGGGCATCATCGCCCGCGGCTACGAGCAGCTGCAGGAACGGCTGAACTCCCTCGGCGCGTCCATCGAGACGTTCCACGACTGAGGCGACCGCCTGCCCGCGTGACCCGACGGCCCGTCCCCGCAAGTGGGGACGGGCCGTCACCCGTTCTGCGCGGATCGACCCGTGCCTCCAGGCTGATGCGCAGGAGCGCTCCACCACCCACCCAGGCGACCGGTGCTGGATGGGGTGATGGCCACGAGATCGCTCTTGACCGTCCCCCTGCTCATCACCGTCGCGGCCGCCGCGGCGGCCTGGTTCGTCCTCGGCCCCGCCGCCGCCCTGGCGTTCGTCGCGCTCGCGCTCCTCGAGATCGCGATGGCCGCCGACTCGTCGGTGCCGATGGCCGGCATCGCCGGACGGCTGCACTCCCCCGCCCGACGGCTGTTCCTGTCGCTCGGGATCGTCGCGGGCGTCCTCGCGATGCGGCTGCTCCTGCCGCCGGCGGCGGTCGCGGTCGGCGACGCGACCGACCCCGCGAGCTCCGTGCAGGAAGCCGTCTTCGCGCCTGGCTCGTTCTCGGCGCACCTCGCCGAGGTGCGCCCCGCCCTCGCCGCCTTCGGCGCCGCCTTCATCTGGCTCGTGTTCGCCGAGTACCTGTTCAACACGGACCGTGCGTCGCGCAGGTCCTGGCTGGGCCGCCTGGAGGCCCGGCTCGCCGCCGTCGCGCGTCCTCGCGTCTGGTCGCTGGTCACCGCTGCGACGGGGGTCGCCGTCACGGCCGTCCTCGTCGGTGTCGACCGCGCATGGTCGCCGGGAGCCCTGCTGCCGGTCGTGCTCGGCGGTGCGGCGGGCATCGTCGCGTACCTCGGGTCGAAGCGCGTCGCCGCCTGGGCGCTCGACGGCGTCGGCTCGGACACCGCGTCGATCGGGGTCGGGCGGGGTGCCTGGCGGATCCACGCCTACGCGTCGACGGTGGTGTTCGAGCGGGGGCTCGTGGTGTTCATGCTGTTCGAGATCCTGGACGGTGTGTACAGCCTGTCCGGGTCCGGGACCCTCGGCGCCGACGGCCTCGGAGCGCTCGAACAGGCGGCGGTCGCCGTGGCGGCGATCGGTGTCGGTGCCGTGTTCCTGGCGCGGTTGACCTCGCGGTTGGACGAAGCCGCGGGGCTGGAGCGGCTGCGGTACCTGAAGGCCGGGGCGGCGTACGTGCTCGGGGTGCTCGCGGTGCTGCTGTGGGCGAGCCTGCTCGTGCCGATCCCCGGGGTCGTCGTCGCCTGGTTCGGCAGCGTGGTGATCGGTTCGGCGCTCGCGAGCTCGTTGCCGTGGCGGGCGTGGTGGCGTCGGGTGGCGCGGGGATCCGCGAGGTCGCGCAGCAGCAGCGGTCTCGCTCCGTGAGTCAGCGGTGGTCGCGGCGAGCGGCGGCTGCGGGAGCGTCATCGCGGACACCGGCGGCGAAGAGTGCCTCCTGCGCGTCGGCGAGGTCCTTGCCCTCGATCGAGAACGCGTCGAAGACCGCGTGCCGGAACCCGAGCCACCCGACCACGACACCGACCGCGACGAGCGCCGTGAGGATGCCGTACATGACCTCGGGGTGGTCGAGGAGCAGCGGGGTCACGAACGCCAGCAGCGCCGCGGCGATCCGGGCCACCGCGATGATCGTTCCCTGGACCGAACCGCGGAGCAACGTCGGGAACGACTCCTGCGACCAGACCTTCATGATCGCCTCGAAGGCGAACGCGTTGCCCACCGCGCCGAACGCGAGCATCGCGACGAGGGTCGGCAGCGAGAAGCCGAACACGAGCGGCAGGCCGTAGCTCACCACGAGGCACACGGCGCCGACGATGTAGAACGGCATCCGCAGCCGACCGTCGACGATGCGCATGAACCAGAACGCGAGCAGCATCCCGATCGGCACGCTGACCAGGTTCATCGTCGAGAAGAACGGCACCGACAGCCCGACGACGTTGACGGCCACGTAGGCGCCGAACTGCCCGCCGGTGTTCGCGCCGAGGTTCGTCAACGTGTAGAAGACCAGCAGGGACAGGAACGGCAGCAGGAAGATCCGCTGCGTCAGGACGTCGCGGATGCCGTGGCGGGCAGCACGGACGGTGTGTGCGCCCGCGGCCTTCTCGGCATGGGCGTCGGACCACGTGGTGGACTCCGGGATCGTGAAGCGCAGGACCATCACGAGGAGTGCGACGACACCGACGTGCGCGAACATGATCTGACCACCGGCGCGGCCGAGGTCTCCGACGCCCGCCGAGATGGCGTAGGTCGCCAGGATCCCGGCGAACCAGAGCACCTGGGAGAAGCCGACGAGCCCGCCCCGGTTCTCGTCGGTCGCAGCCTCGGAGATCGTCGCGAGCGAGACCGGCAGGTCCGCTCCGGTGCCGAGGCCGACGAGGATCGTGCCGATGAGCAGCCCCGCGAACGCCGGGCTCGCCACCAGGACCCCTGCGCCGACCACGGTCATGGCCATCGTCACGATGAACACCGCCCGACGACCGAACAGGTCACCGAGCCGGCCGCCGGAGAGCGCGCCGATCGCGATGCAGAACGTGAGCGCGCCGGAGAGCACCCCGATCTGCGTGCCGGTGATGCCGATCGACTGCTGGTACAGGACGAGCGCGGTGCCGGAACTCACGATCGCGGCCGCGTCGATGTACGAGGCCATCCCCGAGACGACGGCGACCCACCAGGGGTGCGGTCGCCGGGCGGGCTGCTGGGGTCGGTTCACTGCGTTCTCCCTTGAACGTCGGCCGAACACCGGATGAAACGGTTCAACCGGTCGGCGGCACTGTAGCTCGCCGAGTGCCGCAACCGCAAGGATCGTTTACTCCGCCTGCTGCCCACAGCCTCGCTGTTCGTTTCCTGAGGACATTGACTTCTGCGACTCCCAGAACCTACGGTCATCGCAGCGGCACCGTCGCCGCGCGTTCCCGAGGAGAACACCATGTCGATCGAGCACCTCGCCCGTGGCGTCGCCCATCCGGCCATCGAGTACCGTCCGGAGCTGCGGTGGTGGCTCGCCGAGGGGCTGCACACCGACGTGACCCTCCGACGCGAGGTCGACACCGCCCACGCACTCGGGTTCGGCGGCATGGAGTTCCTGGCGATGGACGAAGGGGCGATCGACCACGGCCGGTACGGCTGGGGATCCGAGGAGTGGGTGCACGACTCGCAGATCGTCGTCGAGGAGACCACCGCCAGGGGCATGTCGGTGAGCTTCACGTCCGGGACGAACTGGTCGAACGCGAACCTGCCGACGATCGACGCAGACCACCCCGCCGCTGCGCAGGAACTCGACGTCGTGCACGAGGACCTGCCCGGCGGGACGAGCCGCTCGGGTGCGCTCCGTCGGATCGACCTCGACGCGCCGATCGCACACACGACGCTCCCCGGTGAACGCGGGACGGTGCGCGTCCAGACGCTCGTCGCGGTGGTCGCGACGCGCGTCGTCCCGGACTCCGCCGGTTCCGGCGCCGCAACCGTGCTGGACCCCGACTCGGTGGTGGACCTGACCAGCGCGGTCACCGACGAGGCACTCGACTGGACCGCACCGGAGGGCGGCACCTGGCGGTTGTCCACGTTCTGGAGCCACGGCACCGGCCAGACGGCGTCACCGTCGGCGACGGTCAACTGGACGGTGAACTACCTGGAGCGAGCGGGCGTGGATGCCGTGATCGACTACTGGGAACACGTCGTCCTAACCCCTGGCCTCCGCGCCGAGATCGCCCGCAATCCCCGTGCCCAGATGTACATGGACTCCCTCGAGCTGTCGACCTACGGCGCCGGTGGCCTCTTCTGGGGAGCGCACGTCGCCGAGGAGTTCCGGACGCGCCGCGGCTACCCGATCACGCCGTGGCTGCCGTTCCTGACCCGCAGCGCTCCGTTCATGGCGTCGAGCACCACGTACCACGCCGAACCGGTGCCGGACCGGGCGGTCGACGTCGAGAAGGTCCGCTTCGACTACGTCCGGACGCTCACCGACCTGTACATCGAGAACATGCTGCGCCCGTTCGCGGCGTTCCTGCACGCCAACGGCATGACGCTGCGGTCCGAGATCAGCTACGGGCTGCCGTTCGAGTTGACGCGCCCCGGGCCGGAGGTCGACGGGATCGAGACGGAGTCGCTCGAGTTCGCCGCCCAGATCGACGCGTACCGGCTGCTCGCAGGGCCGGCGCACCTGTTCGGCAAGCAGTACTCGTCGGAGACCGGTGCGACGACCCGCAACCACATGCTCGACCACCGGTTCACCGACCAGATCGTCGCGACGCAGCTCGCCGCCGGCATCACGAAGACCGTCCTGCACGGCTGGGCGAGCACCACGGGCGCCGAGGGCGTCACGAGCTGGCCGGGACACGAGGGCATGTGGAGCATGTTCTCGGAGCGCTTCGACGCCCGGCAGCCCGCTGCCGAGTTCTACCCGCTCTGGAACGACGCGATCGGCCGGTACCAGTACGTCCTGCGCCAGGGACGCCCGCGGATCGACGTCGGCATCCTGCACACCGACCACTTCACCGACAACGCGTCCGGCATGGTGTTCCGCGACGCCGACGGTGGCCGCGTCCCCGACGAGGTCGCCTACGGCCAGTACTGGATGCGCGACCGGCAGAACCACTGGTGGCGCGACCTCGGCATGCAGGACGCCGGGTGGACGTACGAGTTCCTCGACGGGTCGCTGCTGCTCCGCGACGACGTGCGGGTGGACGGCGGCCTGGTGCAACCGGACGGCCCCGGGTACCAGGCACTGCTCGTCTTCCAGAGCGCGCTCGATGCCGACGTCGCTGCACGGTTGCTCGCCTGGGCCGAGGACGGCGTGCGGATCCTCGTCGTGCACGGCACGCGCGAGCTCAAGTCGCTGATCGCCGGGACGGACACGCACCACCCCCGAGCGGCCGCCCGCACCCCGGGCCTCGACGGGCGCGACGCCGAGCTCGCGGACACCGTCGAGCGGCTGCTGGCCCTGCCGTCGGTGACCGCGATCGACGACGCCGCCGACACCGTCGCCGCCCTTCGCGGCCTCGGGGTGACGGGCCGCGCCGAGTTCGTGACGGAGGACCGGAGCGTCCTGTCGCACCTGCGCGAGGACGGTGACCTGCTGCACGTGTACCTGTACCACTTCCTGTACGAGACGACCTCGGCCACCACCGTGGAGGTCGCGCTGCCCGGCACCGGCGCGGTGTACCGCGTGGACGCCTGGTCCGGCGCGGTGTTCCCCCACCCAGCCGCACGGACCGAGGGCGACCGGACGATCGTCACCGTGGACCTCGCGCCCGGTGAGACCGCGCTGTTCACGCTCGACCGCAGCGGGCCTGCGCGCGAGACCGCACTCGACGCCCGGCTCGGCGGACGGGCGACGACCGACGTCGTCGTCGAGATGACCGACTGGCGGATCGCGGTCGAGAGCTGGGACGCGGGCGGTGAGGAACTCATCACCGAGGACCGCGGCCACGGCTACGTCACGCGCGAGGTCCGGCCGCTGACCGACGTCCGACGACTCGACGCCGGTACCGGTCCGCTCCGTCCGTGGAAGGACCTGCCCGCCGTGGGACCGGAGGTCTCCGGGGTCGGCGAGTACGCCACGTCGTTCACCGTCGACACGGTGGACGACGACGGCGCCCGGTTCCTGCTCGACCTCGGGTCGACGGCCGGCGGGCTCGGTTCGGTCGTGCTCAACGGCGGACCGGCACGCGGGTTCGACACCTCGCACCCGGTGGTCGACGTCACCGACGACCTGCGCACGGGAGAGAACACGGTGGTCGTGCGGGTCGCCAGCTCACTCAACAACCGGTTGCTCGCCCGCGGGTACTACGAGGACGTCCCCGACGTCATCGCGCAGCTGCTCGGCGACCCCGACGCGGTGCAGACGACACACGTCCGCGACCACGGCCTGCTCGGTCCCGTTCGTCTGGTGATCGGATGACCCGTCGCGGCGGACGACCGAGCGGTGTGGACCTGCGCCCCGTCATCACCCCCGACCCGTTCGACATCCGGGTCGCACTCGCGGGCATCGTGCACTGGGCGGACAGCCCGCAGGTCCGGCAGCGCATGATGACCGCGATCGACTTCCCGGTGGCCGATCTGTCGATGTTCCTGGTGGTCAACCAGCTGACCTACCGCGGCGCGACGAAGCCGAGCGTGCTCGCGGGGGCGTTGGGCACCGGTCGTGCCAACCTCACGAAGATCGCGAACCGGCTCGAGGACATCGGGCTCGTGGTCCGGGTTCCGGCTCCCGATGACGACCGCAGCGTGTTGATCGCGCTCACCGCCGAGGGCCGCGGGTACGGCGAGCGGATCAGCGACCAGCTCAGCCAGGACCTCGATGCGGTCCTCGCCCACTGGGGTCCGAAGGACGTCGACGCCCTCCGGCGGGTGCTCGCGCGCCTGCGACACGACGCGGCGAACGGGTCCTGAGCCGAGCGTCGCTCCGGCACCCGTGTGCACGATCACCGTCGGCCGCGTTGACTGGAGTGTCGGTCGAACGAGGAGTGCACGTGCTGGGTCCTGAACTGGTGGTCGTCCTCGGCCTCGCCATCGCACTGACGGCGGGGATCGCGGACCGGATCCGGGTGGCCCCTCCGGTCCTGCTGCTCGTCTTCGGCGCTGCGCTGGCCTTCGTGCCGGAGTTCGCGGACGTCGAGCTGCCGGCCGACGCCGTCCTGCTGTTGTTCCTGCCGGCGCTCCTGTACTGGGAGAGCCTGACGACGTCGCTGCGCGAGATCCGGAAGAACCTGCGCGGCATCGTCCTGATGGGCACCCTGCTCGTGGTCGCCACAGCGGGCGCCGTCGCCGTCCTGCTCCACCTGCTCGGCATGCCGTGGGGTCCGGCCTGGGTGCTCGGCGCCGCCGTGGCCCCGACCGACGCGACCGCTGTCGGGGTGCTCACGAAGATGCTGCCGCGCCGCAACGTCACCGTGCTGCGGGCGGAGAGCCTGGTCAACGACGGCACGACCCTCGTCGTGTACGGCATCGCGGTCGCCGTCACGGTGGGCACGCAGGAACTCACGTTCTGGGGCGTGTCGGGGATGCTCGTCCTGTCGTACCTCGGTGGGGTCGCCGCGGGGCTCGCCGCGGCGTGGGTCGGCACGCTCGTGCTGCGCCGGGTCGACACCGTGGTGCTCGAGAACCTCGTCACGCTCCTCGTGCCGTTCGGTGCGTTCCTGGCTGCCGAGGCGATCGGCGCCTCCGGTGTGCTCGCCGTGGTGGCGGCCGGCATCGTCGTCAGCCAGGTCGGGCCGAAGCTCGACCGCGCCGAGACCCGGCAGCAGGTCCGCGCCTTCTGGTCGTTCCTGACGTTCCTGCTCAACGGTGCACTGTTCGTCCTGGTCGGCATCGAGGCGATGGTCGCGGCCCGGGCGCTGACGCCGTCCGAGCTGCTCCGCGCCGTCGGCGTCGTCCTGGCCGTCGCGGTCGTGCTCGTCGTGGTCCGGTTCGCGTTCCTCAACGCCGCGGGCGGCACCGTCTGGCTCGTCACCCGTCGGACGGGAGGCGCGCCCCGCGAGGGCCACCGTGACCGGCTCGTGAGCGGTTTCGCCGGGTTCCGCGGCGCGGTCTCGCTGGCGATGGCCGTCGCCGTCCCCCGCGTGCTCGAGTCCGGAGCGGACTTCCCGGACCGCGACCTCATCGTCTTCGTCACGGCCGGCGTGGTCGTCGTCACCATCGTCGGTCAGGCACTCGTGCTGCCGGCGGTCCTGCGGCGGGCCGCGCTGCCCGAGGACGAGTCGGTCGGTGAGGAACGTCGCTACGCCGAGCGGACCGCGATCGAGGAGGCCCTCGACGCCCTGCCGCGGCTGGCACGGTCGACCGGAGCCGACCAGGCCACCGTCGACCGGGTGCGCAAGGACTACGAGGCGCACCTGGACGTCATCCAGGCACGCGAGGAGGACGACGACGATCACCCGGCGGTGCAGCGGCACGACACCGCCGTCGCGCTCGAGCTCGCCCTGGTGCAGCACAAGGCCGCGACCCTGCTGCGGCTCCGTGACTCGGACGAGATCGACGACCTGGTGCTCCGCCAGGTCCGCGCCGGCTACGACGCGGAAGAGGCGCGACTCGACGGCATCACCCCCGCGTAGCGGAACACCGGACGGGGCGGTCAGACCGGTCGCGCGGTCAGACCGGTCGGGGGCGGTCAGCCCGCGATGCGGAAGCCGATGTGGCTCATCCCGGTGTCCGACTCCTGGCCGCGCCGAGCCGCCGGGCGGTACCGGCGGCAGTAGCTGTCGGCGCACAGGAACGATCCGCCCTTCACGACCCGGCGCTCGACGGTCACGGCCTCGGACGCCGGCGCACAGCAGTCGTGCTCAGCGGCGGGGTCCACGTACCGGTCGCTGGTCCACTCCCAGACGTTGCCCGCCGTGTCGTGCAGACCGTAGCCGTTGGGTGGGAACGACCCGACCGGCGACGTCCGTCCGTACCCGCGTTCCGCGCGCCAGGGGAAGTCGCCGTGCCAGTAGTTCGCGCGACGTTCCCCGGGGCGCTCCGGCTCGTCCCCCCAGGTGAACTCCGCGTCCTCGAGGCCACCGCGCGCCGCGAACTCCCACTCGGCTTCGGTGGGCAGCCGCCCGCCCGCCCACACCGCGTAAGCGGACGCGTCCTCGTACGCCACGTGCACGACCGGGTGGTCGGCGCGGTCGGCGATGGTCGAGCCGGGACCGGAGGGACGACGCCAGTTCGCGCCGGGCGTCCACGCCCACCACTGGCTCAGGTGTCGGAGGTCCACCGGCCCGCTCGCCCCGGTGAACACCATCGAGCCGGCGTGCAGGTTCTCGGCCGGGGCACCGGGGAACTGCGCCGGGTCGAGGGGCCGCTCCGCCACCGTGCGGTACCCGGTGGCGCGGACGAACGCCGCGAACTCCCGGTTCGTCACGGCCTGCGAGGCGATCTCGAACGCGGCGACGGTGACGCTGCGTGCCGGGGACTCCTCCGGGTAGTGCTGGTCGGAGCCCATCGTGAACGCGCCGCCGGCGATCCGCACCATCGAGGAGCGGATCGCCGTGGCGGTGGTCGGGCCGGTGGTGGTCGGCACCGTCAGTCGCCGCCGGCCAGGAACGACTGCAGCTTGTCGACCGCCTGGTCGATGCTGAACGTCGCCGCGCGCTGTCGTGGCGGGAACTCCTCGAAGGTGTCCAGGAACTGGGTGACCAGCGTCGTGGCGGCGAGCAGCAGGTAGTCGTTCTCGAACAACCAGTCGAAGTACGTGTTCGACGTCTGGTCCGCTCGTTCGAACGGGTCGGTCCGCAGGTTGTAGAGCTTCGGGACCCGCAGCACGACGAACGGATCGAACCAGACCTGCAGGGTGCCGGTGACGCGCTGCTCCATGAACACCGCCTTCCAGTTGTCGAACCGGAGCGCGAGGACGTCGCCGTCGTCCGAGAAGTACACCAGGCCCGGTCGCGGACCCTGCTCGACCTCCCCGGTCAGGTACGGCAGGAAGTCGTAGCCGTCGATGTGCACCTTGTAGGTCCGGTCGCCGATCGTCTTCCCGACCTTGAGCTCCTCGACCGTGGTCGTGTCCCCCACCGCCGCCAGGAACGTCGGGAGCCAGTCGTGGTGCTGGATGATCGCGTTCGAGATCGACCCCGCCTCGATGTGGCCGGGCCAGCGGATCATCTGCGGGACCCGGAACGCGCCCTCCCAGTTCGTGTTCTTCTCACTGCGGAACGGGGTCATCCCGCCGTCCGGCCACGTGTTCATGTGCGGGCCGTTGTCCGTGGAGTAGATCACGATCGTGTCGTCCGCGATCCCGAGCTCGTCGAGCTGGTCGAGGAGCGAGCCGACCACCAGGTCGTGGTCGATCATCGTGTCGTGGTACGGCGACTGCCACCGGCCGGCCTGCCCCCGGCTCTCCGGCTTCGGGTGCGTCCGGAAGTGCATGTGGGTGGTGTTCATCCAGACGAAGAACGGGGTCTCGGACTCCGCCTGACGCCCGATGAAGTCCATCGCGGCGTCCGCGAACTCCTCGTCGATGGTCTCCATGCGCTTCTTGGTCAGCGGGCCGGTGTCCTCGACACGCTGCTTGCCACGTCGTCCGTAGCGACCGTCCTCGGTGTCGTCGTCCTCGTCGTTCGACCACGAGTGGATCACGCCGCGCGGCCGGGCCCGCTCGTTGAAGGCCGGGAACTCCTCGATGGACGGCCAGTTCGCCGACTCGGGCTCCTCCTCCGCGTTCAGGTGGTACAGGTTGCCGTAGAACTCGTCGAACCCGTGCGCCGTCGGCAGGAACTCGTTCTTGTCGCCGAGGTGGTTCTTGCCGAACTGCCCGGTGGCGTACCCGTGCGGCTTCAGCACCTCGGCGATCGTCGGGTCCTCGGCGCGGAGCCCCAGGTCCGCGCCGGGCATGCCCACCTTGCTGAGCCCCGTGCGGAACACGCTCTGTCCTGTGATGAAGGACGACCGGCCGGCGGTGCAGCTCTGCTCCCCGTAGGAGTCGGTGAAGCGCATGCCCTCATCCGCGATCCGGTCGATGTTCGGTGTGCGGTAGCCCATCAGGCCATCGCTGTAGGCGCTCAGGTTCGTGATCCCGATGTCATCGCCCCAGATGACCAGGATGTTCGGCTTGTCCTTCGGCATCGCTGTCCTCCTCGTTCGTGTGGTCGTGCTCGTGCATGGATCGTGCTCGGGTGCGCTCCGGTGCGGGCCACCCCGACCGGGTGAGATCGTGGACGTCGTCTGCTCAGCCCGTCAGCAGCGCGACGGCCACCGCGACGGCGGTCGCCAGCGCACACGCGATCGGCAGGAGCCCGAGTCCCTGGGCCGCCGTGGCGGTCGACCGCACCACCAGGTGCCGACCGTCGAACCGGCGCAGCAGGAACCCCAGGACCACGACGACCACGAGGCCGACCCCCGCGATCGGGAGCGTCCACCACCAGTCGAGGGGCGCCACGAGGCCGAAGACGACGAAGAAGGCCACGGTGGACACGAGCGACGCCGCCGTCACGAGGACGAGTGTCCGAGCCGATGGACCGACTGCGCTCGTCACGGGTGCCCACCAAGGTCGTGCGCGATCGCCCGGAGGTCCTCGTCGGAGAGCGTCGTCCGGAGCACCGTGCCGCCGAGGTCCGTCATCGCGCCGACGAGCCGGTCCCCGTCGACCGACGCCACCGAGACGATGACGGCCGCCCCGCCCCGCGCCAGCTCGGCGGCGAGACGCTCCCGGAAGTCCGCGTCCACGCCGGCACGGTCCAGGCTCGCGAAGAGCGCCCCCACCGCACCGCCGACGACGAGCCCCGCGAACGGCATGAGGAACAGGAACCCGAGCACGGTGCCGAACACCGCGCTCGAGGCCGCCCGTGCACCACGCTGCGAATCACGCCCGGTGGAGTCGACGTGGGTGCGACCATGCTCGTCGACGTGCACGACGGCGATGCCGTCGAGGGCGATCTCCGCGCGGCGGTCGAGGCGCAGTGCGGCGTCGTGCGCCGCCCGGGCGCCGTCGTCGTCGTCGAAGGCGATGACGACGAGCTCGGTCGCCCGGTCGCTCACGCCGCAGCCGGTGCCGGCGCCGCGCGGGTGCTGCCGACCGCGTTCGCCTTGATCGCGTCGAACTCCGCCGCCGTGATCGTGCCGGCGTCGAGGAGTGCGCGTGCCTTCGCGATCTCGTCGGACGGGGACGTGCCCGCCACGGTGCGGATGTAGCCGTCGGCGGCGTCCTTCTGCCGCTGGGCGGACTCCGCGCTGCGGTCCGCCATCCCACGACCGCGTGCGATCAGGTAGACGAACGTCGTCAGGAACGGCACGAAGACCAGGAAGAAGACCCAGATCGCCTTGTACCACCCGCTGAGCGAACGATCCCGCACGAGGTCCGCGAGGACCGAGAAGAGCGCCATGAGCGAGGCGATGAGCGCCGAGATGAGCAGCCCGTACCAGATCACTGCCCAGAACGTGTACCAGAAGTCCATGATCGTGTTCCCTTCAGGAGTGCGTGGGCCTGCTGTCTAGCGCCGACGGCGCGCGGCCGGCACCACCCGCTTCGGGCGATCCGGCGCGACGGGCTTCCCGGTTCACCCGATCAGGATGGTGCGCACCGGCCCGCGCGGCCGGACGATCCGGGGCATGGACACACTCCCCTCCTGGCGCCCGGGGCACGCCCGCGACGCCGTCGAACGGTTCCTGGCCCGCACGACCGGCGGGGACACCCCGCTGCCGGTCGACGACCGCGTCGCCGTCTTCGACAACGACGGCACGCTCTGGAACGAGAAGCCGATGCCGACCCAGCTGCACTGGCTCGTCCAGCAGTGGGCCGCTGCAGCGTCCGCCGACCCGGAGCTCGCTCGCACGCAGCCCTACGCGGCCGCGCAGTCCGGTGACCTGTCGTGGATCGGGGGCGCCGTCGACCGGCACGCGAGCGGGGACGACTCCGATCTCCGGCTGCTGCTGGCGGCGGTGGGGCGCGTGACCGCTGGCATGAGCGTCGATGACTACCGACGGCTCGTGTCGGACTTCTACGCGCACGCCGAACACCCCGTGCTCGGCGTTCCCTACGCGGCGACGGTCTACCAGCCGATGGTCGAGCTCGTGCGGCTCCTGCACGAGCACGGGTTCACCTGCTACGTGGTGTCCGCGGGGGAACGCGACTTCATGCGTCCCATGACGGAGCAGAACTACGGCATCGCCCCGGAACACGTCATCGGCTCCGCCATGGGCCTGGAGTACGTCGACGGCGAGGTCCGCTACGTCGACGCACTCGCGTTCTTCGACGACGGCCCGGAGAAGCCCGTCCGGGTCTGGAGCCGGATCGGACGGCGGCCGGCGGTCGCGGTCGGGAACTCCGACGGCGACCGGGAGATGCTCGAGTACACCGTGCCCGGCCACGCAGGACTCCGTCTGCTCGTCCACCACGACGACGACACCGGCCGCGGCGACCAGCCGTACGACAAGGGCGCCGAGGTCGTGCTCCGTGAGGCCGACGAGCGCGACATCACCGTGGTCAGCGTCCGCGACGACTGGGCCACGGTGTTCCCGACGTGAAGCGCATCGGCCGGAACCACGTGCTGCGCTCGGCGATCGCCGCGACGACCGCGGTGCTCCTCGCGACCGGGGCGATCGTGACGACAGCGGTCCCCGCATCGGCTGCGGACCCTGCGGCGATCGAGGTGAACAAGCTGGTCGACGGCGGCAAGAGCGCCACCCTCGGCCCCGGCGACGAGTTCACCTTCACGATCCGACTCGGGTGCGATGACGCCGACTGTGTGGACGCCCGGATCGTCGACACCCTGCCGGCGGAGCTCGAGGGCTTCCCGATCGTCGACCTCAGCGCCACTCCGCCCAACCCCGCCGCGCCGGCAGACCCGGACTGGGTCGTCACCCACACCGGCTGCGGCGGCACACCGGCGACGGTCGTCACCAGCGACCCGCCGTGCGTGGGCACCCTCGAGTTCGTCCAACCGCTCGCCGACGGCTCCCAGGGCCTCGCCGCGGGCCAGGCGTACACGCTCACGGCGACCCTTCGGGTCCCCGCCGACCTCCCGCCGACGTGGCCCTACAACGGCCAGCCGATCACGAACACCGGTACCGGCACCGCGGACAACGCCGCGACCGCGTCCAGCGCCGCGACGGTCACCGTGGACATCCCGACGACCGTCGACGTCGCGACGACGAAGTCCTGGACGCCCATGAACGAGCAGTACTCCCCCGGCGCACCGTCGACCATCGAGCTCTCCGCCTCGAACGCGTCGAACGTCCCCGCCACGTCCCTCGTCGTCCAGGACCCGTCGAACGCGGCGGAGGGTGCGGCGACGCTGGACGCCACGAACCCGTTCCGGTACGTCGACGTCACCGGACCCGGCACGATCGCCCTGCCCGCAGGAGCGACCGCCGTGCAGGTCGACGCGTACGTGCTCGACCCCGGGACCGGCACCTACCGCTGGGTCACCGGGACTCCTTCGCCGCCGGGATCCGCGACGTTCCCGGCCGGCGTCGACGACGCCGACGTCGCCGGGGTCCGGTACACCTTCACCGGCCCGGACGGGGCCGTCCTCACGCCCGGCGATCCGGCTGCCTCGATCCAACTCGACGTCGGACAGCGCAGCACCGAGCGGGACTCCGACGTCGAGCTCGGCGAGGGATGGTCCGCCACGAACACCGCCGCCGCCACCGTCTCGGTCCCCGGGCAGGACCCCGCGACGAGCACGGCCTCCGCCGAACACACCGTCTCACCGACGAACCTCGAAGCAGCGGTCACCAAGTCGATCGACCCGGCGCGGGTCCCCGCGGGCACGAACGCGGTCGGCAGCGTGACCGCCACGAACACGTCGGACGGACCGGTCGAGGAACTCCGCGTCAGCGACCTCGACTACTTCACCGCCGACGTCGGCTTCGCCGGGTTCAGCAGTCCGCTCGCGTACCCCGCGACCGCCACCGGCGCCGACGTCGTCTGGCACTTCAGCGACGGGACGACCCGCACCGATCCGTTCGCCGACGGCGACACCCCGGCGGCCGCGGCCCCGGACGGCACCTTCGTGACCGGGTTCGAGATCGTGTACGACGGCCCGATCGATGCCGACGCGACGACGACGACGCGCTTCGGCATCGACACCGCGCTCGATGCTGCCGACGACGCACCACTCCGGACCACCAACCGTGCGACGGCCTCCGTACGCAACGGGGGTACGACCGCCGACGACGGCGCGTCCGCGCCGCTCGACGTGTTCCGCCCGGACATCGAGATCGCGCTCTCCAAGACCCTCAGCCCGCAGGAGCCGATCGCACCGGGCGGGACGGTCGTGGCCCAGCTCCCGGCCACGACCAGCACGGACTCCGCGTTCGTGACCCCGACGACGATCACCATCGAGGACGTCGCGCCGACGCCCCACGACGACGGATCGTTCTGGAACGCGTTCGACCCGGTCGCGATCGCGCCCACGCAGGTGCCCGCGGGCACCACGCTGACCATCGACTACACGTCCGACGACGGCGCCACCTGGCAGCCGCTCCCGATCGACGGCCTCCCCGCCACCGGCCCGACGAACTTCTCCGGCACCGTCCCCGCCGACCTCCGAAGCGCGATCACCGGACTCCGGTTCGTGTTCACGAACCCGGACGGCTTCCCGCAGGGCACCACCGTGCAACCCAACGTCGTCTCGCAGGCCCGTGCGGACCAGCGGTACGGCGGTGGATCGACGAGCACCCCCGACGCCGGTCCGTCGACCTACACCAACACGGCGACCGCACAGGGCGAGGGTGCCGTCGACGGCGGCACCACCATCGAGAGCGACGTCGTCGAGGCCGACGCCGACGCCGACATCGAGTCGACGACCGGGACGGGGAGCACGATCGCCGGGAAGCGGTGGACCGACACCGACTTCGCCACCGACCGGACCACCGTGGACAGCCAGTCCGGCGAGCAGGTCGGGTCCGTCCTCGAGTGGGGCTCGCGGACGACCGGGACGTCCCAGATCGTCGTCACCGATCCAGCAGGCAACGCGGGGAACCCGGCCGCCACCGTCTTCCAGGCGTTCGACCTCCGGTCGATCGACCCGATCGCGGTGAGCACCGACCCGCTCTGGCGGTGGGACACCGTCACCTCCGTCGAGCTCTTCAGCGACGGGACGTGGTCCACCGTCCCGGCGCCGACCTCCGGCTGGGTCGACCAGACCGGCTTCGTCGGGTACGCGCTGACGAGCGAGCAGACCGCTGCGACGACGGGCGTCCGGATCACCGTGGCGCCCGACGACGACGCCCGCGCGGCGAGCACCGACCCGACCCGACCCGTTCCGGGGTCGGGGATCGCCACGAGCACGACGCCGCGACCGTTCCACCTCACCTGGGAGCTCCGGAACTCCCTCCGAGCACCGGGCACCGCCGACGTCGAGTGGGTGAACGGCACCACCGACTACAACCTCAGCACCGCCGGGTCCGTCCGCAACGCGGTCGACGTCACGGCCACGACCGACGACGGAGACCAGAGCTCCACTGCGGTCGACGACCTCGTCATCCTCGACCGGCCGCCCCTCGTCGGGCTCGCGAAGACCTCCGAGCACGACAGCCTCGCCGTCCCGGCACGCGGTGACGTCGACCCCGACGAGTACCCCACGAACGACTTCACCGTCACCGCCACGAACGGCTCCGCCTCGCGCGCGTCGTACGTCCGCGTGACCGACCCGATGCCGTGCACACCGGCGACCCTCTCCGACTGCACGAGCGACCCCGACGCGTGGTCGGCGGACCCCTTCGACGGAGCCGACTCCACGACCGGCAACCCGTTCGAACGGTTCACCCTCACCGGACTCGACTTCAGCGTCGACGACGACGAGGTCGACGCGGACGCATCGACGGTGACGTTGCTGCACCGGAGTGACACCGGGACGACCTCCAGCAGCACGACCTCGATCACCGGCGCCCGGGCCCAGACCGCGGCACAGCTCGCGGACGTCGTCGGCGTCAGCGTCGTCTACCAGGGCACGGACCCCACCCGCACCGGCGGGACCATCTCCACCGGCCGACCGCTGACCATGACGATGCACACGCAGTTGCGGGCGACGCTCCGGAGCCTGCCGTCCGTCCCCGTGACCGCGACGACCACCGTCACGAACCGGGCGTTCGCGCAGTCGTACGACCCCGTCCTGGCGCCGTCCGGTCAGACCAGCACCCCGACGGACACGGCCTCCGCGGCCGTCGCGCTGGTCCGCGGCGTCCTCGACGTCACCGCGGAGAAGACCTTCACACCGGACACCCTGCTCGAGGCCGACCGCAGCGACACGATCGACGTGCGCCTCGACGGTGCGCAGGGCGACGACGCGACGGTCTCGCCGGACACGGTGACCATCGAGGACACCGACCAGGACTTCTGGAACGACGTCCGGCTCGCAGCGTTCTCCGCGGACGACGTGACGTTCCCGGCCGGGGCCGACCGGGTGCGCGTCGACGTCCAGCTCGACGGCCAGCCTGCGTGGGAGCTCGGGGCGGCATCCGACTCGGCGACGTTGCCGACGTCTGACACGGCCGCGATCACGGGCATCCGCTTCGTCTTCGACCGAGCGGACGGCGACGTCCTCTCCCACGCCGACCCGCCGGCAGCCTGGACCGCCGCCGCGGTGCTCCACGTCGTCGTGCTCCCGGTCGGCCGGGACGGTGCACCCGTCCGCTTCCCCGGCACCCTCGACGACTCGGCGACCGTCACCGCCCACCGCAGCGACGACACGCTCTTCCCCGACGCCACCGCCGCCGCGGACGACACCCTCACGCTCGACCCGGGCACCCGCCAGCTCGACGTCGCCAAGGCGCCCGCGAACGACCAGCACACCGTGCCGGTCGGGACCCCGGTCCCGTGGACCGTCACGATGCGCAACACCGGGACCGGCATCGTCACGCTGACGTCCGTGCGCGACGAGCTCCCCGAGGGCCTCACGTGGGACGGGACGGACCCGACGTTCCGCACCTCGCCCGACGGGACACTGTCCGCCGACGTCACGACGGTCCAGGACGGCCGGACGATCACGTTCACCTGGCCCACCGACGACGACCGGATGGCCCCGGACGAGACGTTCACAATCACGATCCCCCTGACGCTGGAACCCGGTCTGCACGAGGACGAGCGCGCCACGAACTCGGCCGTCGCCGTCACCGGCTCGGCGCTCGACCGCTGCACGAACGACTCCGGCAACGGGCAGGGCACCATCTCGGGACTCCCTGCCGAGGAGTGCGGCACGACCAACTACGTGCAGCCCACGCCCGGGCCGGCGCTGCAGACGAGCAAGGCGGTGCGTGGCGACGTCGTCGACCCGCTCGTCTCGGGTGCGTCCGACCCGTCGGACCCAGGCACGTCCTGCACCCCGGACGACGACGGCTTCACCCTCCCGCCCTGCGTCGCCGCCACGCGTGTCGGCGGGACCGACGAGTGGCGCGTCCGGACGACGAACACCGGCACCGTCGACCAGGACCGGGTCACCTTCGTCGACCCGCTCCCGCAGCCCGGCGACCGGCTCCTCGCGACCGGGGCTCCGCGTGGGAGCAGCTACCGGCCGGTGTTCGACGACTCGTTCGGCGTGGAGGTCGACGCACCGCTCGGTGCGACGACGACCTGGCAGGTCACGACCGACCGCACCGTGTGCTCGACCACCGACTCGACGACCTGGACGGACGACTCGCTCTGCTCGACGAACACGTGGACGGCGAGCGATGCGTTCACCGGCGACTGGGACGACGTGACGGGCCTGCGCGTCTCGGTCGACCTCGTGTCCGTCGGCGGGCTCGACCCGGGCGAGGCCGTCACGGCCCGGTACCGCACCGTCGACGGGCCGGTGACCGCCGCGCACCCGGACGGTGTCCCCACGACGGTCCCGCTCCGCGACGAGACGGCCTTCAACCAGGTCGGGACCACCGCCACACTGAGCGACGGCGGACTCCCGATCGCCCAGGCGCCGGTGAAGGTCGGCGTCGCACCGTCCGTCGGGTCGATGCTCATCCGGAAGCAGGTGACGGGCACCGGCGCCGGCCGAGCCCCTGATCGGTTCGACGCCGACGTCCGGTGCGAGGTGGCCGGTGTCGCGCTCGACCTCGGTGGTGCCGCCGTGGTGGCCCTCACGTCCGAGAACGCCCTCGAGGCGCGCATCGACGGCATCCCGGTCGGTGCCACCTGCGACGTCGCGGAACGCGGTGCAGTGGGCGCGTACGGCGAGGACGCCCGGACCGTCACCCCGGGCACGGTCCGCGTGCTGGTCGCGTCGACGGCCGACCAGAGCGTGCCGACCCTGCAGGTCGTGACGATCACCAACGACTACGACTTCGCCCCCATCCCGCCGACGCCGACGCCGACCCCGACACCCACACCGGCACCGGGTCCTCCGTCGGTGACACCGGGTGGGGACGGCAGCGGGTCGGGTCCGATCGGCCCCGCTCCGGACTCCCTGGCGTCCACGGGCTACGACGGTCGTCAGGCGGTCGTGGCGCTCGCCATCGCCGCGCTCCTGCTCACCGGTGGCATCGCGATCCGCCGTTCCACCCGCCGTCGGCGTCGAGACGGGACCAGGTGGTCCGGGTGACGGCGCGCCCGGGTGCAGGGCCGACGAGACGAGCCCGTCGCGGCGACGATCCGTCGAGCAGGTGGGCCCCGGACGTGCTCGGTCCCGACTTCGAGGCCCGCTCCCTGCCCCTCGAGGACGACGACGAAGGACCGGTGACCGCGACCCTCGTGCGGCGGACCCGGACCCACCGGCTCCCGCGACGGTGGCGGACCGCGATCCCGTGGCGGTCGGACCACCTCCCGCTGGGCGGCGCCGACGTGCTCTACGTCCACGGGTGGTCCGACTACTTCTTCCAACGCGAGATGGCCGAGCACCTCGAGGCGCTCGGCGCGCGCTTCTTCGCCCTGGACCTCCGGAAGTACGGCCGGAGTCTGCTGCCGCACCAGACCCCCGGGTACGTCGACGACCTCGCCGTCTACGACGAGGACATCGCTGCGGCACTCGACACCATCGGGCACGGCGACTCCGAGCACGGACGTCGACGACTCATCCTGTTCGGCCACTCGACCGGCGGGCTGACGCTGGCGCTCTGGAACAGCCGCCACCGGGGTGTGGCCGCCGGGCTGGTGCTCAACAGTCCGTGGCTGGAGTTCCAGGCGACCGGCTTCGCCCGCGAACTGATCGCACCGCTCATGAAGCTCGGCGCGCGGCGCAACCCCCTCGCACCGCTCCCGACCGTCGACCCCGGCTTCTACACCCGCACCGTGTCGAGCGGGTCCGACGGCAGCTGGACCTACAACCAGGCCTGGCGTCCGGAGCGCGGCTTCCCGCTCCACCCGGGGTGGCTCGCGGCGGTGTTCGCCGGTCAGGACCAGGTCGCCCACGGGCTCGGGACCGAGACGCCGACGCTCGTGCTGCTCAGCACGCACAGCCTGCTGTCCCCGAAGTGGTCGGAGGAGATGACCCACGTCGACGTCGCACTGAACGTCGACGCCGTCGCGCACCGCGCACTCTCGCTGGGCGACGACGTCAGCGTCGCCCGGATCCACGGTGCCCTGCACGACGTGATGCTCTCGGAACCCCGGGTCCGCGAGACCGCCTACACCGCCATCCGACGGTGGGCACGCACGCTCCCCTTGCCGGGCGCCTGACCGACCAGGACGATGACGATGACCGAGAAGCCCGAGCGCCCCCACTGGACGCGCCGACGCGAGGTGGCGACCGTGGTCCTCCTCTCGATCACCGCGGTGGTGACCGCCTGGTGCGGCTTCCAGGCGTCGAAGTGGGGCGGCGAGATGTCCATCTCGTTCAGCCAGGCGTCGAGCGCCCGGATCCAGGCCGCCGACGCCGCGTCCGGCGCGCGCGACGCACGACAGTGGGACGTCACCATCTGGGTGCAGTGGGTGCTCGCCGATTCACGGGACGACGCCACGCTCCGCAGCTACGTGCAGGAGCGGTTCTCCCCGGAGCTCCGCACCGCGTTCGAGGAGTGGGATGGTACCGGACGGACCGCGGACGGGCCGTTCGCGACGGACGCGTACGTGCCGGCCGGATCGGACCGCGCGGCGACGCTCTCGGCGAAGGCCGACCGGCAGTTCGACCGTGCCCTCGCCGACAACCAGCAGTCCGACGACTACTCGCTCCTGACGGTGCTGTTCGCCCTCGTCCTGTTCTTCGCGGCCGTGTCGGACCGAGGCAGCCGCGAGTGGGCTCGCATCGCGTTGTTCGTCGCCGCGGTCATCGGCCTCGTCGGCGGGGCGTGCCTGCTCGCCACGTTCCCCGTCCTGGTCTGAGACGGGCGCGAGCGCGGCAGGTGCGCCGACCACGGACAGGACGGGAGGCCCGGTGCCAGCTGGCACCGGGCCTCCCGTCCGGTGGTCTACGCGTCTTCGGGCGCCGCCGCGTCGGACGCGAGCGCCTTCCGACGCTGCGCGACCTGGACCGCGATCGCGACCGGGATCGCGGCGAGGGCGACCGCCCGCAGCCACGGGCGGTCGAACACGTGCCGGGTGGCGTGGTCGAGCGACACCGGACCGGGGCCGCCGAGCGCGAACATCGCCGCCGAGAGGCCGAGGAACGCCGGGAACTCGAAGCCGCCGTCCGCGTTGAAGAAACCGTTCGGGGTGTGCACGCTCGACGCGACACCCATCGTCGTCGCGGCGCCCGCACCGGCGATCGGGGTGGCGAGCCCGAGTGCCAGGGCGGCACCGGAGCCGGCCTCGCCGATGCCGGCCAGCACGGCGTTCCGCTTGGCGGGGCGGAACCCCATCGCGTGCATGCCCTGCGCGGTGCCCTCGATGCCGCCGCCGCCGAACGCCCCGAAGAGCTTCTGGGAGCCGTGCGAGACGAGCACGGCTCCGAGGGCGATGCGGAGCAGGGTCTTGGCGGTGACCGAAGCGGTGCCGGTGGTGTGCGAGCTCATGCGCGCGACGGTACGCCGCGACCGTGCGCCGCGACCGGCGATCGTGAGCAGAAATGGTCGGGTCGCCCGGAGGCACCCGACCATTTCTGCTCACGAAGCGCACGACGCGAAGCGCGACGCGAAGCGCGCAGCGCACGGCGCCGCGACGCGCGCAGCGCGCCTACCGCTTCAGGTTCGTCAGCTCCTGCAGCACCTCGTCCGAGGTCGTGATGATGCGCGCGTTCGCCTGGAACCCGCGCTGCGCCACGATCAGGTTCGTGAACTCCTGCGACAGGTCGACGTTCGACATCTCGAGGGTACCCGCCGCGAGCGACCCGACGCCGGCCGAGCCGGGACCACCGACGGTCGCGGTGCCCGAGTTGCCGGTGGCACGGTAGCCCGAGGCGCCCGTCTTCTCGAGGCCCGCCGGGTTGGCGAACGTCGCGAGGGCGATGCGGCCGAGGGCGAGCGACGCACCGTTCGAGAACGTGCCGGTGACGGTGCCGTCCTTCGAGATGGCGTAGCCCTGCAGGGCGCCGGCCTCGCGGCCGTTCTGCGAGCCGATCGACGCGGTGTTGAGCGAGGCGAAGCCCGTGAGCTCCCCCATGTCGACGGCGATGCCGCCGACCGTCAGGGCGCCACCGGAGGTCAGCTTGCCGTCGGTGCCGAACGTGAGGGACCCGTTCGTGGTGGTCCCCTGACCGTTGCGTGCGGTGACGTCCCAGCCGGTGCCGGTGCGCGTGTAGGCGAGGGACATCGTGTGCTTGGCGCCCGAGGCGTCGTAGACGGTGGCCTCGCGGGTGATGGTGTCGCCGACGGCGGTCTCGGACGGCAGGTTGCCGGCGACCGAGGCGGAGGTGGTGCGGACGGCCGGTGCCGCGGCGTCGAGCGGGAGCGTGATGTCAGCGAGGCCACCGTTGTCGTTGACGACGCCGTTCGTGGCCGGGTAGCCCTGCACGATCTTGCCGTCGGCGGTGACCAGGCGGCCGTCCGCGTCGAAGTCGAACGCACCGGCGCGGGTGTAGACGGTGTCGTTGCCGAGGCGGGTGACGAAGAAGCCGTCGCCGGAGATCATCAGGTCGGTGGCCTTGCCGGTGGCCTGGGCCGAGCCCTGCGCGAAGTTGGTGGAGACGCCGGCGACCTGGACGCCGAGGCCGATCTGCGCCGGGTTGGTGCCGCCGACACCGGTCTGCGGTCCGCCGGCACCCTGGGTCATCTGCGACAGGGTGTCCTGGAAGACCGTCGACGAGGCCTTGAAGCCGACGGTGTTGACGTTGGCGATGTTGTTGCCGGTGACGTCGAGCATCTGCTGGTGCGAGCGGAGGCCGGAGATCCCGGAGTAGAGCGAGCGGAGCATGGTGCGTCCTTTCGGAGAGGCAGGAAGAGCAGGAAGGAGAAGGGGAAGGAGAACGGTCAGGAAGCCGGAGCGGTGGTGGTGATGCCGGAGATCACGTCGAGAGCGACCTCCTTCCCGTTCACGGTGACCGTGGGCACGCTGTTCGCGTAGGACACGGCCGAGGCGGTCCCGGTGACGGCGGTACCGGTCGCAGCGTCGGTGTAGCTGACCTGCTTGCCGACGAGGTTCGCGGCGGCGATGCGCATCTGGAGCGAGAAGTTCTCGTTCCCCGTCGTGGTCTGGTTGGTGATCTGCTCCATCATCGCGAGCTGCGTCTGCTGGCTGATCATCTGGTTGGTGTCCATCGGCGACGACGGGTCCTGGTTCTGAAGCTGCGTGACGAGCAGCTTCATGAACACCTCGGAGTCCATCGTCTGGGACTTCTTCGCGGTCGAGTTCGCGGCGAGGGCCGCGGCCTGGGCAGCCTGGTCCACGCTGCCGGTGATGGCGTCGATGGGCATGGTCTGGTTCCTGTTCGTGAGCCGGTCAGGCGAGGACGTCGAGTCCCGCGGTGCGGATGGTGGAGGTGGACGTGGCGGCTGCGGAGGCTGGCTGCGCGGCGGAGGTGCGCCGTGCCTCCAGGCCGGTGTCGGCACGCAGGCGGCCGTCGGCCGGTCGCTGGTCGCGACCCGCCGACGTGCCCGGGTGGTTCTGCGACGACAGGTCGAGCGTGGTGCTCAGCCCGGTGCCGGCGGCGTCGCGCCGCAGGTCGGGCAGCACCTGGCGGACCGCGTCGCGTCCCGCTTCGGACGCCGCGAACAGCTCGACGTGCATGCCGTGCGCCGTCACGTGCGCGCGGACCGTGACCGGTCCGAGGCTGTCGGGCACGACCTGCACCGTGACGATGTGCTCCCCGGGGCCGGCCTGCGCGAGCGAGAACACCGGTCGCGCGAGCTGCTGCCCGAGGGGCGCGGGCGTGGCGGTCTGGGACGTGACCGGCGCGGCGGCTGCGACGGGGGCGGGCGCGGCGGTCGGCGTGGTGGGCAGGACGAAGGGCGTCTCGCCGCCGCGCGTGGCGGTGACTGCCGGGAGGCCCGGATCACCCGCCGTCGATCCCTGCTGGTCCGTCCCGTGGCCGGTCTGCCCACCCCGCGCGGCGGTCGCCGCTGCCACCGTGACGACGGCCGGGGTCGCGGTCGCGGAGCCGTCGGTGGGCTGGGTGGTCGGGCCGGTCGGCTGGAGCGTCGCGGCGACCGCGGCCCCAGCGGCCGCGGCAGCGGGCGCGCTGCTCGTGCTCGTGCTCGTGCTCGTGACTCCGACGGTGCCGGTGCCGGTCGTCCCGCCGGACGGGGTGCCGGGCCTCGGGATGTCGGACGCCGGTGACGGTGCGGGGCCGTCGGCGGGGACTGCGGCGGTCGTGCCCGGTGCCGGTACGGCGGCGGATGCGACGGACGCCGTGGTGCTGGCCGACGGCGCCGTCGTGGCCGGCAGCGAGACCGCGGCCCCCGTGGCAGTGGCAGCCCCGGTGGCGGCGGAGGAGACGGCAGCAGTCGTCGTCGGCGTGGTCGTCTCCGGGGCCGGCGCCGGGGCCGCCGTCGTCGCGGTGACGACCTGCGCCGTCGGCTCGGGCGCGGTCGACGTCACCGTTGTGACCGTCTGGGCAGGGGTCGTCGTCACGATCGGAGGGACCGACGCGGGCACCGTCCCGGTGAGCGTGGGCGTGGGTGTGGGCGCCTGGGCCTCCGCGGCGGCACCGGTCGCGCCGTCAGCGGCAGCCGCCGCGTCCGTCCCGGTGGCGGTCGTGGCAGTGTTCGTCGGTGTGGTCGAACCGGTGTCGTCGGCTGCGCGGGAGTCGTCCCGGCGCGCCGGTGCACGCTCACCGGCACGACGATCCGTCGCGGCGGCCGCGGACAGGGCGGCGTCGAACGAACCGGCACCGCCGGGGTCGGACGTGGCGCGGGCGGGCGCAGCGCTGCTCGCCGGAGCGGGCGCGGGCTGGGTGGCGATGGTCAGGCTCATGCGGCGCTCCCGGACTGCATCATGGACAGCAGCGCGGCGGTCTGCAGATCGGTGACGCTGCTCGCGGCGGTCGTCGCCGGGGTGGCGGACGCCTGCGCCGGCACGATGCGGCGGATGGTGGCGATGTCGGCGTCCGAGTACCAGTTGTCGACGATGCGGACGTCCTTGCCCGGGCGCGGCGCGTGCAGCACCTTGCCGTCGCCGGCGTAGATGACGACGTGGCCCTCGCCCTTCGGGATGATCAGGTCGCCGGGCTGTGCGTCCTTCAGGGAGCCGACCTCGACGCCCATCTTCGCCTGGTCCGGCACGACCCGCGGCATGGTCACGCCGAGGTCCTTGAACACCGTCTGCACCAGCCCCGAGCAGTCCATGCCAGCGGTCGTGGTGCCGCCGAACACGTAGGGCACGCCGAGGTACTTCTTCGCGTCCGTGACGACGTCGGAGCCGGTGGCGCCGCTGCCCGTCGCGAGCGTGCCCGCGCCGGCGTCGACGGACGTGGCGGGCGCGCTGCTGGTGGTCGCCGCAGCGCCGGTAGCAGCGGTCGCGGTCCCGGTGCCGGTGTTCCCGGTCGCCGTGGCCAGGGCATCGGCGAAGGCGCTCGACGACGCGCTGGTCGACGCGGCGGACGACGACGAACTCGTCGCCGCGGCCGTGCCACCGCGCAGGGTGTCGATCTGGGAGCGGATCTCGGAGATCCGGGAGAGCACCGCTTCGACGCTCATCGGGCACCACCTTCCGTGCGGCGTCGTGCCGCGATCTCGTCGAGGGCGTTCTGTTCGGTGCGGAGTTCCTCGGCGGCCTGCTCGGCGGCGTGCTTGCCCTCGAGCTTCTCCAGGCCGACCGCGGCACGTCGTGCGGCGGTGTACTCCTCCTGTGCCCGGTCGGCGTCCGCGCGGCGGGTCCGGACCACGGCGTCGAGCTCCTCGAGCATCCCGCGGGTCGCAGCACGCGCAGCGGCGACGGCGCTCAGGGTCGCGGCGTCCTCGATCGGCTGCGCGCCCTCGGCGTCGGCGAGGCTGCGGCGCGCGGCGATCCGGGCGTCGGCGGCGTCGCGCACGCGCTCGTTCGCGGTGGCGAGCGAGGCAGCGGCGCGGTCCTGTTCGGTGTGCCGCAGGCGCAGGAGCCCCGCGAGCGGGAACCGGCGGGCCATCACGACACCCCCAGCTGCTGCACGAGACCGCCGAGTCGCTGCCAGGACGCGTCGGCGGTCGCCCGCTCGTCCATCCCCTGGCGCAGGAACGCCTCGATCGCGCCCTGGTGGTCGACGGCGGCGTCGACGAGCGGGTTCGAGCCGCGCTGGTACGCCCCGACGTCGAGCAGGTCCTGGGCGGCGGCGCGCGCGGCCATCACCTTGCGGAGGGTCGTCGCGGCGCCGCGCTGCGCCGGGCCGGTCACCTTCGAGGCCACCCGGGACACCGAGCCGAGGGCGTCCACGGACGGGAAGTGCCCGGTGATCGCGAGCTTCCGGTCGAGCACGACGTGACCGTCCAGGATGCTGCGGGCGGCGTCGGCGATCGGCTCGTTGTGGTCGTCGCCGTCGACCAGCACGGTGTACATGCCGGTGATGCTGCCGACGCGGTCCGTCCCGGCACGCTCGAGCAGCCCGGCGAGCACCGAGAACGTCGACGGCGGGTAGCCCCGGGTTGCCGGCGGCTCCCCCACCGAGAGTCCGATCTCACGCTGCGCCATCGCGACGCGGGTGAGCGAGTCCATCATGAGCACGACGTCCTGGCCGGCGTCGCGGAACGACTCCGCGATTCGGGTGGCCACGAACGCGGCGCGCAGACGCATGAGGGCGGGCTCGTCCGAGGTCGACACGACGACGATCGAGCGGGCGAGGCCCTCGGCACCGAGGTCGTCCTCGAGGAACTCGCGCACCTCGCGGCCACGCTCCCCCACGAGTGCGATCACGTTGACGGCGGCGTCGCTCCCCCGGGCGATCATCGACAGCAGCGAGGACTTGCCGACACCGGAGCCCGCGAAGAGCCCCATGCGCTGGCCACGGCCGACGGTGGTGAGGGTGTCGAGCACCCGCACACCGAGCTGCATCGGGGTGTCGATGCGGGTGCGTGCCATCGCGTTCGGGGTCGCGTGGTCGAGCGGCACCCAGTCGACGGGCTCGCCACCGGCACCGACGATCGGTCCGCGGTCGTCGATCGGTCGGCCGAGCCCGTCGAGCACACGGCCGAACAGCCCGGCACCCGTCGGCACGAGCACCGGCCGGCCGGTGGGGCGTGCGGGGGTGCCGGCGGTCACACCGGTGAGGCGTCCGAGGGGCATGCAGCGCACGCCGGTGGCGTCGGTGGCGACGACCTCGACCGTGGTCGGCTCGGAGCCGTCGCGGCCGACCGACACCAGTTCGCCGACGTGGGCGTCGAGCCCGGCGATCGTCAGCCCGAGGCCGACGGCGCTCGTGACGACGCCGACCCGCTGGGGTGCGGCCTGCCGAAGGGCGTCGTCGAGCCCGCGGGGGCGGAGCAGCGTGGCGGTCACGCGGACACCCCCTGCAGCTCGACACCCAGTGCAGTGCGGGCACGGTCGAGTGCGGTGGCGATCCGGGCGTCGAGGATGCCGTCCGGCAGGTCGACGACGGCATCGCCGTCCCGCAGCGCGGGGTCCGCGACCACGGGCACCGGCAGGTCGACGTCGGCGACGCGGGCGGCGTCCGCCGGGCTGAGCCGGACGGCCACCGGGACGCTGCGGTCGATGGACGCGAGCGCCCGCCGGACGGTGGTCTCGGCACCGGACGTGATCCGGGCCTCCCGGTCGTCATCGGTCCCGACCGCCGGACGGGAGGCACGGATCTCGTACCCGACGATCGCCTCGGCCAGGTCCGTGGCCGCGCTGGCGACCGAGGCCTCGGCGTCGCTGAGGACGGGCGCGACCGTGGACAGCATCGCGTTCGTCGCGGCGTCGAGGACGGCGATGCGGCGGACGGTGTCCGCGCGCAGCGACGCGGTCAGCGCGGCGTGCTCGGCCTGCAGGCGGGCGCGCAGGGCGTCCGTCTCGGCCTGTGCGGCGCGGAGTCCCGCGGTGTAACCGGCGGCGTGGCCGCGGACGTCTGCGCCGGACGCGCGGTCGGTCGCGGCGGCGGTGCCGATCGCGGGGAACGCGATGCGCTGCACGGTGCCGGTGGTCGTGGTGTCAGTCAACGAGCTCGTCCTCCTCGGCACGGTGCACGGTGATGACGCCCTGCGCCTCGAGCTCGCGCACGGAACGGACGACCTCGGCACGCGCCTCCTCGACCTGCGAGACGCGGACCGGGCCCATGGCCTGCAGCTCGTCGTCGAGCAGCGAGCGGTTGCGCTCGGACACGTTCGCGCGGATCGTCTCGACGACGGGTCCGGCGGCACCCTTCATGGCGGTCGCGAGGAGCTTCGAGTCGATGCCGCGCAGCACCTGCTGGATGTCGCGGGACTCGAGCTTGACGATGTCCTCGAAGGTGAGCATGCGCGAGCGGATGTCCTCGGCGAGCTCCGGGTCGCGGGCCTCGAGCCCGTCGAGCACGGCCTTCTCGGTGGCGACGTCGGAGCGGTTGATGATGTCGACCAGGGGCGCGATGCCGCCGACGACCTCGACGCTCTCGCGCGGCGACACGACGGCGCCGGCGCGCTGCCGCAGGACACCGGCGACGATCCCGACGGCCTCCGGGGTCGCGCTGCCCATCGTGGCGAACGCCTGCGCGACGTCGGTGCGGACGCGCTCGTCGACACCCGCGAGGACGGCGCTCGCCTGACCGGGCTTGAGGTGTGCGAGGACGAGGGCGATGGTCTGCGGCAGCTCGCCCTCGAGCAGGGTGATGACCTGCCCGGGCTCGGCGTCGTCGAGGAAGTCGAAGGACTGGCCGGCGAGGTTCGAGGCGAGCCGGTCCATCACGCCGGCGGCGCGCTCGGCGCCGAAGGACGCCTCGAGCAGCCCGAGCGCGGTCTCCTTGCCGCCACGCTTCTGCAGCCGGCCGCTCATCGTGATCCGGTGGAACTCCGACATCGTCTGGTCGACGACGGTGTCCTCGACGCGGCGCATCCGGACGATCTCGGCCGAGATCTCCTCGGCCTCCATCTCGGTGAACTGCTTCATCACCTCGGCCGCACGGTCGGTGTCCATCTGCATGAGGATGAGCGCGACCTTCTGGGCGCCGGTCAGCGCACGGTCGTTCGAACCCTTGCCGGTGCCCGGGCCGTTGCCGTTGCCGTTGCTGCCGCTCGGCATCAGGGCGCTCACACCGGTGCCCGGTCGTCGAGGAGCCCGCGCAGGAGCTCGGCCGTGCGCTTCGGGTCGCGTTCGGCCAGCGCGGAGATGTCCTGACGGCGGCGCTCGGCCGTGATCTCGTCGGTCGTCAGCACCTCGGTCGGCGGGTCACCGGCGGGCATCGTCGACAGCACGGCGGTGGGGGCGTCGCCGGCGCCGAGGGTCGCCCGGTCGGCGGCGCCGTCCATCGCGAGGGGCAGCTGGAAGGTCTCGCCGGCGAAGGCGTCGAGTTCGCCGACGTCGACGGCCTCGCGCTCCTGCTTCCGACTGCGACGGGCGATGACGAACATGACGGCGATGAGCGCGAGCAGGATGCCGATGACGATGCCGGCGGTGCGGATCGACGACCACAGGGCTTCCTGCTGGTCGGCCTTCTGCTGCGCCTCGAGGGCCTTCGCGGCCTGGTCGGCACCACTGGTGTCGAAGTCCATCATCGCGACCTTCACCTGGTCGCCGCGGTTCTGGTCGACGCCGGCGGCGGCCGACACCAGGTCGTTGATGCTCTGCAGGTTCGCGTTCTGCACGGCGTCGGCCTTCGAGTTCAGCGCGACCGAGATGGTCTGCCGGTCGAGGGACCCCGACGGGATCTGCGTGGTCTCGGTGGTGTGGTCGACGGCGTTGTTCTTCGTCGCCGACTCGTTGGTGTACCCGCCGTCACCGGTGCCGCTCGTGGCGGTGCCGTTCGGCACGGCGATGTTGTCCGGGCCGAGGACCCCGGTCGCGCCGCTCGACGCACCCGCGGCACCCGAGCCGTACTGCTCGGTCGTGCTCGACTCGTTGAGCGCGACCGGACCGGAGGTCGGGGACGTGTAGCTCTCCGACGTGCGGGTGCCGGACTCCTGGTTCATCGTGCCGGAGACGACGACCGTCGCGTTGCCGGCCCCGAGGGTGGTGTCGAGCAGGTCCTGGATCTTCTTGCTCGTCGCGGCGTCGTAGTCGGCGGCCTGGTCGGCCCCGCTGCCGGTCGCACCGGTTCCGACGGCGGACAGCGTCTGCCCCTTGGCGTCGACGACCGAGACGTCGGTGGTCTGCATGCCCTCGACCGAGGCGCTGGTCAGGTGCACGATCGCCTGCACCTGGTCGGTGCTCAGCTGCGTGCCGTTGTCGGTGGCGATGAACACCGACGCCGTCGGGTCCTTCTCCTCGGACACGAACACGGACTTCTCCGGGATCGCGAGCTGCACGGTCGCGGTCTGCACGCCGTCCATCGCGCCGATGGTCTTGGCGAGCTCGCCCTCCATCGCCCGCTTGTAGGTGACGTCCTGCTGGAACTCCGAGCTCGTCACGCCCATCTGGTCGAGCAGCGAGTAGCCGCCCTCGTTCGACGACGGCAGCCCGTTCGACGCGGCCTTGAGCCGCTCCGAGTACACCTGCGCCTGCGGCACCAGGATCGTCGCGCCGCCGTCGGTGAGCTGGTACGGCACACCGTCGGTCTGCAGCTGGTCGGTGATGGAGCTCGCGTCGGCGGCGGCCAGCCCGGTGAAGAGCGGCGCGTAGGACGCCTTGCCGAGCCACGACGCCAGGGCGATCCCACCGAGCACGAGCGCGGCGATCACCAGGATCGCGATGGTGCGCTGGGCGGCGGAGAAGCCCTTCACGTACGCGGACAGGCGCGCGAAGACGTTCTTGACGGCGACGGGCATCAGGCCTGCATCCTCATGATCTCGTTGAACGCGTCGACGCCCTTGTTGCGGACGGCGGAGACGAGCTCGAGCGTGACCTGCGCGCGGGTGGCGGCGATGGTCGCGTCGTGGATGTCGTCGAGGTTGCCGGTGACGGCCTTGAGCGCGAGGGTCTTCGAGTCGCTCTGCAGCGCCTGCAGCCCGTCGACGGCGTTCCCGAGGCTGGCGGCGAACCCGCTGCCGTCGGTGGTCGTCGCGCCGGCGGTGCCGGCGACGTCGCTGGAGGTGCCGGACACACTGGTCAGTGCGTTCGTCATCGCGTTGGTGGTCACACCGTTGACGGCGTCGATGGGCATCAGTTCTTCCCGATCTGCAGTGCCGCCTCGTAGGCGGTCTTGGCACGGTCGACCACGGCGGCGTTCGCCTGGTAGCCACGCTGGGCCATGATGAGGTCCGCCATCTGCGTGCCGAGGTCGATGTCCGGCATGCGGACGTAGCCCTCGTCGTTCGCGAGCGGGTTGTCCGGGTCGTAGGTCACGCGGCCGGCGGCGCTGCCGAACGCGGCGCCCTTGACGTAGGCGCCGGACACGCCGTTGCCCTCCTGGACCTCGACGTAGCGGGCCTGGAACGCGGTGTCGTCCATCGACTTCACGGTGTTCGCGTTCGCCATGTTGTCGGCGACGGCGTCGAGCCACTTCCGGTGCACGGTCATGCCGGTGCTCGCGATGCCGATCGCGTCGAAGGTCGTCACGAGTTCGTCCGCATCGCCGCACGGACGCTGGTGAGCTCGGAGTTCATCGCCTGCGTGGCGAACTGGTACCGGAGCACGGTGTCGACGTTGGAGAGCGTCTCCTCGTCGAGGTTGACGTTGTTGCCGTTCGTGTTCGTCGGCTCGAGGCTGCGGGCGACCGTCGGCGCGGTGTCCCCGCTGCCGTCGGTGATCGACTTCGCCAGGGCGTCCTCGAACTGGACCTTCTCGGCGTGGTAGTCCGGCGTGTTGATGTTCGCGATGTTGTTCGCGATCACCTTCTGGCGCATCGACAGACCGTCGAGTGCGCTCTGCAGCGCGACGCTCGTCACGGAATCGAACACGGTGGTCCCCTCGTCAGGCGTCGCCCGTGGGACGTCGCCGTGCGGTGGTGGCCGATCCGTGGCCGAACTGGTGAGCGATCCGTGCTCGTGTGGCGCTATCGGTGCCCGTCCCCGGCCGCGTTAGCCCTCGCCCCGAACGGGGGTGGCCGGGGCGCGTCCGTCCGATGCAGAACGACTTCCTCGTTGTCGTACGACGACCACCTCGTCGCACCTTGCGCGCGCCCGGTGTTGCACGCGCGGGCGAGCGACCCCATCGATGTCGTACGACGTCGACGATGTCGCACGTTGCGCGCGTAGACAGTTGCGCCCGCGGTCCGACGACATCCTCGTCGTCGCACGACGACCACCCTCGTCGCACGTTGCCGACGCTGGCCGTTCACAGTGGGAACCGTTGCACGCGCGGGGCATCGACATCCTCGTTGTCGTACGACGACCACCTCGTCGCACCTTGCGCCCGCCCGGCGTTGCACGCGCGGGGCATCGACATCCTCGTTGTCGTACGACGTCGAGCATGTCGTTCCGGGTCGAGCGCGTGACGGGTCAGGCGGACGCGTCGAGGTACACCGCGCCGCGGGGCTCGCGGGTCGCGTCGACGGCGCGCAGCGCACCGAGGTGCTCGAGCGTCGCCCGCCGGTCCGACTCCAGTTCCGCGATGCGGTCGCGCTGCGCAGCGAGCAGCCGGGAGGCACGCCCCACCAACGCGCGCGGCACCGGACCCAGCCCGGCCGGCTCCGACCACCCCACCACGGCCGTGGGGTCGGCCGCCTGCCGGGCGGCGTCGTGCTCCAGGGAGTCGAGCAGGGCCTCCCAGGCGAGGCGGTGGTCGACCTGCTCGGGCGACACCTCCTGCTCAGGCGACGGTGCCGTTTCGGGCGACGGTGCCGGTTCACGCGACGGTGCCGGTTCACGCGACACCGAGGGCTCCGCCCGTCGGCTGCTGGCGGGCCGGCGTCGCCGGCAGCGACGCGGCGGCGTCGTGCCATGACTGCCGCAGGGGTTCGAGGATCCGGATGCAGTCGCGCGTCGCCTGCACGTCACGGTGCACGTTCGCGGTGATGAGGGACGTCGACGCGTAGTTGTAGACGGCGAGCAGGCCCTCGCCCCCGTCCCAGACGTCGATCCGCAGCGTGGACGACAGCTCGCCGACGATCGCCTGCGCGTGCAGCAGTTGCTCGCGGGCGGCGTCCCAGTCGGCGCTGGTCTGTGCGGCCTCGGCGCGGTGCAGGTCGAGCAGCAGCCGGTCGTAGAGCATCGTGACGAGCTGCGCCGGGGTGGCCGACAGGACGGCCTCGTTCGTGTACTGGGCGCGACGCTGGTCGGTCACGGTGCGGGGCTGCGCGGCCTGGCGGAAGGCGGCGGCCTGGAAGTCGAAGGTCATGGTGATCCCGTCAGCTCGTCGTCGCCGCGAGCTGGCTGGCGAGCCAGCTGGACTGGGACTGGAGCTTGCTGAGGCTGGTCTCGAGCGACGAGTACAGCGTCTGGAGCGATGCGCGGCGCATCGTGAGTCGGTCGGTCCAGCTGTCGATCTGGGTGTTGAGGTCCTTGGCGACCGCCTGCTGGCCGGTGATCGTCGTGGTGATGGACCCGTCGTACTTGTCGGACGCCGCGGTGGCGGCGGCACCGACGTTCGCGGCGACACCGGACAGCATCGCCTGCGTGCCCTCGGGGTCGGTGGCGAGGGCCTTCTGGAAGACCTCGGCGTCGAAGGTGAAGCTGCCGTCCTTCGTGATCGAGATGCCGATCGACGACGGCGACTTCCCGCCGACGGGCGCCGACATGGTGCTGCCCAGGCGCTGCACGGCGTCGCGCGTGGTGCCGTCGCCCATCAGGACCCCGGCGGTCGTGGTCGTCGACCCGCTGGTGGCACTCGTGCTGCTCGTCACCGCGGTGTTCGTCTTGTAGTAGGCCGAGACCGCGTTCATCGCGTCGACGAGTCCGGACGCCACGGACTGGGCCTTCGTGGTGTCCTGCGCGACACCGACCGTGACCGGGTCCGTCGAGGCCCTCGACACGGTGACGCTGAGCCCGGGGACCAGGTCGGTGAACGTGTTCGTCGCGCTCGTGATCGTCTGCTCGGCGGCGGTGCCGGCCCACAGCGTGACGCTGGCGTCCTTCGCCTGTGCGACGACCGCGGCGCCGACCTCGGTCAGCACGTTCGTCGCGGTGCCCGCGGTCACCTGGTCGGCGGTCCCCCGGTACACCTCGAAGCCCCCCGCGGCCCCGGTCTTGGCGGACGTGAGCTGCAGCCGGTAGAGCTTGGTGCCGTCGGCGGCCGCACCCGCGGCGACCTTCGTGGCGGTGACGCCGGCCCCGGACTTGTTGATCGCCGACACCGTGTCGTCGAGGGAACCCGACGACGGCGTGACGGTGGTCTTCGTGCCGTCGGCACCCACCAGGGTGATCGGTTCGGCAGCGGCCGACCACGTGGACATCGCAGCGGTGACCCCGACCTGGGCCGAAGCGGTCGAGCCGACGCTGAACGTCAGCGACCCGGCGCTCGCGTTCGTGCCGGTGACGGCGGTGACGCCCGACGACGAGCTCGTGGCCGTGAACAGGTCGAGCGAGGTCGCCTTGGCGGCGTCCTTCGCCTTGGTCGCGAGGGCCTGCACCAACCCGTTGATCGTCTGCAGTGACGAGATGAACGAGTTGGTGCTCGTGAGCTTGTTCTTGAGCAGGGTCTGCGGCACGCCCTCGACGCTCATCAACGAGTTGATGAGGTCGGTCGTCTTGAGCCCGCTGACGAGCCCGTCGATCGCGAGGCTGGTGCTCGAGGACACGGACGATGACATCGTCGACACTCCCTGGCGTCGTGGGGATGGTCAGGAGGGCGACGCCGCCTCCCGGGAAGCCTGAACGATCCCGGAAGGCGGCGTCGTGGGTGCTAGCGCAGGAGCGAGAGCACGCCCTGCGTGCTCTGGTTCGCCTGCGCGAGCATCGACGTGCCGGCCTGGCTGAGGATGTTGTCGCGCGTGTACTTGACCATCTCCTCGGCCATGTCGACGTCGGTGATGCGCGAACCGGCAGCGGTGAGGTTCTCCTTGGCCACGTTCGTCACGTTGATGGCGTGGTCGAAGCGGTTCTGGACAGCACCGATGCTCGAACGTGCCGAGGACACGTACTTGATCTGCTCGTCGATCGCGGTGATGGCGGCCTGAGCGTTCGTCGCGCTGTCGAAGGTGAGGGCGCCGACAGCGGTCGACACGGACTCCACGTTGGACTTCGACAGGTCGACGTCGATCTGGCTCGCCGCGTCGCCGTTGGCGCCGACCTGGAACTTCAGGACGCCCGCTGCGCCGGCGGAGCCGTCGAGCAGGTTGATGCCGTTGAAGTTGGTCGACTGCGAGATGCGGGTGAGCTCCTTGGTGAGCTCGCCGACCTCGGTGGTGATCGCCTTG
Source organism: Curtobacterium sp. PhB172 (assembly GCF_003752545.1). Classification (NCBI taxonomy): domain Bacteria; kingdom Bacillati; phylum Actinomycetota; class Actinomycetes; order Micrococcales; family Microbacteriaceae; genus Curtobacterium; species Curtobacterium sp. PhB172. Next base: position 581,735 of record NZ_RKIF01000006.1, read on the forward strand.
CGCGAGTCCTCGTTGTTCGAGTCGTTACCGGCCTGGACGGCCAGGTCGCGCATGCGCTGGAGGATCGAGTGGGTCTCGGTGAGGCCACCTTCAGCGGTCTGCACGACGGAGATGCCGTCCTGCGCGTTGCGGGCGGCGACCGTGAGGCCACCGACCTGGGACTTCAGCCCCTCGGAGATCGACAGACCGGCCGCGTCGTCGGCAGCACGGTTGATGCGGAGACCCGACGAGAGCTTCTCGAGGGACTTCGACAGGTCGTTCTGCGTCGAGTTGAGGTTCCGGTACGTGTTGAGTGCCGAGAGGTTGGTGTTGATGGACATACCCATGGTGGTTTCCTCCGTGAATGCTGGGTCGTACTACAGCCCATCCGTGGGCTGACGTGGATGACTCTCGACCGGGTGCCGGGAGCCGTTAGGGAATCGACGGAAATACCCGTCGACGGTTCAGCTCGCCGCCACGGCGACCGGCGCAGTCGCGTCGTGGACGGCACGTGCGACGCCGGCGGCGGCGTTCGACGCGACGCGTGCGAGGTAGGCGCTCCGGCGGGCCGCGGTGGTGCGCGAGGCGGGTGCGGCGGCGGCACCTCCGTCGCCGTAGTGGGCGGCCAGTCCGTCGCGGAGCAGGCGCATCGCCTCGGAGCGCTGCTGCGAGACGGCGGAGTGCGTGATGCCGAGTTCCGCGGCGACGTCGGTCACCGAGCGGTCCCCGAAGTAGACGGCCTCGACGACGAAGCGCATCCGCTCGGGCAGCGCCTCGACGGCTGCGCGCAGGTAGCGGCGCTTCTCGGTCTCGAGCAGGTCGTCGCCGGGCAACGGCAGGTCGGCGGCGACGAGGTCGTGCACGGTCTCGTCGAGGGGCGCGACGATGCGGGCCGCGTCGCTCATGGCGTCCGAGGCGGTCTGCCGGTCGACGCCCATCGCGTCCGCGATCTCCTGCACGCCGACGCTCCGGCCGAGTCGGGCGGACAGGGCCTCCTGCGTGGCGAGGGTCTCGCGGATCCGCTTCCGGGTGCCACGGGACGCCCAGTCGGCCGAGCGCATGTCGTCGGCGAGGGCTCCGGCGATCCGGGTCCGGGCGTAGGCGCCGAAGGGGACGCCGAGGGTGGGGTCGAACGCGTCGGCAGCGGCGACGAGCGCGAGGGAGCCGACGGCGGCGAGGTCGTCGCGGTCCAGGTGCGTGGCACGGGACCGGACGTCGGCGACGATGTAGCCCACGAGCGGGAGGTGCTCCACGATCATCGCGTTGCGTGCGGTGCGGTCCATGCTGATCCCCTGATCGACCTGACGTGACTGTCTCGACTCACCCGTCCCTGGGCACGACGGACGCCGGCCTCGGATGGCCGGTGCGTACGCCGAAGACCCGCCCGGTTCCCTCCGAGCGGTGCACCCCGCGCCCCTGTGACGCGGTTCGAGGTCGCCCTCGTGGTGCGTTCTGAATGTATCGGCTGGCAATGTCCTGAACAGGGGTTCATCCGTCCCCAGTGCGGGGGCATTCGCGGTGTTTCCCGGTCCACATTTGGGGGGACCCGACCCGTAGAACGACCGTTCCCGTCCCCCGGACGGGGTGCGTTTCGTTCGTTCCGGGAGGCCCGGGGGACGTCCGCCTCGCAGGTCACGTCCCCCGCCGCTTACGGTCACCGCCGTCGGGTCGATAGGTCTCGGTGTCCGCCGGATGGTGGACTCGAAGACCCGAAGACCCGAAGACCCGAACACCCGACGACGACCCACACGGGAGGAGCTGATGAGCGTGAACGACCTGTCCGCCGTGCTCTGGCGCGAACGCGAACTGCTCGAGCTGCTCACCTTCAAGCTCGAGGAGGAGCAGCTCCTGCTCACCGCGGGCCGTTCCCGGTGGGTGTCGCACGCCAGCCGCGAGGTCGAGCAGGTCCTCGAACGACTCCGCAGCACCGGACTCGAGCGCGCCGCGTCGAGTGCCGAGGTCGCCGAGGAGTGGGGCGTCCCCGCCGATGCACCACTGCGCGACGTCGCCGCCGCAGCGCCGAACGGCCCGTGGGGTGAGATCCTCGCAGCACACCTGACCGCGATGGTCGAGCTGACCACCCAGATCGGCGCCCTGCGCGACGAGAACGACCGCTTCCTGCGCACCGCCGCCCAGGCGACCGAGGAGACCCTCGCCGGCACCGTGACGACCGCCGCGACCTACGACGCCTCGGGCACCTCCGGTCCCGGCTCCGACGGCGCCCGCCTGTTCGAGGGGACCCTGTAGCCCCGTGGTCAGCACCTTCGGCTCCCTCGCCACCGCGTACTCCGGCCTCGCCGCCGCCCGCGCCGGCATCGACGTCACCGGCCAGAACATCGCGAACGCCGGCACCGCCGGGTACACGCGGCAGCGCGTCACGCAGAACTCCGTCCCCGCGACCCAGACCGGGTTCATGCGCGGCACCGCCGCCCTCGCCGGTCAGGGCGTCTCCGTCGACGGCATCGCCCGCCTGGCATCGCTGACGCTCGACGTCGGCGTCCGGGTCGCCGCGGGGTCCTCCGCCTACGCCGACGCCCGTGCGACGGCACTGTCCGCCCTCGAGACCGGCCTGCACGAGCCCGGCAAGGACGGCCTGAGCGCCAAGCTCGATGCCTTCTGGTCGTCGTGGAGCGAACTCGCCAGTCACCCCGACGACCCGGGTGCCGCCAGCGCCGTGATCGGCGCAGCGGGCACGGTCGCCTCCGCCCTGGCCGCCGGGTCGAAGGCCGTCGACGCGCAGTGGTCCTCGGTCCGGGGCACCGCGGCCGGCCAGGTCACCCAGCTGAACGACGCCGCGAAGCAGGTGGCCGACCTGAACGGGCGGATCCGCACCGCACTGGCCTCCGGCGGCAACGCCAACGAACTCCTCGACCAACGTGACCAGCTCACCGAGCAGATCGCGACGCTCGCCGGCGGGACGACCCGCACCAACGCGGACGGCACGGTCGACGTGCTGCTCGGCGGCAACCCGCTCGTGCAGGGCACCGACGCCCGCGCCGTGGCCCTCGGCGGTGGCGAACGCCTCGCCGACGGCGCCGCGGTCACCCTGACCTGGACCTCCGGCAGCGCCGGCGCGGTGTCCCTGAGCGGCGGGTCGATCGGTGGCGCCCTCGCCGTCCTCGCCCCGGCGAACGGGAACGGCACGGGCGGCGCGCTCGCCCAGGCCGCCGCCTCCTACGACGCCGTCGCGACCCAGCTCGCAGAGACCGTCAACGCCGTGCACGCCACCGGCACCACCCCGGCCGGCACCACCGGCACCGCGTTCTTCGCCCTCGCGGCGGGCGTCCCCGCCGCGCAGGGCCTGTCGGTCGTCCCGACGGACGGCAGCGGCCTGGCGACGCGGAACGCGGCGGGGCAGCTCGACGACTCGTTCGCCGACGCGCTCTCGCGACTCGGCACGGGCCCTGGAGCCGCCGACACGACCTGGGCGACGTTCGTGGCGGGGGTGGGCACCGCCTCCCGGTCGGCCGCGACGGAGTCGACACTCACCGGACTCGCCCTGACCAACGCGCGCACCCAGCAGCAGTCGAGCGCCGGCGTCGACCTCGACGAGGAGAACGTGAACCTGCTGAGCTACCAGCACGCGTACCAGGGCGCGGCACGCGTCCTGACCGCCGTCGACGAGATGCTCGACACCATCATCAACCGCGTCGGACTCGTCGGGAGGGGCTGATCGTGATCACCCGGGTGACCACCCAGATGTCGATGGCCGCGGCCTCGGCACGGCTGCAGACCGGTGCGGCGCGCGTGGCGCAGCTGACCGAGCAGGCCACCACGCTGCAGGCGATCCAGAAGCCGTCGGACGACCCGGTCGGCACCGCGTCGTCGATGCAGGTCCGCAAGGAACAGGCCGCCGCCGCGCAGTACACGCGCAACGCGAACGACGCCGTCGCCTGGCTCGCGACCACCGACAGCGCCCTGTCCAGCGTCTACTCGGTGCTGAACAGCGTGCGGGACCTGACCGTGCAGGCGGCGAACTCCGGCACCATGAGCGACACCGACCGCGACGCCTTCATCACGCAGTTCCAGTCGCTGAAGTCCGACCTCGAGGCACGGGCCAACACGACCTACGGCACCCGCTCGGTCTTCGCCGGTGCCTCGACCGCCGCCGCCGCGTACGACCCGGCGACCGGGTGGGCGGCCTCCGGCACGGACGTCTCCCGCCGGATCGGCGACGGCACCACCGTGCGCGTCGACACCGCCGGGGCCGACGTCTTCGGCACCGGGGCGTCGTCGGTGTTCGGGGTGCTCGACTCCATCGTCAGCGACCTGCAGAACGGGGTGAACGTGAACGCGCGGATCAACGACGTCGACGGCGCGCTCGGTGCCGTCCGCGGTGCCCAGGCCGACGTCGGTGTCCGGCACGCGACCGCCCTCGCCGCCCAGGACTCGCTGAAGACGGCAGCCGTCTCACTCGAGAACCGCCGCGCCGGCATCGAGGACGTCGACCTCGCCAAGGCCGTCCTCGACCTGCAGGTGCAGCAGACCAACTACCAGGCCGCCCTCGCCGTCACCGCGAAGGTCCTGCAGCCGACCCTGATGGACTACCTCCGATGAGCATCTCCCTGACCTTCGCCGTCCCGCCGTTCGGCCTGTCCCCCGCACCGGTCTTCACGCTGACCCCGGTGGACGGCGCCGAGGGCCTGTTCACCCTCGTCGGGGGTTCCTCGCGCTTGTTCGTGCTCGACGCCGCGGTGCACCTGCCGTCGTACTCGCCCGAGCTCACCGACGAGCAGGCCGCTGGGCTCGAGCTGACCGACCCTGCCGACGCCATGCTGCTCGTGGTGGCGAACCCCGGCGCGTCCGGGACGACCGTCAACCTGCTCGCGCCGATCGTCGTGAACGCCCGGACCGCCGTGGGCGCGCAGCTCATCCTGGAGGACCAGGACCTGCCGCTGCGGGCGGAGCTCGCGCGGGCGTAGGTGCTGCGGGGCCAGTCGGCCGCACCCGCTGCCTGGTCGACTCGGAACGACATGCTCGATGTCGTACGACATCGAGTTCGTCGCACCCGCGCGTGCGCAACAGTTGCACGCGCGGCCCGACGACAACATCGACGTCGTGCGACATCGATGTTGTCGCACCGCGCGTCCGCCTCATCCCTCCACAGACTGGAGGCCCGGCTCGTTTCCCACAGATCGTCGCTCCGGACCGACGTGGTCGGCTCGCACCACCGATCGTTGAGACATGAACGACCGAGTCCTCGACATCCCCCTCATCCGCACCGGCGACCATCCGAGCGCGGAACGGCGTGCGCTCCAGCGTCGCGTGCACCGCGGCTCACTCGCCTCGATCCGGCCCGGCGTCCTGGTCGATCCGTCGCTCGTCCAGGGGCTGCGGAGCGAGGACCGTCTGCTCCTGCTCGTTCGGGCGACGGTCCCGTCGGTCCGGCTGCCCCGGGCGTTCTCGCACTCGTCCGCGGCAACCGTGCACGGGCTGCCCTTCACCGCAGGTGCTCCCGACCGAGTCGAGGTCGTCGACCCTCGGTTGACCCGGCCGGACACGACGGCGCTTGCCCGGGTCAGGCCGGGGCATGCGATCGACGACTCCGGCGGACGATGGGCAGGGACGCCGCCGACCGTACCGATCGAGATCGACGGGGCGCCGGTGACGTCGTTGGTCCGGACGCTCGTCGATCTCTCGGCCACCGCACCGTTGGACCAGGCCGTACCGATGATCGATCAGGCGCTGCGCGGGCGACGGGTCCTGCCGGAGATGCTCCGCGACGAACTCTCGGACCACGAGCGCAAGGGCTCCGAGAAGGCAGTGGTGGCGATCGGGATGGGGTCGGCGCTGTCGGGGTCGCCGGCGGAGTCGGTGTGCCGAGTGCGCTTCCGGCAGGTCGGGGCGCCGGAGCCGGTGCAGCAGCACGAGTTCCGACGGACCGGCGGCGGGACGGCCGTCGTCGACTTCTGGTTCCCCGATCAGGGCGTCGTGGTCGAGGTCGACGGCCGCGCGAAGTACGAGGACCCGGTGATGCTCGAGGGGCGGAGCACCGCCGAGGCGCACTGGCAGGAGAAGCGTCGCGAGGACTTCGTCCGGTCGTTCCCCGAGGTCCGGTTCGTCATCCGGTTGTCGTGGGCCGACCTCATGCAGCCCGACCGCGTGCGTGCAGCACTCCGCCGGGCGGGTGTCCCGTGCCGGTGACGAACAGGCGAGCGGCTCCGAGGACCCGGCCGGGGTCAGTGGCTCGGCGCCTCCGGGTGGTGTGCGCGCTGCCGTTCGACCACGAGCGGTGCACTCGGCACGCCACCGCCGACGATCACTTCACCGGTGCCGACCCGCACGCCGTGGACGCGTCCGACACCCTTCACCACACCGGCACGCCGATCGGGGTCGGGCTCGCGGTGGTCGCCCCCGGCTGCGAGTTCGGCGTCACGGACGGCGACCGTCCCGAGCACCTGCGCACCGGCGCCGAGCTCGGTGGGGCCCTCGACGAGGCAGCCGCCCGACAACCGAGCGCCGTCCCCCACGAGCACGTCCGCCCCGGTCGCCGTGATCGTGACGGGCCCCGGGCCCAAGTCGGCACCGGAACCGATGGTCACCCGGGCCGCGGTGGCGACGACGGTGGCCGGGCCCGGACCGAGCCGCGCGCCGGACCCGACGGTGATCGACCCCCCGGCACGGCTCTCGAGCACGGCTCCGGGGTAGAGCACCACCCCGGCTGCCAGGGTGACGTCCGCGCCGATGAGCACGGAGCCGGGGTCGAGCACCACGACCTCGGGCAGCAAGCCGCGCACCTCCGCGACCGTCAGGAACCCGGAGGCCCGCCGAGCGTCGTCAGCCGGACCGGGCGCGCCGTCGATGTCCATCCAGCGAGCCTCCCACATGCCCGGCGTACGGTGAGCGCATGGCCCGCTCCCCGAAGGACCAGGCGATCGTGCCGCTGCCGAACGCCCAGGTCTCCCCCATGCCCGACGACTCCCGGACCCCGCAGCCGCAACAACCCGGCGGGTGGGTCAAGTGGCTCGACCGTGCCATCAGCGTCCAGCGCCCGGTGGTCGTGGCGCACGTCAACGCGATCCGTCGACGCAAGCCGGACGCCACCCCCGCCGAGGTCATCCAGATCCTCGAGCGGCAGTACCTCACCGCGGTCACCACCGGTGGCGCAGCGGTCGGTGCGAGTGCGGTCATCCCGGGCGTCGGGATGGTGGCCGCCCTCGGGCTGAGCGGCGCGGAGACGGTCGGGTTCCTCGAGACCACCGCGCTGTTCGCCCAGTCGGTGACCGAGGTGCACGGCATCGCCCTGGACGACCCCGAACGGGCACGGACCCTGGTGATGGCGATGATCCTCGGCGCTCCAGGGACGCAGCTCATCAAGCAGCTCGGCGGGCAGATCGCCGGCGGTCAGGCGCGTACGGCGTTCTGGGGAGAGATGGTGACCTCGTCCCTGCCGAAGCAGGTCGTGAACGGCCTCGGCGGGCAGGTCCGCGACCAGTTCATCAAGCGGTTCGCAGTGCGTCAGGGGACGTCGGTGCTCGGCCGTGCACTGCCGTTCGGCATCGGGGCCGCCGTCGGCGGGCTCGGCAACCACGCGCTCGGGCGGAAGGTCATCCAGGCCTCGCGGACCGGGTTCGGGCCGCCGTCGGCACACTTCCCGATCGTGCTCGAGCCAAAGCCGGCGAAGCCCGAGAAACAGCCGAAGGACAAGCAGCCAAAGGACAAGCAGCCAAAGGAGCTGAAGCAGCCCAAGCAGCTCGGCTGGCGCCGAGGCTCGGCAAAGGACGAGGACCTCTGGTCGGAGACGCCCGAGCGCTGAACCGGGCGGCAGGCCCGATCAGAACGACCGAGGCCCGATCAGAACGACCGAGGCCCGATCAAAACAACCGAGGCCCGATCAGAACGACCGCACCGGCGTCCTGACGACCTGTCCGGCGTGCGCGAACCCGCCGCCGAAGCCGAACAGCAACGCCGGGACGCCCTCGGGCAGGTCGCCACGCGCCCATGCTTTCGACAACCCGAGCGGCACGCTGGCGGCCGAGGTGTTGCCGGACTCGACGACGTCGCGGATGACGAACTTCGACTCCCCACCGAGTGCGGTCACGAGCGGCTCGATGATCCGCAGGTTCGCCTGGTGGAACGCGAACACCTCGATGTCGTCCATGGTGAGCCCGGCGGCCTCGACGACCTTGCGGGCGTGCCCCTCGGCCTCGGTGATGGCCCAGCGGTAGATCGATCGGCCCTCCTGGTTGAACCGACCCGGCGAGCCCTCGACCCGCACCGCGTCGAGCAGGTGCGGCACGCTGCCCCACGACACGGGCCCGATCTCCGGGACGTCGGCGGCGCCGAGCACGGCGGCTCCGGCCCCGTCGCCGACGAGCACGCACGTCGACCGGTCGGTCCAGTCGGCGATGGCGGAGAGGGTCTCGGACCCGATGACGAGCGCGACGTCGGTGGACCCGACGCGGATCGACTGGTCGGCGAGGGCGAGCGCGTACTCGAACCCGCTGCACGCGGTGTTGATGTCGATGGGCGCCGGGCCGTTCGTCATCCCGAGCGCGGCGGCGACCCGACCGGCGGTGTAGGGCGCACGGTCCTGGTGCGTGGTGGAGGCGACGATGACGAGTCCGACGGCCGAGGGCGACACACCGGCGTCGGCGAGGGCGTTGCGGCCCGCTTCGATCGCCATCGACGTGACGCTGTCGTCCGGACCGGCGATCTGGCGGGTCTGGATCCCGGTCCGGGTACGGATCCACTCGTCGTTGGTGTCGACCATGGTCGAGAGCTCGTCGTTGGTCAGGATGCGTTCGGGCTGGTGGTGACCGAACCCGAGGATCCGGCTGCCACGGAGTGCTGGGGTGTTCACCGTCGTCACGGTACTCCTCCCCGGAGCGCGGACATGCCCCGGACGGCATGCAGCCACGCACCATGCAGAACCATGCACCCCAGCACGCAGAACCATGCACCCCAGCAAGCAGACCGATGCAGCCCAGAAAGCAGAACGCAGCAGCCCAGCATGCAGAACCGGTACTCCCAGGGCCTGGCAGGGTGCCCCTCGGAGCGCGTAGACCGGAGTCATGGACTACACACACCTCGGACGGACAGGGCTGTCGGTTTCACGAGCAGTGCTCGGCACGATGAACTTCGGCCCGGAGACCACTGAAGACGACTCGCACGCCATCATGGACCGGGCCCACGAGCTCGGCGTCAACTTCTTCGACACCGCCAACGGCTACGGCGGCTCGGTGGGCAAGGGCGCCACCGAGGAGATCATCGGCCGCTGGTTCGCGAAGGGCGGCGGCCGTCGCGAGAAGACGGTGCTGGCGACCAAGGTCTACGGCGACATTATCGACTGGCCGAACGGCGGCAAGCTCAGCGCCTTCAACATCCGCCAGTCGCTCGACGCCAGCCTGCAGCGCCTGCAGACGGACCACATCGACCTGTACCAGTTCCACCACGTCGACCGTGCGACCCCGTGGGACGAGATCTGGCAGGCGATCGACGTCGCCGTGCAGCAGGGCAAGGTCCTGTACGTCGGGTCGTCGAACTTCGCCGGCTGGCACATCGCCCAGGCGCAGGAGGCCGCGAAGCGCCGCCACACCTTCGGCCTGGTGAGCGAGCAGTCGATCTACAACCTCGTGGTGCGCGACATCGAGCGCGAGGTCCTGCCCGCCGCCCGCGAGTACGGCCTCGGCGTCATCCCGTGGTCGCCGCTGCAGGGCGGCCTGCTCGGTGGTGTCATCGAGAAGACCGAGAACGGCTCCCGCCGTCTGTCGGGTCGCAGCGCCGAGTACGTCGAGGGGCACCGCGACCAGCTCACGGCCTACGAGTCGTTCGCCGAGGAGCTCGGCCACACGCCCGGCGAGCTCGCCCTCGCGTGGCTCCTCCACCAGCCCGGTGTGACCGCGCCGATCACCGGCCCCCGCACGATGGAGCAGTGGGAGTCCGCGGTCCGCGCCGTCGACATCCGCCTGGACCAGCGTGCGCTGGACCGGCTCGACGAGATCTTCCCGGGGCACAAGACCTCACCGGAGGACTACGCCTGGTGAACTGACGGAACGGGCCGGAACCACGGCCCGCGATCAGGGCCACGGACGGGAGGCACGGTGCGCGTCCGACGCGCACCGTGCCTCCCGTCCGCCGTTGCGACCACCGCACGTGGCGAGCCGCCAGGACGACGCACGCCCGTCAGAGCGCTGCGATCTCCGCGTCCGTCAGCCCGGCCCAGCGCAGGTACGCGGTGACGCTGCCCCACCGCGCCTCGACGTGCCGGACGACCGTGGTCATCGTCTCCGGCACGCACCGTTGCGCGACGGCGGTGGCCTCGGGGTCCGTGCTGACCGCACGCTCTGCGGCGAACCGATCGGCCAGCCCGACAGCGCTCGCGGCGTAGTCGTCGCCGACGGCCTCGATCGACGCACCCCAGAGTCGGGCGAGCAGTCCGCTGACGACGCCGGTGCGGTCCTTGCCGGCGGAGCAGCAGACGAGCACGTCGCCGTCGGACCGGGCGATCGCGCGGAACGCGGCGGCGATCCCGGCGCGGTGGCGCTCGAGCCAGTCGACGTACTGCTCCTCGAGCTGCACGGCCTGGGCGCCGGACTCGACGGTCGACGGGTCGAACAGCGGGACGAGCCGGTAGCCGTCGGTGGTGCGGAGCGGGTGCGGGACGCGGGCGACCTCGTCGTCACGGCGCAGGTCGACCACGGCCGCGAGTCCGTGCGGGTAGGCGTCGGCACCGACGTGTTCGGTGTTGGCGCGGTACACGATGCGGGAGCGGGCGTCCTGCAGGCCCGGTCCCCCGACCTCGCGCAGGTTGGTGAGGGTCGACGTCGTCGTCATGCCTGCAACCCTGCCAGACGCCAGACGCCAGACGACAGACCGCACGACGACGGGCCCCGCGCTTGCTGTGTGCGCGGGGCCCGTCGTCGTGCGGGTGGTGCTGGTGGAGCCGGTGTCTGCTGGCTAGCGGACCGAGACCGGCGAGTCGTCGGTCTGCTCGTAGAGGACGTAGCCCTCTTCGCCGTGGACCGCGGTGTCGATGCCGGCGACCTCGTCCTCGGTCTTGACGCGGAAGCCGATCGTCTTCTCGATGAGGAAGCCGATGACGAACGCCAGGACGAAGGAGTAGATGCCGACGGCCAGGGCCGCGGTGGCCTGCTTGCCGAGCTGCTCGAACGAACCGGAGTAGATCAGGCCGGTGTCGTTGGCGAAGAAGCCGAGGTACAGCGTGCCGACGATGCCGCCGACCAGGTGGACACCGACGACGTCGAGCGAGTCGTCGAAGCCGAGACGGTACTTCCAGTCGATCGCGAAGCAGCAGATGATGCCGGCGACGAAGCCGAGCAGGATGCCCCAGCCCGGGGTCAGGTTGGCACATGCCGGGGTGATCGCGACGAGACCGGTGACGGCACCCGAGGCGGCACCGACCGACGTGGCCTTGCCGTCCTTGAGCTTCTCGACGAGCAGCCAGCCGAGGATGGCGGCGGCCGGTGCGGCGAGGGTGTTGACCCAGGCGATCGCGGCGATGCCGTCAGCGGCGCCCTCGGAGCCGGCGTTGAAGCCGAACCAGCCGAACCACAGGATGGCGGCACCGAGCAGGACGAAGGGCGGGTTGTGCGGCTTGTGCGCACCCTTGGCGAAGCCGACGCGCTTGCCGAGGACGAGTGCCAGGGCGAGACCCGCTGCTCCGGCGTTGATGTGCACCGCGGTGCCACCGGCGAAGTCGATGACGCCCCACGTGGCAGCCCAACCCGAGGTCAGGTTGAAGACCCACGAGGCGACCGGGAAGTAGACGACGGTGACCCAGATGCCCGCGAAGACCATCCAGGCGCCGAACTTGGCGCGGTCGGCGATGGCGCCGGAGATGAGCGCGACCGTGATGATCGCGAAGGTGGCCTGGAAGCCGACGAACGCCATCGACGGGTACGCCGCCTGGATGTTCGAGGACTGCGCCTCCTCGAAGGCCTGGCCGAGGCCGATCTGGTTCCAGTCGATGCTGAAGAACCCGACGACACCGGAGACCGCCGTGCCGTCACCGTGGTTGGCGAAGGCGATCGCGTAGCCGTAGAGCACCCACAGGACGCTCACGAGTGCGATCGCACCGAACGACATCATCATCATGCTGATGACGGACTTGGCCTTCACCAAGCCGCCGTAGAAGAAGGCCAGGCCGGGTGTCATGAACAACACCAGCGCCGCCATGACCAACACGAACGTCGTGTTGCCCTGATCAAGCATCTGTTCACCTCTCGATTGCACGAGCGGCTCTTGGACCGCCTCGGGTGACACCGAGTCTGGCGAGGTGACGTTTCACGAGGGGGCACGATGTGTTTCGCGGATGTAACGCGACGGCGCGGTTTGTAAACGTCGTGTTTCGCATGGCCCGATGCCCCCTGGACAGGGGGTGCACCGACCGGTCAGCGGATGCCCCGGGCGGTGGGCGTCAGTCCTGGGCGCGGCTCAGCGCCACGACACGGCTGGCTGCGCGCAGGTACTTCTTGCGGTAGCCGCCGTCGAGCATGGCGTCGGGGTACACCTGGTCGAGCGGCGTACCCGAGGCGACGATCCGGACCTGCGCGTCGTACAGCCGGTCGACGAGCGCCACCCACCGCAGTGCGTCGGTCTGGTCCGTGAACGCCCGGACGTCGGTGAGCCCGACGGCGTCGAGGTCCTCGACGAGCGCGACGTACTTCGACGGGTGCACCGAGCCGAGGTGCGCGACCACGGCCGAGAAGTCGTCGAGCGTGACGGTTCCGGCCGGCAGCGCCGCGGCCACGTCGGACACCACACCGGCCGTTTCGTCGACCGCGCGGCGGCGGTAGTCGAGCCCGTCGATCCGCATCGTGTCGAACCGGTCGGACATCGCCTGGATCTCGCGCAGGAAGTCCTGCGCCGCGAACCGTCCCTCGCCGAGCGCGCCCGGAGGCGTGTTCGAGGTCGCGGCGAACCGGGTGCCGGTCTCGGTCAGCTCCTTGATCAGGCGGGTCATGACCATGGTGTCGCCCGGGTCGTCGAGCTCGAACTCGTCGATGCAGACCAGCGCGGTCCCCCGCAGCAGGTCGACCGTGCCCTGGAACCCGAGCGCGCCGACCAGGGCCGTGTACTCGATGAACGTGCCGAACGTCTTCCGCCCGGAGGCCGCGTGGTACGCCGCGGCGAGCAGGTGGGTCTTGCCGACACCGAATCCGCCGTCCAGGTAGACGCCCGACTTCGCAGCGGGCTCGACCGGCTGCTTGCGGCGGCCGAACAGCCCACGACGTGGCGCGTCGGTCGGCCCGGCCGCGACGAACGCGGCGACGGCGTCGCGCACGTCGGTCTGCGAGGCGTAGTCCGGGTCGGGCCGGTACGAGTCGAACGAGGCGTCCGCGAACTGGGGCGGTGGCACGAGTGCCGCGGCCATCTGCTGCGGGGTCACCTGGGGGTCACGGTCGACGAGGTGCGCTGGCGCGGTGTTCGTGGACAAACAGGAGGCCCTTCCGGGAAGCAAGTCGTGCGGTGTCACGTTGCGGCTGGGGCACGGTACGTCCGCGTACCGTTGCCCACAGGCACCGACGACCGATCCTAGTCCGGTGCCGGATGACCACCTGGAGGTAGCCCACCATGACCGCACCGGTCGACCCGTCCGAGAAGTTCACCGCCTACGCCCACCCGGAGCGTCTCGTCTCCACCGAGTGGCTGCAGGAACAACTGGACGCCCACACCCCCGACCTGGTCGTCGTCGAGTCCGACGAGGACGTCCTGCTCTACGAGACCGGACACATCCCCGGCTCGGTCAAGATCGACTGGCACACCGACCTCAACGACCCGGTGCAGCGCGACTACATCGACGGCGAGGCGTTCGCCGAACTGCTCAGCAGCAAGGGCATCGGCCGCGAGACCACCGTCGTGCTCTACGGCGACAAGAACAACTGGTGGGCCGCCTACGCCCTCTGGGTCTTCTCGCTGTTCGGCCACGAGGACGTCCGCCTGCTCGACGGCGGCCGTGCGAAGTGGATCGCCGAGGACCGCGCCCTCACCACCGACGAGACCGTCGTCACGCCGGCCGAGTACCCGGTCGTCGACCGGATCGACACCGAGATCCGTGCCTACAAGGACGACGTGCTCGCCCACCTCGGCAAGCCCCTCATCGATGTGCGCAGCCCGGGCGAGTACGACGGTTCCCGCACCACCGCGCCCGACTACCCGGAAGAAGGAGCACTGCGCGGCGGCCACGTCCCCACCGCGGTGAACATCCCGTGGGCGACCGCCGCCGCACCGGACGGCACGTTCAAGCCGCGCGCGGAACTCGACGCCATCTACCGCGAGGGCGCCGGCATCGGCGATGCGGACGAGGTCATCGCGTACTGCCGCATCGGCGAGCGGTCGAGCCACACCTGGTTCGTCCTCCAGCACCTGCTCGGCTACGACAGCGTCCGCAACTACGACGGCTCGTGGACCGAGTGGGGCAGCGCCGTCCGTGTCCCGATCGTGCAGGGCGCGGAGCCGGGTACAGTTCCGAACCGATGAACGACGCCACACTCCCCGCCACCCTCGCCGAGATCCGCGACGACTTCCTCGCCCTGGGCCAGAAGGACCGCCTGCAGCTCCTCCTCGAGTTCTCGAACGAGCTGCCCGCGCTGCCCGAACGGCTGCAGGGGCACGAGGACGAACTCGAACGGGTCGAGGAGTGCCAGTCCCCCGTGTTCATCACCGTGACCGTGGGCGAGGACGGCGACGCACCCGACGTCGTCCGCATGCACGCGACCGCCCCGCGCGAGGCACCGACCACGCGCGGCTTCGCATCGATCCTCGCGCAGGGCCTGAGCGGCCTGACGGCAGCGCAGGTGCTCGCCGTGCCGGCGGACTACCCGCTGACGATCGGGCTGTCCGAGGCGGTCAGCCCGCTGCGGATCCGCGGCATGGTGGGCATGCTCGGACGCGTGCAGCGTCAGGTGCAGGCTGCGGTGTCGTAGACGCGACCCTCTGACGGACGGGAGGCCCGTGGCGGATCCGCCACGGGCCTCCCGTCCATCTCCCCCTCGGCACGCATGCCGTCCTCTGGAATTTCAGTCCGGATCCGTGCCAGGATGGTGCGGTCAGCACCAGGGGGGAATGACGATGGCGAAGATCCACGGGAACGATCCGACCGGCTACTCGTACAGCGCGGCGGATGCGCTCAAGTCGGCTTCGACGGCGCTCGCGTCGTCGATCGGCGGCCAGTCCGGGTCGCGGTCGCCATCGGTGACGACTGCGCGTGCGGAGTTCCGGGGCTACTTCTCCGAGGTCTTCGCGGACAACGCCGACATCGCCTCGCGCAGCGCGACGAAGCTCGTCGAGTCGCTGCAGAGCCTGTCGGGCTTCGTACAGCAGCTCCGCGACGCCGCGAAGGACGAGGACGACCGGCGGAAGCAGGCGAAGGAGTGGACCGCCCGCAAGCGTGAACGCGAGGAGAACCTCCTCGTCGCCGCAGGACACGAGATCTCGACGTGGTTCGGCGGGGGCGACGACCCGAAGCCGCCGGAGCCCGAGCCGGAGCCACGACTGCAGGCGGACGAGGTCAGCGTCACGGGGCGGGAGTTCCCGGCGGGCGGCGGCACCAGCGGTGGGACGTCGTCCGCCGTCCCCGAAGACCTCCGCTCCTTCGAGGCGACCACCCGGACGCTCGACGCCGATCTGTCGGGTGCCGTCTCCACGTTCCGCAACGCCCTGAGCGACTACGAGGCCGAGTGCAACCCCTGCTGGGGCACGCTGAACGCCCAGTCGCTGCTGACCGCGGTGAACGACTGGCTCACGGCGAACGGGAAGGACGCCGACTGGGCGGGCACCGTCGCCGCGCAGTTCGAGGCCGCCGGTGGCGGTGCAGGGCCCGCGACGCTGTCGGACGCGGCGATCGCGGCCGCCCTGTCCGCGGCGGGGATCGACGCCGGACGTGACGACTTCACCATCGGGCCGTTCTCCGCGATGGGGACGCCCCCGACCAACGGGTTCGCCGACGACCCGGTCAACACGGCCACCGGCAACTTCCTCGAGCCCGAGACCGACCTGTCCTTCGCGGGGCAGGCCGCGTCGCTCCGGCTCACCCGCATGTACAACTCACTCGACGGCCGCGTCGGGGTGTTCGGACTCGGGTGGTCCTCCATCCTCGACATCCGGCTCGAGGTCAGCGACGAGGCCGCCTCGGTCGTGCTGGACGACGGCCGGCAGGTCGACTTCCCGCGGCAGGGGGACGGGTGGAGCCGCGGCGTCGGCGAGGACCTGTGGCTCCGGGCCGAGCAGGACTCGCTCGTCGTGCGGGACAACGCCGGCGGCCGGTGGGCGTTCACGCCGTCCGGACTGTGGCTGAGCAGTGCGCGTGGAGCGGGCACCGCCGTGACCGTGCGACGCGACGAGCACGATCGGATCACGCGGCTCGCGCACGTGTTCGGGCGGTTCGTCGACATCGAGTACAGCGGCGACCGGGTGGCGTCCGCGACGGCGTCGGACGGGCGCCGCGTCGAGTACCACTACGACGAGGGCCGTCGGCTGGTCCGGGCGACCGACGCCGTCGGCAGTCGCCGGTACCGCTGGAACGCGGACGGCCTGATCGACCGGGTGACCGCTGCGACGGGGGTCGTCGAGTGCGAGAACACCTACGACGACCGCGGCCGGGTCGTCGAGCAGCGCACACCGTTCGGTCGACGGGTCCGGTTCTCGTACCTGCCGGGTCGGGTCACCTCGGTCTCCGACGTCGACGGGGTCCACGCGAACACCTGGATCGCCGACCGGAAGGGCCGCGTCGTCGGGATCATCGACACCGACGGGCAGCGCCAGTCGATGTCGTACGACCCGCACGGCAACCTCGTCTCGGTGACCGAGCGCGATGGTCAGGTGACCGTCCACGGCTACGACGACCGCGGGCGTCGGGTCCGGACCGTGACGCCGGAGGGCGCCGATCTGACCTTCGGGTACGACGAGCAGGACCGCATGACCACGGTGGTCACCGCGAACGGTGGGGTCGTCGAGTACGGGTACCCGTTCGACGACCGGAACCCGTCCGTCGTCATCGACCCTGTCGGCGGTAGCACGCTGCTCGAGTGGCGGGACGGCGTGCTCGTCCGCACCACCGATCCGACGGGCGTCGTCGTCACGTTCCACCACGACGCGTCCGGTGAGCTCGTCGGCGTCGAGAACGCCGTCGGCGACACCGCACGTCTGATGCGCGACGCCGGAGGCAGGATCGTCGAGGCCGTCACGCCGCTCGGCAACCGGACCCGGTACCGCTACGACGCCGCCGGGCTGCTCACCGCGCGCGAGGACCCGGACGGGGGACTGTGGCGGTTCGAGCACGGCGACGGCGGTCGGGTCACGACGACGATCGACCCGACCGGTGCCCGCACGGAAGTCACCTACGGTCCACACGGCGAGGTCGTCTCCACCACGGACCCCCTCGGTCGCGTCGTCACGAAGGACTTCGACGCGTTCGGCAACGTGTCGACGATGACCCTGCCCGACGGTGCCGAGTGGGCGTTCGTGCACGACGCGCTCTCCCGGCTCGAAGCCGTGGTCGACCCGGCCGGTGGCACCTGGGAGCGGGAGTACGACGCGGTCGGAGCCCTCGGCGCGACGGTCGATCCGACCGGCGTCCGCACCGAGGTGCGCCGCTCGCGCGCTGACGGCGTCTCCACGGTCCGCGACGCCTTCGACGCCGTGTCCGTGACGACCGACGAGTTCGGGCGTCCGACCCGGCTCGAGCACGCGGATTCCTCTGCTGAGCTGACGACGTACGACGCCTGCGGCCGCCCGGTCGAGCTCGTCGACGCGGACGGTGGCCTCACCCGGATCGAACGTGACCTCGCCGGACGCGTCGTCGCCGTCATCACCCCGGCGGGCCGCACCACCCGGTACGAGTACGACGCGTGCGGCCGCCCGGTCAGCGCGATCGACCCAGCCGGCGCACGCACCACGCTGACCTACGACGCCGATTCGCGGGTCGTCGCGCGCACCCTGCCGACCGGCGAGGTCGCACGCACCGAGTACGACCGCCAGGGCCGGGTCGTCCACGCCGAGGTCCCCGGGGTCGGCACCGTCCGGTACCGGTACGACCGGGTCGGTCGCGTGGTCTCGGCGCGGGACACCCGCTTCGGCCAGCGGAGCTTCCGGTACGACGCCGCCGGACAGCTCGTCGCCGCGGTGAACGGGCTCGGCGGCACCACCCGCTACGACTACGACCAGCGTGGACGACTCGTCCGCACCGTCGATCCGCTGGGTGGCGTGACCGTCCGGACGTACACGCAGCTCGACAAGGTGGCCTCGTCCACGGATCAGCTCGGGCGCACGACGACGGCGACCTACGACGTCGCCGGACGACAGCTCACCCAGACCGATCCGGACGGCACCGTGCTGCGGTGGGAGTACGACGCAGCCGGTCGGGAATCCGCGCAGTACGCCGGCGACCGTCTGATCGGCCGCATCGACCGCGATGCCCGCGCCCGCACGGTGACGATCACCGACGAGACCCGCCCGGACTCCCCCAGAACCCACGTCCTCGAGTTCAGCCGACTGGGCCAGCTCGTCCGACGCGCCACCGGCGCGCGCGAGACCCGGTGGACCCACGAAGCCGACGGACTCCGCACCTCGGTGCAATCCCCTGACGGGTCCACGACCCGGTACGAGCACGACGCCACCGGACGGGTCGTCCGCGTCGACCACTCGGCCTTCGGCGAGGTCCGGTACGAGCACGACGCGGCGGGGCGGCTCCTGCAGGCCCACGCCGGCGATCAGCTGCAGACCTGGGAGTACGCGAACGGACACGTGGTCCGGCACGCGCGAATCGACGCGGACGGCACGCACGCCAGCACGATCGAACGCGACGCCGACGGGCGCATCACCCGGGTCGACGGACCCGGCGGGAGCACCACCTACGAGCACGACGATGCCGCGCAGCTGGTGGCGTCCGTCCAGGACGGCAGTCGCACGGGCTGGGTCTACGACGCAGCGGGTCGCCTGGTCGAGGAACGGACGGACTCCGGGGCTCGACGGTTCTCGTACGACGCCGCCGGACAGCTGACCAGGGTCGACGCTCCGGACGGGGCGCCCGAGGCGGAGTACGCCTACGACGGCGCAGGTCGACGGATCCAGACGGTCCGAGCCGATGGCGTGACGACCACGTACGGCTGGACCCCGCAGGGTCACCTCACCGGGGCGGCGGAGACCACCGCGGCGGGCAGCACTACGACCGACCTGCACGTCGACGCCCTCGGTGACCTCGCCGATGTCGACGGCGTCCCGATCGACTGGGACACCTCCGCGTTCGCGCCGACGCTCCTCGCTGTCGGCGACACCCCGGTCGTCCGCGCTCCCGGTGGTCTCACCGGGGTGGACGACGGGTGGACCGCCAGCGGTCGGCGCACCACGAGAGCAGCCGACGACGCCGACCCGTGGCAGACGCTCGTCGACCTCGGCGGCTCCGGCCTGCCCGGCGGGATCGCCCTCGGCGCCGACGGTTCGCTGCAGGTCGCCGGCTTGGAGTGGATGGGTGCCCGCGCCTACGACTCGTCGTCGCGCGGCTTCCTGTCCGTCGACCCGGTCACCGCGCCCGCCGGAGCAGCCTGGGCCGGCAACCCGTACTCGTTCGCCGGCAACGATCCGCTGCACGCCATCGACCCGCTCGGTCTCGCGCCCGTTACCGACGCGGAACTGGAGGCCTACGCGGCGGCCGAACAGGGTCCGCTCGCCCGTGCCGCCGCGGCCACCGGCGACTGGTTCGCGAACAACTGGGAGTACGTCGCCGGTGGAGCCATGGTCGTCGCGGGTGGGGTGCTCCTCGCCACCGGCGTCGGCGGTCCGGTCGGCATGATGCTCATCAGCGCCGGTGCCGACACCATCATCCAGAAGGCCACCACCGGCGAGGTCAACTGGGGCCAGGTCGCCGTCAGCGGGGCCTTCGGTGCGGTCGGCGGTGGTGCCGGTGCCCTGATCGGGAAGCACCTGCTGGGCAACGCCGCAGAGGGCGCGGTCGAGAACGTCGCGAACTACGCCGTGAGCGGCCAGCCGGTGACCCCCGGTGGCCTGCTCCGGAACGCTGCCGAGGGTGCCGCGACGTCGGCGGCCACCGGCGGCACGATGTCGAAAGTGCACCTGCCGACCGCGGTGAACAGGCTTTCCGACGTCGCTCCTTTACCTCCGACAGGACTCGGTGAGCGCGCTCAGCGAATTGCAGACAAGGTTCTCGAAGATCCGAACAAGATGGGGCACATCTTCGACAAGAAGGAACACGGACTTGATCCGCTCGTCGACTCGATGGGAGGGAAGCGTCCGGTCATCGAGGCCGTTGCCCATCACCTCGACAAAAAAGATCTACCCCCCGGCAAATTTGTTGAAGATGTACCGATAAGCGACGCTACTGTTCGCGTACGTGGATCCAATGTAGAGGACACCCCTCGTGTCGGTACAATGTTCATCCCAAGGGACACACCTTGAAGATTGGGGCAACATGAAGACAGAAGACGAATCACGTCTGCACGATCTCGTCCGCACTTGCTTGGATCACCTACTCCTACCTGAATCAGGACCATTGCAGGACCAAGCGCAAGCAATTCGAGGATTCCGAGCGACTGGTCCACGGATCTGGCAGATAGACCTTGACGACTCACCCGCCGTCAGCTTGCCGGACCAGCCCCTTCCGATCGAAGCCTCTTATGCAGATGAATCTTCTGAAGTTGTAGGCGAAGTTCTTATCTGGACGAAGAACGGGAGGATTGACAGTCTAGAGCTTCCGTGGTTCACGGATATGATGCCAAGAAACATTCCCAGCGCTCAACAACTGCTATTTGACGAATGATTTCCAGCGTCTTCAAGCGGAGGACAAGGCGAGGTTGAATCGGATCCGATGCTGCGACTTTTTACCCGTGAGTCTGAACAGGGCGATAGCGGGTGGTTCGACCTCGCCGACGTCGTGTCCTCCCTTCATCTGCCGCAGCTTTCATGGACGGCCGAGGACATATTCGTGAACGTGTCGAGAGATCCCGGACTGGACGTTGCCGAACTGGAGCAGCTCTCGAGCGCGCCCCACTTGCCCAGTCCGGTGCTCGACAATTCCTCGTTCATGCGACTCACCGAAACCACGCAGCAGTTCATCGATGGCGAGTTCGTCGGATTCAACCCATCCGAAGTCGGTGATATCGACAGAGCAGTCATCCGCCTCGACATGAGTGACGGCTCGTTGTGGACGATCATCATCGACACAGATCGGGTCGAGATTCTGGACGGATTTGCCCGGGCATTCGGGCCGGGAACGCGAGTGCCGGCGATGACCACCCGCACCACCGGGCCTTCGACCGAAATGCCACCGTGAACACCGCACGGTCGCGAGCCTTGAGCAGAAACAGAGCAACCGGCCCACGAGAACGAAACGTGCTCTCTTGAGTCCACCGGTCCACGCGGGGATGGCTCCCCATCCGTGGGGCGCAGCACTGGCCAGACCCGACCTCTGCCCGTCGAACTTTGGGGGAAGCGCCCCCTGGTCGCATTTCTGACGTGTGCCACCGGATCCTGAGAGGACGTGCTTTGATTTCAAAGCAACAGATTTACTCCGTCGCGGTGGGTGACATCTTCACCGTGCCGCTCGACGACGGTGAGGTGGCGCTTGGACAGGTGATCGGCAAGTACACGAAGGCGCTCTACGTCATCATCTTCGACCTCGTGGCGTCTGGAAGGTCAGTGCAGACCCTCAATTTCAGCGACGTGACGGCAGCGACTCCCCTTCTCGCGCGGATGACGTTCGATGCGCGATTCCGTCCGGGCATGTGGCAGATCGTGGGAAACAGCGTTCCCGATCAACGCCGGTTCTTGCCCGCGTTCGGCCACGGATCGGAGGACTACGACGGGGTGCACGTCACGAACTTCGAAGGGTCGAGGATGCGGAGGGCGACGGCTGACGAGGCCCGCCGCGTTCCACATCTGACCATCGCCTCCCCGATGGTCTTGGAGAAAGCGCTTCGTGCCCACCACGGCTTGGAACCGTGGCTGCCGGTGTACGACGACCTCCGGTACCGCCCCACTCCGACGTCCTGGGAACTCTTCGGAGAACCGCGACCTGCTCGAGCAGACTCAGCGAGGGCGGCTCCGGAACACCAATCCGTGGGAGGGGACGGTCATGGCCACTGACACATCGGAGCCAGGTCGGGCGGCGGTGCCCGTCCCAGTCGCGGGCGCCCTCGACTTCATCGGCGTCGACTTCCGGCTCGACCTGCGCTTGACCGATGGGTCCAGCGTGCAGCTCGAATCTGCATTCATCATCACGGACCGATCCGGGGGCAGCGTGGTCGTCGATCCGGAGCGCAAGGACTCGCTGCTCGCCATCCTGCGGCTGTTCGGCACAGACCTCGATCGGCGATCGGTCGAGGGCGACACGCTCACGCTGTTCTTCGCTGACGGAGCGACCCTCGTCGCCGGTCCGGACGGCGAGTCCGAGTCCTGGCACGTCTCCGGGCCGAAGGGGCGCCCGGTTCGTGTCGATCCGCTGGAGGGCAGTACGAGCCCCGGTACGGAAGAAGCGCTGAGAGTGCGGGTTCCGGGTCCTTCCTTCGCGCTGGACATCGCCGGCGACACCGTCGACTGCATCGGCCTCGAATCCGACGTGACGATCCGCTTTTCGAGCGGTGCGTCGCTCCGGTTCGAGACCGACTTCGCGCTGACCGGCTCTGACGGGGAGCACGCGTTCCTCGATCCCGGTGACAAGCCCTCCCTGCTCACCCTCCTCGCTCTGCACACCGAGGTCGTGTCGGACGGTGCAATCGAGGGCGGGCGGATCGCCATCCGGTTCGCCTCGGGTGCGTTGCTCGAGGGGTGGGCGAACCGCCGAGGTCCGTCCTGGCACTACAGCGAACCGGGGCGCGCACGGGTCGACGTCGACGCCATGACCGACGGCGAGGTCCGGTACCGGCACAGCCCGTCGTCCGCGGAGATCCGACGGTGACGAGCGCACCCCCGGACGTCTCGGTCACGCGCCTCCGAGCGGTCACCAACGAGACGACGGTGGAGCTGCCAGACCGTGTCGTCGAGATCCTCGCCGCTGTGGGTCCGGACACGAATGTGTTCGTCTCCGACGTGTCCGCACGGTCGTTCGCAGCGGTCATCCGGCGGACCTACTCGAAGCAGGAGCCGAACCTCGTACCGTTCATCGACCCACTCGAAGCCCTCGGGGACGACCTCGTCCTGATCTGTCAGGTCGAGCACGGTGATGAGCTCGTGACGGTCGTGTTGCGCGCGACGGACCGAACGCTCGTGGCAGTCACGGCGATCGACCGTTCCGTCGGGGTCGTCCACATCGCCGTCCAGGAGCTGTGCGCGCGCCTCCGTGCGTCGAACGCCCCGGGAGTGGCACTGGCGCTCGAGGTGGCATCGCAGTGTCCGGCCGAGGAACGGCTGCGCATCTTCGAGCAGGGCGCGCTGTCGACGGCACGGACCTTCCTGACGAAGTACACGATGGCCGCGGAGAAGGGCTTCGACGTCCGCGGACTCGACGGGTTCGCAGGTGCGCTTGTTCCGCTCGGCGCCGAGCAGCCGGGTTTCTGCACCGTGCAGGCTGACGCCGCGGTCGCGATCACGGCGTTCACGCCCGGCAGGACCGACGTCCTCGGTGCCATGAGCGTGGGCGGCCTCTCGCCCCAGACAGGAACGACCGAGGAGAACGGATGACCACGACAGTGCCGAGCGACCTGGGGATGGTCACCTACCGGATCCCCGCTGCTCGCATCGTGCTGCCCGACCTGGTGCAGTTCTTCTCAGAGCTCGAAACACCAGAGCTCGAAACACCAGAGCTCGAAACACCAGAGCTCCATTCACCAGAGCTCGTCTGGGTCCTCACGACCCTGTACGCCGTCACGTCCTCTGACAAGCCGGTCCAAGCGCTCCCACTCGAACGCCGCGTCGACGCGGCGGCGGAACCCGGGCTCATCCTGAGCCATGCCGAGGCGATGGAGATCGCTGACAGCATGCGGCAGCTCATCGACGGCGAGTTCCTCGGCTACCTCCCCGGCTCGGACCTGACCGACGAGACGAACCTGGTCGTCCGCATCGACGCGTTCGACAGCGGCGAATGGACCGTGACGGTCCGACCGCCGCTCACGACGATGAGCGATGCCTTCGACCGGACGCACGGCCCCGCGCAGCCGGGCCGACCGGCGACTCGTCTCGAGGAGTTCGGGCCGCGACAGCAGACGACGAACGGAACGAATGCCGCGCCACCCGCTTCGTGAGCGGAACGGGTCGAGTGCGCGACGGTGACCCGACCATTTCTGCTCACGATGCGACCGAACGGACGCACCGACGGACGGGAGGCGCGGTGCCAGCTGGCACCGCGCCTCCCGTCCGTCCTTCGGTCACGTCTACCGCGCGCTGGCCGCCCCGCGACGCTGGACCACCTCGGTGAGCCACGCGAGGATGCGGGTGTCGAACCAGTCGGCGTCGTGGTTCCAGAGCTTGGTGTGCCGGGCCGTCGTCTGCACCTCGAGCCGCACCAGGTCGGGCCGTGCGCGCGCCAGGTCGTGCGACGCGGATGACGGCACGAACCCGTCGTCGTCGCTGTGCAGCAGGAGGATCGGCACCGTCAGCTCGGCGGACCGGGTGACCATGTCGAGCTCCCGCAGGTCCACCGGCTGCTGCAGGCCAGCGAGGCGGTGCAGCACCGGGGTGCGGAGCAGGCGCTGAGCGACCTTGCGGACCGGGCGCGGCAACCCCATCAGCTGGCTCTGCGACTTGAGCACCGCGTGCCAGTCGACCACGGGTGACTCGAGCACCACGCCGTCGACGAGCCCGGCGAAGCGCGAGCGCAGCAGGGTCTGCAGCACGACGGCACCGCCCATCGACCAGCCCATGAGCACGACGCTCTGCGCGTTCTGGGCACTGAGCCACCGGAGGACGGAGTCGATGTCCTCCCACTCGGTGCTGCCGAGGCCGTAGCGGCCGTCGACGCTCGGCGGTGCGACGCCGTCGTTCCGCCACGACGCGAGGACGACCGAGTAGCCGGCGGCGCGGAAGACGGGGACGGCGCGGATCGTCTCGGCGCGGGTGACGCCGCGGCCGTGCACCAGGACGGCCCACGGCGCGTCCGGGTCGTCGGCACGGACGACCCAGGCGGGTGCGGGCCCGTTCGGGGTGGGGATGTCGATGTCCTCGACGGGCACGTCGAGCTCGCCGGGGGTCAGGTAGAACCAGCCGCCCCAGCGCCCGCGGCGTGCAGCGGTCGGGTCGCCGGCGTCGATCGCGATGATGCGGCGCGTGACCGTGGTGTCGGTGGTGCCGAGGACCTCGCCGACGCGCATGTGACCGGTGCCGGCGCCGAACCAGAGCGAGTACCGACCCTGCAGCTCGGTGTCGGCGGTCCGCTCGATGGTCACGGTCTTCCGGACCGGGTCGACGGCGTGGATCGGGACGCGTTCGGTGCGCTTGCGGTCCGGGGTGACGACGGCGCGGGCGACGGCGGCGACGAAGCCACCGATGACGGCCGTCCCCACCGCGGCGGCGGCCAGACCGGCGCCGAGGGCGATGAAGCCGGCCGATCGTGCGGTCTCCTGGACGGCGTCCTCGGCGGGTCGCGCGGATCGGGACATGGCCCGGAGCCTAGTCTGCATGTGTGTCCGAAACCCGAGAGCCCGACGCCTTCGCGCGGCTCCGCGCGTTCGTGTCCTCCGGCAGCAGCCGCTCCGAGACCACCGTCACCGAGATCCCCTCGCCCACGCGGATCGCACCGTTCTCGATCGCCCTGGCGGCGGACGTGTCCGGCACCGCGCACGGCGTCGAGTCCGACCTCGGCACCGGACGGTTCATCGCCCTGTACGACCCCGAAGAACCCGAGGGCTGGGGCGGCGCGTTCCGGGTGGTCTCGTTCGCGCAAGCACCACTCGAACCCGAGATCGGTGTCGACGAGTTCGTCGCCGACGTCACGTGGAGCTGGCTGGTCGACGCGCTCGAGGAGCACGGCGCCGAGTACGACCACGCCTCGGGCACGGCCACCAAGATCATCTCGCGCGGGTACGGCGACCTCGCCGCACAGGGCGACGGCGCCCAACTGGAACTCCGCGCGTCGTGGACACCCCGCGGCGACGACCTCACCGCACACGTCCAGGCATGGCAGGACATCGTCGCCATGCTCGCCGGTCTGCCTCCTGCCTCGGACGGCGTGACCCTGCTGGCCCCGAGGAGGCTCGCCAAGTGACCGACCCCGCAAGTTCGATCCCCCGTGCACCGGACCCCGCGTTCGAGGACTCGCACGAGGCCGTCAAGGTCATCGACTCGCGCGACGACTACCTCGACGCCGTCGCGGCGATCGCCGCCGGTCACGGGCCCGTCGCCGTCGACGCCGAGCGCGCCAGCGGCTACCGCTACTCACAGCGCGCCTACCTGATCCAGGTGTTCCGTCGCGGTGCCGGCGCGTTCCTGTTCGACCCGATCCCGATCGGCGACTTCTCCGAACTGCAGGCGGCCATCGTCGACGAGGAGTGGTTGTTCCACGCCGCCTCGCAGGACCTGCCCTGCCTGCAGGAGGTGGGTCTCGTCCCGACCCGCATCTTCGACACCGAACTCGGAGCCCGCATCGCCGGGTTCCCCCGGGTCGGTCTCGGCGCCGTCGTCGAGCAGCTGCTCGGGATCACGCTCGCCAAGGCGCACTCGGCAGCGGACTGGTCGACCCGGCCGTTGCCGCAGTCGTGGCTCGTGTACGCGTCCCTCGACGTCGAACTCCTGCCCGACCTGCGTGACGCCCTCGCCGCGAAGCTCGACGAGGCCGGCAAGTCCCGCATCGCGGACGAGGAGTTCGACGCGGTGCTGCACCGCGCCCCGAAGCCCGTCCGTGCCGAGCCGTGGCGCCGACTGTCCGGCATGCACGCCCTCCGTGGTGCCCGCGCCCTGGCGATCGCTCGGTCGCTCTGGGTCGCCCGTGACGAGTACGCCCGCGCGGCCGACATCGCTCCGGGGCGGACGATCCCCGATGCCGCGATCGTCGCAGCGGCAGCCGCCGCACCGACGTCGCGCACCGAACTCGGCGCTCTGAAGGCGTTCACGGGTCGCGCCAGCCGGTCCGAGCTCGATCGCTGGTGGGCCGCGGTCGACGAGGGCCTGACGACCGAGGACCTGCCGAAGCTCCGCGGCTCCGGTGAAGCGACGCTCCCGCCGCCCCGCGCCTGGGCCGACCGCAATCCCGCGGCCGACCGCCGGTACAAGGCCGCACGGGCCGCGGTGACGAAGCGGTCCGAGGAGCTCGACATCCCGCTCGAGAACCTGCTCACGCCGGAGACCCTGCGTGTGGTCTCGTGGGCACCGCCGTCGCCGCCGTCGACCGAGCTGGTCGGGGCCGCCCTCGCCGCACACGAGGCGCGCCCCTGGCAGGTGGAGGAACTCGCCTCGATCATCGCGTCGGCCTTTGTCGCTGCTGCACAGCAGCCCGCGCCGACGGATGACGTCGAGTCGTAGGAACCGCCCAACCGGCATGCGGCCGCCCAGCCTGGGGGCATAGCGTCGGGAGCGTCGCCGGGCGAGGCCCGGCCGGCCGGAGCGACCAGCGTTCCGGCCCGATCGATGAGGATCTGGGAGGCCCGGATTGCCAAAGGCATCAGACGTCGTGTTCGTGGACGGAGTACGGACACCGTTCGGACGAGCCGGCGAGAAGGGGGTGTTCTGGAAGACCCGGTCCGACGACCTCGCGGTGCACGCGATGCGCGGACTGCTCGACCGGAACGCCTCGCTCGACACCGCAGCGGTGGACGACGTCGCCGTCGCGGCGACCACGCAGCAGGGTGACCAGGGGCTGACCCTCGGCCGCACCGTCGGCATGTTGGCCGGCCTGCCGAAGTCGGTCCCCGGGTACGCGATCGACCGCATGTGCGCCGGGGCCATGACGAGCGTCACGACGCTCGCGGGTGCCATCGCCTTCGGCGCCGCGGACATCGCGATCGCCGGAGGTGTCGAGCACATGGGGCGCCACCCGATGGGCTTCAACTCGGACCCGAACCCGCGGTTCATCGCCGAACGCATGGTGTCGAGCGACGCGCTGGTGATGGGGTCCACCGCCGAGCGCCTGCACGACCGCTTCCCGGCGATCACGAAGGACCGCACGGACGCCTACGCCGTCCAGTCCCAGCAGCGGTACGCCGCAGCGTGGGCCGCCGGCAAGCTGCAGCCCGACGTGATCCCGGTCGAGGTGAACAAGGGCGACGGGTGGGACGTCATCAGCACCGACGAGCCGCCGCGTCCGGGCACCACGCTCGAGGCACTGGCCGCGCTGAAGACGCCGTTCCGCCCGCACGGACGGGTCACCGCCGGCAACGCCGCCGGCCTCAACGACGGCGCGACCATGAGCCTGCTCGCCTCGGCCGAGGGCGCCAAGGAGCACGGCCTGCCCACGAAGATGCGGATGGTCTCGTTCGCTTTCGCGGGCGTCGAGCCCGAGGTCATGGGCGTCGGTCCCGTCCCCGCAACCGACAAGGCACTGTCGAAGGCCGGCCTGTCGATCGACGACATCGGCCTGTTCGAGATCAACGAGGCGTTCGCGGTGCAGGTGCTCGCGTTCCTCGACAACTACGGCATCGCGCAGGACTCCGCGAACGTCAACGCGTGGGGCGGCGCGATCGCCGTCGGCCACCCGCTGGCATCGAGCGGTGTCCGCCTGATGAACCAGCTCGCCGCGCAGTTCGCCGAGCGCCCGGACGTCCAGTACGGCATCACCACGATGTGCATCGGACTCGGCCAGGGCGGCACCGTGATCTGGGAGAACCCCGGCTTCAGCAAGTCCGCAGCACGTTCGGCTCGGAAGGGGGCATGAGCATGACCACCGTCGACACCGACCGTCTGTCCGAACTCAGCGAGGACGAGGTCGTCACGCACTCGTTCGTCAAGCACGTCACGATGCCCTCCGGTGGCACCCTGGCGCTCATCACGCTCGACAACGGCAAGGACTACAAGCGTCCGAGCACCCTCGGGCCGCGCACGCTCCGCGAACTCTCCGGGGTGCTCGACACCCTGAAGACCGAGGCGACCGCCGGCACGATCCAGGGCGTCGCGATCACCGGCAAGGAGTACTGCTTCGCTGCCGGTGCCGACCTGTCGCAGGCAGCGTCCGTGCCGTCGCGGGACGTTGCCCACGACCTCGCGGCCCTCGGCCACGCCACGCTCCGCAAGCTGTCCGACCTCGGTGTGCCGTCGTTCGCGTTCATCAACGGCATCGCGCTCGGCGGCGGTCTCGAGATCGGACTGCACTGCACCTACCGGGTGTTCTCGTCCGCGGCGCAGGGCATCGGCCTGCCCGAGGTCTTCCTCGGCATCATCCCGGGCTGGGGCGGCGCGACACTGCTCCCCCGCCTGATCGGTCCGGAGCGGGCGCTGCGGGTCATCGTCGAGAACCCCCTCAAGAACAACCGCCTGATGGACGGGGCGGCTGCGGTCGAGATCGGCATCGGCGACGCGCTGATCCCGTCGGTGACGTTCCTGCCGTCAGCCGTCGCGTGGGCCGACGGTGTCATCGCCGGTCGCGTGTCGGTCAAGCGGCCCAACGAACCGGGCATGCTCGAGAAGGCTGCCTGGGGCACGGTCGTCAAGGTCGCCCGTGGGCAGGTCGCGTCGAAGATCGGGACGGTGCCGAAGTCGCCGTTCCGCGCGCTCGACCTCGTGGCCGCCGCTCGCGGCGGTTCCCTGGACGATCGGTTCGCCGACGAGGACGACGCCCTCGCCGACCTGCTCTCCGGTGACCAGTTCGCTGCGTCGATGTACGCGTTCGACCTCGTGCAGAAGCGCGCGAAGAAGCCCGTCGGCGCGCCGGAAGGCGTCGAGCCGAAGAAGATCACGAAGGTCGGCGTCCTCGGCGCCGGGCTGATGGCGTCGCAGTTCGCGCTGCTGTTCGCCCGACGACTCGGCGTCCCCGTCGTGATCACCGACGTCGACCAGGCCCGCGTCGACGCCGGCGTGGAGCGGATCCGCGGCGAGGTCGGCAAGCTGCTCGAGAAGGGGCGGATCTCCCCCGACGACGCGAACCGCATCACCGCACTCGTCAGCGGGTCGGTGTCGTACGACGCCTTCGCCGACGCCGACTGGGTGATCGAGGCCGTCTTCGAGGAGATGAGCGTCAAGCAAGAGGTCTTCCGGAAGGTCGAGCAGGTCATCGCGCCGGACGCCATCCTCGCCACGAACACCTCGTCGTTGTCCGTCTCCGAGATGGGCTCGGTACTGTCCGACCCGACGCGCCTGGTCGGGTTCCACTTCTTCAACCCGGTCGCCGTGATGCCCTTGCTCGAGGTCGTCCGCACCGCCGACACCTCCGACGAGACGCTCGTCACGGCACTCGCCGTCGCGAAGACCCTCAAGAAGACGGCGATCATCACCGCCGACCAGCCGGGCTTCGTCGTCAACCGGGTGCTGGCACGGGTCCTCGGTGAGGCGATGCGCGGCGTCGAGCAGGGCACCTCGTTCGACGTCGTGGCGGCCGGTGCCGCGCCGCTCGGACTGCCGATGTCGCCGTTCGAGCTGCTCGAGCTCGTCGGTCTGCCGGTCGGGGCGCACGTGCTCGACTCGCACCACGCCGCCTGGCCGGAGCGCTTCTACCCCGGAGACGGGCTGAAGAAGATCGCCGAGTACGGGAAGATCCTGACCCGCGACAAGAAGGGCAACGCGACCGGGTACGACCCCGCCGCCGTCAAGCTCGTCGCGCCGTCGAAGAAGGACGCGAAGCCGGTCGACGCCGCCGCGATGCAGCAGCGCTTCGAAGACGCCCTGGCCGACGAGCTGCACCGCATGCTCGAGGACGAGGTCGTCCAGCACGTCGAGGAGATCGACCTCGGCCTGATCCTCGGCGCGGGCTACCCGTTCCAGGCCGGTGGGATCAGCCCCTACCTCGACCGCAGTGGGGCGTCCGAGCGCGTCTTCGGTGGGAGCTTCCACGACCCGCTGATCGTCGGCCCCGCTTCCCGCTAGCCGGCGCCGGTGTCGCGCCCCGAGGCGGGCGGGGGGCCCCCCCCCCCGGGGGGGGGGCCCCCCCCCCCGGGGGGGGGGGGGGGGGGGCGCCCCGCCCCCCCCCCCCCCGCCCCCCCCCCCCCCCCCCCACCCCCCCCCCCCCGGGG
>NZ_RKIF01000007.1:0-560044 GCF_003752545.1 Curtobacterium sp. PhB172
TCAAGCGCGGCCTCCTCGTCGGCACCGCCACCATCACCGCACAGATCAAGTAACACCCCGCACCACACGCACCACACGCACCACTGCACCACACGTGAAGGGCCGCCCCGGGCAACCGGGACGGCCCTTCACCACGTTCAGCAGCACCCGCCTACCATCGAGCAGATGCCCGCTCCCCGCTCGACCGTGACCGACGACCAACCGGGGCCCGACGACTTCATCCGCGTCCGCGGCGCCCGTGAGCACAACCTGCAGGACGTCGACGTGGACATCCCGCGCAACCGCATCGTCGCCTTCACCGGCGTCTCCGGCTCCGGCAAGTCCTCGCTCGCGTTCGGCACGGTGTTCGCCGAGGCACAGCGCCGCTTCCTCGAGTCCGTCGCTCCCTACGCCCGACGGCTCATCGCGCAGGGCTCGACGCCGCACGTCGACTCGATCACCGGGTTGCCGCCCGCCGTGGCCCTGCAGCAGCGCCGCGGTGCTCCGAGCAGCCGTTCGACCGTCGGCACGCTGACGACCCTGTCGAACTCGATGCGCATGCTGTTCTCCCGCGCCGGCACGTACCCGTCTGGCGTCGACCGGCTCGAGTCCGACTCGTTCTCGCCGAACACCGTGGCCGGGGCCTGCCCGCGGTGCCACGGACTCGGCATCGCCCACGAGGTCACCGAGGCCTCGGCCGTCCACGACCCGTCGTTGAGCATCCGCGACGGCGCGATCACGGCGTGGCCCGGGGCGTGGCAGGGCAAGAACCTGCGCGACGTCACGGCGGTGCTCGGCTACGACATCGACGTGCCGTGGCGTGAGCTCTCCCGACAGGACCGCGACTGGCTGCTGTTCACCGAGGAGCAGCCCGTCGTCCAGGTCCACCCGAAGCGCGACCGCGTCGCGAAGCCCTACAAGGGGCGGTTCTGGAGCGCACGCCAGTTCGTGATGCACACCCTCGCCGACTCGCAGAGCGAGACGCAGCGGACCAAGGTGCTGCAGTTCGTCGAGTCTGGTCCGTGCGGCCTCTGCGGCGGCACCGGCCTGACCCGGGCCGCGCTCGCGGTGACGGTCGGCGGCCACTCGATCGCCGACCTGAACGGCCTGCCGCTCACGGCGCTGGCAGACGTCCTGCGCCCGATCGCCACCATCACGGACGCCGGTGCCGCGACTTCACGCGCCTCGTCCGGCGAACACACCGAGGTCGCCGTCGCGATCTCCCGCGACCTGCTCACCCGGGTCGAGGTGCTCCTCGGCCTGGGCCTCGGGTACCTCGCGCTCGACCG
Organism: Curtobacterium sp. PhB172; assembly: GCF_003752545.1. Classification (NCBI taxonomy): domain Bacteria; kingdom Bacillati; phylum Actinomycetota; class Actinomycetes; order Micrococcales; family Microbacteriaceae; genus Curtobacterium; species Curtobacterium sp. PhB172. The sequence goes on from NZ_RKIF01000007.1 coordinate 1,269, forward strand.
GGCCACCCCGACCCTCTCCCCCGGCGAGACGCAGCGCCTGCGCATCGCGACGCAACTGCGCTCCGGCCTGTTCGGTGTCGTCTACGTGCTCGACGAGCCGAGCGCCGGCCTGCACCCGGCCGACGCAGAGTCCCTGGTCGAGGTCCTCGACGACCTGCGTGCCGGCGGCAACAGCGTCTTCGTCGTCGAGCACGACATGAGCATCGTGCGGCGGGCGGACTGGATCGTCGACGTCGGCCCGGGTGCCGGATCCGGCGGGGGCACCGTCCTGTACAGCGGCCCCGTCGACGGCCTCGCCGACGTCGAGGCATCGGTCACCCGACGGTTCCTGCACCCGCGCGACCGAGCCGACGGAGAGCGCACCGTCCGGACCCCCGTCGGGACCCTCGAACTGCGCGACCTCACCCTGCACAACCTGCAGGACCTGGACGTCGACCTGCCGCTCGGGGTGCTCACCGCGGTCACGGGCGTCAGCGGCTCCGGCAAGTCGTCGCTCGTCGGCGGGGTCCTGCCCGGCGTCGCGACGTCGCACCCGCTCGTCGACCGCGTCGTGCAGGTCGACCAGAAGCCGATCGGCCGAACCCCGCGTTCGAACCTCGCCACCTACACCGGGCTCTTCGACGCCGTGCGTGCCGCGTTCGCCGCGACCGACGACGCGAAGGCCCGCGGCTGGACCGCCAGCCGCTTCTCGTTCAACGTGGCCGGCGGCCGGTGCGAGGTGTGCCAGGGCGAGGGCTCGGTGTCGGTCGAGCTCCTGTTCCTGCCGGGCAGCTGGGCGCCCTGCCCGGAGTGCCACGGTGCGCGCTACAACGACGAGACGCTCGAGGTGCAGTGGGACGGGGCGTCGATCGCCGACGTCCTGGGCATGACCGTCGACCAGGCCGCGCCCTTCCTGGCGTCGCTGCCGGCCGCTGCCCGCGGGCTCGAGGCCCTGCGCCAGGTCGGCCTCGGCTACCTGCGGCTCGGACAGCCCGCACCGGAACTGTCCGGCGGCGAGGCCCAGCGCATCAAGCTCGCGACCGAGCTGCAACGCGCGCGCACCGGGCACACGCTCTACCTGCTCGACGAGCCGACGACGGGCCTGCACCCCGCCGACGTCGAGCTGCTGACCGCACAGCTCGCGCGCCTCACCGACGCCGGCAACACCGTCGTCGTGGTCGAGCACGCCATGGACGTCGTCGCGAGTGCGGACCACGTCATCGACATGGGGCCCTCCGGCGGCGAGGACGGCGGCCGCGTCGTCGCCACCGGCACCCCCGCTCAGGTCGCGGCGTCCGCCGAGAGCCGGACCGCACCGTACCTGCGGGAGCAGCTCGGGCTCTGATCGCGCGCACCCGCGGACTGGCGCGTCCTGTGACGGCCCCGCACCGCGCCTCCCGTCCGCACCGTGCGGACCACGCCACCCCGTGCCCGCTTCCACGCACCGTGCAGCGCAGCAGAGGCGCACCACGCGGCCAACACCGCCGCAGCCGACGAAACCCGCACCGTGCCCGGCCCGCGTACGCACCCGCGGACGGGAGGCCCGTGGCGGCCCCGCACCGCGCCTCCCGTCCGCACCGTGCGGACCACGCCACCCCGTGCCCGCTTCCACGCACCGTGCGGCGCAGCAGAGACGCACCACGCGGCCGCCCCCGCACCAGCCGACGAAACCCGCACCGTGCCCAGCCCGCGTACCCACCCGCGGACGGGAGGCCCGTGACGGCCCCGCACCGCGCCTCCCGTCCGCACCGTGCGGACCACGCCACCCCGTGCCCGCTTCCACGCACCGTGCAGCGCAGCAGACACGCACCACGCGGCCAACACCGCACCAGCCGACGAAACCCGCACCGTGCCCGCCACGCACCGCGGCGGGCCCGCCCCGCACCAGCCGACGAAACCCGCACGGTGCCCGCACGCACGCACACGTGCTCGCACGCACGCACGCAGCAGCGCCCGCCGGGACGGAACCCGACGGGCGCTGCTGGTGGTGCGGACTAGGCCCGACGGAATCGGCGGGCGATGGTGAGCCCGACGCCCGCGAGCATCAGCAGGATCGCGAAGGCGATCACCGGGGCCGGGTCGCTGCCCGTGTAGGCGAGCGTCCCGTTCGGGCCGGTCCCACCGGCGCCACCGGTGCCGGCGGTTGCCAGGCGGACGGTGAACGTCACCGGGTCGGACGCCGCCGAGGTGCCGTCTGCGCCGGTCTGGGTGGCGGTGATGGTCACCGTTCCCGGGCCGAAGCCGACGATCGGGGTGCACTTCCAGGTGCCGTCCGCCGCGACGACCGCGGTGCAGACGACGACCGTGCCGTCGGTGACCGTGACGGTCGCGCCGGGCTGACCGGTGCCGGTGATCGGCGGGTTGGGCGTCGTGACGGTGCCACCGTCCGTCGGCGAGGTGATCACCGGCGGCGGGGTCGTCGTGGTCGACGCGGGGTTGTAGGTGTAGACGAGCGGGTCGGAGGTGCCACCCGGGGTCGTCACCGTGACCTCGACGTCACCGGCAGCGTGCGCCGGGGTCGTGAAGGTGAGCGTCGTGCCGTCCGCCGACACGCTGTCCGGCGTGATCGGGTCGGAGCCGTCCACCGAGACCGTGGAGTCGTCGGTGAAGCCGGTGCCCGTGACGGTCACGACCGTGCCACCCGCGGCCGGACCGTTGTCGGGGTCCAGCGCGGAGATCGTCGGGACCGCGGCCGGGGCCGGGTTGTACGTGTACGGCAGCGGCGCCGAGGTGCCGGAGCCGTTGGTGACGGTCACGGGGACCGCACCGGCGGTGTGCGCCGGCGTCGTGAACGTCAGCTCGGTGCCGTCGTCCGACACACTGTCCGGCGTGATCGGGTCGGAACCGTCCACCGAGACCGTCGAGTCGTCGGTGAAGCCCGTGCCGGAGACCGTGACGACCGTGCCACCGGTGACCGGACCGTTGTCGGGGTCCAGCGCCGTCAGCGTCGGGGCCCCGGCGGGTGCCGGGTTGTAGGTGTACGTCAGCGGGTCCGAGGTCCCGGCGTCGGTCGTGACCGTCACGTCGACGGGACCGGCGACGTGCGCCGGGGTCGTGAACGTCAGCTCGGTGCCGTCATCGGAGACCGACTCCGGGTCGATCGGGTCGGACCCGTCGACCGAGACGGTCGCGTCGTCGGTGAACCCGGTGCCCGTGACGGTGACGAGCGTGCCGCCGCCGACCGGCCCGTTGTCGGGGTCGAGCGTCGTGAGCGTCGGCACCGCTGCGGGTGCCGGGTTGTACGTGTAGTCGAGCGGGTCCGAGGTGCCGGCAGGCGTGGTGACCGTGACGTCGACCGTCCCGGCGTCGTGCGCCGGCGTGGTGAAGGTCAGCTCGGTGCCGTCGTCCGAGACGGAGTCCGCCGCGATCGGGTCGGAACCGTCGACCGACACCGTGGCGTCGTCCGTGAAGCCCGTCCCCGTGACGGTGACGACCGTGCCACCGGCGACCGGCCCGTTGTCCGGGTCGAGCGTCGTGATCGTCGGAACCACGGCCGCGTCGTCGGTGTAGGTGAAGTCGAGCGGGTCGGATTCACCGGCGGGCGTCGTGACCGTGACGTCGACCGTGCCGACGACGTGTGCCGGCGTCGTGAAGGTCAGTTCGGTGCCGTCGTCCGAGACGGAGTCCGCCGCGATCGGGTCGGAACCGTCGACCGACACCGTGGCGTCGTCCGTGAAGCCCGTCCCCGTGACGGTGACGACCGTGCCACCGGCGACCGGCCCGTTGTCGGGGTCGAGCGCCGTGATCGTCGGGACCACGAGCGGACCGGCGTTCGGGCCGACCGCAGCCGAGGCGAGGTTGACGACGGCGGTGCCGGCGGCCGGCACCAGTGCGACGCGCAGGGCACGCTGGGTGAAGACGCCGTCGGCGCTGGTCTCCTGCACGTTTGCTTGCAACGACACGACCGTCGTCAGGGCGTTGGCGAGGGGCGTGATGACCGTCTCACCGAGGCCGGCGACGACCTGGTTGATCGGGGCGACGACCTGCGCGATGACGGGGTTCACGACGTCGAGGAGCTGACCGATCGGCAGCGGGAGCCCGGCCACCGTGACGGTGAGCCCGCGGAGCGACTGCGTGAGCTGGGTCACGACGCCCTGCAGCGCGGTGGTGACCGCCGGCAGGAGCTGGGTCGTGAGTGCCTCCGTGATGTACGGCAGCAGCTCGGTGTTCGCTGGCAGGTTGTTGATGTCCAGGCCGGCGTTCGTCAGCACTGCGGCGACGTCGACCGTGATCGCACCGGTCTGCAGGTTCGCCGTGATCGAGCCGTCGGCGCTGGTGACGTCGCCGGTGGCCGAGTCGAGCACCGTGACGAGGTCGGGCAGGCCCTGGACCTGGACGAGCGGGCCGAGTGCGTTCAGGGTGTCCTCGACGCCGTCGACCGTCGGCTGGAGCGTGCCGAGGGTGGTGCGGAGACCGGAGACGGTGGTGCCGAGCGCAGGGCTCGTCAGCGACAGGTCGAGTCCGGCGATGCCGTAGTCGCCCGTCTGCGCACCGTCCGGGCCGGCTGCCTGCGCAGCGGTGGCCGAGACGGCGCCGACCTCGAGCTGGGCGTTCGCGAGTGCGCCCGCCAGGTCGGCCCCGATGAGACCCGACAGGTCGAGCGTGGCGTTGGACTGCGGGACGCCGTCCTGGCCGCCGACGCCGATCCCGCCGGTGTTCGTCACCGCGCCGGACGCGGCGACGGAGCTGCCGTCGGCGTTGGCGGCGGCGTACTGGTTGACGGCACCGAGGGTGAGGATGCCGTTGTTCCCGAGCAGGTTGAGGCCCCCGCCCAGGTTGACGTTGACCGCGTTGAGTGCGGTGACGTCGAGCGGGTGGACGTCGGTGTCCGTGGCCCCACCGGTGTTGACCGCGTCCGCCGGGGTCACGGTGAGGATGTCGTCGAGGTCCAAGCCGAGCGCGGAGCCGCTGAGGAAGCGCCCCTGCCCGGTCGACGCGACGGGCGCTGCCGTCGCGGGGGCGGCGGCGAGGATGCTGCCGCCGGCGCCGAGGAGGGCTGCGGTGACGATCGCGACGCCCTTGCTCCGGCCTGACCATCGGGTGGAAGTGGACGCCCGTGGGTCTTTCTGGGCGCGCTCGAGTACTCCAAGCCTCATGTGGCTTCGCTCCTGATCCTGGTGCTGGTCCGGCAGTTGGTGATGCTGCCTGCAGCTGTGGTGTGGTTCCGATGAGCGTAACCCTGAACGGGCGCACAAGACCATCACCCCCGAACGGGGGCCTGCGCTCTGCGGATGCGGATGCCGATGCGGATGCCGATGCAGAACGCCGGTGCACGACGCGGTCAGATCTCGACGTCGCGGTCAGATCTCGACGTCGCTGCCCATCGTCACGGTGCGCTGCGCGGGGAGACCGAAGCGTGCTGCGGGGTCGGCGGCGTTGTGGGCGAGGCCGACGAAGAGCTTCTTGCGCCAGGCCACCATCCCCCGGTTGCCGGGCATCGGACGGAGGGCTCCGCGGGAGATGAAGTAGGACGCCCGGAGCACTTCCTCCGGGTCGATGTCCAGGACCTCGGCCAGGCAGGCGGCGTGCAGGGCCTTCGGCAGGTCCTGGTCGTCCGAGAACCCGAACTTCACCGTGATGTGGTCGATGCCGTCGTCCTCGTAGCCGAGGTCGTCGCGGAAGAACGCCTTCGCGTGCGGGACGTGCGGCACGTTGGCGGTGAGCACCGAGACGATCAGGACGGTCCGGTGCACCACGTGGTTGTGCTCGACGTTGGCCCGGAGCGCCAGCGGCGTGGTCTCCTTGTTCGGGTGCGGGAAGACCGCCACCCCGGGCACCCGCGGGATGTGCTCGTGGTTGATGCGGTCGATGAACTCGGCGAGCGACCCTTCGCGCTCCTTGCGTTCCTCCTGCACGAGCGCCCGACCACGGCGCCACGTCGTCATCACCGTGATCACCGCCAGCGCGATGAGGAGCGGCACCCAACCACCGTGGATGATCTTCGACAGGTTGCCGGCGAGGAAGGTCAGCTCGAGCCCGCCGAACGCCACCGCCGCGACCACGAGCTTCCAGGTGGCCCACTTCCACAGCGGGCGGACGACGAGCAGGAGCAGGAGCGTGTCGACGACCAGGGCTCCGGTGACGGACACCCCGTACGCGGTGGCCAGGTTCGCCGACGACCGGAACGCGAGCATGATCGCGAGCACGCCGATGAACAGCAGCAGGTTCACAGCGGGCAGGTAGATCTGCCCGCTCTCCCGCCGCGAGGTCTGCCGGATCGTGAGCGGCGGCAGCAACCCGAGCTGGACCGCCTGGCGGGTGAGCGAGAACGCCCCGGAGATGACGGCCTGGCTCGCGATCACCGTCGCGAGCGTCGCCAGCACCACCACGGGCAGTCGCAACGCGTCCGGGAACAGCAGGAAGAACGGGTCCTTCGCCGCCGACGGGTCGCGCAGCACCAGCGACGCCTGCCCGAGGTAGTTGAGGACGAGCGCCGGGAACACCACGAAGAACCAGGCCTTCAGGATCGGCGACCGTCCGAAGTGCCCCATGTCGGCGTAGAGCGCCTCCGCACCGGTGATGACGAGCACCACCGCACCCATCGCCACGAACGTGATGTACGGGTGCGCGAAGGTGAACGAGATCGCCCACGTCGGCGACAGCCCCTGCAGGACGCCGGGGTGCTCGAGGATGTGCGGGACGCCTGCGGCGGCGATCACGACGAACCAGAGCAGCATCACCGGGCCGAACAGGTTGCCGACCTTGCCTGTGCCGAAGCGCTGCACCGCGAACAGCACGACCAGGATGACCGCGGCGATCGGCACGATCAGGTGTTCGACGGACGGCGCCGCGGTACCGAGCCCCTCGACCGCGGACAGCACCGACACGGCCGGGGTGATCACGGAGTCGCCGTAGAAGAGCGAGACGCCGACGATGCCGATCACCAGGAAGATCACCGCACCACCGCGACGCTTCGCGTAGAGCCGGCGGGCCAAGGCGGCGAGCGCCATCACCCCGCCCTCGCCGTCGTTGTCGGCGCGCATCAGGATCAGCACGTACTTGATCGAGACGATGATCGTGATGCTCCAGAACATCATCGAGATGACGCCGTAGACGTCTTCCTGGTTCGCCTTCACCAGGCCGTCGTCGATCGTGAACACCGTGCGCAGGGCGTAGAGCGGACTCGTCCCGATGTCGCCGAACACGACACCGAGTGCGGCGAGCGCCAGGACGGCGACGCCCTTGCGCGGGCCGTGGCCACCGTCGTCGGTGGCCTCGGTCGTGGCGGTGGTCTGGTCCGTCGGCTTCGACGGTTCCGTCGGGGTCTCGGAGCGGGTCTCGGTCACGCTCGGCACTTCCGTCTCCGGCCGTCCGGGCGACGGCCGCCGCTCATCATCGCACCGTGCGCGGGATGCGCTCGCAGGTGGCGCACATGCGTGCGCACCGTGGCTCTCGACGTGCGCGCGGGGCGGACGGGAGGCCCGTGGCGGGCCCGCACCGCGCCTCCCGCCCGACGGTGGGCCGGGTCCACAGCCGCGAAAGCGACAGCGTGCCGCGAATTGTTCGCGGAGATCTGTCGCGATGCCGGACCGGACGGTGCCCCGTGCCGCAGGTTTGTCGCTTTCGCGGGCAGCACCGCGGCTCTCGACGTGCGCGCGGGGCGGACGGGAGGTGGGCCCCACCAGCCGGTTCCGGCGCGACGCGCCAGCGGCGGGACGGCCGTGCCTGGAGGGACGGAGCGGGCCCGCACCGCGCCTCCCGTCCGACGGTGGGCCGGGTCTCAGGGACGCAGGCCGCGCACCAGGTCGTGGACCACGCGGGCGGCGCGCGCCGCGGCGCCGTCCAGGTGCTCGCGGAACTCGGCACCGTCGGGGGCACAGAGGTCGCTGATGCAGCGGACCGACACGAACGGCATGTCGTGCACGTGGGCGAACTGGGCGATGGCGGCCGACTCCATGTCGACGGCGGCCACGTCGGGGAAGGCACCGCGGAGCGTCCGGGCGCGCCCCTCGGTGACGAAGACCTCGCTCGAGCCGATCGTCGCCGAGCGCAGCGGCCAGGCGATGTCGGCGGCCATCGCCAGTTCCACCAGTCGGGCGTCCGGGGCGTACCCGGTCGGCATGCCGGGCACCTGGCCGAGGGCGTAGCCGAACGCGGTGGCGTCCGCGTTGAGGTTGACGTAGCGGTCGCCGACGACGACGTCACCGATCGCGATGCCGTGCATGAGGCCGCCGGCGGTCCCGACGCTGATCACGGGGATGCCGGGTCCGAAGTCGTGGAAGCCGTGTGCCACGGCGGCTGTCGCGTTCGTGAAGCCGATGCCGCTGCGGCGGACGGCCACGGTGGCGCCGCCGATGTCGAGCAGCTGGTGCGGGTCGTGGCCTCCGACGGGGCCGTCGAGGATCGGGACCCCGCCGAACAGGTCGGCGAAGGCGGAGACCTCTTCGCTCATGGCCGCGATGATGATCGCGACGGGCGTCTGTTCCTGCACTGATCGATCCTCGCACGGCGAGGACGCGACGGCCGCCAGCGACGGCCGCCGGCTACCGCTGCCGCTGCCGCTGCCGGCTACGGCTACCGGTTACCGCTGCCGGGCGAGCTCCTCGGCGACGAACGAGGCCATGGCGTCGGCGCCGAAGTGGTCGTCGGCGGTGATCGTGACCACGGTGTCGCCGTCGGGGTGGTCGTCGAACAGCAGCATCTGCCCGTACGCCCCGTGCAGCCGCCACAGCTGCCCCGGACCGCCCCAGCCGGCCATCGCGTAGCGGTGGTACCCGGGTCCGGTCCCCTCGCGCTCGACCCAGTCGGAGTGCATCGCGTCGCACCAGCGGGCGCCGACGATGCGCTGCCCGCCGACCACGCCGCCGTCGCGGATGAGCCGGCCGAGGCGCGCGAGCTCCTCGGTCCGGAGCGCCAGTCCCTCGCCGGCGGCGACGTACCCGTTCGGGCAGCGCAGCCACTCCACGTCCTCGATGCCGAGCGGGTCGAACAGCCGTCGGGACACGAACGCGCCGACGTCGCCGACGCGGGTCTCGAGCACGCGCATGGCGGTGTAGGTGCTGACGTTGGCGTACTGGAACACGCGCCCCCGCGAGGGCCGTCGCAGGAACTCGGCCGCCAGGTCCGGCCAGTCGGTCAGCTCCGTCGCCGACCAGGGCATGTCGATCCCGCTGGTCATCGTGAGCAGGTGCCGGAGGGTGACCCGGTCGACGCCGTCACCGAACTCGAACCCGGGCAGCGAAGCGGCGATCGGTTCGTCGACGTCCACCAGGCCCTCGTCGGCGGCGATCCCGGTGGCGAGGACGCAGACGCCCTTCGCCGCGGAGTGGATCTCCTCGCGCACGTCGGGCGTCCAGCGGTGCTCGGCGACGTCGTCCGCGGTGCCGCTACCGGTGCGGATGTGCAGGCCGTGGGCGCCGAAGCCGGTGTCGTCGACATGCCGGACGATCGCGTCGAGGATGCTGGTCGCGGTGGTCACACCCCATCTTCTCGTGCGCCACAGCCCTCGTGCCCGACGGCTCTCTAGGGTCGAGGGATGACCTCCGCCACACCAGCCGTCATCGCGCTGCTCGTCGGGTCCGCGATCGCGATCGCCGGACTGGTGCCGTGGGCAGCGCTGCAGTACCGACGCCGGGGCACCCTCGGTGTCGGCAACGCGGTGCTGGCGTTCGCCACGGTCGTCTACGGCCTCGCCCTCGTCACGTACACACTGCTGCCCCTGCCCGACACCAGCGAGGTGGCGTCGATCTGTCGCACCGCGTCGGGCCCGCAGCTGACGCCGTTCGCGTTCGTCGGGGACGTCGCGAAGGAGGGCGGGCTCTCCGGTCCCCGCTCACTGCTCGCGAACCCGGCTGCCGCGCAGGTGGTCTTCAACGTCATCCTGTTCGTGCCCCTCGGCATGCTCGTCCGGCACGTGTTCCTGCACGGACGGTTCCTGGCCGGGGTGGTCGTCGGGACCGTCGCTGGGTTCCTGGTCTCGCTGCTCATCGAGTGCACGCAGCTGACGGGCGACTGGTTCCTGTACCCGTGCTCGTACCGACTGTTCGACGTCGACGACCTGCTCGCGAACACCACCGGAGCACTCGTCGGCACGCTGGTCTCCCCCGTGCTCTGGGTGCTCGTCCGGCACCGGGGCGAGCCGTCGTCGGACCTGCCCCGCCGGGTGACGATCTGGCGCCGCGGGTTCGGGATGTTCTGCGACCTGCTCGCGATGGTGCTGACCACCGGCGCGCTGGTGTCGATCACGAGCTTGTCGTTCGCCCTCGCCGGGCAGGACCTGAACTCCACGCTCGCGCGGGTCCTGCTCGCCACGCTGCCCTTCGTCGCACCGGCGGTCCAGCTGGTGGTGGTGCTCGCGTCCGGGCGCACGCTCGGCGAGGCGGTCGTCCGGCTCCGACCGGAGCCGCGGCCGACGGCCTGGCAGCGCCTGGTGCGGTGGGCCGCGGGCTCCGGCGGGTGGGCGACGGCCACCGCCGCCGCGGTGCCCTTCACCGGCCTGCTGGCGTTCGCTCTCGCCGTCGCAGCCGTCATCGGGCTGTTCGCCACCCGAGGGCGGCGCGGGTTCGCGAACGTGCTGGCGCGGGTGGACGTGGTGGACGAGCGCATCGAGCAGACAAGAGCAAGTGAGGAGCGGTAGAAGGTCCGTGGCCTTGGTTCTGTTTCGGTCGTAACTGTTACCAACGAGAGCAGGAATGAACGCATGCGCCCCTTCTGGTGGCCCCGAGGGCCATTGACGGCGGCCACGATCCGTCGACCAGAGCGGACGGGAGGCACATGGCGGGCCCGCCACGTGCCTCCCGTCCGATGACCCGGCGCTACTGCGATCGCAGTACGTGCGTCGGTCGCCGTCTTGGTCAGATGGTTCCGTCCCGAGCCGCCCGTGCTCGTGCCGTGAGGAGCACCATGCGCACCGTCGTCGTCACCGGCCCCGGATCCGTCGAGATCCGCGACGAGCCCGCCCCCGAGGTCGGCCCCGCCGACGTCCTGATCGCCGTCAAGGCGTGCGGGGTCTGCGGCTCCGACGCCTTCTACGCCGCGCGCGGCGGCATCCCGCCGCGCGAAGGGCACACGCCACTCGGACACGAGGTCGCCGGAGAGGTGGCCGTCGTCGGCGACGCGGTCGAGGGCATCGCCGTCGGCGACCACGTGGTGGTGAACCCGATGGGCGACCCACGCGGGATCATCGGCAACGGCGGCCCCACGGGCGGGCTCTCCGAGTTCCTGCTCGTCGAGCAGGCCGTGCTCGGCACCAGCGTCGCCTTGGTCCCGAAGGACCTGCCCTGGCAGGTGGCCGCGCTCAACGAGCCGATGGCGGTCGCCCTGCACGCCGTGAACCGGACCGCGCCGCAACCGGGCGACACGGTCGTCGTGTTCGGTGCCGGCCCGATCGGGCTGGGCGCCGTGATCAGCTACAAGGCGCTCGGCGTCGGGCACGTGGTCGTCGTCGACGTGATCGCCTCGCGGCTCGAGAAGGCCCTGTTCGTCGGGGCCGATGCGGTCGTGAACTCGGCGGAGGAACCGCTCGACGAGCGCCTGATCGCCCTGCACGGCGAAGCACGAGACGGCGTCGGGCACGGTGGCAAGGCCGGCACCGACGTCTGGCTCGACGCCGCCGGGGTCCCCGCCACCGTGCAGACGGCGTTGCGACTGGCGAAGCACCGCGCGACGATCGGCGTCGTGGCCGTGCACAAGCGGCCCGTGGAGGTCGACTTCGGTGACCTGCTGGCCGTCGAGCCGACGATCGTGACCGCGATGGGGTACCCGACCGAGATCTTCGACGTCACCGAGCACATCATCGCGAACCCCGAGGCGTACGCGCAGATCGTCAGCGACGTCTTCCCGGCGAGCGACGTGCTCGAGGCCCTCCGGGTGGCGGCGACCCCGGGCGCGGCCGACAAGGTCGTCGTCACGTTCGACTGATGCCCCTGACGAGGAAGGTCGCCGTGCAGTACGCCGTCACGGTGTGGCGGGACCGGCCGCGGCGCGGGCTCGTGCTCGCCGTGCTGTCGGTGCCGAGCAGCCTCGTGATGGCGGGGTGGAAGGTCGTCCTGTTCTGGGCGGCTCCCTCGTTGTTCCTCGCCGCGACCGTGGTCTTCACGCTCGGGGTCGCGGCCGCGAAGGTCTGGGCCGTCCGTCGGCACCGACTGTCGTTCGCGTTCGACGCGGCGAACGGCGACCGGATGCGGTTCCGGCAGGCCGGACACCGGTGGATCGGGGGTGCGGTGACCGCGATGTCGATCGTGTTCGTCGGGTGCAGCGTGCCGATGCTCGTCGGGCGGGCGCACCCCGTGCACTACGACAAGTGGGTGGCGATCGTCATCGCGGCGGCGACGTTCGCGGAGCTGGGGATCGGGGTCTGGGGTGCGGTGACCGCACGCAAGGACGGGGAACCACTCGTCGAGGCGACGAAGCTCGTGAACGTCGCCGCCGCGGTGATCCTGCTCGTGCTGACCCAGTCGGCCCTGCTCTCGTTCGCGGGCAGCGCTGAGGACGCTGCTGCGTCCACGGGTGCGAGCGGGGTGTTCCTCGGCGGTGTGGCTGCGGTGATCGGGCTCGCGATGGCGCTGCGACGGTTCCCGGAAGCGCCGGCGCCTGGGCCGGCGCCGACCTCAGTCGACCAGGCCGGCCTGGAACGCGAACGCCACGAGCTGGGCCCGGTCGCGGGCGTCGACCTTCGCCATGGCCCGGTTCACGTGGGTCTTGACCGTGAGTGGTGAGAGGAAGAGCTCGGCGCTGATGGCGTCGATGCCCCGACCTCGGCTGACCATCACCACGACGTCGCGCTCGCGAGCGGTGAGGGCCTCGAAGCGCCGGGTCATCTCCGGGTCGACGGAGGACGCGGGGGTGCGGGCGACCTGTCCGATGAGCGCCGCTGCGGCCGCCGCGGACAGCGCCCCTCTGCCCGCTGCCACCTCCTCGATCGCGGCGACGAGTTCTGCGGGTCCCGCGGCCTTGCTGAGGAACCCGTTCGCCCCGGCACGCAGCGCCGCGAAGACGAGTTCGTCCTGGTCGAAGGTCGTCAGCATGACGATGCGCACCTGCTCGGCGGTGCGTTCCGCGCGGATCCGTCGGGTCGCCTCGACCCCGTCGATGCCCGGCATCCGGATGTCCATCATGACGACGTCCGCCGGGACCGACAGCGCCGTCTGCACCGCGGCGAGCCCGTCTGCGGCCTCGCCGACGACCTCGATGCCGTCCTGCCGGTCGAGGATCGCACGGAGCCCCAGTCGGATCATGTCCTGGTCGTCGACCAGGATCACTCGTGTGGTCATCGTGCTCCGTTCGCGGTGGGCAGGTGGACGCGGACGACGAACAGCACGCCGTCCGCCGCGGCCTGGACGGACCCCTCCACGGCGGCGACGCGTTCGCGCATGCCGACCAGGCCGAGCCCGCCGGTCCGGCCTGCGACGAGGTCGCTCGCCGGGGTCCGCCGGCGGGGGTTGCGGACCTCGAGGACCAGGTCGTCACCGGCACGGGCGAGGGTGACGGTCGTCCGGCCCTCGCCGTGCCGGTGGGCGTTGGTGAGCGACTCCTGCAACACCCGGTAGACCGTCACACCGATCGGCGCGGAGACCGGGCCGATGTCGTCCAGTCGGGCATCGACGTCGAGGCCGATCCGTTCGTACGACGCGATGAGTCCGGGGAGCTGCTCGATGCCGGGGGCTGGTGCCGTCGGGTCGTCGAGGTCGGCATCGCTGCCCGACGCCGAACGGAGCACCGTCAGGACGTGCTGCGTCTCCGTGAGGACGTTCCGCACGCCATCGCGGGCGGCGTCCAGCGCGCGCCGGGCCTCGTCGGCCCCGGCGGGCAGGGTGACCTCGGCGACCCCGAGCTGCATGCTGACCACCGCGATCTCGTGCCCGATGACGTCGTGCAGGTCCCGCGCGATCCGGACGCGTTCCTCGGCCACGCGGCGTTCGGCCTCGAGTTCCCGCGTGGCGACGGCATCGGCGGCGCGCTGTTCCAACGACGCCCGGTACTGGTGCTGCACCCGCAGCCCCGAGCCGATGGCCGCCGCGGCGACGACGGAGATGAGGGCGCCGAGGGCGGTCGGCGCCGCACCGCCCTCTCCCGGCGCGAGGAGCGTGCCGATGACCACACCGGGAGCGACGATCGCCGCGGCGCGGACCGGGTGCCCTTCCCGCGAGGACACCGCGAACAGCAGCAGCACGGCGCAGCTCCAGGTCACGATCGGCGACCAACCAGACAGTCCTCCGAGCACCGGCGCGATCGTGGCGAGGCAGAGCGCCGCCCACGGTGTCCACGGCGCCATGACGACGGCGAGCACGGTCGCAGCGACCGCGATGCCGGGCCCCGGTCCGGCGTCGGCCGCGATCACCCGACCAGACTCGATCGCGCACGCGAGCAGGACGACGGCGGCCGTGCCGCGGAACACCCAGCGGTCGTCCGGACGCCACGAACCCCAGATCGCCCGCAGTCGCCGCATGCACTCATCCTGTCGTGCGGGTCAACGGCCCGGCTACTGCGAACGCAGTAGTCGGGGGTACCACCGATCGGGGATCTGCCCGCGGCCCGTCCCCGGGACGATCGACACCAGGCCGGAACGATCCGGCACCGACCGGAGGTACCGCCATGACGCTGACCACGACGAACACAACCCCCATGACCTACGACTACTGCACGGTCGAGGTCCCACGGGGCAAGGACGCCCTGTACGCGGACACCTACCGCAACTTCGGCTGGACGCCCGACGGCTCGGACCGAACGGTCGGACCGACCCGCCGGCGCACCCTCGGCCTCCGCCGCGACCGTGCCGTCCGCTCCGTCGAACTGACCGAGCTCCAGCAGAACGCCGAGACCGCCCTGGCCACGATCGACGCCCTCGAACGGTCCCGCACGACCGCGGCGTCGGTGGTCGCGTACGCCCTCGGCGCGATCGGCAGCGTCCTGCTGGCCGCTTCGGTGTTCGCGATGCAGGACACCGTGGCCGTCCCCGACCTGCTCGGCGGGCTCGACCCGGTGACGGTGTTCCTCGTCGGAGCCGGCGGCCTGGTCAACTGGGCGATCGCTCCCGTGGCCTTCCAGCTCGTCCGCGCGGCGCGCACCAAGCGGATCCGTCCGGCCGTCGACCGCCAGTTCGACGTCGTCTACGGCGCGTGCGAGGCGGCCAGTCGCCGCCGGACCGCCTGAGCGCGGCCCGAGCCCGATGACGAACACCACCGCCCGGGCCGGCGCTGTCCTGCACGCGCCGACCCCCCGCCACCTGGAGACCCGGGTGCTGTACGCACCGACCGCGTTCGTGCCGCTCCACCGGCACACCCTGGAGCAGTTCGGCTGGACGGTGACCGTGCAGGGCGGACGGCTCGGCACGACGTCCCTGCTGCTCCAGCGTCTGCGCACCCGCCCCGACCCGGCACGACCGCTCCTCGAGCGTCGTGCCGAGCGTGCACTTACCCGGATCGCCGCCCTCGAGCAGCAGCCCGCACGGCTCGCCGGTGTCGTCGACATCGCCGGTTCCGCGGTCGCCGTGCTGGCGGTCGCGCTCGGCGGTCTGCTCGCCCTCGGCGGGGACCCGACGCTCGTGCCGGTCCTCGTCGGTGCCGGCGTGTGGATCGCCGCCGTGGCCGCAGCGCCCGGCATCCGGTCGTGGCGCACCGAGCGGAACCAGACCGCACTCAGCCGCGAGTACGCCGCGATCGACGCGTGCACGCACCCACCGACCGGCCGGTGACCGCGACCGGGATACCGCAGACGCAGTACGCGCCGCGCCCGACGGTCGAGCACCCTGGACCGGTGACCCGCACCCGCACCGAACACACCGCCCTGATCGTCGTCGACCTGCAGGCCGGGACCGCGCCGTACCAGCGCACCCACCCCGTCGAGACCGTCGTGGCCAACGTCGAGACCCTCGCCCGCGTCACCCGTGGCGGCGGCGGCACGGTGGTGTTCATCCGCCACGACCCCGCCACGACCCCGGCAGGCGCGACCCAGTACGGCGGCGGCCCCCGCCCGGCTCCGGTCGCCTACGGCTCCCTGCTGCTCGAACGGGCCGACGCCGACGGCAACCTGACCCGCGGCGGGTGGAGCGCCTTCGCCGGCACCGGCCTCGACGAGCGGCTGCGCGCCGACGGCGTCACCGAGGTGGTCGTGGTCGGCCAGGCGACGACCTTCGGCGTCGAGTCCACGGCTCGGGCCGCGTACGACCTGGGCTACGACGTCGTCCTCGTCGAGGACGCCACGAACGACCCGGACCCGGACGCCCATGCCGCCCGGTTCCGGTCGGTGTTCCCCGCCCTCGGCGTCGTCGTGCAGACAGCCGACCTGGCGGGGCCGGGCGCGGCCTGAGCGGCGACCGGGCGGCGGACGGGAGGCCCGTGGCGGGCCCGCCACGTGCCTCCCGTCCGTCACCTGCACCGTTCAGGGCCGACCCTGTAGGACGGACGGAGCCGAGCGCACGCTCGCCCCGACCCGAGGAGCACCCATGGCCGCGAAGACCATCGTCATCACCGGCGCCAGCGACGGCATCGGCGTCGCCGCTGCGCGGGAGCTCGTCCGCCGCGGGAACGAGGTCGTGGTGGTCGGTCGCAACCCCGCGAAGACCGAGCGGGTGGCCCGCGACCTCGGCGTCGACCACTTCGTGGCCGACTTCTCGGACCTGTCCGCCGTCCGGGGGCTCGCCGACGACCTACTCGTGCGCTGCCCGCGGATCGACGTGCTGGCCAACAACGCCGGCGGCATCTTCAGCGCGGGCCGCCAGGTCACCGTCGACGGTCACGAGCTGACGTTCCAGGTCAACTACCTGGCGCCGTTCCTGCTCACGGAGCTGCTGATGGACCGGCTCGTCGCGTCCGGCGGAACGGTCATCAACACCTCGAGCGTCGCGAACAAGCTCTTCGGCCGCGTCGACATCGACGACCTCGACGCCGAGCGGCACTTCCGGGCCACCAAGGCCTACGGCGACTCGAAGCTCGAACAGATCCTGTTCACCAAGGAACTCGACCGCCGGTACCGCGACCGAGGTGTGACGTCGACGGCGTTCCACCCCGGCACGATCAGCACCGGGTTCTCGAACGACAAGACCTCGCCGATGTACCTCGTGTACCACACGCCCCTGCGCCACGTGTTCCTGACGAGCCCGGAGAAGGGCGCCGACACACTCGTGTACCTGGCCGACAACACCCCCGGTCGCGACTACCCGACCGGCGAGTACTACGTGAAGCGCAAGGTGGCGGCACCGAACGCGCAGGCCGAGGACGCCGACCTGGCCCGAGAGCTGTGGGACCGGAGCGTGGCGATGCTGCACGCGGTCTGACCGGGCGCGCTCCGCGATCGCGCACACGTCCGAGTCCCGGTCCCGCGGGTTCCACGCGACCAGGTCGCCGACGGCGCGGAGCACCTGAAGGGCGTCGTGCCCGCTGGTAGCTTCGTTCCCATGACGCGACCCCGTGGGACCGCACCACTCATCGTCGGCCTCGCGGGCACTGCCGCCGGTGCTCTCCTCGGGTACTGGGGTGGCAGCCTGATGCTCTCCGGCGGCCGCGAGGCCACGGTCGGGGACGGCCTGCCGCCCTACTCGCTCGTGGTGGTGGTCATCGCCGCGATCATCGGCATCGGGGTCCCGCTCGTGGCCATCGGCTGGCACTTCCGGCAGAAGGTCTCCCTGGCCGGTCTGCCCCACCGCGTGCAGGCGCTGTGGCTCGGCCTCGTCTGGGGGACCATCGCGATGCTGCTCGCCGGGAGCCTGAACGGCATCGCCAGCCTGCTGCCCGGCGGCCTGATCTGGCCCGGGCTCGTCGAGGAGTTCCTGAAGCTCCTGGTGCCCGTCATCCTGCTGCTGTCCTCGCGCACCTACCGCTCCCCCAGGCTCGGCGCGTGGTTGGTGCTCGTGGCCGCCGCCTGGTTGGGGTTCCTCGAGGGCATCAGCTACATCATCACCTCGCTCGACCCGATCCTCGACGGCGCGGAGGCTCCGTCCGATGCGCCGTTCGTCATGATGATGGACGTCATCGTCCGCATCATCGCCGAGGTCTCGCACCCCCTGATCACCGTCGGCGCAGCGGTCCTGATCTGGCTCGCCGCGAAGACGCTGCCGACGGGCAGGGCGATCGGTGTCGGCGTGCTCGCGTACCTCGGCGCCGCCGCGATCCACGGCCTCAACGACGCCGTGATCGACGGGCCGGTCCGCGACTGGAACGTGCCGGCCAGCATCGTCCTCGAAGCCCTGTACGTCGTCGCGGTCTTCGTGTTCTGGTTCCGGCCGCAGGTGCGGCGGCTGCAGGGCGACGGTTCAGCACACCGATGACCGGCTCCGCCGGTAGCTTCTCTTCTGGTGCAGACGAGATGCACCGCAGGGCGATGCAACGAACGAGGGGACACGTCATGGCAACCGAGGCTCGACGCTACGGCAGGGCGATCGAACGGCAGGACGGTCGGGACTTCCCGTTCTACGACGGCGACCCGATCCGGATCCCCGCATGGCAGTGGGTGACGATCGTCATCGCGTGCGTGGCCGCCATCACGGTGCTGAGCTTCTACCCGGCGGCGGACAACATCCAGTCGCTCGTGCCACGGTTCCTCTTCACCGCGATCATGCTCGCCGTCCTCATCGCCTTCACGAGACGACACTGGGCGCGCATCTTCCAACGCACCACTGCACGCGACTTCGGCACCATGATCGTGTTCGCGATCCTCAACCTCATCGTGTCGTTCACGGTCGGGATCATCGTCAAGGCGATCTTCGGCACCAATGCCAACACCGCGACCGACGGCATCCACGGAGCGGGTGAGATCGTCGCGTTCTACGTCGGGACCGCGATCCAGCTGTTGGGCGAAGAGCTCTTCACGATCCTGCCGTTCCTGGCGGTCATGGCGCTGTGCCACCGCATCGGACTCACCCGCACCCAGGGCATCCTCATCGCCTGGCTCGCGACTGCGATCTGGTTCGGTGCAGCGCACCTGCCGACGTACGGGTGGAACTTCGCGCAGGCGTTGCTGATCATCGGCGTCGCACGTCTGGTCCTCACCCTCGCCTACATCCGCACGAAGAACATCGCGGTCAGCACCGGCGCGCACATCATCAACGACTGGGTGCTCTTCACCGCCGCGATCATCGGGGCGACAGCGAGCGCCTGAACGCCGTCGCGCGCGTGATCACGCCAGGGGCGCGGTGGACGCACCACAAGGCGGACGGGAGGCGCGGTGCCAGCTGACACCGTGCCTCCCGTCCGGTGTCCTGGCAGTGCCCCCCGCGCCCCGGCGCGGCCTCGTAGGGTCACCGCATGAGCACGAACCGCGACGACGTCAAGGACTTCCTCGTCAGCCGCCGTGCCCGGGTGCGCCCGGACCAGGTGGGCCTGCCCGGTGGGCCCAACCGGCGCGTGGCCGGGCTCCGCCGCAGTGAGGTCGCGATGCTCGCCGACGTCAGTGTGGAGTACTACTCGCGGCTCGAGCGCGGCAGCCTCTCCGGAGTCTCCGACGGCGTCCTGCACGCCATCGCCGGTGCGCTGCTCCTCGACGACGCGGAGCGCGACCACCTGTTCGACCTCGCACGAGCGGCGAACGCCTCCCCGGTCCGTGGACAGCGCCGTGCAGCGACGCCGAAGACCCTGCGCGTCGGGCTGCAGTACACGCTCGACGCGTTCACCGGCGGCCCGGCGTTCATCCGCAACGACCGACTCGACCTGCTCGGTGCGAACGCGCTCGGCCGGGCGCTCTACGCGGACCTGTTCCGGAAAGCGGAGCGGCCGAACCTCGCTCGCGCCGCCTTCCTGGACCGGGACTGGGCCGACGCGTTCCACCCGGACTGGGACGTCGCCGCCGACCAGAGCGTCGCGATCCTCCGCACTGCGGCCGGCCACGACCCCCACGACGAGGACCTGCAGGCCCTGATCGGTGAGCTCTCGACGCGCAGCGCGGAGTTCCGCGCGAAGTGGGGTGCGCACGACGTCCGTCGGCACGCCACGGGCGAGAAGCACTTCGTCCACCCCGTCGTCGGTGCCCTCGACCTGCACTTCGAGGCGTCACGGCTCATGAGCGACCCGCGCTTGAGCCTCCTGCTGTACAGCGCGGAGCCGGGGTCACCGACCGCTGACGCGCTCCGCCTGCTCGGGTCCGTCGCCGCGACGGAGCAGCGCGACACCGCCGAGCGCCCTGGGACCGACGTGCGGAGCTGACGCTGCATCGTCGCCCGCGGTCACTCGGTCCTGATGCGGATCGCTGCGAGAGCAGCGACGAGGAGCACCACGGCTGCGACCACGAAGCTGGTCTGCGTCCCGACGACGAACTGCGACCGGTCGGCCAGGAACGCCCCGAAGACCGCGATCGCCACCGCCCCACCGACCTGCCGGAAGGTGTTGAACACCGCACTCGCCGTCCCCGACCGTTCAGCGGGGACGCTGGCGAGGACGACCGACGTCGCGGGCGGCATCGCGACCGATCCGCCCGCGCCGGTCAGGATCGTGCACACCGCGACCGCGACGACCGAGTCGAGGGGCGCGAGCACGATCATCACGACGAGACCGAGCACCATCGTGGTGAGTCCCGCGACCACGGGGACCCGAGCACCGAACCGGTTCACGAGGGTGCCGCTGACGACGTTGCCGACGATGCTGAACGCTGCGGACGGCAGGAACACCAGCCCCGCGGCCAGGGGGGACAGTCCGAGGTGCTGTTGCAGGTAGAGACTCAGGACGAAGACGCTGCCGAAGTTGCCGACCATGAACGCGAACCCGACGCCGAGCGCGATCCGCATCCCACCGGAACGGAACAGGTCGAGCGGCATCATCGGGTCCCGACCGTGGGCTTGCACGAGCAGGAACCCGACGACCGCGGCAGCAGCGACGAGCAGTGCGACGACCACGTCCCAGCGGCCGAAGCCGGACGCACCGCCTTCGATGAGCCCGAAGACGAGGCCGCCGAGCGCGAGCAGGGCGAGGACCTGACCTGCAGCGTCGAACCGTGCCGGCCGCCGAGGCGACGGTGCCACCCGGACGAGCATCCCGAGCATCACGGCGCACACCGGCAGGTTGATGGCGAACACGAGGCGCCAGTCGAGCGTCGTCAGCGCACCGCCGAGGATCGGGCCGACGGCCCCGGCGACGGCGCCGCCGACGGCCCAGATGCCGAGGGCGTGCGCCCGCTCGCGCGCCTCGGGGAACGCCTGGCGGATGAGCGCCATCGAGGCGGGCAGCATCACCGCGGCGGCCGCGCCCTGGACGGCGCGCGCCGCGATCAACGCGCCGAGCGACGGGGCGAGGGCACACGCGACGGACGCAACGAGGAACCCGGCGATGCCCCAGCCGATCGCCCGCTTCGCGCCGATCCGTTCGGACAGGTTGCCGGCGAACAGCAGCAACGAGGCGAACAGCAGCGTGTACGCGTCGATCACCCACTGCAACCCCGACGTGCTGCCACCGAGCTCCCGGCCGATCGTCGTCAGCGCGACGTTCACGATGAGGATGTCGAGCGTGATGAGGAAGAAGCCGAGCGAGGCGAGCACGAGCGTCAGCCGCGCGGCGCGGCGCGGGCCCTGCTCGGTCGGGACGTCGGCTGCGGTCGGAGCGGTCACGGTTCGATGCTCCCCTGGCCGTGCTCGGCGGGGGATGCCCTGACCGGGAACCCCTCACGCCAGACCGAACAGACATAGGATGTCTCACGCTCCCGACATCGCCGTCGCGAGCCGCCGCAACCGATCGGAGCACGTCGTGCACGAACCGCTCACCCCGCTGGACCCGACCACGCTGCCCGAGCCCGTGGACGTGTCGGACAACACCGCGGCCCTGGCCGCGGTCGACGCCGTCGTGCGCTCGGGTCCGTACGACGCGACCTGGTCTTCCCTGCAGCAGTACCGCGCACCGCTCTGGTACCAGGACGCCAAGTTCGGGATCTTCGTGCACTGGGGCGTCTTCTCGGTCCCCGCGTTCCGGAACGAGTGGTACTCCCGCGACATGTACCGCGCCGGGACGCCCGAGTTCGCGCACCACGTCGAGACCTACGGCCCGCACGACGAGTTCGGGTACAAGGACTTCATCCCCTCGTTCACGATGGAGCACTTCGACGCCGCGGCATGGGTCCGGGTGTTCCGCGAGGCCGGCGCGCAGTTCGTCGTCCCGGTCGCCGAGCACCACGACGGCTTCGCGATGTACGACACCGACCGTTCCCGCTGGAGTGCCGCGCAGCTCGGGCCCGGGCGTGACGTGTTCGGCGAGCTCCTCGTCGCCGCGGACGAGGCATGGATGGTCCGCGGCGCGTCGTCCCACCGTGCCGAGCACTGGTTCTTCATGAACGGCGGGACGAAGACGCCGTCGGACGTGCTCGATCCGCGGTACACCGACTTCTAC
The DNA here is from genome assembly GCF_003752545.1 of Curtobacterium sp. PhB172. Taxonomy (NCBI): domain Bacteria; kingdom Bacillati; phylum Actinomycetota; class Actinomycetes; order Micrococcales; family Microbacteriaceae; genus Curtobacterium; species Curtobacterium sp. PhB172. The sequence continues at coordinate 23,486 of NZ_RKIF01000007.1, forward strand.
GGTCCGGCGCAGCGCGAGGAGACCGCCCCGAACGAGCGCTTCCTGGAGGACTGGCTGCTCCGCACCGTCGAGCTCGTCGACAAGTACCGCCCGCAGGTGCTCTGGTTCGACTGGTGGATCGAGCAGCCCGCGTTCCAGCCGTACGTCCGGACCCTCGCGGCCTACTACTACAACCGCGCCGCCGAGTGGGGCCGCGAGGTCGTCATCAACTACAAGTGGGAGACCTTCGCCCCGGGCAGCGCCGTGTACGACATCGAACGTGGCGCGATGGGCAGCACCCCGGAGACCGTCTGGCAGAACGACACCGCGATCGCGAAGACCGCCTGGAGCTGGATCGAGGGCCACGACTACAAGACCGTGCGCGACCTGGTCGCCGAACTCGTCGACGTGGTCGCGAAGAACGGTGTGCTGCTGCTCAACACCGGGCCGAAGGCCGACGGCACCCTGCCCGAGGACGAGGTCCGCATCCTGCGCGGCATCGGCTCGTGGCTCGCGGTGAACGGGGAGGCGATCTACGGTACCCGGCCGTGGACGATCTCGGGCGAGGGACCGACCACTCGTCCCGCTGGCTCGTTCGTGGACGCCGACACGGTCGAGTACACCGCCGAGGACGTCCGGTTCACCACACGCCACGACGTCACCGGCGACGCCGTCTACGCGACCCTGCTGGCCGATCCCGACGACGGGTCGGCCCGCATCCGGGCGTTCGGGTCGGCCTCGGGCCTGCTCGGCCGCACCATCCGGTCCGTCGCCGTGCTGGGCCACGACGGCGAGGTCGACTGGGAGCAGCGCCCCGACGCACTCGTGGTCGCGCTCGACGGCATCACCAGCGTCGACTCCGGTCCAGTGGTCCGGGTGCGACTCGCGCCGGTGGTCGAGCAGGAGCGGGAGGACTTCCTGCACCAGTGACCGGGGACGCCGGCGCGGGGATCCGTCGCGGTCAGAACGGTGCGGCGCGACTACTCTGAGGCGGACGGTCGTCCGACGAGGATTGGGATGCTGACCTGAACTGGATCATCGCGAACTTCGGTCTCGTCTGGGGCCTCACCGTCACCCACGCGGGTCTCGCGGCCGTGCCCATCGTCCTCGGGTTCGTCGTGGCGGTGCCGTTGGGGTGGGTGGCGAACCGGTGGCAGGCAGTCCGATCGGTCATCGTCGGCGGCGGCAGTCTGCTCTACACGATCCCGTCCCTGCCGCTCTTCGTGATCCTGCCCTACCTGCTCGGCACCCGCATCACGGATCCCGTGAACATCGTCGTGGGGCTTTCGGTGTACGCGGTCGCCATCATGGTGCGGTTGGCAGCTGATGCGTTCGCCGCCGTCCCGGCGGACGTCGTCGACTCGGCCACCTCGGTGGGGTACTCCGCGTGGGGTCGTTTCTGGACGGTCGAGCTCCCGTTGGCGGGTCCCGTCCTCCTCGCGGGGATGCGGGTGGTCTCGGCGAGCACCGTCGCCCTGGTCTCGGTCGGCGCCCTGGTCGGGTCCGCGAACATCGGGTTCCTGTTCACGGACGGGCGACAGCGTCAGTTCCTCGAGGAGATCCTGGTCGGCGTTGCAGCGAGTCTCTTCGTCGCACTGGTCTTCGACACCGTCCTGGTGGCGCTCGGGCGCGTCCTGATGCCGTGGTCGCGACGGATCCAGGTGCGGTCGCGTCGGTCGCGCCGTCGGGCCGCGTTGGCGACGATCGAACGGGGGGCCTGACCGTGCAGTTCTTCCTCCATGCCGTCGCCTGGCTCCTCGACCCGGCGAACTACCGCCCTGGCCTGCAGACCCCGCTCCCGATCCAGGACCGGATCGGCGAACACCTGCTGTACACGTTCATCTCGGTCGCCATCGCCGCGCTGATCGCGCTGCCACTGGGCCTGTACATCGGTCACACCGGGCGCGGGCGCAGCTTCGTCATCGCCTTCAGCGGGTCCATGCGCGCGCTGCCGACGCTGGGCCTGCTCGGCACCCTCTTCGTCATCATCGGGATGACCGTGCCGTTCACGCAGACCGCCTTCATCGCGTCCATCATCGCGTTCGTCGTCCTGGCGATCCCCTCGATCCTCGCCGGGGCGTACTCCGGTGTGGAGTCGGTGGACCCGCAGACGGTGGACGCCGCGCGCTCGGTGGGGATGACCGAGTTGCAGATCCTGCTCAAGGTCGAGGTCCCCCTGTCACTGCCGCTGATCATCGGCGGGATCCGCGCGTCCGTCCTCCAGGTCATCGCGACCGTCGTGATCGCGTCGTACATCTCGCTGGGCGGACTCGGCGCGATCATCTCGACGGGCATCAGCCTGAACGACAACGACCTCATCCTCGGTGGTGCGTTGCTCGTGACGGTCCTCGCCCTCGTGATCGACGGCCTGTTCGCCCTCGCACAACACCTCACCCGCCGCGGCCCCGAGGGGCAGACCCGTCGCCGCCGCACACACGTCCGCGCGCTGCCACTCCGGCGCCGCGCGGTGACGGCACTCTCCGTCGACGAAAGGGACCACTGATGTTCACAGCAGGCACCAGGACACGCATCCTCGCGGGTGTGATCGCGGTCGGGGCGATCGTGGCACTCTCCGGTTGTTCCACCTCGGACCCCACGAAGCCGGCATCGGGCGGGGGCGACGGATCGGGCAGCACGCCGATCGTGGTCGGTTCGTTCAACTTCCCGGAGAGCGAGATCCTGGGCAACATGTACGCCCTCGTCCTGAAGGACGCCGGGTTCGACGTGACGACGAAGTTCAACCTCGGCCCGCGGCAGACCACGATCCCCGCGCTCAAGGACGGTTCGATCAACCTCATGCCGGAGTACAACGGCAACCTGCTGTTCTTCTACGACACCAAGGCCACCGCGAAGACGACAGCAGAGGTCGACGCCGCGCTGAAGACCGAGATCCCGAAGGACTTCCAGGTGCTCGAGCCGTCTCCGGCCGAGGACAAGGACGCCTACGTCGTGACCCAGGCCGAGGCCGAGAAGAACGGCCTCACGTCGATCGGTGACCTGTCGAAGATCGAGCCGTTCTCGCTCGGTGCCAACCCGCAGTTCGGCACCCTTCCGTACGGCATCCCCGGGCTGAAGTCGACGTACGGTGTTGACAAGGTCACGTTCAAGTCGATCGAGGACTACGGCGGGCCCGACACGGTCAAGGCACTCGTCGACGACACCGTGCAGGTGGCCGACATCTACACGACGTCGCCCGACCTCGTGACGAAGAAGCTGCTCGTGCTGAAGGACCCCGAGAACCTGATCGCGTCGCAGAACATCCTGCCGTTCCTGAACAAGGACATCTACAGCGCGAAGCTCGCGTCGACGTTGAACAAGCTGTCCGAGAAGCTGACGACCGATGACCTCATCGAGCTGCGCAACCGTGTCGAGGGCAGCGAGAAGGCGCAGGCCGCGACCGCCGCGAAGGACTGGCTGACCAAGGAGGGGCTGCTCAAGTAGCCCGGGAACGACGTCGGGTGCCGCGAGGCGGGTAGAAGCGCGTCAAGTCGGTCGGCGCGACCCCGACGCGCGCCGTGAAGGCTGTCTCGCAGCCAACGCAGCGGAGCGGGAATCGCAGGACCATTCGGTGTCTGCCTTCCGACGGCTTGGTGTGAAGCGCTCGGATGCCATGGATGTGGGGAATGCAGACGTACAGCGCGATCTTCCCCACTGGCGGTTCGCTGTTCACTCGGTAGGCGGTTGCATTCACTCGGTCGAGTTCCGGCGCAAGCAGCCTTGCCTTCGCAGCCGAGATGTGGCCATCCGTGCGCGTGGCGTCCCACACCGCAACGGCGTGAGGCGAAGGCACCTTTCGCACGGTATCGGGCAGCGGGTAGATGTCGAAGGTCATGCGCGTCAGCGAAGTCGGTCGCCGGCCCCCTTGGAGGCGAATGCGCGACGGCCGTGCAATGACCATCAGGTCCCCGATGAGGCGTCGCGCGTTCCACCGGCTTGCTGCTAGCTCCGTTGACCAGGCTGTGCGGCTGGCGCTCGGCCGGCAGCGGGGTCGGGTCGTGATCGTCGGGGCTCATGTGTCTCCACAGGGCTACGCGCGACAGGACCTCCTGCGCGAGCACATTGGTGGATGTGCACTCGGGCCGCCTCGGCGAGGCTGGGTCGTGTCGATCGGAGAAGCGGATCAGGTCGCGTCGATGGCGCGGACGACGATGCGGGCTCGAGCGATGTTGTCGACTCGCGCAAACCGGTCGTCTGCGTTGCCTCCGACCTGAGCGGTCGCGCGAACGGCGATCAGGTAGGTCCCGGGGAACTCGAAACTGCACGCCTCGGAGATCTCGACGGACCCTGCAGGGGTGACCTGCTGGGTCGTGTCGAAGTGTCCGGTGCCGTGAAGATCGGTGACGACGTCGGTGATGATGCCGGCGCGGGTGGTTGCGTGGGCGGTGATCCGCACAGTCACGATCGCTCCGACGCTGACCTCGGCGCGGTCGCTGCCGTCGACGGTGAGGGCGACGATGGGCTGCACGCCACCCCGAGCGGCGTCGTTGGCATCGACGAGCACCTGCCCCTCGTGTACGGCGTACGTCGTGGAGGGGGCCGGGGCGGTGCCCTGCTCCACCCAAGCGCTGAGCTGGCGCAACGCTGCCTGGAGAGCGCCGACGTAGCTGACGGTACGCGTCTCGTGTTCCTGGATGCCGCTCTCGTCGCCGTGCAGCGCGTTGTCGGTGTACCAAAGCCGGAACCGGTCATCGACGTTGTCGCCGATGAACTCGCCGACGCGGGAGCGGTACCAGTCCGCTTGCCAGGGGAAGGCCTCGCGGTCCAGGAGGGAGGCGACGACGATCATGTGGCCGCTGATGCGACCGGTGGGAACGGTTCCGGACGCGGCCGCGGCGAAGAGCGGCCCAAGGAGGACGGGGCGCTGGGGTGGTGCGGGGCTGCCGGCGGCGGTGCGGAACTGGTCCCAGACGACGTAGTCGCTCGAGGGGACCTGGTGGCGGTGGTAGGTCTGCGCGGCGAGGAAGTTGGAGTTGTCGACGAGTACCTCATCGCCCGGGGTCAGCTCGAACGAGCCCTCGCCGGGCTCGAACAGGACGGTGGTTCCGTCCACGCCCGTCAGGCGGAGGAGTTTGCCTGCCGACGGACCGGTGAGGATCGCCAGCTCGGCGCCGAGAGTGAACCCCTCCGGTCGATCGGCAATTCGCGCGCCGATGACCGTTCGCGGCCGCGCTGTCGCCTTGTACGACTCGTCGACTCCGCCGGTGATCGCGGCGGTCTCGGAGTCGGCGGTGAGGAGCTCGACCAGGGTCGTCTTCAGCTGGACGCGGTCGCGGTGTACGGACGAATCCAGGTCGCTTCCGAGGTATCCCTCAGCGCTCCAGAAGTCCTCGGCGTAAGCGGGGTCAGCGTGCATGATGCCGGGGTACAGCACGCTGAACGCGTGCATACCCATGGTTTGCCAGCCGAACCACGACCGAACCGGGAAGCCCATTCGGGTGACTTCGTCGAGAGCAGCCTGCTCCTCCGTGCTGAGCTTGAGGGTGGTCGGATCGCCGCCAGCGTCGAAGGCGTCGACGATTCGCGGGAACGCGTGGCGGAGGAGGCGCTGCGCGTGCATACGCACCGCGAAGACGTTCGGGATGGCCATGGGGCTGCCGATGACGTACGGCACGTAGCCGTCCCAGACGCCGTCGGTGTTCTCGGATGCGCCGATGGTGCGATATCCGCCGCCGCTGCCTCCGTAGAGGTAGCCGTAGACACGCTGCGGTCCGTAGATCCACTCCGCTATCTGACGAGACAGTCGGGCGACCGCCGCATTGGCACGGTAGGCGCCGATGGTCGGGTCGATCCCGGACATGGGGTTCGCGGCTCCGGGGCCGCCGCCGTTGGTCTCGATGTAGTAACCGCCGCTGGCGAGAGTGAACGGAACCGGATTCTCGTCAGTGAGCTGCTGCTGCGCGAGGTTCTCGCTCTGAGGCACCGGGGTCACGTGCTGGAAGAACCGGCCTTCGAACTGGTCCTGCGTGGGCAGGTACAGCGAAAAGCGGGTGTCGCTGTCGGCGAATCCGCCGTGGATGTAGCGATGGTGAGCGGGGGTCTCTCGCCATTCGTCGACGTCGACATAGGGCTGAGCGAAGGCCTCATCCACTGGGTCGGGCGTGAGCGCGAGGTCCTCGAGGGACTCGTCGGTGGAGGAGGAGAGCGTCATCAGTGTTCCTTCGAAGGTGGTGAGCTGGGGGCGGGAGTGACGAGGTGTGCGGGGCCGGCCGCTCCGCACACGTCCTGGTTCACTTGTCGGCCGAGTGTTCATCGGTCGAGGTGCGCACGGTCCCGGGTACAGATTCGGGCTTGACCGTGTCGACCTTCGGGTCGTCAGCGGTGATGACGGCCAGGCTCTGAGTGATGGTTGGGAGCATTTGCTCGAACTTGCGGTACGGCCGCATCACGAGCACCACGCCGATCCAGAGGACGGCGGGGAACGCGCCGGCAAGGAGGACAATGCCGGTGACGGCCGAGGGAGACTGAGTCTCGGCGGTCCCGTCGTAGCCGACGACGCCGAGCACCCAACCGGTCGCGGCGCCACCGGCCCCAGCACCCAACCGCACGAAGAACGTCGTGATGGCGCCCATCGTGCTCTCGAGTCGACGGCGCCCGCTCCACTGGTTGTAGCTCGCGTTGTCGATGACGAGGAGCTGCGTGAGGAAGGTGATGGGGAGGATGCCCAGACCGCTGAGAGCGCTGGAGATGAGGATCAGGATCAGGTTGCCGTTCGCGACGATCATGAGTGCGCCGGCGAGGACGCCGGCGATCGCACCGGTTGTGATGATGGTGCTGACCTTGAACTTCTTCATCAGGCGGGGGAAGAACAGCATCGAGGGCAGGATGAGGACAGGGATCAGCCCGGTGAAGCTCATCAGCGAGATATCGCCGACGACGTACTTGAAGTAGTAGACCGCGATCCCGGTGCCGCCGGCGAGAGAGCTGACGAAGCTGATTCCGGCGATGATCCAGATGTAGTGGTTCGTGGTGAGCACCTCGCGGATGTCGCGGAAGGTGACCTTCGGGGCGTCCTCGGCTTCGGTCTGGTACCTCTCCTTGAAGAAGAGGAAGCGGCCGAGACCGATCAGCGCGAGGGGGATCGCGAGGTAGAGCGCGAGCATCGACCAGGCCGGTGCGCTCGTGCCCGCCTGGGCGAGGAAGACGGGGAGGGCGACGTTGAAGACGACGACTCCGACGGTGGTGAAGAAGCCGGTGCGGGTCGACACCTTCGCGACGAGGACGCGCGAGTTGAAGGCGCGCGCGAGGTAGAGGTAGTCGTTCGCGCCGAGGAGCGATGTGAAGACGACGTTCGCCATCACCAGCCACACGAAGAGCCAGACCGTTTTGCCGACATCGTTGAAGTCGGGGGTCGAGAACAGCGCGTACGTCGCGACCCAGACGCCGACGATCGCCAGCTCGTAGGGGCGGGCCTTCCCCCACCGAGTCTCGGGGGTGCGGTCCACGAGCCAGCCGGAAATGACCACGACCACGGCCTCGAGCAGCTTGCTGACCAGAGCGAGGGTACCGAGAACGGCGGGGTTGAGTCCGAGGACGTCGGTGCCGTAGAAGACCCACATCCCCAAGAAGAGGTAGTTGACGGCGCCGGAGAGCCCGGTGGTCGTCCACGCGAGTCCCGCGCCGGTGGAAAGGCGGTCGGGATCGCTGCGGCGGCTGATCTTCCGAGCAGCGCGAGCGGTGAGGCGTGACGTCGTTGTCATCGGGTTCCTTCGGTGGAAGTGGGTGTCTGGGTAGACGGCCGGAGCCGGCAGCACCGGGATCCGAAACCAGAGTGAACCACACCATTCGACTCCAGGGCAACACTTTTTGATCGACGGCGAGTGTCAAACCTTCGTGAACACTCTGGATTCGCTGACCTATGCTGATCGGATGACGACGACGACGCCCGGGAAACGCGGCCCCTACGCCTCCACCACAAAGCGGCGGCAGACGATCGTGCAGGCCGTGGTGGAACTCGTCGACGAGCTTGGACACGAGAACGTCACGACGGCGCTCGTGTCGCAACGATCCGGGACCAGCGAGACGACAGTGCTCTACCACTTTCCCTCGAAGGACCACCTTCTGGTTGCCGCCCTGGGGGCGATCGAGGACGACGAGGCGGACCGCGCCCATGTCACGCTCGAAGACACGCTCTTGGACGCTCGCGCGTTTCGTAGGCTTGCGGACCCCGATCCCCACGATCCCCGGTTTCGCCTACTGAACTCGATGAAGGGATCTGCGTCGTTGGCGGGCCATCCGGCAGCGGAGTACTTCGCGCAACGCAACGCGCGGATCGTCGACCTCTTCGCTCGACTGCTCGAGCACAGCCAGAAAGCCGGCCTGGCACACCCCAACGCCGACCCGTGGCTAACGGCGCGACAGGTCATCTCCGTCTGGGATGGACTGTCGCAACTCTGGGTGTCCGACCCTTCGTTCGATCTCGGAGCCGCTGTCGAGGACGCTGTTTCCAAGCTGATCGGTCAGAACCTCATGGAGATCCAGAAGCTTCTCGGCACCTCCTTCAACTCGAGCTAGGGCGTGTCTCCGAAACCTCGTGTGGATTCTTGACCCGCCCCGCCTCAGCCGTGACGGAGTTGCGCCGCGCGGTCTCCGACTGGACCCCTGGTTGACGTGAACCTTCGAACGGGCTCGGAATGGCCTTGAGGGCCAGTCCAGAGGAACCCACGATCCCACCAACGGTAGTCGCGGGCGAGTGGCTTCGTCGCTGAGGGAAAGCGCCGGTAGAGGGAGCCGCTGCGACCCCCTCGCACGGGCAAGCCTGCGTGTTCGTCCGCAAGGCACCTCCGCTCATGACCCTGAACCGGGGTTCCGTCGCAACGTGTTGCTGATCACGATGAGGTCGCCCCGGTAGTACCCGACCGCGAACTCGATCGGTCGGCCGGTGGCGTCCGTGAGGAGCCGATGCTGCACCAGGAGCGGCGCGGACGGCTCGGTGGCGAGCAGCTCGGCGACCGCCGGGTCGGCCGGCACCGCCCCGGTGCGCACCGCGGCTTCACCGAGTTCGATGCCCGCCGCCTCGAGGAACCCCCACGTACCCGCATCCACGCCGGGTGTCTCCGCCCCGGGCTCCCGCAAGCCGAGGTCACTCCTGAAGTAGCTGGTCCACAAGACAAGGGGATCACGCGACGCCGTGATGCGTTCCCACCGGATGACCGGAGTCCCGCCTGGAACGACCAAGTTGTCCGCGACCACTTGCGGCGCGGGGACGAGCTCCCAGGAGAGCTTCCGGTAGTGGATCGCATTGCCCTCGACGGTGCTGTGTCCTGGCTCGCCGATCGCGCGTAGCTGGTTGAGGTGGTGGACGATCACGTGCGCCGTAGGTTCCGTTCCCTGGCCGCGGACTCGTCGGATGAGTCGCTCCGACACAAGGAGATCGAGCGCCTCGCGGACCACGTTCCGGCCGACCTGGTGTCGCCGGATCAGTTCGTCCTCGGACGGCAGCGCGGCAATCCCGCCGTCTCCGCGGAGCAGTTCGTCGCGGAGCATGTCGCGCAGCAGCCGTGCGCGGTGATGGCGACGTTCGAGGTACTTCGGCATGGGACCTCAGGGTCGCACACGCCGGGCGCCGGAGCACGAGGGGGCGGGAGTTTCGTGGCGTTGCGTCTTGGGTGGAACGCGGAAGCCCCGGTCAGGAGGCATTCGTGGACGAGTGAGTGGTGGCTTAGCAGGGGCGTAACGAGAGCGTGACGGGGCGGAAACCCCTGTGGATCACGCTCCTCTCATGCCCCTCACCACCATCGCCACCGTGTCGATGCCGGTCGTGTACGACCCTGACACGAACCTCACCGTGATGCTCGGCCGCATCCGGGATGCTGCCGAACTCGGTGCCGACCTGGTGGTGTTCCCGGAACAGGCCTTGCAGGGCTACCTCACGGACACGCTCAGTCTGGACTTCGAGAACGTCCGCTACCAGCAGCAGAACGCCGAGACAGTGCCGAACGGCCCGCGGGTGAGTGCGGTGATCGAGGCCGCGGTCGAGCAGAGCCTGCACGTCGTGTTCGGGCTGACCGAGCGCGACGACCGGTACGCGGATGTCCTCTACAACACCGTCGTCCTTGCCGGTCCGGACGGCTACATCGGCCGGTACCGCAAGGTGCACCAGCCCGGGGACGAGAAACACGTCTACCACCCGGGCGTCGGGTTCCCCGTGTTCGAGACGGGCATCGGCCGGATCGGGATGCTCATCTGCTACGACAAGTGCTTCCCCGAGACGACTCGGGCGCTCGCGCTGCAGGGCGCGGAGATCCTCGTCATGCCGACCGCGTGGGCGTACGACGACGCCGACGAAGCGGCTGAGGACGACATCCGTGTCGACCAGTACACGCTCTTCGGCCGCGTCCGGGCGCTGGAGAACCAGGCGTGGATGGTCGAGTCGAACGTCGTCGCGCAGCAGGGGAACCTCAACTACCACGGGCACTCACGGATCATCGACCCGAACGGCGTCATCCGCGCCGACACCGGGCCGACCGAGGGCATCGCGTGCGTCACCGTCGACGTCGAGGACACCATCCTCCGAGCCCGCGGCATCGACTACATCGGCTACCACTTCCTCAAGGACTACGTCCCCGTGCCCGCAACAGTCGGGCGCTACGGGGCAGGAACGGAATGACCATGTCCCATGCGATCGAGGTCCAGGGCATCGGGAAGCGCTACGGCGACGGCCCGCTCGTCCTGGACGGCATCGACTTCCACGCGAAGGCCGGCGAGTTCGTCTCCTTCGTCGGACCCTCCGGCTGTGGCAAGTCCACCCTCTTCAACATCATCACCGGGCTGCTCGCCCCCACCGAGGGTCGCGTCCTGGTCAACGGGAACGACACCACGGGCAACCCGAACCGGTCGATCGGCTACGTCCTGCAGAAGGACCTGTTGATGCCGTGGCGGACGATCATGCAGAACGTGGTCCTCGGCCTCGAGGTGCACGGGGTCCCACGGCGCGAGGCGCGCGAGCGGGCGTCGGCCCTGTTCGACACGTACCACCTGTCCGGCCGCGAGGACAGCTACCCGGGCCAGCTCTCGGGTGGCATGCGGCAGCGTGCAGCGCTCATGCGGACGATGGTCACCGACCCAGACATCATCCTGATGGACGAGGCGTACAAGGCCCTCGACTACCCGCTGAAGATCCAGCTCGAGAGCGAGCTGATGGACACCGTGAAGGCGGCGGGCAAGACGGTCGTGTTCGTCACGCACGACATCGAGGAAGCCGTCACCCTGAGTGACCGCGTCTACGTCCTCAAGGCCCATCCCGGACAGGTCGTGCAGGAGATCGAGATCGACCTCGGCACCGACAGCCACGCCATCAACGAGCGCCGCCTCGCGCCGGCGTTCAACGACTACTACGAGGCGATCTGGCGCTCCATCGGCACCGGCGCCCGGACGGAGCGCGCAGCATGACCGCCATCCAGATCGAAGAAGCAGCCACCGGGGCAGTCCGGACCGCACCCGAACGCCGCACCCGACCGCGGTCGTCGAGGCGACGCAGCGTCCTCGTGTCGATCCAGATCGCGATCGTCGTCGCCTTCCTGGCGGCCTGGCAACTCGGGGCGTCCGCGGGGTGGATCAGCACGTTCCTGTTCTCGAGCCCCGGGCAGATCGTCACGGTGCTCGCGCAGAACGTCGGGACCGGCGAGCTGTGGACCGACCTCGGCGTGACCGCGCAGGAGGTGCTCATCGGATTCGTGATCGGAGCCCTCGGCGGATCGCTCCTCGGCCTCCTGCTCTGGTACTCGCGGTTCGTCGCCGACCTCTCCGCGCCCTTCATCACCGCGATCGGGTCGATCCCCGTCCTCGCCGTCGCGCCGATGATGATCATCTGGTTCGGCACCGGTCTGGTGTCGAAGGTCGTCATCGTCGCGTTCTCGTGCGTCATCGTCTCGCTGACGAACGCCTACCGCGGTGCGCAGAAGGTCGACACCGATCTCCTCGACCTGATGCGCTCGTTCGGCAGCTCCAAGACCCAGGCGTTCACCAAGGCCATCGTCCCCGGGGCGATGTCCTGGGTCATCGCCGGCCTCAAGCTCAACGTCGGGTTCGCGATCATCGGCGCCGTCGTGGGGGAGTTCATCTCGTCCTCTGCGGGTGTCGGTCACACGATCGTCACCGGATCGTCGAGCTTCGCCATGAACCAGGTGCTCGCCGGCGTCGTCGTCGTGATGGCGATGGTCCTGGTCTTCGGCCTCCTGATCGATCTGCTGGAGCGCGTCCTGCTCCGGTGGGATCGCCGCTGACCCACAGCGGAAACCCCTCCCACCTCACCCTCCTTCCCTGCGCTCCTCCCACCGAAAGGGCTGTGCCCCATGCGATCTCCCCTCCCTCGACGCGCCCGCGTCCTCACCCTCGTCGCGGCGACCGCCGCCACACTGGTCGCACTCACCGGGTGCGCGTCCGGCTCCAGCGCGGCCGACTCGGCCGACGGCGAGACCCAGGACGTCACCATCAACCAGGCAGTTCAGACCCTCCTCTACCTGCCGCTCTACGTCGCCCAGGAGAAGGGCTACTTCGAGGACGAGGGCGTGAACGTCAAGATCGACACCGGCGGATCCGGCAACGCCTCATTCGCCGCGGTGCTCGGCGGCTCAGCCGGGTTCTCCATCCAGGACCCGGTGTTCTCCGCCAAGTCCCACGAACAGGGCGGTGAGGGTGTCATCGTCGCCGGCGTACAGAACGCCCCCGCCGAGTTCCTCGTCGGCAAGGACGACGCGAGCGCGCAGGACGACCCCACGATCCTGAACGGCAAGAAGGTCGTCGTCTCCCCGTCACCGGACTCCACCTGGGCACTCATGACGAAGATGATCGACACGTACGACCTCAAGGACGTCGACCTCATCAACGTCTCCCTCGGCAACGAACTCGCCGCCGTCGCATCCGGCCAGGCCGACTACGCGGTCGTCCCGGAGCCCTCGGTCAGCCAGGCCGTCGACCAGCAGGACATGCACGTCGTGTACTCATGGCCGGCCGCCGGCGACGAGTGGAACCCCTTCGCGTTCTCGTCACTCACCTCCACCCAGAAGTACGTGAAGGCGAACCCCGAGGCGACGCAAGGCGTCGTCAACGCATTCCAGCGGGCCTACAACTACATCTACTCAGACGAGGCCGGCACCATCAAGGTCGCCGAGAAGTACTTCCCGAAACTCGACAAGTCCACGGTCGCCTCCGCCGTCAAGCGGGAGATCGAGGCGGACGGCTACCCGCACGGTGCGACCGTCACCGAGGAAGCCTGGGACCACAACCTCCAGCTCGCTGCCGACATCGACAACGTCAAGAAGTACCCGGCCGACGCCACCTCGTACGACACGAACGTCGACACCACCTTCTCGGGCAAGGCCGAGAAGTCCTACCCCGCGAAGAACTGATCGACCCCACCACCCAAGGCGGGGCCGCCACCCGGCGGCCCCGCCTTCCCCGCCTTCCCCGCCTTCCCCGCACCAGAGGAGCTCCCATGGACGCGACCGCCCGCCAGACTCTGACCGAGGAGTGGACCGCTCGCGGACGCTCCATCGCCGCCTTCGTCACCGCGAACATCCCACCCGAGGTCGTCCCCATCTCGGTCTTCGACCACGCGCAGGCGGGACCGGCCGCTGCGGACACCACCGACGCCCGCGACGGAGCCCGCCCGTGACCGACCTCCACCGACCGATCGCGGAACTCGCCGGCATGCTCCGCTCCGGAACGACCACCGCCGTCGCACTCGTCGAGCAGAGCATCGCCCGCATCGACGAGCAGGCGGACCTCGCCGCCTTCGTCCACGTCGACCGTGACGGCGCCCGGGCCGCCGCAGCACGAGCTGACGCCGAACTCGCCGCCGCCGTCGACCGCGGTCCACTGCACGGCCTGCCCGTCGCGGTGAAGGACAACATCGACGTCGCCGGACAGCACACCCGCGCCGGCAGCCTGCTCCTCGGCGACGAGCCCGCCACGCACGACGCCACCGTCGTCACCAGCCTGCGCGACGCCGGTGCGGTGCTCGTCGGCCGCACGAACATGCACGAGCTCGCGTGGGGCGGCACCACGGACAACCCCCACACCGGACGCGCGCGGAACCCGTGGAACCGAGATCGGGTCCCCGCCGGGTCCTCCGGCGGGTCCGGCATCGCGGTCGCGGCCGGCATGGTCGTCGCGGCACTCGGGACGGACACGGGAGGCTCGGTGCGGCTCCCCGCGTCGGTCAACGGCGTCAGCGGGTTGCGTCCCACCATCGGTCGAGTCAGCAACGCCGGTGTCGTCCCACTCGCGTGGACCATGGACACCGTCGGGCCGCTGGCCCGGACTGCGGCGGACACCGCCGTCGTGCACGACGCGATCGCGGGGTGGGACCAGCGCGACCGGACCACGCGACGCGAGCCGGTCCACCCGACCGCGCCGAGCCTCCAGGCCGTCGACCCCGCCACCCACCTGCGCGGCCTCCGGGTCGGTGTGATCGCCGACTACGCGCTCGTCGGCAACCAACCCGATGTCACCGCCGGCGTGCGCGCCGCGCTCGACGCGCTCGTCGCCGCTGGCGCGGTGGTCACCGAGATCCACGTGCCCGGTGTGGACGAGCTCGTGGATGCGCAACTCGTGGTCGACGCTGTGGAGCCGAGCGCGATGCACCTCGACCTCCTGCGCACCAGGCCGGACGACTACGGCGACGACGTCCGGACGCATCTGGAGATCGGGCTCCGCTACTCAGGCGTCGAGTACGTGCAGGCGCAGCGTTTCCGAGCGTGGTTCCGCGACGGGCTGCTCGAGGCGATGCGCGACGTTGACGTCCTCGTGACACCGACCCTGCCGTTCACGGCGCTGCCGCACGGCGCGGAGAGCGTCGAACTCGACGGGGGGCCGGCGTCGCTCACGGCCGGGAACATGCGGTACACAGCGATCGGCAGCATGGCGGGCCTCCCCGGACTCAGCGTTCCGATCGGGCTCGACCGGGACGGACTCCCGATCGGGATGCTCCTCACCTCCCGAGCGTTCGACGAGACGCGAGCACTCGCAGCCGGGAACGGGTATCAGGCAATCACGTCGCATCACCTGCTGCGACCGCAGCTTTCTTGACCGCCCGCATGCCAGCCTGTGCTCGCGAGCAACTGCGCACCGCACGTCAGAGGTCGAGTCGCAGCCTCCGCACGCTCAGGCGGGAGCCCATCGACCGCGACGAAACAGTGTCGTGGCTGACCACTCGTCACCGTGCCGACGACCGCCGAACTCGGCCGGTTCACCGTTGGACGTCAAGTGTCTGTGCTCGGACGGCCGAGGCCACCCGATCGCGTCAGCGCAGCGAACGCAGAGTCTGTCAGCTCATCCAGCGGCGAGATGCCGTTGTCCTCGACCCAACCGTCGTAGGCCACCATCAGGCAGCCGACAGCAGCCATCACTCGCGTGCGCACCGCGATGATCGGCGTCCCGACCCGGGGCTCGCGTTTGAGCAGGAGGTCAACGAGTTCTGGGCGCCAAGTCGCCTGCTTCTCGTGAAGGCGTGCCCAGAGCGCGGGGGTGGACCAGACGAGCCGGATCCTGTCGAGGCCGTCCGCCGCATCTTGCAGCAGATCCACTGCCGGAGCAACCGCGGCGCGGAGCGCCGACCAGGCGTCCTCGGTCAACGGCTGGGTAGCGAGAACCGCGGCCATCTGGTCGCCAACGGTGTCGAAGACGTGCAAGACCACGTCCTCTTTGCTGCCGAAGTAGCGCAAGAAGGTGCTGCGTGAGACACCTGCTTCTCTCGCGAGGTCGTCGAAGGTGATGGCGTCGAAACCCGACTCGAGGAATTTCCGCAGACCGACGGCACCGAGTTCGTTGCGAACGGCGGCACGCCCGATCGCTCGCGTACTGGTCCCGTGCATCCGACCATCCTACGAGCCTTGACTTCAGTTGCAGGTACGAATTCTTGTGTCTACAGTGACACTCAGTGTCAAACAAGGCGCTGATGTTCACGCGATACGGAGAGAACACCCATGACCTACGACCTGCCCGCCCTGCACATCTCGGTAGCTGATGGGGTCGCCCATGTCACCATCGACAATCCCCCCTTGAACCTCTCTGACGGGACTCTCCTACCATCGCTGCGCCGGTTCGTCTCGCAGGTGCGTGGCGACGAAGCCGTCCGCGTGATCGTCTTCGACAGCGCTGATCCCGACATCTTCGTGGCGCACGGCGACACTCGGTTCATCACAGAACCCGAGGTGATGGCAGCCGCCGGCGCGGCAACGATGGCGGCGAATCCGGATGCGGAGTTTCCTGCGGACATGAACCTCATGCAAGTTGTCCACGAGGAAGTGCGCTCTCTCCCTCAGATCACGATCGGGAAGCTGACCGGCCTCGCCCGCGGCGGTGGCAACGAATTCCTCATGGCGTTGGACATGCGCTTTGCCGCCATCGGTAAAGCCGGTCAAGCCCAGCCCGAGGTGCTCATGGGCATCATGGCCGGTGGCGGAGGGACGCAGTACTTGACCTCGCTCGTCGGCAGGGCTCGTTCCCTCGAGATCCTCCTCGGCGCCCAGCTCGTCGATGCCGAACTCGCCGAGCGCTACGGGCTGGTGAACCGGGCTCTGCCGGCGGACGAGATCGATGAGTACGTCGGTTCACTGGCACGTCGGATCGGTGAGCTGAGGCCCGAAGTCGTCTTCGCCGTCAAGGAGGCGGTGAACACGGTTCCGAGCGGAGTGACGCGAAGAGGCCTCGCAACGGAGAATGCGCTTCTCGGTCCGTTGTTCACCGCCGACGCGGCAGAGCTTGCTCACCGGCTCCTCGACGCCGGCATGCAGACCCGTGCCGGCGAACTCCGCCTCGAGGCACTGATCAGCGAGATCTGACGGCTTGGGCGCCGGCTTCTCCATGCGAGACCGGCGCCCAGCAGTCACCGTTCACAGCTCAATGGCCGGGGATGTCGACCGAGCTGACGTTCACCTCGAGCGGGACGACGTCGGTTCGCACCCATGTCTCGTACACGTCGAAGCGTTCTTCGTTCTTCGTCCAGGACGTGGATTGCACGCAGATGACCGGCTCGCCGCGCACGACTTCCAGAGCTTCAGCGACTTCAGCAGTCGCGGCCCGCGCACGGATCGTGCGGTGCGCGCCGCGGAGTGGGTAGCCGGCACGCGTCAGCAGCTCGGAGAGGGACCCAGTTCCGTTGAGCACGGCTTCCGAATCGCCGACGATCGGGGCGACGCTTGGCGGACTGTAGTTGACGCTGTACACGGCAGGGACACCGTCCAGGTGGCGAAGGCGGACGAGTTCGAATCCCTCGACTCCGACCGCGACTTCGAGCAAGGCGGCGACGAAGTCCGGCAGCTTCGCTCTCCCCGATCGCAGGACGGTGGTGGTCACGGCGCGGTTCTGTCGTCCGACCGCGTTCTCAAGGAACCCTTCGGTGTTCTGGATCATCCATCCACGGTCGGACGACGGCCGCGACGCGAAGACACCTCGATTCGGGACACGCTGGGCTAGTCCTCGACTCTCAAGGAGCTGCAGGGCCTGCCGGACGGTCGCGCGGGCGATTCCGTACTCAGCGGAGAGGTCCAGTTCGCTCGGCAAACGGTCCCCCACAGCGATCGCCCCGGTCTCCACGCGGACCTGGAGCACATCAGCGAGCTGTTCGTAGTACGGCACAGGCGACTGCCGGTCAATGGCCTGTTGCTCGCTCATCCTGGCTCTCCTCGCATCGCACCCGGGGCGGCATGACACCACCACGTAGACGGTATGACCATCTCACACGGACAACCCGTACAGCCACCGCACGGTGCTCCGCTCCCGACCGATCTCAGCTATTGGACTGCAGGTTGCGAGGATCGCGCCGCCGTCTTCTCGAAGTACCCCATCGCCACCTTCGCAGCGTCATGCTGCTGCGAGATCTGCGTTTCGGTTCGCAGCGGGGCGAGTTCGTCGCCGTTCGTCGACCAGACCGGGAACGCCCCTTGCAGCGCAGCAAGCGCCTGCATCGCCGCCCCCTTGGCGACGTACTCCTCGGGATCGGGGACGACAACAGGTACGTCGACCATCTGCGTCAGGATGTGCTGAACCGCCTCACTTTGCGCAGCACCACCGATGAGGACGACGCGTTCCGTGACGATGCCGCACCGCTCCAACGCTTCAAGCATCTCGACCTGGCTCGCAAGGGTTCCTTCGATGATGGCCCGCGCGAAGTTCGGACGGTTGAAGTTGGTCAGGGACGCTTGATGCAGTGAGGCTCTCGCGTGGGGCAGATCCGGAGTCCGCTCTCCTTCGAAGTACGGCAACAGGGTCAGACCGTTCGCACCTGCCGGGGCAGAGAGCGCAAGGTCCGAGAGTTCGTCGAACGAGCAGCCGAGCAGTGCGGCGCCGAGTTCGAAGTTCCGGCCGGCGTTCAGGGTCGCAACGAGCGGTTGGAACTTGCCAGTGGCGTCCGCGTAGTTGCAGACGTATCCG
The DNA here is from genome assembly GCF_003752545.1 of Curtobacterium sp. PhB172. NCBI lineage: Bacteria > Bacillati > Actinomycetota > Actinomycetes > Micrococcales > Microbacteriaceae > Curtobacterium > Curtobacterium sp. PhB172. Next base: position 41,837 of record NZ_RKIF01000007.1, read on the forward strand.
GCGTAGTCGTGGATCGGCGTTTCGGACTGCGTGTAGACGACCCCGGAGGTTCCGAGAGAGAGCACGGTGTCGCCGGCGCTGACGTCGAGCGCGAGGGCTGCGGCTCCGTTGTCACCGCTGCCAGCGCCCACGACGATTCCTGCGGGGATGCCGGGGATACCTCCACCGGTCACACCGGCGCGGTCGAGCGGTCCGAGGATCTTCGGAAGGGTCACGGTCTTGCCGAACGCATGCTCGACGAGGTCCATGCAGTACTCACCGGTCTCCGGCGACCAGTACGCGGTTGCCGCGGCGTCCGATCGGTCGGTGACGAGAGCATCCAGGCCGCCGTGCCGGCTTCCGTACCCCAGGAGGCGCCAGGTGAGCCAGTCGGGGACGATCGCCACCGCGGCAGTTCGCTCGGCTGCCGCCGGGTCCGTGTCTCGCAGCCAGCGGAGCTTCACGACGGTGTCCGAGAGCGTGAGCGGCAGGCCCGTTCGGCGGATCCACGTGTCTCGACCGAGTTCCTCGTTCAGGCTGACCATCTGGCCGTGGGAACCGGTGTCGTTCCAGAGCGGTGAATCGCAGACGACCTCGCCGTCCTCGTCGAGGAAGACCGGAGTGTGCTGTTGACCGCTCACCGCGATCGCTTGCACGTCTTCGAGTCCGCCTGCACGCTCAACCGCTGTGAGCAGCGCCTGCCACCACCGATCCGGGTGGACGATCGTGCCGGACGGGTGTGACGCCTTCCCTTCCCGCACACGGTTGCCGGTCGCGGCGTCTCGAACAGTGACCTTGCACATCTGCGTGGATGAGTCGATTCCTGCGATCAGCATCGTCGACCTCCTTTGGGTTACGGAAGTTGTCTCAGACGGTTCGAACAGCCTCATGCGGGGAGACCCTTGAGGTAGTCCCACTGGGGCTGGATCGTTGCTCGCCATTGAGCGAGTGCCTCGCGTCGAGCCGTGTCGACGTCCACATCTTCCGGATCGCTGTCCTGCCAACTGAGCCGCTGGTCGGAGGCGAGGGCTTGCGCGCCGCGGGAGACGACCTCCGGGAATCGGGAGGCTGTGAGCGGTGTGCCGAGGAGGTCCGCCTTCAGCTGCTGCCAGAGCGGGTTCCCGCCTGCGGGCCCGATCACCTTCACGCGGCTCGCCGTGACTGGGAAGAGGTCGAGCACGTCGGAGAACTGCAGTGCCATCCCGAGGAAGCAGCCCAGGATGAGTTCGTTGGCGGTCGTGTCGGTCTGCAGCCCGGCGATCGCGCCGCGTGTTCGAGCGTTCTTCGTCGGCGGGGGGCTCCCGCGGAACTGCGGGAGGATCACGGGCACGCGGTCGAGCGCCACGTCGCCGGCGACGTACTCCTGGTGGATGCCGGAGATGCTGTCAGCGAGTTCCGATGCGGAACGGCCGAGCAGTCCCTGCAACGTCGCGAACGCCGAGCCACCAGTCGGGATCGAGGCGAACAGCGTGTAGTCGGACCCGGTGCAAGAGATTCCGTTCGCGAGCTTCGCGCGTCCTGCTGCCGGACCGAGAGTCGGTGCGTCGGTCAGGAACAGCAAGCCCTCGGTCGTCCCCGTCGAATTCAGCAGCTCGTTGTGTTCAAGGTCGGCGCCGACGGCACCGACCATGTGATCGTGGCCGGCGACGTGGACCATGACAGAGGTGTCCAGTCTGAGCTCCGCGGCCCGAACGGGCGAGAGCGTCGTGCCTTCGGAAGCGGTGCGGAGGTCGGGGAACCGGCTGACGTCCAGATCGAAGAAGTCGCACATCTCGGCCGACCACGTCCTGGCCGCGAGATCGAGCGCCATCGTCCTGCTGGCGAGGGAGAACTCCGACCATCGTTCGCCGGTCAGTTCGGCCGCTACGAACTCCGCCACGTTCAACCACTGCGCATCAGCAGCCCCCGAGCCAGCGTTGTCCACGGCCCACGCCACTTTCGAGATGCCGTAGTTCGGGTTCACCGGGAGTCCAGTGATCGCGTACACGCGATCGCGGCTGAAGACATCGAAGTCCTCGAGCCAGTCCGCTCCACGGTGGTCGTGCCAGAGGATCATCGGCGATGCCAACGACCCATCGGGGCGGACCAGCCCGCCGGACTCTCCCACACCGGCGATCGCGATGCGACGCACCGAACGTCGTGCCGCATCGTCGAGGCCGCGGACGAAGTCGGCGATCTGCTGCAGCAGCGCCTCCACCTGGTAGACCTCTCCCCAAGCGTCCCGGGTCGTCGGCGTCGGGTGCTTCGTCGAGACGACGACGCCGCCCACGTCGTCGAACAGGCACAGCTTGATGCTGGTCGTGCCGATGTCGACCGTGATGGTAGGGAGCACGGGGTGAGGTCCTTCGGTTCGGCGCTGAACGCGGTGACAGGTCAGGCGACGGATGGGTTCAGCGTGCGGATACGCTTCTCGACTACGTGGGTGATGGCGGCGACCGCGTCCGTGGAGACTCGGATGAGCGACGCCTCCTTCGGGTTGGCGTTGTAGGCCTCGCCGAACGAGCGGATCATCGCGTTCCGGAGATCGCTGGCAACGTTGACCTTCACGACGTTGTACTCGTGTAGCTGCGCGAGCTGCTCATCGGGCAGTCCGGAACCGCCGTGGATGACGAGCGGGACCGGGCTGGCGTCGCGGACGGCGGCGAGCAGCTCGAAGTCGATCGCGGCGTTCGGGACGTACCCGTGCTGGTTCCCGACCGATACCGCGAGCATGTCGCACCCGGTCGCGGCGACGAACTCGGCGGCCTGCTGGGGGTCGGTGTGTGCCGCGAACTCGGGAGCGACGTCGTCCTCCTTGCCGCCGATGCTGCCGAGCTCTGCTTCGAGAGCGAGCGACGACGGCGTCAGCTCTCGTGCGATCTTCGAGACGCGCACGTTCTCGTCGTAGTCGTACTCGGAGTAGTCGATCATGATCGAGGTGAAGTCCGCCGCAAGCGCATCCCTCACAGCATCGAGCGACTTCCCGTGGTCGAGGTGCAGCGCCACCGGGACGTCGCACTCTGCCAACCGGCGGCTGACCATGTCGTAGATGTACTCGAACCCTGACAGCGCCGCGTTGGTCGGAGCGACCTGGATGAACGTCGGAACGCCGACCTTCTCGATCGCTGCGACGATCCCCATCGTCGTTTCGATGTTCGTGGTGTTGAACGCGCCGGCGACGAGCCCGCGTGAAGTGCACTCGTTGATGACGTCGATACCGCTGACAAGAGGCAAGAGGGTTCCTTTCGGCCTGCACCGACGGCGTCGCGACGTGCAAGTCGCCGTGTTTTCGGAGCGCTTCGGTGGTCTCGGCGGCTTCCAAGGGGCGCACGCGGCGGCGCGGATGATTGCGTCATCGCGTCGCTGCGACGGAGATCCGTCTCGGCCGAACCGCCTGGGTTCCCGTCCATGGTAGGCAGGTTGGTACAGATTGTCTAGTCCATATGTACAGTCCAGCGAATTGTCCACATCGGGCTGTTGCGGTCCCGCTCATGGGACAGAATGACGCTCGTGAAGCGCGCACACCGGGGTCCGATCGTCTGCGGGGTCGACATCGGCAGTACCAACACGAAGGTCGTCGGTCTGGGTGCTGACAGTCGAGTCGTCAGCCGAGCCCAGCGACAGACCCCGCGCGACGACACCGATCTGTCCATCGACGCGCAGCAATTGCTTCGGCTCATCGAGGACATGCTCCTCGAGGTCTGCGGGACAGAGTTCGCCGTTCATGCGGTCTGCGCCGTCGGTGTCGGCGAGGACGGCATCCCCGTCGACGCACAACTGCGCCCAACGGCGTCGGCGCTCGCCTGGTTCGATCCACGACGAGCCAGGCTGTTCACCGCCGTCGCCCCGCAGCTCGCTGCAGCTGACGGAGTCGGCGTCGGCGACGATGCCGCAAGAACGCTCGTCGGTTGGCTCTGGGCCCGTGAGCAAGGACAGCTCGAATCCGCAGCAGGCTGGGTATCACTCACTGACTACGCAGCCAGCGCTTGGTCCGGCACCGCCTTCATGAGCGACTCGATCGCGGCGCGGACCGCAGCCTGGGACGGAAGAACTCGCTCATGGGTGCTGGCGCGAGTGGAGAGCACGCTGCGGGATCCGACGCTCCTGCCGAAGGTCCTCACCGCAGGTGAGGCCGTCGGACCGATCCTGTCGAGGCGCTTGGACGCGGCCGGAGTGCTTGCCCCAGGCGCACTCGCGATCGCTGGCGGCCACGACCATCCGATCGGCGGGTGGGCAGTGGACCGGCTAGACCAAGGAGCAGTACTCGACTCCATGGGAACCGCGGAAGTCGTCGTGGCGCAGGCGCCGGAGCAGGTGAACCGAACCACAGGAGTCGACGTCGCGCCCGGGATCCGGAACACCGGCACCTCACTCCTGTCGGTCGAGGAGTTCACCCGGAACGTCGAATGGGCGTCGCTCGACCCAGAGGTTGCGTCGGAACTGCGACTCATTGCGAGCGGTCGAAGGAAGCCGGACGGGTACGTGGACTCGGACGTGTTCGTCGCGGGCGATCGCGGCGGAGGCCGACCGAAGTACTCCGTCGGAGCTCCCGCGAAGGCGACATCGAGGGCGGCGGCGGTACTCGGCGCCCTCGCGCGGGTCGGCGCCGATGCGATCGACGAAGTCACCGCGCTGATGCCCGCACCAGGGCACGTGTACGTGGCCGGTGGATGGTCACGTGCGCCCGGCTGGCTCGCGATCAAGGAACAGGTCAGCGGACGGCGGATGCAGATCGTGCACGAGCCGGAAGTCGCAGCCGTCGGCGCAGCGATGCTCGCGGCGGCCGCGCTGGACTGGGTAGTCGACGCCGATACCGTGATGCGCGCCGACACCAGCCACGAGAGCGCCCGGTGATGCCCCGTCCCTAGGGCAGGTCACCGTGCCTGTCCGCAGCCGCGATCCGGAGGTTGCGGGGATCTTCCTCGCTTCGGAGCGCGAGACACAGCAGCGCCCCGACGACGTACATCGCCACGAAGGTGCCGATGAGGATGGGAACGTTTGCTGCTCCGCCGAGGACACCGACAAGGACCGGGCCGATGAACGCCGAGAGGCCTGCCGCGAGCGTGTACACAGCGAGCGCGCTCCCGCGATCTTCCGCCGGGACGAACGAGGGGACCAAGGCCGTGAGAGGTACGAAGCCGGCCAGACCGATTCCGAGAATCGCCCAGCACAGGACGGTGAGCCAGAAGTTCGGGCCAACCAGCACCGGCACGATGTACAGCGAGGCGGCCCCGACCGCGCTCATGACACACCCGAACCAAAGCACTGTGCGTTGCCACCCAAACCGGTCGCCGAGGACTCCGAAGAAGAGGTTGGCGAAGATGTTCGCCGTGTAGACGATCGTCACGATCTGCAGGTACTGAGACTGCGTGAAGCCGATCTGTTCAGTGAAGAAGAACGGCGCGACGACGAAGAGCGCGAAGTTCGGCGCCGTGTTGATGAGCCGTACGAGTGCTCCGACACTGACCCGTGGCTGACGCCAGATGATCGTGAGTCCCTTGGCAAGCTCAGCGATCGCGCTGTCGCCGTTGTGCGCGGGTCCGGCGTGCTGTCGGTCTCGGACGCCGAGGATGGCGGTGAGTGCCCCGAGGACCACGAGGCCCGTCGCAAGCCAGAAGGTGCCGACTTCACCGATGACCGGAATCGTCCAACTGGCCAGCAGCGATCCGAGCGTTGGCAGTCCAGCTCCGAATACGAACCAGAACCAGCCCACGGAGCTTCCGCGCTGCTCCGGTCGGGTCGCGGTGTTGATCCACACCAGGAACGCGTAGGCAAAGAACGGGTACCCGATGCCGCGAATCGAGTACGCGACGACGGCTACCCAGCGCACGTCAGCACCGACGCCGACGGTCAGGAACAGCGCCTCGAAGACGACCCAAGTCGCGGCGCCGATGATCATCACCTTGCGGGGGCCCAGGACAGAGGAGAGGGTGCCAGAAAGCCACGATCCGACGGTGACGAAGATGCCGTAGGCGCTGATCGTCACCGCGGCAGCGGACTCGCTGAAGCCTTCTGTGTCCACGAGAAACGGCGACAGGTAGTTCGACTCGACTCCGTCCCCGATCATGAACAGCAGGACGCCGAGGAACCCGAGCGCGAGTGGGGCGGGCAGGCCGAGCCGGTCGAGCAGCCCTCGACCCGTCGGCACTGCGGCGCTGGCGGTCATGGACTCGTTGGTCATCGCGCGTTCTCCTTCGAACGGATGTGGGGTGGGGGCCGCGCCGGACACCACGGAGGCGCGGCCCCCGACGAGTCACGGTTGATCGGACTCGCCAGTATTGAGAGCTAGAACCACTTCTCCGCACGGTGGTCCGCCTGGATCCGGCGGATGGTGTTCGAGCGCGACCGCAGCACGAGCGAGTCGGTGTGGATGACGCCGCGCGAGCGACGGACACCGTCGACCAGGACGCCGTCGGTGACGCCGGTGGCGACGAAGAACGTGTTGTCACCCGTGACCAGGTCGTCCTGGTCGAGGACCTTGTCCAGGTCGTGGCCGGCGGCGATGGCGCGCTCGCGCTCCTCGTCGTCCTTCGGCTGCAGCTTGCCGAGGATCACGCCGCCGAGCGCCTTGATCGCGCACGCCGTGATGATGCCCTCGGGGGTGCCGCCGACACCGACGCACATGTCGATCGTCGAGCCCGGCAGCGCCGCGGCGATGCCACCGGCGACGTCACCGTCGAGCAGCAGACGCGTCCCGGCACCGGTCGCACGGATCGCACGGATCAACTCGTCGTGACGGGGACGGTCGAGCACGGCCACGACCATGTCCTCGAGGTCCTTGCCCTTGGCCTTCGCCAGCGCGCGGATGTTCTCACCGATCGGCTTCTCGAGGTCCAGGACCCCGCGGCCCTCGGGCCCGGCGGCGATCTTGTCCATGTAGAACACGGCGGAGGGGTCGTACATCGAACCGCGGTCCGAGACGGCCATGACCGAGATGGCGTTCTGCCGGCCGGCGGCGGTGAGCGAGGTACCGTCGATCGGGTCGACCGCGATGTCGCAGGCCGGGCCGTGACCGTTGCCGACGTGCTCACCGTTGTAGAGCATCGGGGCGTTGTCCTTCTCGCCCTCACCGATGACGACGACGCCGTCGAAGTTCACCGTGCCGAGGAACTTGCGCATCGCGTCGACCGCGGCGCCGTCGGCGAGGTTCTTCTCACCGCGCCCGACCCACGGCTGCGCACGGATCGCGGCGGCCTCCGTCGCACGCACGAGCTCGAGGGCCAGGTTGCGGTCGGGCTGGAGGAACAGGGAACCGGTCTCCGTAGAGGGCTCGTCAGCGAGTGAAGGCATGGCTCCCATCATGTGACCTGCAACGATTTTTGTCTAGACAGTCCAACGCGTATAGACACAAGCAGCAATCTCGTCGTACTGTGTGTCAGCGGCTCGCCCAACGACGTAGCAGTCTCCGGGAGAACGCCCTGAAACGGCGGGTGCAACGCATCCGCGACGCGACTCCCGAGAGGATCAACGAAGATGCGCGCAGTAGTGCTCGACGGCACAGGCTCGATAGAAATCGCGGACATCCCCGCGCCGACGCCCGGCCCGAACGATGTCGTCATCGCCCCCGAGGCAGTCGGCATCTGCGGTACCGACATCCACCTTGCCTCCGGCGACTACCCCACCGGCACGTTCCCCGTCGTCCCCGGGCACGAGTTCGCCGGTACCGTCACAGCCACTGGTGCTGAGGTCACGAAGTTCGCCATCGGCGACCGCGTGTCGGTCGACCCGAACGTGAACTGTGGCCACTGCGAAGAGTGCCTCGCCGGCGCGACGAACCTGTGCGAGAACTTGGACCCGATCGGCGTGACCGTCAACGGCGCGTGCGCCGAGTTCGTCGCCGTGCCCGAAAAGGTCGTCTTCAAGCTGCCCGAAGGGGTCGATTGGGCAACTGGCGCCCTCATTGAACCACTCGCATGCGTGCTGCACGCGTTCGGGCGCATCAAGCCGATCGAAGGCCAGCGAGTCCTCATCTACGGAGCCGGCTCCATCGGACTGCTCGCTCTCGCGGTTGCGAAGGCGCGTGGCGCGAAGAGCATCGAGATCATCGAACCGAGCCCCGTCCGTCGCGACGCCGCGATCGATTTCGGTGCGGACTCCGCTGGGGCGCCTGGTACGAACTCCGGCGTGCAGGACATCGACCTCGTGATCGAAGCCTCCGGACACCCGGCGGCGGTCTCCGACGCTCTGACCCGACTGGCGAAGCGCGGCACGCTCCTGCAGATGGGCGTGGTCAGCCCCACCGCCACCATCGATCTCCGCCCGTACGACCTGTTCGACCGCGAACTCTCCATCGTTGGCTCGCAGTCCCTCGCTACCTCCTACCCCGACGCGGTCACCGAGATCGTCACCCTCGACGACCTCGCCCCCCGCACCGTCACCCACACCTTCGGGCTCGACGACTACGCCGCCGCGCTCGAGGCAGCGAAGTCCGAATCTGCCCGCAAGGTGCATCTCCTCCCGCAGCAGTGACGCTGCCCTCACGGAAGAAACCCGCCATGTCCACCACGCACATCCGTACCAGCGGCCCGGCCTCGACCGGCTTCATCGACCGACTCGGACTTCCCCGCCCGCTCGTCTGGGGCTTCGTCGGCCTGCTCCTCTTCATGATCGGCGACGGCGTCGAATCGGGCTACATCGCGCCGTTCCTCGCGAACAACGGCGCGGGTACCGAGACGAACGCCGCCATCATCATCTCCGTGTACGGCGCCGTCGTCACCATCGGCTCTTGGTTGTCCGGAGCCTTGTCCGACGTCTGGGGCCCCCGACGCGTGATGATCATCGGCGCCGTCACCTGGGCCGCACTCGAGGTGCTCTTCCTCGCCGTGGCACTCCCCACCCAGAACTACTGGCTGATGCTGGTCATCTACGGCCTCCGCGGTATCGGCTACCCGTTCTTCGCCTACGGATTCCTCGTCTGGGTCCTCGCGGGCAGTCCCGCACACCGGCTCGGATCGGCAGTGGGCTGGTTCTACTTCGCCTTCACCGGCGGCCTTCCCACGCTCGGATCCCTGCTCGCGAGCGGTACCGAGCCGCTCATCGGCGAGTACCTGACCCTCTGGATCTCGTTGGTCCTGGTGGCGCTCGGGGCCGTCGTCTCGCTCGTCGGACTGCGGGGCGCCAAGGGAGGGAACCGACTCGCCCGACCAGAGGTCACCACGGGACGCAGCATCGTGAACTCCGTCGCCATCGCCTTCACCAGCCCGCGTGTCGGCCTCGGCTGCCTCGTGCGGATCGTGAACACCGCGCCGCAGTTCGGTCTGTTCGTCTTCTTCCCGACGATCTTCGCGAAGGACCTCGGCTTCGGAACCGCCGGCTGGCTGCAGCTGGTCTTCGTCCTCGGGGCGGCGAACATCTTTGCGAACCTGTTCTTCGGAGTGCTCTCCGACCGGCTTGGGTGGCACCGCACGCTGCGGTGGTTCGGCTGCATCGGGTCGGCGGTCGCGGTCCTCGCGTTCTACTTCATCCCACAGGCCACCGACGAGTACTGGGTGTCCGTGCTGTGCGCTGCGTTCTTCGGTGTGACGTTGGCCGGCTTCACACCGATCTCCGTGCTCATGTCCCTCATGGCACCGGGGCAGAAGGGCAACTCCATTGCAGTGCTCAACCTGGGTGCCGGCGCTGCGACGTTCGTCGGACCGCTGATCGTTGCGATCTTCCTCGCACCGCTCGGAGCTGGCGGTGTGACGATCATCTTCGCCGCGCTCTACGTCCTCGCTGGCATCTCCGTTCGTTGGCTGCGCGTCCCGGAGGAGTCCGCGAAGGTCGTTGCCACCGGCGGCACGCTGCAGGACCTCGCCGAAGACCCTGAGATGGTCGCTGGCACGCCGGCTCCGGGAACGCCGGAGCAGCTGAAGTAACGACTTCTCGGCCGCACCGTTCGGCGGCCGGGAGCTACGAGGGTGGACGCGATCGCGTCCACCCTCGTTTCATGTGCGACCGCGCGCGATGCGACAGGCCACGCAACCGGCTCAGAGGTTGATCATGTGGCCGGTCAGTCCGTGGAACGCTTCTTGGAGCGCTTCTCCGAGTGTCGGGTGGGTGTGCACGTTGCGGGCAAGCTCCGCGGCCGTGAGGTCCCACTTCTGCGCGAGCGTGAGTTCGGGCAGCAACTCTGCGACGTCGGCACCGATCATGTGTGCGCCGAGGAGTTCGCCGTGGGCGGCGTCGGCGATGAGTTTCACGAACCCGCTCGGCTCGCCGAGGCCCTGCGCTTTCCCGTTCGCGGTGAAGGGGAACTTTGCGACGATGATCTCGTGGCCGTCGTCGCGAGCTTGCTGTTCAGTGAGGCCGAAGGATGCGACCTGCGGCTGCGTGAAGGTGGCGCGCGGCATCATCCGGTAATCGCCGAGCGGCAGGGTCTCCGCGCCAGCGATCGTCTCTGCTGCGACGATGCCTTGCGCCTCCGCGACATGGGCGAGTTGCAGTTTTGCGGTCACATCGCCGATCGCGTAGATGTGAGGGACGTTCGTTCGCATGAAGTCGTCGATCGCGATCGCGCCGCGTGTGGTGAGCTGTACGCCGGTGGCCTCGAGGCCGAATCCGAGAACGTTCGGGGCGAAGCCGACGGACATCAGCACACGGTCTGCTGTGATCACGTCAGTCGCCCCGGCCGCGTCGACGTAGGAGACGTCGACGCTCCTGCCGGAATCGGTGACGGTGTCGACGCGGGAGGAGGTCAGGATGTCGATGCCGAGCTTCTTGTACTGCCGGGTGATCTCCTTCGACACCTCCGGGTCCTCGTTGGGGAGGGCCCGGTCCAGGAACTCGATGATCGTGACGTCGACGCCGTAGTTGCGGAGCACGTACGCGAACTCCATGCCGATGGCACCGGCGCCGATGACGATCAAAGAAGCGGGCAGCTCGCGCTCGAGGATCTGGGTTTCGTAGGTGACGACGTTGCTGCTCAGTTCGACGCCTGGGAGGCTGCGGACGGTGGATCCCGTGGCGATGATCGCATCGTCGAACGTCACCGTTTCCGCGCCGCCGCCGGTGAGTTGGACGTCGATGGTCTGGGCATCGCGGAACACACCGTATCCGTCGATCTCGGCGATGCCGTTCTTCTTCATCAGGTAGTGCACGCCCTTCACGCGGCCGTTGGCTACGCGCCGGCTGCGATCGAACGCGACGCCGTAGTCGAACTGGACGGTGCCGGAGATGCCGAAGACGTCTGCTTGGCGTGTGACGGTGTGCGCCAGCTCGGCGTTGCGCAGCAGCGCCTTCGAGGGGATGCAGCCCACGTTCAGGCACACCCCTCCCCAGTAACGGCTCTCGATGACGCCGACCTGCATACCGAGTTGCGCGGCGCGGATCGCGGCCACGTAGCCCCCTGGACCAGCTCCGAGGATGACGAGGTCGTAGTGAGTGCTCATGGTGCCCTTCCTTCCGGGTTCGCTTACGCGGCGGTTTTCGCTGCGGTGGTACAAGGCAGGCAGGCGTCGACCTGACTGCGGATGTCGGCAAGGACCTCGTCGAGGGAACGCTGCGCGAAGACCGTGGCGGTGGTGCTGACGTGCACGATCGCGGTGACGACGCGAGCAAGCACTTCCGCGTCCTCAGCGGGTACACCACTGCCTTCGAGACGGCGCGCGACGCCCGCCTCCAAACGGCCGGAGAGCATCAGGCCGGTGCGCCGGTGGGGCTCGTCGGGATCTCCGAAGACAAGCTCGTGGAGGTACGTACGGCCGTTCTCAACCTGCTCGCGGACGCACTGCACAACGGGCATCAGCACCGCCATCACACGACACGTCTGCCCCACAGGCTCGGGCGCAGCGAGGCCCTGCTCTACGGCGTCTGCAAACTTGTCGTTCTGCACCATGATCAACAGTTCCGCCTTCGTCGCCGCGTAGAGGTACAAGGTGCCGATCGCTACGTCGGCGCGATCCGCGACCTGCTGCGTCGTCACACCGCTCACGCCACGCTCCGCGAACATCTCACGCGCCGCCCGCATGATGCGGTCGCGCTTGTCGGTCTTGGCCCGTTCGCGCCGCCCTACTGATTGCTCTTGTAGTGCCACAACATCTCCTTGACAAGATAACTGAGTTGACTCAAACTTGAGTCTACTCGGGGTTTCCGACGTTTCGAAAGGTCGAGAGGACTCATCCATGAGGCTCAGTAAGGGGCCCTGGCGCGATGTACCGACGAGAACCATGGCAGCAGCCGGGACACAGTTCGCGGTTCGTGAGTACGGAGCGCACTCGGAAGTCCCGCTCGTACTCCTGACGCATCTCGGTGCGAATCTGGACAGCTGGGATCCTGCCGTCGTGGATGCTCTGGCGCTGGACCGTCGTCTCATCGCCATCGACTACCGCGGCGTCGGCGCATCCGCCGGAGTGGTAGCGGACACCTTCGACGCTATGGCTGCCGATGTGATCGCTGTGCTCGGGGCACTCGAGTACGAACGGATCGATCTGTTTGGGTTGTCGATGGGCGGCATGGTCGCTCAGGCCCTGCTCGGCCAAGCACCCGAGCTGGTCGAGCGGGTGGTCCTTGCTGGCACGGGACCGCAGCACGGCCCGGGGCTGAAGGCGATGACCGGGGTCGCGATCCGTAGCACCGTACGGGCCGCGTTGACGCGCCGGGACCCGAAGCAGCTGCTGTTCTTCACCCGCAGTGCCGCTGGCCGCGCCGCTGCTTCCGCGTATCTCCGGCGGCTGACCGAGCGGAACAGGAACAGGGACAGTTCCGTCACGCCAGCGGTATTCCGGGCGCAACTTCGCGCCGTGAACCGTTGGGGGGACGCGGCAGCGCCGTCGGCGCCGTTGTGGTCCTCCCCAACACTGCTGATCCACGGCGAAGAAGACCGGATGGTCCCCGTCGTCAACGCACACGCCTTGCACGCACTCCTGCCGGACAGCTCCTTGGCCACCTTTCCGGACTCTGGACACGGTGTGGTGTTTCAACACTCCACGGCCGTCACCGACACCATCCGTCAGTTCCTTACCCGCTGACTGCCCGTTCGTATTCATCGCCCCTACCGACAGAGATGGAAGACATCATGCAGGCGTTCGTCCTGACCAAGTACAAGCAGCCCCTTGAACTCCGAGACATCCCCGAGCCCACCGTCGGCGAACGCGACGTCCTCGTCACGGTCGAAGCCGCAGGGCTCAATCAGCTCGACGAGAAGATCCGGGAGGGCGAGTTCAAGCCGATCCTGCCCTACAAGCTACCGACCACTCTCGGCCACGACGTCGCAGGGACTGTGATCCGGGTAGGAGGCAAGGTCAGCCATTTCAAGCCGGGCGATCAGGTGTACTCACGCCCGAGGGACCACCGCATCGGCGCGTTCGCCGAACGTATCGCCATCGACGAAGCCGACCTCGCACTCACGCCGACGACGATCACCACGATCGAGGCCGGATCGTTGCCGCTCGTCGCGCTGACCGCATGGCAGGCACTCGTGGAGCGCGGCAACGTCCAGCCCGGGCAGAAAGTCCTCATCCACGCCGGTTCTGGCGGTGTGGGCACAATTGCCATTCAGCTCGCGAAGCACCTCGGTGCCCACGTCGCCACGACGGCCTCTGCAGCCAACGCCGATTTCGTCCGCCAACTCGGCGCCGATGTGGTCATCGACTACCGCAGCCACGACTTCGAACAGGAACTCTCCGGCTACGACTTCGTCCTCGACAGTCTCGGCGGCGAAAATCTCGCCAAGTCGCTTCGCGTTCTCAAGCCCGGTGGGAAGGCCGTCAGTATCAACGGTGCGCCCGATCCTGCGTTCGCGAAGGAAGCCCACCTGAATCCGGTCGTGAAGCTCGTCGTCGCTGGGCTGAGCCGCAAGGTGCGCGCCCAGGCAGTGAAGCTCGGCGTGACGTACGAGTTCCTGTTCATGCGAGCCGACGGTGCGCAGCTGCAGAAGATGACCGACCTCTTCGAGCGCGGGATCATCCGCCCTGTCGTCGGCGCGACATTCCCGTTCGAACAGATTCCGGCTGCACTGTCGTCGCTCGGGAAGACGAGTATCCGCGGCAAGGCCGTCGTCACACTCTCTTAGCCAGCATCCGACATCGAGACCGCACTCTCTCTTGATCCCAACGAAGAAAGCCCCGTCGTCATGAGCACTCCGACCGAACCCGTGATCACCTCGTACGCGAACGCGCCCGCGAAGACCATCACCACCGGCGGCGACACGTTCGCCTACCGGGAGCTTGGACCCGAGGGCGGCATTCCGGTGGTGTTCTTCACCCACCTTGCTGCGACCCTGGACAACTGGGACCCACGGCTCGTCGACCCGATCGCCAAGCAGCGCCACGTGATCACCTTCGATCAGCTCGGAGTCGGCGCCTCCAGTGGCGCCGTCCCAGCCACCCTCGAACAGGCAGCGGACGACGCCTATGCGTTCATCACCGCCCTCGGCTACGACAAGATCGACGTCTTCTCCTTCTCCATGGGAGGCATGATCGCGCAGGATCTGACTGTCAAGCATCCATCCCTGGTCCGCAAACTCGTTCTCACCGGGACCGGCCCGCGCGGCGGCAAGGACATGGACAAGGTCGTCGGGGCCACCTACTACGACATCCTTCGCGCCGCCCTCACCCGGTCCGATCCGAAGGAGTTCCTGTTCTTCAACCGAGACGTCCCCGGCAAGAAGGCCGGCAAGGCGTTCGTGGAACGGCTCAAGGAGCGCACGGTTGACCGCGACAAGAAGATCAACAACAAGGCGTTCGGCACCCAGTTGAAGGCGATCCAGCGGTTCGGGCGCTCACAGCCGTCGGATCTGTCCGTGATCATGCAGCCGACCCTCATCGCCAACGGTGACCACGACCGCATGGTGCCATCGGTGCTGTCGACTGATCTGCGGAACCGGATCGCGAACAGTGAGCTGATCATCTACCCCAACTCCGGTCACGGCGGCATCTTCCAGTACTGGGAGGAGTTCGCCCCTGTCGCGGTGAAGTTCCTCACTGACTGAGCCCACCTCGGAAGGGCGGCAGTGCCGCCCTTCCGTCTCAGGCGAAGGGCGGCAGCTCTGGGTAGAGCGCTTCGATGGGGCCTGCAAGAGCTGCCTTCACCTTCGCGGTCTGCTCGTCACCGATCACCTCGACAGCTCCAGCCTGCAACGCGTCGAACACCTGCCGGACGAGATCGCCGGGTTGCAGCTTCTGCCCCTGCGCCTGCGCCGCCATGGCGGTGTCGACATAGCTCATGTGCACCCCGATGACGTGCACGCCTCGTGGTGCGAGTTCGAGGCGCAAGGCGTTCGTGGCGGCCCAGAGAGCGGCTTTCGCGGCACTGTACGCGCCGCCATATCCAAGCCAGCTGCCGATGGAGTGCACGTCGATCAGGATCGGGTGCGCTGCCTTCAGCAGCGCTGGGGTGAATGCGCGGGCGAGCAGGACCGGGGCGAAGAAGTTGATCTCCATTGTGGTCCGCAGTTCGGACTCGGCAATGTCGATCAAGCTGGCCGTCGAGGGGCTGGCACCGGCGTTGTTGACCAGGACCGTGACGTCGGTGGCGGAATCAGCCGCAGCCTGAATGGAGGTCGGGTCGGTGACATCGAGTTGCAGTGCGACGATGCGCTCATCATCCCAGGCGCGCGGGGTGCGCGCGGTGGCGTACACCTTCGCCGCACCCCGGGCCAGGGCTTCGGCGACGAAGTGGGTGCCGATGCCACCGTTCGCGCCCGTCACGAGGACGACGGCGCCGTTGAGTGAGGTCATGGAGGCTGCTTTCAATAGTGCGCAGGGTCAGCTGCGGGTGAGCGCGGGGTGGTCGGTGTAGCCGTGGGCGCCGCCGGAGTAGATCGTTCCGGGGTCACCCGCTTCGATTGCGGACGGGATGATCGGCTGACGGTGATGCGGGGTGTTTTCCAGGTGCGACGTGCATTCGACGTGCATCAGCTGGGTGAACAGGTGCCCGGCACCGCAGTGCACCCGTTCGGTCACGCGGCGCCACCCTGCGATGCGCTCCGGCGTGAAGATACCGGGGGTGTCGAGATACCCCTGCCCATCTGTAGAGGGTTGTGTTCCCTCGGTGATGAGCAGCTCGAGCGAGGCGCGCTGGCTGTAGTACTCGGCGGCTAGGACACCCGGGGTCCCATCGGTATTTGCGCGGCTTCTCGTCATCAGGGTGCGAGCGAGCCAGTGCACCAGCTCGATGCGGCCGAGAGTGAAGAGGTGTCAGGGGCGGAGGGTGCGGGCATAAGCGGACTCATCTCGAGGGGTCGACGACGACGGGGAGGGGTCTCCTCGGTGCCTGTGGGAAAGTAGGGCGGTAGGATCTCTTCCCATGCCACTTACTGACTCTGCTCAGCACTGAGCGTAGTCGTCTTCTACTCCCGGAGGGTCGCTCGTGACTGTGCCATCGACAGGAGCCGGCCGGCGCGAACGCAACAAGCAGGACAAGCTCGCTCGCATCACCGCGGCCGCGTCGGCTTTGTTTGCCGAGCGCGGCGTCGATGAGGTGACGACGCAGCAGATCGCTGATGCGGCGGACATCGGCACCGGCACGCTCTTCCTTTACGCGAAGACGAAGGGCGAACTGTTGCTGATGGTGCAGAACCACCACTACAAGGCCGCGCTCGAGCGCGGCACGCGACTCGCCGCGGAATCAGACACCGCGCTCGATGCGGTGATGGCAATCACCGCACCCATTATCGAGTGCAACCGTGCCCAGTTCGATAATGGACGGACGTACCTTCGCGAAATGGCATTTGGGGATCACACGGAAGAGAACCACGCCGCGGCGCTCGCAATCGTCGGTGACACGGAGATTGCGGTCAGCAGCCAGCTCAAGCGGTTTGCTGTCACCCCCGAGGCGGAAGCAATGAATCTTGCCCGCGTGGTGTCGGCGGTTCTGTTTCTGACGATGGCTACTTCGCCGAAGACGCAAACGGTGTCCGAGATAATGGCCGCAACTGAGCAGCAGCTTCGGGCCGCGATACGCCCGCGAAGATAGCGACCCTCCAATGTCGCCGAACTGACGTTGGTCGACCACGATCACAATCTTCTGGTGCGGGCGGTGGTCAAGATTAGTTGCCCACAGTGGAATGACTGCTCGTCGCGTCGGCATGGCTGGTGCCACTGTGAGGTTTCCGTGCGAGATCCGCTGCTGCCTCGTTCTTGACGTAGCCGAGGTATGACATCGCCGCCAGAACTCGATGCCGGGTGACCGGTCGCACGTGCCCAGTTTTGTTGATCACTCGCGATACGGTTTGGTGGGAGACCGATGCCAGGGCGGCGACGTCATAGATGGTCGGAGCTTTTGGCGGCTGATCCTGCTCGGACAGCCAGCGCGGTCGTCGGCTACTCATCTCCGGGCTCAACATCCATGATCGGCTTGTCCTCTCCGAGAAGCGCGAAGCTGAGTTCTCTCCGCTGTTGGGCCAGCAAGCAACGGATCCATGGACCACCGCTCGCTGTATTTCGAGAGCTGAAAGGTCAGGGCTTCGCTTGATGGTGTCCAGGCGACTATTTTGGCGCTCGGATGCTCGTGGTGGAGTCAGTGCTTCGACGACCGACCGAGATGGGGATGATGGCCAGCGCGCCAAGAATCCCGACGATTCCACCGACGATGTACACCGCGGTGTAATCGCCGGTCGCGAGTGCGATGATCCCTCCCGCGACGAGCGGCCCGACGGCCTGCGGCACCTGGTTCGCCAGTTGGATAATGCTCATGAACCGGCCGTTTTCGTTCTCCTCGCGTGGCAGAACGTCCTGCTGAATCGCTTGATCGACTGCGCCGTAGACACCGACGGCGAGCGTGCTGAGCGCGCTGCCTAGGAGGAACTGTCCCTCGCTCTGAGTGAAGGCGACCACGACCATTCCGGCGGCCAGAATGAACGCACTTGCGATCAAGAATGGCTTTCGGCTGTGGAATCGGTCCGAGAGGTACCCGCTGGCGATGGCGCCGACGATCGCCGTGACGATGCCGATGAGACCCGACGTTGCAAGGATCGGGGCGGCCTCCGCGAGCGTGATGTCGAGACGCTGCCCGAGGAGGTAGACGCCGTAAGTCGTGGAGAAGGATAGTGCGAGGAAGACCAGAGCTCGGCTGATCCATACCCAGCCGACGTTGGGGAACTTCCGTGGGTTGAAGTAGAACCCGCGCGCGATGGACTTGATGTCGACGGGCTTGCGCTCGCTCACCGATCGCTTGTCCTTCATCAGGCCCGCGAAGATCAAAACGAAGATGAGCGCGAACGCCGCCGGAGCCGCGAACATGATCACGGGGATCTTCACGAACGCACCAGCGAACAGGATTCCGACGATCGGGCCGATCTGCGTAACTGAACCGGTGAGGCCAGAGACCTTCCCTCGCTGTTCCTCGGGGATGAGGTCGCTCTGGTGCGTCAGGAGCATTGCGCCGGCAGTCGAGTATCCGACGTAGGCGATGGACCATCCGACGATGAGGAGCGGGATGGACGGTGCGAACCCGACGATGAGCGATCCGAGCAAGCCCACGATTACCCCGCCGATGATCCAGGGGCGCCGGCGGCCGAAGCGGGATCGAGTGCGATCGCTGAGGAGCCCGGCGAGCGGGGTGGTGAAGAGGACGATGATGCCCGGGATCGCGATGGCGAGTGCGATCGCGCCGTTTTTGCCGACCGGGTCGATCTGCTGTACCCGAATGGAGAGGGAGTAGCCGATCGGGGTCACCCACGCGACGTACAGCGCGAGTGTTGCCACGACCAGGCCAATGATGTAGCGCGCGCTGATCTTCTTCAGGGGGTCGGCGCCGTGGCGGACCGCGTCGCCAACTCCCTCCGCAGCGATTTCGAGTCCGCTCGGAATTCCGAGTGGGACCTCGTTTGGCTTTGCTGAGGAGTGCGGCGCGGTGCCGTCGGGTGAGGACATATCAGAACTCCGTTGTTGTGATGAGTGACGCAGGCGGTCTAGTAACGCGCGTTACCGAAGTATCGCCAGTGCAGGGTCTAAAAGCAAGAGGTGGTACTGATCTGGCGTAACGCGCGGTACTAGCGGCCGTGCACCCGCTGCTGAGGTGGCGGTCACGCTTGCCGAAGGTGAGAAGACGTCGCTTGGCATGACGTCTTCGTTCCGCTCCTAGTGACCGTGTCGGAGATCACACGTCGTGGATCGACAGGGCGGCGACGAGGTCCCGTTCCATCGCCGATGAGTTCGGGTGCTGCTGCGCGAGGGTGCGCACCGGCGCATCGCCGAGGCGGCTACCCGCGGCTTCGACCGGCACACCCGGGAAGTACGAGCGGAGGACGTCGAGAACGGCGGCCCAGACGGCGTCGTCCTTCATGGTCTCTTTGACGCTGGAGTCGAGTGTCAGCTCTGCCTTCTCGCCGAACCCTGCCGGCGCCGCGTATCGCCATGAGTGCCGACCAGGAGCGACATCGACGGCGAGCTGTTCTGGATGCAGCGGGGGGATGACGGTGGCGGTGGCTCCATCGGGTACGACAACCTCCAGTACGAGGTCACCGTCGTCGACGTACCAGTGGCTTTCCACCCGCCCGAGCACCGTGTCGTGTTTGGCGTGGGCGGATGTGAGTCCTCCACCCGGCTGCGGGGCCACCGTGAATGTCCGCCAGCCCGGCGCAGTTCGGGTGAGACCGCCGACGACACGGTGAAGCCAGTCGGCGACGGCCCCGAGGGCGTAATGGTTGAGCGACGTCATGCCAGTGGCGTTGACCGTACCGTCGGCGAGCACAGCGTCCCAGCGTTCCCAGACCGTGGTCGCACCCATGAGGACGGGGTAGAGGAAGGAGGGACTCTTCGTCTGCATCAGCAGGTCGTACGCGACGTCGACGTGTCCGGTGCTGCTGAGCGCGTCGGTGACGAGCGGGGTGCCGGCGAATCCCGTGGCGATCGTGGCGCCCGACTCACTGATGATCGCTGCGAGCCGATCTCCAGCGACGCGCTGCTGGTCGTCGTCAAGCAGTCCGAACATGATGGGAAGGGCGTATCCGGTTGCCGATTCGCTCACCACGCGGCCGACGGGGGTCACGAAGTGACGCCGGAAGGCCGTCCGCACACGTGTGTGTAATTCGTCGAAGTGCTGAGCGTCTGCATGCTCACCGAGAACTGCCGCAGTTTGCGCCATCTCCTTCGTCGTCTTGGCGAGGTACGCCTGGGCGACGAGGTACGGGTCCGTCTTTCCGCCGGCGGGGTTGTCGGACGGAGCGTCGGGGTCGAGCCAGTCACCGAACTGGAATCCGTGGCCCCAGAGCCCGTCGTCGTCGAGTACTGATTCGACTTCGTCGACGAAGGCCGTCATCGATTCGTAACTGCGTCGGAGGATCTCCGACTCCCCATACTCCTGGTACAGGGCCCACGGCAGGCTGACCGCCACGTCACTCCACAGCGCGGTAGCGGTTGACGGTGTCGGGAGGACGTCCGGGATGCTCCACGGGACGGTCCCGGTCTCCTGTTGTTCAACCGCGAGGTCCTTCAGCCAGGAGCCGAGCACCTCGCGGACGTCGTAGAGGAACGTGGCGGTGGGCGTGAATGCGTTCAGATCGCCCGTCCATCCGAGTCGTTCGTCACGCTGCGGGCAGTCCGTCGGTACGCCGACGAAGTTGTCGCGCATCGACCAGACGGTGTTCTCGTGCAGCTTCGTGATGCGGGGGTCTGATGCCTCGAACCAGCCGGTGCGAGTCATGTCCGTGTGCACCACAATGGCGCGCAGATCAGCGACTGTGGGTACCCCGGGCCATCCTGTTACCTCGACGTATCGGAAACCGTGGAAGGTGAAACGTGGCTCCCACGTCTCCGCTGTGCCGCCCCGGAGGATGTACTCGTCGGTCGCGGCCGCGCTGCGAAGGGTCTCGGTTTCAAGGGAGCCGTCTGGCTTCAGCAGTTCGGCGTGACGGAGCGTGACGGTGTCGCCGCTTTGCCCGTTCACCGTCAGTCGCACCCAGCCGGAGATGTTCTGCCCGAAGTCGACGATCCACTGCCCAGCGGACTGCTCGGTCACGGAAACCGGCTCTAGTTCCTCCATGCGCCGGATAGGGGGTGCACCGCCTTCGACGAGCGTCTTGGTGTCCCAGTCGAAGGCTCGCGCGGCGCACCAGTTCGCAGCGTCGAACGCCGCTGTCGACCATCCGATCGGTTCACTGCGCGCGTCGTAGCGTTCGCCAGCGTAGATCCCGCTCGAGTGCACCGCTCCGGTGCTCACGAGGACTTGCTCGTCGCTTCCGATGACGTCGATGTGATCGTCGTACTCGAGTTCGAGGCGCGCCCAGAAGGCAGGCCGGTCCGCGTAGTTGTGTCGCCGGTTCTCCCAGGTGAGAGCACCGACCGCCCACCCTTCACCGACGATCGCGCCGAACGCGTTCTCGCCGTTCGTGAGGAGACCGGTGATGTCGTGGCGTCTTGCGACGAGTCGGTGCCGATACGACGTCCATCCTGGGAAGAGCACTTCATCACCGACGCGGTGTCCGTTGACGTACGTCTCAGCGATGCCCAGCGCAGACACCGTGAGCGTCGCGTGGCGGAGTCCTTCGGCGACCGTGAAGTCACGCCGGAAGTACGGTGCCGGGTCGCCTTCGACGCTTGCAGTGTCGGCGCTGACGAAGACGGGTTCGGTGGACTGTGTCATGGCGTTCCTTCTAGGTTCGCAGAGGAGGAGAACGGTTCCGGCGGACGGTCAGTGCACGGTGAGTTCGACGATTGCGGATGCACAACCGGGTGCAGTGACCGTCACGGTGATGACGCCTGCAGCGGTCGGTCGGACGATTGCGAGGGCGGTTCCGTCGAAGGTGCACCGAGTTGTCTCGGCGAAGAGCGACACCGGTGCCGGATCCCCACTGCCGAACGACTGAAGGGTCCCTGCGCCCTCAACGAGGACAGTCACCTCGCGATCCATCAGCGGTCGAACGACGCCCGCGGTGTCGGTGAGTGAGATGTCGATGTATGCAAGGTCGGTCGTGCCGTTGGTGATCTCCGTCCGGTCCGCCGAAACGGAGAGGATCGTCTCATCGGCGGCGGAGCGGAGCGACGTTCGACCGGTCTCGACACCGCCGGTGTACGCCACTGCGGTCAGTTCACCGGGCTGCCACACCGTCTCGATCGTTGCCCGGAACGCCAACTCGGCTCCGACGGCGGCGCGACCGATGATGTCGCCGTCCAGCAGCAGCTCGACCTCGTCGGCGTCGCTGTAGACCTCGACGGTTACGGGAAGGCCGTCGTAGCCGTCCCAAGCCCAGCTCGACACACTGTCGCTCCACGACCAAGGGGTTCCGAGCACCGTCTGACCGTGACGCGAGGGCCGCTGCACGGCAACGTACGGCTCCCGGCGAAGGCCGAACACGATCTCTCGGTAGTACGAAACGGGACGACGGCGTCCGATGATGTCGAGGTCGCCGCTGGCGGCGGCGAGCCAGGGCCAAGCCTTCGCTGCGGCAGGACCGGCTGCCTCGTCGTGATAGCTCACGCCGCCGAGGCCCGCTTCGCCGAGGTAGTCCCACCCCACCCACGTGAAGTCGCCGATGACGTGGTCCAGCCGCTTGACGAGGTCCCAGTTCCGGGCGATGTGCGAGGGGAACGTCTCGCTTCCGACGATGACGCGGTGCGGGAAGAGCTCGTGGTCGAGTTCGTACCGCCCGTCGCCGTAGTTCATGCCGGCGACGTCGAGCACGGAGAACGATTCTTCGGTCCGCGCGGTCACGGGCGGCGAGGCCGAGATCTGGTTCATCATGTCGCCGACCTGGCTCATCATCGCATTCACGCCGCCGGCTTGCGGCTCTGCGGATGCCAGCGCCTCCCGCTGCTGCGCCATACCGGCGGTGACCAGGTCGAGGACTGACACGAATCCGTTGATGCCGTTCGTGACGAACCGGTTGGGGTCGAGCGAGCGGAGCTTCTCGGCGAGACGCCTGCTCCAGATGCCGCCACTGATGGAACCCGTTTCTGGGATTTCGTTGCCGATGGAGTACATGATGACGCTCGGGTGGTTGACGTCCTTGGCGACCATTGACTCGACGTCTCGCTCCCACCACTGGGTGAAGTCGGACGCGTAGTCGAAGTCGGACTTGCTCGAGGTCCAGACATCGAACGTCTCGTCCATGACCAGCATGCCCAGCCGGTCGCACGCTTCGAGTAGCGCCGAACTCATGGGATTGTGCGCACTTCGGATCGCGTTGAACCCTGCGTCTTTGAGCAGCTCGATTCGGCGCTCCTCCGCGCGGACGATCGCGGCAGCACCCAGGGGGCCGTTGTCGTGGTGGATGCATGCTCCGCGGAGCAGGACAGCTCGTCCGTTGATCCGAAGTCCGCGTACGGCGTCGAGCTGCAGAGTGCGGATGCCGAAGGTCACCTGTTCGCGGTCGACCTCGTCGTCACCGTCGGTCAGGACGACGGTCGCGCCGTACAGCGTCGGCGAGTCCACGTCCCACAGCGATGGGTTCGTCACAGGCAGTCGGAGTCGGACGGTGGAGCGCTCGCCAGGAAGGAGACTGACCGGAGCGCTGCTCGTGACGAGGGAAGCGGACGATTCGGCCTGGGTCACCTGCGTGATGTTGGTCGTGAGACGGAGAGTGCGGGTCGTTGTGCCGCCGTTCTCGACCTCCGCAGCAACCTCGACGACCGCCCTGTCCACATCGACGTCCGGGGTGGTGACCTGCACGCCGTCGACTGCGATCCGCGCGGCACTCTTCACGATGAGACGAACGTCGCGGTAGATTCCGGCTCCGGTGTACCAACGGCTGTCCTGGTGAGTGCGGCAGTCGACCTTGATCGTGTTCGT
Organism: Curtobacterium sp. PhB172; assembly: GCF_003752545.1. Lineage (NCBI taxonomy): Bacteria > Bacillati > Actinomycetota > Actinomycetes > Micrococcales > Microbacteriaceae > Curtobacterium > Curtobacterium sp. PhB172. The sequence continues at coordinate 65,441 of NZ_RKIF01000007.1, forward strand.
TGTCCCGGCCTCGAGCCACGGGTCGATCCGCACCACGAATCGGGAGTATCCGAACGCGTGTTGGCCGGCGAGTGCACCGTTGACGTAGACCATCGCATCTCGGTGGACACCGTCGAATTCGAGCGCCCAGAGCTGACCACCGAAGTCCGCTGGAACTGAGACCTCGGTGCGGTACTCCCATGCTCCACCCGGGAAGTAGCCAGGCGCGGCGCCGTTCCGGAGATCAGGCGTTCGCGCCGTGGTGATCTGTGCATCGTGCGGCAACGTCACGTCTTCCCAGTCGCCGCCCGCGCCGCCGAGTTCGGCAAACGCGCTGACCTTCGGACGGTAAGACCAACCCTGGTTGAGCAGCTGCACGGTCATCAAGGTCTCCACAACGTCATCGTCTGCGCAGGTATCGCGCGTTACCTAGCCAATCAGCTCGGGTATTGCGTGTCAACCGCCGAGACGGTTCCCCCGCATGCCGATCACTGGGGGCCACTGATCCAGGACGGACGCGGCCGAGCACCCTCGCCGACGACCCGCCAAGCCCGAGGCTCCGGTTCGTTGCGTCGCACCGAAGCACTCGCGGACAACGCGGTGCCGATCGGCCTCCTTTTGCACCGGCTGGGAACCTCAACAGCATCCCGCTCGAACCAGATGGCGCGGTTGACGTGGACACGCGACCGCTCTAGCGTCAGTTACGCGCGTTACCAACGAAGGGATGGACACGTGTCCGAGTCGAATAAGCCACTCACTGGCCACACAATGATCGGAGCGTGGCTTGAGCACCCCGCCGGGGGTGCGGTGCTTCGCCAGTTCGGTGAACAGCTCGGCATGCAGGAATCGGCCCTTCGCCTACTCCGCCGTGTGCCACTCGAGACCTTGATCGCTGGGATGGGGGACCGAGGTGACGGAGTGCTCGATACTTTGACTCGGGAGGCGAACGGGCGAGAAGTGTCTCCGGAAGAAGAAGCCGAAAGTGCGGGCTGGGTGGAGCGCATCTCCGCCGGTCGGTTCGACGGCCGCACCGTCATCGTCACGGGCGCCGCTTCGGGTATCGGCCGTGCCGTCGCGGTGCGTATCGCCCGCGAGGGCGGAACCGTTGTCGCTGTGGACATCGCCGAATCGCGCCTCGCCGACCTGGTGGCAGCGTTCCCGTCCGTGCGGCCCGTCGCAGCGGACATCACCGCCGATGACGGCGTCGCGCGGATCGTTGAGGCTGCCGGAGCCCGTATCGATGGGCTCGCGAACGTCGCGGGCCTCCTCGACGATTTCAGTCCCCTTCACGAGACGGACGACGCGATGCTTCGTCGCGTGTTCGAAGTGAACGTGTTTGGTCTGGTACGACTGTCTCGAGCGGTCATTCCTGCGATGATCGCCGCTGGCCGCGGATCAATCGTGAACGTAGCGTCCGAGGCTGCCCTGCGCGGCTCCTCTGCGGGGTTGGCGTACACCGCGTCGAAGAGCGCCGTCCTCGGCGTCACGCGCTCGTCTGCGTTCATGTACGAGCCGAACGGGATCCGCGTGAACGCCGTCGCTCCTGGCGGTACCCTCACCGGCATGCGTCCGACAGCGACGAACACCTTCGGTCAAGAGCGATTGAACAGTCACACCGCCGACGTCCCGATCGCCGTTCCGGAGGCGCTTGCAGCATCCATCACGTTCCTGCTGAGCGACGACGGCGTCAACGTCTCGGGCGCCCTTCTGCCGTCTGACGGTGGTGAGTCCGTCTTCTGACGCATGCGGTGAGCGTCGGATCGTTCTCCTCGGGTCAGGTAGTACCACGCACGACGACCCGAAGCGGGTTCTCGGCCGGCTTCGGGTCGGTCGTTGTGAGCCCGAGTCCTTGGATGACTCGGTTGATACTTGACCGCGCCGCGCTCTCCAGATCGACGTGCACGGTCGACAGGGGCGGGATGGTCACTGCTGAGAGCGGGGTGTCGTCCATTCCGATCAGCGCGACGTCCTCGGGGATGCGGTACCCGCGTCGCGTTCCCGCGGCGAGCAGAGCAGTTGCGACGTCGTCGTTGTAGCAGGCAATCGCGACACCAGGCGCGGCAAGCGAATCAAGGGCGGCGTCTGCGGAGTCAGCGTTGATCTCGACACTCACGTTCAACGGGTCCGGGAGGCCGGCGGCACGGCAGGCGTCTCGCACTCCTGCCTCCCGGGCCTGACCGAAGGGGTCGTCACGCGCATCGTGAAGATGAGCGAACGCAAGGCGTTGGTGACCCTTCTCGATGAGGTGCTCAGCCTGCAAGCAGCCGATACTCCTGTTGACGTCGTCATCTGCGGCGCGCGGTCCCGGGTCGACGGCGAGGACCCCGTTCCGTTCGAGTAGCTCTCGCTCGAAGCTGTCGAAGAGCGTGAATGAGATCACGGCACGTGGATGCAGACCGCGGACCATCCGATTGAGTGACTCGGCCGATGCGGTCGGGAATCGCAGCAGGAGCGTCAGGCCACGATCGGCAAGCTCGTCGGTCGCTCGCTCGAACAGGTCCTGCAGGTTGCCGTGGAATGTCGTGTTGGGGATGAGGGCGATGACGATGTCGCTGGAACCAGTCGCGAGGGCCCGTGCCGCGACCGACGGCTGGTACCCGAGGTCGAGAGCGATCCGTTCGACCCGTTCGCGCGTCGCGGGTGAGAAACGTGCACCGCGACCGTTCAGGATTTGGCTGACGGTCGCTCGCGAGACACCAGCGGTACGCGCCACGTCTTCGCTCCTGGTCACCATGCGGTCTCCTCCCGGCCGTGCCCAGCATAATGGGGCGGTGACGCGCGATACGCGACCGACGAAGATCGTCTAACTGCTGGTGGATCCGACGAGTGCTGGATGGAGCACGGTCCTCATTTCCGTCTCACGCCAGCGTCGAAGCAACGAGTGGAACCGCACGGGACCGGGACTGTAGCTCCCGCCGCCGCGGCGGCGAGTCCCCTCGCCGTTGTAGTACCCAGGCGTGCACTCGGCGAGGAACGCCGCATTGTTCGTCTCGACGGCGCTGATTGTCTCGGCCCAAGCATCTTGCGCCTCTTGAGTCGGTTCGACGAAGCGGGCGCCCTCGCTTCTCGCTCGTCCGAGGATGGCGGCGATGTGGGTTGCCTGCTCCTGGAGGACGTGGACGAAGTTCACTGAGTTGGCGTTCTGCAGCGACCCGAGGTGGAAGAGGTTGGGGAAACGATGCGACATGAAGCCGTGGAGCGTCTTCGGCCCCTCCGCCCACGCCTGGAGGAGCTGGTCCCCGCCGCGACCGAGTACCGGTAGCGTCCCGGAGACGACTCCGGAGACGCCGGTCTCGAATCCGGTGGCGAAGATGACGCAATCGACTTCGTACTCGTTGTCGCCGACGACGACCGTGTGCTCCGTCATGGCGGTGATGCCGCCGCTGTCGGCCGTGTCGATCAGAGTCACGTTCTGCCGGTTGAAGGTCTGCAGGTACGTGTCGCTGAAAGTGGGTCGCTTGCACATGTACCGGTACCAGGGCTTCAGCTTTGCGGCGGTGCCGGCGTCGTCGACGATCGCGTCGACGCGGGCGCGGATCCGGTCCATCTTCTGCGCGTCTGCAACCTCGATGAGGAGGCCTCGGTCTGGTGCATCGACCGTCTCGTCACTCTGACCGGTGAGCATCGTCCGTTGTAGGGCAGCGGTGGAGGTCCACCCGTCCTGGACGAGGTCGACGTCTGTCTCCTCGCCGGACACGACCGCGAGGAAGTTCTCCATTCGTTCTTCCTGCCAGCCGGGCGGCAGCGACTGGGTCCAGCCAGGCGGCAGGTCTCGGTTGTCCCGGACATCGACGCTGGACGGGGTGCGCTGGAACACGAAGAGGTGCTCAGCGGAGCGAGCGACCTGAGGAATGACCTGGATCCCGGTGGCGCCGGTGCCGACGACCGCGACCCGCTTGTCACGCAGCCCTCCGAGGTCGCCGTCCTGCGTGCCCCCCGTGTAGCCGTAGTCCCAGCGGCTCGTGTGGAAGGTGTGACCGCGGAACGTCTCGATGCCAGGGATCGCGGGGAGCTTCGGCTGCGAGAGTGTCCCAGACGAGACGACGACGTACCGTGCACGGAAGCTGTCACCACGATCGGTTGCGACCTGCCACTCGGCGTCGTCCTCGTGCCATCGCAGTTCCGTCACGCGGGTGTGGAACAGGACGTCGTCGTACAGGTCGAACTTCCGGGCGATGGCCATCGCGTGCTTTCGGATCTCCTCACCCGGCGCGTAGCGCCTGGAGGGGATGGTGCCGACGTCCTCGAGCAGTGGCATGTAGATCGACGACTCGATGTCGCAGTGGACGCCGGGATATCGGTTCCAGTACCAGGTGCCACCGAAGTCGCCGCCCTCCTCGGACATGCGAACGGACGTGAAGCCGGCCTGCCGCAACTTCGACGCGGTGAGCAACCCACCGAACCCGCCTCCGACGACGAGCACTTGGACTGCACCGTGTTCCACGGTCCGTTCCTTGCGCGGCGTGTAGGGATCGGTCTCCCAGTATCCGAAGGACCCGCGGGTTCGTCGGTACTGCCGGAGCCCATCTGGCCGGATGCGACGGTCGCGCTCCTGCGCGTACCGCGCGCGGAGCGCAGGCATGTCGTTGGCGGTGGGGTCGGTCATGTTCCTCCAGAACGGGACGATCGGTGACGATGCGTGACCGCCTCGGTCGACGGCCGGTTGGTCGACGGTGAGTTCGCTCGTCAGTCTTCAAGCGCGATCGCGAGAGCCGGGCAGACCGCGACGGCGTCGCGGACCTCCTCGACTTCTTCTCCGGTCACGTCGTCCTTGAGGAGAAAGGCGATACCGTCCTCGTCTCGTTGGTCGAAGACGTTCATGGCAGCCATCACGCACTGGCCGCTTGCGACGCACTTGTCTTGGTCGAGGATGACCTTCATCGGGTCTGCTCCTTCTCTTCCTTCTGTGGGTGAGCCGGGCACCAAGTGACCGGGAGTTCGTACACCCCGTAGACGGATCCGTCGTGCTTGAAGGGGATCGCGTCGAGGGTGGTGGCGAGTGTCAGCGTGGGGATACGTCGGAGCAGCGTGGCGTAGGCGACCTGCAGCTCCATTCGTGCCAGCGGTTGGCCGAGGCACTGGTGCACGCCGAACCCGAACGCAACGTGCGTTCTGGGGTTCCGTCCCACGTCGAGCCGGTTTGGGTCGCTGAACACGGCGTCGTCCCGGTTGCCGAGGTCGGTCGCCACGATGATCCCGTCGCCAGCGCGGATGGTGACGCCGTCGATTTCGATGTCCTCGACAGCGACTCGCTTACGCCCGTCGTGCGTGATGGTGAGGTAGCGCAGAAGCTCCTCTACCGCGGACGCCACGAGCGCGGGGTCGGGATCGTCGCGGAGTCGCGCCAACTCGTCAGGGTGTTCGATGAGCGCGAGCGTGCCGAGGGCGATCATGTTCGCCGTTGTCTCGTGACCGGCGATGAGGAGCAGGATGCCCATCTGCACAGCGTCGGACATCTCCAGCTCGCCGTCGGTGACGCGGCGGCCGAGGTCCGAGAGCAGGTCCTCGCCTGGTTCGGCGATCTTTCGGTGCAGGAGCTGCGCGAGGTAGGCGCCGAGCGATTCGAAGGCGCGACGCTGTTCCTCACGAGCGACACCGCGCTTGATGATGGTTCGACTGTGCTCCTGGAAGTCGTCGTGATCGCCATAGGGCACGCCGAGCAGCTCGCAGATCACCAGCGACGGGAGCGGAAGCGCAAATTCTTCGACGAGGTCGACTGGTCCGGTGCGGGAGAGCATCGAGTCGATCAGGTCGTCTGCGATCCGTTGCACTGCCGGTCGCACGACCTCGATGCGCTTCACCGCGAACGGCGCCGTCACCATCCGGCGCAATCGCGCGTGGTCGGGATCGTCCATGAGGATGAAGCTCAGACCGGAACCGCCGCCGTCGACAGGAGCCGGGGATGGGTAGCCGGGTCGGCTGATGTCCGCGCTGATGCGGGCATCAGCAAGGATCGTCCGCGCTTCAGCATGTCGAGTCACGTACCACGGCGTGGAACCGTCCCAGAGGCGAACCCTTCGAATCGGTCCCTGCTGCTGTTCATGGGTTGCCGTTGGAGATGGGTCGAACGGACATGCGCTCGCTCGCCGCATGGGGAACGCTGGCGGTTCAGCCTGCTGCGTCGATGCAATGACATCAGTCATCGGGTTTCCTTCCTCTCGGTGTTCAGATAACAGCGGCTTGACCGGCGAAGAGGTCAGTGAGCAGCGCGCTCGCAAGGCGTGCCTGCTTCGGCATCCCCCACCCCAGGACACCGACGGGTTGACCGGCCCGTGTGGCGAGCGCGACAAAGCGACCTTCCTCGATCGATCCCTCGATGACTGCGCTGTCATCTGCGTCGCCGGGGAAGCCGTACGCCTGGATCTTGATCCCGTACTGATCAGACCAGAAGTACGGAACCGGCACGTAGGGTGCTGCCGCGTTCGCGTCGAGGATGTTTCGGGTCACTGCCGCCGCTTGTTCCGTTGCGTTGGTGCGGTTCTCGAGCCGAAGGTCCCGGCCGAGGCCTTCGTGACGCCAGCGTGCGACATCACCAACTGCCCAGATCCCGGGTGCAGCGCGACAAAGACCATCACACAGGACACCGTCAGACACATCGAGACCGCTGTCGCTGAGCCACTCCGTGTTCGGTGTCGACCCGATCGCCACGATCACTCGACCAGCCTGAAGCTGTGTGCCGTCATCGAGTACGGCGCCGACCACGCTGCCGCGATCCGGCAGGAGTGATCTGACGCGGGACTCACCGCGCAGGACGACGCCCGCGTCTTCATGGCGGCTGCTGAGCAGGGCAGAACCGACGGAGCCGAGCTGGGCGAGCATCGGAGTCGGCTCCGGGCCGACAAGTGTGGTTGCGGACCCAGAAGCGACTGTCGCCGCGGCGATCTCGCTGCCGAGGACCCCGTTCCCGACGACGAGTGTGGGCACCGTCGATCGGAGCGACTCGCGGAGTTCGCGCGCGTCATCGAGCGAGCGAAGGACATGGACTCCGAGGAGGTCGTGCTGGAGAGGAAGCTGACGAGCACGGACACCGGTCGCAATGACGATGTTGTCGGCTGCGATGGCCTCGTTGCCCGCCGATACTGTTCGGCGCGCAACGTCAAGTCCGGTGGCGGAGTGCCCGAGACGGAAGACCGCGCCGAGGCCATCCAGCGACCGTTGCGGCCGGAGCATCACCTGCTCGAGGTCCCAGTGGCCGCTCAGGTACTGCTTCGACAGCGGCGGACGGTCGTACGGGGTGTGCTGTTCGTTGTCGAGCAACGTCAGCGGGCCGCTGTGCCCTCGTCGTCGCAGCCCTTCCGCAACAGCGATCCCCGCGGCGGACGCACCGACGATGAGCACGCTGCTGTCGATTGCAGATGTCGTCATGTATGCCTCCGCACGGAAGCCGAATCTGCGAGTCAGAGACGCTCCGTCAGGGGTAGTCAACTCCGACGAGCAAGATTTTCAAACACGTGATTTAGATTCTCACCGCTTTCTCACCCGCTCGTGCCCCACGGTCCCCTCAACGGAGGACCCACGGCCCAGGTCACGGCAGACGGTCAGCCGTGGGCAGATCGACGAACCACAGCGCGGAGATCGCGTTGGTGAGTGCTGCTGCGACATCCGACCAGTCGGACCAGATCCTGGGCCCTCCGCGCTCGAGGGACCGTTCGTGCTCCGCGATCATCTGCGTCAACAAGATCCGGCCCATGGCATTGCGTTCCGCCCGCACCTGCCGAGGGAGGTCGGGTAGGCAGCTCCTGATGCCTTCAGCGATGCGAAGGAGGCTCGGAGTCTCGCGCGCCTCGTCCATCGCGATGTCTGCCCACGCCGGGTCGGTGGCGACCTGTGCGCTGAACCGGCCGTACCAGGTGGGTGAGCCGAGTGCTGCGAGATGTGTCGTTGTTGCTCGCACGAAGCATCCGATCCAGTCACGAACGTCGGTGGACCCGTCGATGCGCGCAAGTTCCAGGAGACGCAGCTCGTTGATGCGCCGCTGGTGTCGTCCGAGGATGGCGCGGATGAGTTCGTGCTTGCTGCCGAAGTGGTAGCTGACGACTGCGGTGTTTCCTTGGCCCGCAGCCTCTCCGATCTGCCTGTTCGAGATGTGTGCGATGCCGTACTCCGCGTAGAGACGCTCGGCGGCGGTCAGGATCAGTTCTCGCGTTGCTGTGACGCGCTTGCTTCGAGCGCCTTCTTCACCGGTGGTCATCGCGATTCCTCTCCGCGATGAGATCGTAGCGACTGCGCTCGTTGGGCTGTGCGCGAATGGGACCTGCCGGTCAGTCGCAGGCAGACGACAGCGGGGGTACCGACGAAAGATTCGTCGATACCCCCGCTGTCGGGAATGTCAGGAGGCCTTGATCGCCTCTCGCTGCGGCTCAGTGTTGGCAGCCGTTTCGTCCTCGGTCAGGCTGTGACCCTCGGTGTCGAGATTCGGCACGATTCGCTCCAGCCACTTCGGCATCCACCATGCGGCGCGTCCGGCCAACGCCAGGAGCGCCGGCATCAGGACCATGCGGACGATGAACGCATCCGCTAGCACGCCGATCAGGAGTCCGAACGCGGTCTCCGACGCGAACGTCATCTCGCTCGACGCGAAGCCGCCGAACACGAAGGCCATGATCAGGGCTGCGGCGACGATCACCGGGCCGGACTTGCTGAAGCCCGCGAGGATGGCTTCCTTGGGCCGGAGCCCGGAGACGTACTCTTCGCGGATCCTGGAGACGAGGAAGACCTGGTAGTCCATGGCGAGTCCGAAGAGGACGCCGACGAGGATGATGGGGAGAATGCTGCCGAGGGGGTCGCCCTGGGGTGCGGCGATGATGAAGTCCAGCCACTTCCACTGGAACACCGCAGTGAGTGCACCGAGTGCGGCACCCAACGACAGCAGGTAGCCGAGGGTCGCGAACAGCGGTACGAGGAGCGACCGGAACATCACGACCAGCAGCAGGAACGACAAGACGACGATCACGACGACGTACTGGATCAGTGCCTTGTTCATCTGTGCGGTCGTGTCGAGACCGATTGCAGTTTCGCCGGTCACTTCGAGGTGCACACCACCGACAGAATCGGCTTGGTCGCGGATGTCGTGGACAAGGTCCTTCGTGCCGTCGTCGATCGGGCTGCCGTTCGGGATGACGGTGAACAGGGCCGTGTCACCGGAGGTGTCGATCTGGGCAGGGGTGACCATCCGAACGTGAGCGAGGTCATCGAGCGCGTTCTGCACGTCAGGAGCCTTGTCCTGAACGTCGTTGCCTTCGGCGAGGACGAGGAGCGGTGACTGCGTGCCACCGAACTTGTCCACGATGAGGTTGTACGCGTGGCGCTGTGTGGAGTCCGGGTTCGAGCCGCCCGGGATGTTTGCGGCGGTCTTCATGCTGAACAGCGGGATCGCAACGATGGCGAGAACTGCAACGCCTCCGATGAGCATGAGCAGGGGGTGCCGGGTGTTCGCCGTTCCCCAGCTGCGCAGGAACGAACGCTTCTTCGGGGCGACGTCGATCGTTCCGCCGGCGCGGAGCGTTTCGCGGTCCTTCTTCGGCAGGGCGCGAAGGCCGAGGCTCCGCAGGATGACCGGCAAGAGGGTGAGGGCTGCGAGCACGGCGATCGCGATTGCGAAGGCTCCTGCGAAGCCCATGTCCTCGATGGTGCTGATCCGAGTGACGACCAAGCCGACGAGCGCGATGATCACGGTGAGGCCAGCGAAGACGACGGCTGTGCCGGCCGTGCCCGTGGCGTGAGCGACGGCGTCCTCGACCTTGCGGCCGGCACGAAGCTCAGCGCGGAAACGTGTGAGGATGAAGAGCGAGTAATCGATGCCGACCGCGAGGCCGAGCATGCCTGGCAAACTGATCACGGTGGTGTCGAGAGGGTGGATTGCCGACCATGCGAGCACGCCGAGGATGCCTGCTCCGACGCCGCTGAGGGCGACAAGCATGTTGGCGCCGGCGGTGATGAGCGATCCGAAGGTCAGGAAGAGGATCAGAAACGCAACCAGGAGGCCGACGATCTCCCCGGCTCCGCCGATCGGGTAGCTGTCCTCGGCGATCTGCCCGCCAACTTCGATGCGAAGATCTGCGTCGTGCGAGTGAACGAAGGAGAGGACCTTGTCGTAGGTCTTCTCAGCGTTGCTGTCCGTGATGCCGCTGAACGTCAGCGTGGACACGGCGGTGGTCTGGTCCTTTGACACGTAGGGCTGCTGCTCGTCGAACGGGGAGGTCACGGACTCCACGTGCGGGAGGTCCCCCGCGGCGTCCACGATGCGAGTGACTCGGGACACGGAATCGGCGTCCGTGATGTTGGCGCCGTTGCGGCCTTCCATCACCAGCTGCAGGGTCTTTGCCTCCGAGCCGGAGGATTTCATGCCCGGGAACTTGTCTTGGAGTGTGTCCAGCGCCTTGGACGCGGGGGTGTCAGGGGCAGTGGTCTTCCCGCCGCCGAGGTCAGCTGATGTGGCGGTGATTCCGGTGAAGACGGCGATGATCAGCAGCCAAGCTGCGATCACGATCAAGCGGTGTCTGGCGCTGAATCGCCCGACAGCCGCGAGGAACTTCGGCATGAGTGCTCCTGAAGAATGAGGTGCCGCCCTGGAGGAACTCGGGCCGGCAGTTGATGTCTCAATCCTCGGGTGACGCAGTCGTCGGGGCGTCGTCCGTGCGAAGCGCCGTTCCTACTTCATCTGCAGTAGATGACGCTCCGATGTCCGGAGGGTCAGACGAGTCCAGCGCGGTAGGCGAAGGCGACGAGCTGAGCGCGGTCGCGCGCTGCGACCTTCGCCATCGCGCGGGTGGCGTGAGTCTTGACGGTGAAGGGTGAGACGAACATCGCTGCGGCGATCTGCTCATTGTCACCGCCCGCGGCGACGGCGATGACGACGTCGAGTTCGCGGGGCGTCAGCGCTGCGAAGCGCTGTGCGAGTTCGGCGTCGACTGGTCGTCGGGGACCAGTTTGGACGTGTCCCACGACCGCGCTCGACGCAGCTGGGGAAAGCACTGCATCACCCTGCACCGTTTGCCGGAGTCGCTCGAGGAGCGCGGCTGGGCCGACGCCTTTGCCGAGGAACCCGTTGGCACCGGCCTGGAGTGCGTCGAGAACCACGGCGTCGTCCTCGAAGGTGGTGAGGACGATGATCGGGAGTTGCTGCGCTGATCGTGTCGCTCGTACCCGTCGGGTTGTCTCGACTCCGTCGATCCCAGGCATCCGTACGTCCATCACGATCAGGTCTACGGCCTCGTGGTCGAGAATCCGTAGGGCCTCGAATCCATCGGATGCTTCGGCCACGACAGCGAAGTCCGGGCTGGAATCGATGATGGCTCGGAGACCTAGAAGGATCATCTCCTGGTCGTCGACGAGTAGTACGCGACAGGTCATGCTTGCTCCTCGGGGATGGTCACGAACACTGCGAACACGTCATCGTCGACGTCAATCCGAACGGTGCCACCAACAGATTTGACGCGCTCCTGCATGCCCATGATGCCGAACCCCGTTCCGTGAACATTCGATGCGTCCGGTCGGGTTGGGTTCGTCACCTCCACGTGCAGCGCACCGGCGGCAGCGTGGAGCGTGAGTGCTGCCTCGCCGGCGCCGTATCGATGAGCGTTCGTGAGCGCCTCTTGCACGACTCGGTAGACGGTCACGCCCACCGCGTCCGAGGTTTTCGGCAAGGGAGTTGGGATCTGCGCGTCGACGTCGAGACCGATCTCGGAGAACGATCGAACAAGCGCGGCCATGTCCTGGAGGTTCGGCAGCGGGCTCGATGCCGCGGCTGCGTGCTCGTCTGCGCGGAGAACCCGCAGGGTGTGCTGGGTTTCTGCGAGGATGCGTTGCGTGGCGGTCTGTGCGGCCTCGACGGATGCGGCAGTCCGTGAGTCAGTCGCCAGCCCGGATACGGCAATCGCCCCGAGATGCATGTTCACGACCGCGGTCTGGTGTCCGATGATGTCGTGGAGATCACGAGCGATACGGATGCGCTCCTCAGCGACTCGGCGAGTTGCCTCAATGTCTCGGGTGACGATCGCGTCCTCGGCACGTGCTCGCAACGCCTCCCAGGACCTGTACTGCTGGAACAACGCCGATCCGATGGCGCCTGCCGCGACGACGCTCAGAACTCCCGCAGCTCCGTCCCACTGGACAACCCGACCGTGGTCGAGGTAGCCGCTTGCGGCGACGATCCCGGCAACCACTCCCGCCGACAGCAACGTCGTTCGGAACGCCGGGGTGCCGGTAGCCGTGATGGCGAACAACGTGAATGCCACCACCGTGAACTCAGCGAGGGCGTCACGGTGCCCCAGTGTTGCCAGTGCGGTCCCCAGGAGGACTGCCCCGATGCCGACGTGAGGTCGCCGACGTGCCACTACGGCACCGACCGCGCAGACCACGGCTCCCGTGTATCCGAGGAACGACCCGCCGAGAATGATCGCGGTGGCGATCTCGACCAGCATCGCCGTGACGCTGATGTACGGCATGGAGCGAGGTACCGCGCGCTGCGCACGCAGCCATCGGGGCGACTCGATCTCAGGTCGCTGAGGTTCGTCGTTCACGGTTTGATTGTGCCTGGAGAAGATCGGCGCGCGGCCTGCAGACGTCACATGCCTCGGATGTTCGGACGATGTCGTCCTCTGAGCCCTGTTCACCGCCGCGCGCCGGACCGTTCACCGATCGCCAACGGCAGCCTCGCGTTCGTCGGAGACCGGGGTGGCTGAGATGGTGTCGCGCGCCGTGGTCTCTCGCTCTGACGCTCGGCGCTCCGCGGGTTCCGCGGGTTCCGCGGGTTCTACGGATTTCGGGTACTCGAGCAGCACGGCAGTCATGTCGATCGGAACGGTGTCCTGCAAGAAGAGATCGTCCGGGCGGACGGTCTGTCGCAGCAGTACGGATTCCGCATCGGAGCGGCCGAAGCTCATCGTCATCGCGAGATCACCGTCACAGCGAGCTTCTCGACACCCATGGCGACGAGCACAACCATGAATCCGGCGAACCGGACCACCTCGGAAACGGTCATGAGTGTCCCCCAGGCGACCAGCTTGGGAACTCGGGCAGTGCGCGCCACGGCACCCTCAGCGGGACGGATGCGTTGCACAGTTGACGGTGTGGCGGACTGGATCGCGGTCATGATGACTCCTTTGTGCAGGGTCTAGCCCCGATGAGTTCATCCTCAGCGCCGGACGGCGGCTGGTCGTCGTCCGGCAAGACTCGATCGCCTACTGCAGATGGAGTAGACGGCTCCCGCGACCCCGTCTACCCCCTGATCTCGACCCCACCGACTTCGACAGAGTCACCGGCGGAGAGTTCACGGTCTGAGTGCAGGTCCGACGAGTGGCGTGGCACGAAGGCCGAACGCCCTCGGCGAGGTGTTCGGTCTATTCGCGGATGCCAGTGCTGGGGCGGATCGCGGATCCCAGTGCTGACGGGCGTTCCACGGGTTTCGGGGATCCGTTCCACGGGTTGGAGGCGAGCCCGGCGTTCAAAACGGTGCTGCCCCGGTCGAAGCCGCGCGTTTCTGCCTCGAGCGAACCACGAGGCGCCGCACTCCGGACTGATTCATGCGGCGACGGGCTTGCGGCACACTGACTTGGTAGCGCCTCGCCACGTCGTCGTCCGTGGCATTCCGCCAGGCCTGCCTGAGCGCAGCGTCCCACGGTACGAGAAGCTCGCCCGCAAGCCAATCTGCTTCCTCTTCCTGCTCAGCGCCAGCTCCGCACGTTCGGTCGAAGGTCACCACAGCGGGATGCTCGTGCTCGAGGATGATGTGGCTCATCTCGTGGCTGACCGTGGATCGACGCCTTGGAAGGCCGTGGAAGTCGTTCTCCACGATTAGCTGCTTGTGCTCGATCTCAGTGACTAGCCCGGAGAAGGACGCACGCGGTCGACGCGCCCGTTCCAGGTCCTTCTCGTCAAGCGCCAGCTCACTCACACCGCAGACCTCGATCCCCCATTGATCTGCCAGCCCCCATGGGTTTAGCACCATGAACGCGTCGAGCCCTAGCTCACGCCTGATCTCGAGAGCGAGCCCCTTCGCCTCAGTCTTGAACCCCCGCCGCATCGCTACTTGGACGCTTTCGCCCTCGTCACAGCGGCATTGATCACGTTGGTGATGAACTGCACGTCCTCGTCCTGCAGATCCTTGTCAGCCCTCAGAAGCGGAGCCACCTTCGCCATGAGCTCGACTTCGCCCGGACGGAGCGGCACGCCAGCATCCTCCGCGACGAAAAACTGCTCAGCGTCGACCCCAAGCCACGACACTACGGTCGCGAACCCGTTCGCGTCCGGCCGCTGGCCCTGCCGAAGTCTTGAGAGCAGAGAAGGGCTGACGCCCATCTCCAGGGCGACACCGCGCCAAGACATGCCCTTGGCGCTGCGCGCAGCATCGAGCGCTTCGTAGAGCGCAACGGGATCGACGGTTGTCCTCGGCACGTGACCAGTATGCCTCGTTGCGGCTCTCCATGAACGAAACTCGCCACAGCGCTCGACATCCGATGCGCAGGTGATCTAATATCGACCCACCGAACGAACACCGAACCAAGGAGGTGAACACATGACAGGAAAGCGAGGACGCAGCGCCATCACCGGCCGCTTCGTGAAGCAGTCCACGGTTCGTCGTCACCCGAACACGACGACCAACGAATCGACGTCCAAGTCCAAGAAGTCCAAGTAGCACCCTCGTCAGCGACACCGAACAGGAGCATCGATGAGCACGTACACCGTGACCCGAGTTCGCAAGGAACTCTCCGCAGATGGCGCCCACCGACACCTCGAGGGAGTCATCACCAACACGAACACCCACTGGACCCGAGGTCAGGTGGTCGCAAGCATCAACGCCGGTAACACCTGGCGCACCAGCGCCGGCGGCCACTCCGCAACCATCACCACCGTCCACTACTGCCCGCGAGGAACCTGCCTCGCGAGCCCCTACATCAAGACGAACCCCAACAGCTCCCAACTCGACAACCTCGAGAACCTCCCCGAGGGCTGACCGCATGAGGACCGATCGCCCGGGCGGTCGGTCCTCATGCGGGCCCTCTACAGAAAGGCAGCATGGAACCCACCGATATCGTCTCCGCCTTCCTCGCGGGCTTCACGGCCGGCGTTGTCGCGCTTGTGAACGCACTCGCCCTGACCGCGCAGTCACACCCGGTTGCGGCGCTCGCCATCGCTTGCGTTGGCACCCTCAGCATCGCCACCCGGCGCATTCATCGACGGCGTCGTTAACTCCGTACATCGAGCTCACGGCGTGAGGTCCAGGGGGTCGAGTCCGAATCACTCGAAGTCACTGAGGAGGCTGAGACGGGAACAAGCCGCCGGTCTGGAGACAGGCCCAGTTGCCACGCGACGCTTAGCTCAGTTGATCGTCAGGCGCGTCGCTTCAGATGCTACGACGACGTGGTAAGCGCCGATAACGCTCATTGCGTCCGTTGCGTTAGACCGTTGTCAGGCGTGGAAGGTCAGCCCGGCGGCAGCGAAGTCGGGGCGGACGCCGGCTTGGTGGAAGATGTGCAGCGCGCGGTCGTTAAGCGTTCTGCTGCCGGCTCGGTCAAATCGTGCACATCGGTCCATCGCTGCCATCATCGCCGCGCCGTCCCTCTCGAGGTAGCGGATGAAGCCTCTGTAGGCGGGCGCTGTTGCTGAGTCGGCAGCTCGTGCCTGGCCGCCGTTCTCGTGCTCGTCGATCGCCGCGAGCCAGAACGCCAGCCCGTCGGGATGCGTGCCGAGCTTCCCGAGCGCGGCCTCGGGCGCTTCTCGCATGGGTCGTTCGTGCCGTACCCACGCCTGCGCTGCGCTGCGAGCGGCGTCGCCGAGCGGGGTGTGCGCGTGCCACTCACCCGATCGGTCCAGCGTGTGATGGGTCCAGGCAGATCCGTCGAAGTATCGCCGCCCGGAAGCGTTGAGCGGGTCGGTCCGCCAGCCAGGGGCACCGGTCGGTCCTTCGGGTACCGGCGTGAGTGGCTCGGCAGTGGGAGCGGGTGAGACAGGCGTCGCTGTCGGTGCCCAGCGCGCTGGCCGTCGGGCTAGCCGGAGTGCGAGCGTGTCCCAGTCGCCGAGCGTTCGCGGTGTGATTTCGAAGATGTCGAGACCTGCTCGTTTGGCTGCCCTGCGTTTCGCGGCGAAGCGAGCGTCGTAGTCGGGGTCGCCGTGTAGCCCCAGATACTCGATGATGAGGTCGCCGACGAGGAAGTCACCGCGGTAGTTCGTGCCGGGGTAGGAGGGTTCGCGGGTGTGGGCGATGCCTTGTTTGTGGAGCCAGTCGTCGATTGTTCGTTCCCCGTAGGACAGGCAGAGATGTCCGTCGTTGGCGATGGATCGCACGCCGCGGCTCATGCGTTCTGTGCCGTCGCCGAGTACGCCAGATGCTGCGAGCGCTCCATGCCAGCTGCCGAACACCTCGTTGACTGTCGAGCGATCTGGCCAGTCCCAGATGAGGCGAAGGAAGGCAAGGAGCTCCTCCGGCGATGCGCTTCTCGGGTACTTATCAAGGAACGCGTAGCCCGAGCCCCCCTGCCGAGGGATGGCGCCGGTGACCGCGTGGTATTGCTTCATGCTCGCGACGATCTGGTCTGGCGTCAGTTCGACGCCTCTGGGTCGTTCGCCGGGGCCGATTTCGATGAAGCACTCTGGGCAGATCATTCGGGCGGCGGTCTTGTTCCGAGTTGCGTTCACTCTTCGTGCTGTCGTCTGATCCATCGGATTGAGGCACAGCGGGCAGGTGGAGACGGCCCCCGGACTGTCCGCCGTCGTGCCGCCCGAACGGCGCCCGCCCGTTATTGGCCACCAAACGGATGGCGGCAGCGAGTAGTCCCCTACGGGCGCAGGGTAGCGACGCATGTCATGACCTGCACGAGGGCCGGCGGCGATCGATACTGGCGCCGGCAAGGGAACGAACGTTGACGGATCGGCGGTTCGGAGGAGCTTCTTGAGTGCGCGAGGTGCCGGTGCCTCGACTCGAAGCTCGAGCCCGTCCTCCGTTTGCACCGCGTTGACCAGGAGATTGCAACCGACATGCGTGAGCGCCGCCGTGTACCGCTCTGCATCGTCTCCATAGATGTAGGCAACTTGTTCGTCGTCGAGCCATACCCCTACTGCCGTCGCGTCTGCAGGGTTGCCTTCTTCGGGTACCAGACGGAATTGCCCGTCCGCAAACCCCTGTTGGCGTCGCCGCCAGCTCGTGAACCAGCTCTCCCCTGTGGTCCGCAGCTTCTTGGTTGCGAGGCCCTGCACGAGGAGATCTGCTCTGAAGCGTGGTGTCCCTCCCCGCGAGTTCCGACCAGAATCCGGAGAAGGGGCCCGGTCGACATGATCCCGGCAGCTGATCACGGGCACGTCGTCGGTCACGATGAGATTTTCCTTCTCGTTATGGGGCGAGTCTTCCTCACCTGGCCATCGCATGAGGTTAGCGTCCGCGTGTGACAACGACTCGTCGAGATGACCCGACACATCTGTCGACCAGTGTCGTAGCCCGGCTGCTCGGCGTGAAACCAGACGGAGTGCGAGCCATGATCGCTGCCGGCACACTCCCGGAGCCGCAGTGGCTCAACCTCGGGCGTCGTGACGAGCGCATTTACTCGTTGGAGTGGCTTGCTTTGGCGAACGAGCACCTCAACGTGCGTCGACTCGATGGACTCGAGATCGATCACTGGCTTCGACCCGTAGATGGCTTGCAGATCGCCGTTCGCATCGATCGCCCAGAGTGGACCGCGCGGGATGCGGGGCTGACCATCCTCGCTCTCTCGAGCCTCTGGGACGCCTGCATCCGAGCCGTCGAGCCAGGCTCAAACGATGACCTGCCTGGTCTTGCGGTGCGCCGGATGTCCGCCGGCTCCCCGTTGGACCTGCTCGCATGGGTGCACGTCGGCGCAGGCGTGGCCAGCGCTGGCGGTGCGGCCTCGCTGTTCATGTATGTCCTCAAGCATCCCGAGCGCGTGAGCAGCGCGATCCCGCGGCTCGTCGCGGGGTGGCGACAGGGATGGGCGGAGGCGAGCGACGCCAAGCTTCGACTGCTGCAAAGCCGCCAGAACGTCAACCGATTCACCGAGGAAGCGCAGCACGCACTCACGGAATTGGGTTCTCACCCGCGGCAGATCACCATCGACGGTGAGGCCACCGGCAACCTCGAGATACTGGGCGCCGAGTCCGAGGCGCCACACGACTCCGACAGCGAGACCAGCGAAGAGGGCTGATGATGCCATCCTTCCGCGCGTGCCCTCCTAAGTGTGCGACGCGGACATAGCCGGGCCCGAAGTTTGAATCGCCGACCCAGTACGGGGGGCATCGGGCGAGTCGGCTTTCGATCAGCAACGCGGGTTCGGAAGAGTCGCTGCATGCGAAACGAACGACCCCGGAATCGCGATGAAATCCCCCGAGAGGATTGGGACGGCCCTGAGGAGTTCGGACACACCTGGTTCGAGCATGCGGAGGAAGTCCGCGACTACGTCGAGAAGAAGAAGCTTCTCCCACCGCATACCACCGTCTCGCGGGGGTTGAAGATCGGCGCGTGGCTCGACAAGCAGCGGCGGCTCGGCAAGGCCAGGACCGGCGAAACCTTGCATCCAGCTCGGCAGTACTACCTCGAGACATGGGTGCCCGAGTGGGAACTGTCCCCGAGCGAGCAGCTGTGGAATCGACAGGCCGAAACGCTACAGAAGTTCGTTCGCACGAACGACCGTTTTCCGCATACCCGTGAGGTAGTGGACGGATATTCCCTCGGCACGTGGCTCGTCTTCCAACGGGAGATTGATCAGAAGCGGGGCGAAGGAGCCATGCAGGTGAAGCGGGGCCAATGGCTCGACGAGCACGTGCCCGGATGGAACGTCGCGGCAACGAGAGCTACATGGTCTGAGATCGCTGACGCAGTCGCGACCTGGATGGACAGGCATGACGGACGCCGCCCGGATCGCACCGTCGTTATCTGCGGCGTCAACGCACTGCAGTGGCTGCGGTTCCAAAAGGACCGACCACGAACCACCGACCAAAGGCGATGGCTTGACGCCAACATCCCCGGCTGGAACGACAGCCACCGACGCTCCAAGAGCGTCTCTGACGGCGATCGCTGACGCGAGCGCCTCGCCCGCTGCCTTCTGAAGCGCCTCCGATACGACGAAAGCGCCGCCCACCTGTGGTGGACGGCGCTTTCGATGACCTGATGAAGCGTGCTGCTTGTTGGTGTTCCCTTCTTCCGGCGGTGACTCGCGTTCGGGAAAAGCGATTCAGCGGACAGAGCCGAGGAAACTCGACTCGGAGGTGTGGCGGGTCATGACGGCGTACTCGACCTCCCACGCGGACTGCCGACGGACCGGCGACGGGGTCTTCTCGTCCCAGCCAGCGTCGTCGTTCGACTGCTGCGGGCTGTACCGGGCTGCGGTGAGGCGGATGTTCGTCGCGTCGAAGGCCACTCGCTGGCCGGCGCGTCGCGGAACCGTCTGCACGGTGGGAGCGAAGGCTGCGTCGAACCACCGCTCGGCGGCGCGCTGGAGGGCGGTGGCGCGGTCGGAACGGTGCTTGTCGTACCCCTGGTAGTCGTACTGGCGGGTCGGTGGGAGCTGGGTGGCGTCGAGGCGGTGCGCGTATCCGCCGCAGATGGGGTCGTTCGGTGCGGGCGCCGGTGCCGGGATCGGCGCTTCGCCGTCGAGGTCGGTCTCCCCGCAGGTGCGGATGGTCACCACAGGCCACTCGGTGCAGTGCCAGCGGAGGAGCACGCTGCTGACCTGCACGTCGGCCTCCACCCGTCGACTGACGCGCAGGTCGGCCTCGCTCGTGCGCGACACCTCGACCGGTTCCGGCTCGGTCCGCACCTCGTACATGTCCTCGAACTCGCCTCGCCACTGACGGATCATCGGGCAGGTGATCTTCTGCTGGCCGCGCTGGCCGGCCCGGTGCCGTGCGATGCGGAGCTGCTGCAGCTCCAGCATGCTATGGCGGTGCGGGGTCGTGCGCGTGCAGAAGGCGATCGAGGTGACGGTGTTGTACTTGTTGGAGTTCATGGCTGGGGTCTTCCGAGTTGGGGCGGAGTGGTTCTCCGCCGATGTCAGCCCTATGCCAGAGCGCGTCCGGGAGCGGGGCTGAAATCCTGTTCGCGAGCACCAGCAGAGCCGAAAATCGGCGAAAGACCCTCGTTCGCGGGACAAAATGGCGCCGACGGGACCCGTCATGCCCCGCGAAGTGGGGTCAACGCGGCTCGCCACCGACGACGCGCCAGAAGCCATGGCGCAGCACCGCGACTCCCGCTGAAGCTCGTCAGCTTTCCTGCTGCCGGACTCAGAGCGGCCGAAACGGCTGCGAAGAACGGAGCGCTCTCGTAGCGTCCTCGACATGCTTCACGTCGCACCCCCCACCGTCTGCGTCCTGACGACGCTCCGGTACCGTCGCCGCCCGGCTGCCACCGCTGGCAAGAGCGCCGGCCGATGAGCGGAAACTCCCCCGACATGGGCTCGGGTCCCGGGAAGCGGCCAGGCCGTGCAGCCGTTCGCACCGTAGCGCGTATCCCGCTGTCGAGCATGCGCGACCAAAGTCCCCCGAACCTGCAGGAGCTCTACGCCGACGTCCGCGACGACCAAGCCCTCGTCCCTGGACTCGAGATGGGCATCGGTGCCCTCATCGTGCAGCGTTGGGACCCGACTTACGCCGCCGCGGGGTGGACGTTGTACGGAGCGGACCTCACCCTCGACATGGGCCACCCGTTCGGGTCCATGTTCTACCGCAGCGACGCCGACGGCCGCGTGCTCCGCGTCGGCGTGAAGTGGCACCCACCGGTACAGCAGCTCGAGTTCCCAGCCCTGCACCCGTCGAAGCCGGAATTCACCTCCGACTGCAGCGACGAGGAAGTTGCCGCAGTGGTGCTGGATGCCCGGAGCCGTATCGAGGTTCTTGTCGCCGCTAACGCGCAGATCGGGTCCTTCGTCGCGACGGAAGAGTCTGAGGACGCGATTCTCGAAGCGTCTGGGCTTGGCTTGGAACGGCTGGCGGAGGACGATCCGCGGCTGGCCCGCGATGTCTGACCGTCGAGCACCGCAGCCGGCGCCCTTGCGGCAGCTGCTGCTTCCGCGCAGACGCCACTTATGACCTCCGCTGGTTGCACGTCCAATGACCGACGAAGCAAACGAGAGCCGTCCGTGAGGTTGCAGTTGGTGTCTCTGACGTTGGCGTTCGACGACGTCCGGTTTTTCGGCGCCGCCATCTTCACTGACTCGAACGATCCGGATGGGCCGTGGGCGACGGTTCTGGTCGACCACTCGGACGAGGAGCCCTGGTTCCGCCTCACCACCACCGACCCGACCGGGAGCGACGTGTCGGTCGCGGCGATGGCGGAAACGGAGCGCCTGATGCGGTTCATCCTCACCGAGCAGCCGGAACGCATCGGCCGAACCCGACCCAACCCACCGGCCAGCTGACCTGCCCCGGTCCCGCTCGCCTGTTGACGATTTCTTGGAGGTACTGCTGATGATGCGTCTGGTTTCCCTACACCTCTCGAACGACCGGATCCTCTGGGGGCATGTCCTCCTCGAGGACACCGACGACCCGGCAGCGTCGATGGCGCGGATCATGATTGAACACAGCGACAAAGAGCCCGGTTACGAGCTCGTTGACCGGAACCGGCGGCATCTCACCGACCTGACCATCCCCGCAACACGCGAAGCGAACCGCATCGTCCAAACCCTGCTCATCCCCGCCTCCGAGATCGCGAAGCGGGAAAAAGCGGTCCGGGAAGTCATCCACTCCGGCTACCTCGAAGGGTTCCCGGACGACATGCCCTGGCAAGGCCAGTTGTGGATGTACGCCCGCGGTGAGATCAGCATCGACCAGCTCCAGGCCTACACCGACCAAGGCCGACAGATCGCAGGCGCACCCGGTGCCGCTCCTGCTGATGGTGCTGACGTGCCCGAGGAGTGGTGGCGGGCGACGCAGGCGCGCATCCGTCGGCACCTGCTGGAAGCGACTCTCACGGAAGCGGAAGCCGCCGCCGCGCTGCAGATCAGCGTTGATGAGGTCGGTGAATTGTTCGGGTCGAACCTGCTGACCAGCTTCGACCTCGACGGCGAAGAACGAATCCCCACCTGGCAGATCGTCCAACCCGCCCTCCCCGAGTTCGGCGACCCGGCCAGTCTCCTGCCGGGGCTTGACGTCCTCTTCGCGGCAGCGCCGCAGCGGCTACTCGACGCGGCCGCGATGACCGAGTTCATGACCACACCCCGGCAGTTCCTCAGCGTCGACGACGTGCCCCTGACACCGTTGGCCTGGATGCAGCAAGGACGGCCCGTCGCCACCGTCATCGCCTTGTTCCGCGGACGGCGGTGGCGGTGGTGACCACCCGACCGGAGCTGTTCCTGCTCACCGTCGCGTTCGACATGGCCGGCACCCACGGACACATGTACTTCCGGGACCCACCGGACTCCGAGCTCCGGCAGGTCCTCGTCAGTAGCACCGACAGCGACGGCGGCTACCGCTGTGAACCCGCACACGGTGACACCCGCGACGGGTGGGAGCCGTTCCTCACCGAAGCCCGCTGGCTCATCGCCCTCATCCGACCCGACACCCCAGAAGAGCGCCGCTGATGGGCCCAGCACTGCAATGGGTCGCCGACGCCTGGGCCGGACGACCGCAGATCACCCTCCCGTACGGGCTCGGCGAGACCGCGGACCTCACCGACGCCCTCGGAGTCCTCGCCCTCGCCCGCCTGCACGCGGTCGTGGAGTCGTACGACATGCTCCGCCTCGCCGACGGACGCCGAGCGCGCCTTCACACCGCCACTAAGAACCCCCGCACCGAACAGCACGACGACTCTGAACTGATCCTGCTGGTGCCGCGGGTGCTGTCACCGTCGCTGATCGCGCTCGCGGAACAGAACGCGAACGTCCTCCTCGTTGACGTCGAGCGACGGCGCGTTTGGGCAGACGGGAAGCAGCGGTTGGGTAGCTGGGATCGGTGGAAGGACGCCGCCCCGATCTACATCACGTTCGCTGTGGCACGGATGCTCGCCGTGAACGGGGCCACCTTCGACGAACTTGTCGAACGTGGAGGATTCATGCCGGGGCAGGTGGATGACGCACTCGCACGACTTGGCAAACGCGTGCACAGGGCCAGCATCGGATGGGAATCCCGTCAGGTCGGCGGCCTCGTGGACTTTTCGATCGCGTGCTATCCCGGGGTGGGTGAAATCCGCGCGAGGTGGCGGTCAGCGTTGCCGATTCAGCATCAAGCAGAAGTTCTGATCGGTGCGGGCTGCCTGATGTCGGGCAGGTGGGCGACCGAACGCGACGCATCCCGGTTCCGGCCCGACCACGTTCCGCCGCCGTTCCGCCTCGTCGCCTACGCCCCGGCCGAGATCGACATGCCCGGACTCGGCTTCGAACCCGAAGACCACGACTACGCCGGCACCGAACTCATCATCCCCGCCGACCCCACCATCTTCCCCACCGCGAAAGCAGCCGGGTACAGCAACCACACGGACGACTTCATCACCGCCAACACACTCCTCCGCGCCGACACCCGCAACGACGACGACAACAAAGCCCTCCACGACATCCGCAACCGGCTCCAGTTCCTCGCCGACACTGTCTACGACCTCCGCTGGAATCTTCCATCGTGACCAACACCAAACCGAGATGAGGATCGACAACACGCTGGCAGCGTCAGGAGCCCTCGAGCTCCTGCCCTCCCTACTGCTGGCCCCGGACGCGGAGGCCGAGGAGGAGTTCTGGTACCGCGACAACGACACCCGCACAGCATGGGAGCCGCTCAACAACCTGCAGCAGGCGAAGGACATCGTCCGTGCACGCACCCCGCAGAACCCGTGGGCGGCGATCATGCGCACCTTCGACCTCGACGACGCCGGCACGTTCGGCAGCGTCAACACCTTCGAAGTCCTCGGCTGGGCCGACCGCGTGTACGTCTGCGGCGATGTCTCCAGAGTCGGTTACCAGTGGCGGTGGTCGTGCTGGCCCGTCACCGCACGACCAGACGGTGGCGCCCGGACCCGAGTCGGGCCGCGCTGGTACCAGGCCGACGTATACGAGGCGCAGGTCGTCACGGTCAACGACGCCATCACTCAGCTCGTTCCAGCACTGCATGCGGTCCCCGAGGCCCCGAATCAGGCGCCCGGGTTCCTGTGGCTGCCGCGAGAACTGGACGCGGCGTTGAATCAACACTTGCGGACACCGATCGACGGGTAGCCGATTGGGGCAACCGGGGAGACGTGCCCTCGAGTGGGGCATTGCAGCCGAGTCGAAAGCGTCCGTACGCTTCGATCGTGGCTGCCTTGCTCGTCGTCCTATGCGCATTGGTGATCGCGTACTTCGCCGTCCGCGCGCTCCGGCACCAATCGAAACGGGCTCCGCTTTCATCCACCCCGCCGGACACGACCTCGCAGCCAGCGAAGCCGAAGGTAGCGACCGGGGCGCCCGCTGCAACGCTGCAAGCGGCAGCACAAGAACGTCGGGAGCGTCACCCCGACTTCAGCGACGCCGAGGACCTCACGTCGCTGGCCGCTTCCCGGTTCCGAGTCAAGGGCACCTTCGCCTACGTGCCGGACCGGCACCGCCACTCCGTCGGCGGGCACGAGTACTGGCTCGTGCGCGAACCACGGAACCGACATGACAACAACGCCGTCGCCGTCTGGGACGCCACACGAAAAGTCGGCCACATCTCCGCAGCCAAGGCACGCCTGTTCGCACCAGAGCTTGACCGCATCGGCGCGGCAGCGTTCCGCGTTCGCGGCGAACCACCAACCGACCGGATCTCGCTCTTCGTTCACCTGCCGAACATCGCCGGCGTCCGCGGCCACCCACCCGTCAAACGGGAATCCCCCTGACCAGGGGCGCCCTGCGAACGCGATCCGCCACACTCCGTAAGGGGCCGCTTGACGGGCATCGGACTTCGCCGCATAGCTCCCCATGTGACTGACAACTCGCTTGAGAACTCGCGCTTCAACGCGGAGACCGCAGCCAAGCCCCTCACGCTGACCGGCGCCGCAGAACTCCTCGCACAGATGACCGTCGGTAGCGTCCTCGTGGTCAGCGAGACTCGCGACAACGCTCGCTTCGTCCTCCTCCGCACGGAGCACCATGGACGTCCGCACTGGTGGAGTGCCTTTCTAAACCGCCCCCTTCGTCAGCGACGCACTGTTCGACATCGCCGATCTCCTCGGACGCTCCGCCGCCCACGCGGTGCTCGTGGGGACAGGCTCTGACCGCTTGTTCGATCTACCCGACAACGCACCCGACGGTCCATACAGCTACACCGCCCGAGTACCCACCTGGCGCGGTGAGCTGCTTCTCGATCTCGGCCGCACAGCGCCAGATAGAACGGTCCTCGCCATCTACGCCGACGCGCAACCCTTCGCCGTCGTTGAACCGGGGCGAAACACGTGGAGCGTCGCCTCGGAGGGTTCGACCTCCCTGCTCACCGACGAGGCGCGGCAAGTACTTGTGGGACGTCGCTGCACGCTATTCAGCGTTTGACAGTGCGGATCAGCTCGACCGCTCCTCGGCTCGATGCCGCACCGCACTCCGCAACACCCATGCCGTCAGCTTCGTCTCGCCGCGACCCGCTTCCACCCAGACCGCATCACGAGTCATGCTTCGAGCGACCGCATCATCTCGGCGAATAAGCCTGTCCGGCAGCTGGAACCAGGCGTACACCGGCATCGGCTGCTCAAGCTCCCGCACCTCCTCGCCTCGCGCCTCTTCCTCAAGCGAGAACGGCTGCGGCGGCACCCAACGATTCGAACGACGACGACCCACGACACGGATCGTACGAACAGGCACCGACGCTTGGAATGCGGCCGTATGACGCGCCCTTACTGAGATTCGTTCCGGACCACCTATGTGCGACGGAGCTGCCCGGCGCCACGTAGGACGGAACGGCTCACCGCCCCGAGTCAGCGAAGTGCCCAGCCAACGACCGGCTGTCGGGACGGAGTGAACGTCACCGCACCTCGTCAGTCTGCAAACGTGGATGACCTATGGTGTGAGCAGCTTTGCTCCGTGTCGTGAGTCGGACTTCGCTCCGTGTCGGGTTGGCCGGTTGCTACGGCTGCAGGAGCTCTCGCTCGATGCGTTCCGCGACGGCGTCCCGCATCGGTCGCACGTCGTCTGGCGACCAGGAGGTCGGGTCAGGGAACGACCACTCCAGGACCGTGCCGCGTGGTTCTGCAGGCAGCTCAAGGCCGGGCTTCATAAGGACGACGATGTCCGCCTGTTCGAGTAGGTCGGGCGTCACGCGCCGGGGTATGCGTCCGGTGATGTCGAGGCCGAGCTCGTCCACGGTCGCGGCGATCGAGGGGTTCAACTCGTCGGCTGGGCTGATGCCGGCGGAGGTGGCCGTGTACCGGTCGGGTGCGGCGAGTTCGAGGAGTGCTGCGCCGAGCTGGGAGCGGCCGGCGTTGTGCTTGCAGATGAACAGGACAGTGGGCTTCGTGGTCATGGACGCAGGTTCGGTCAGTTGGTGCAGCACGAGGTGTTGCCGGTAGCCGAGTCAGGCGGAGTGCAGCAGGCAGCGTCCTCAGCTGCGGGAGTGGCAGTGGCGGCCGGGGTGGTGCAGCAGGAGCTGCCACCGATGTCGGTGGAGCAGACACCCGTTTCGGGGAGGACGAGTTCGAGCTGTCGGGCTCCGGTGTGGTCTCCGGCGAGTTCGGCGGCGATGGAGCGGACCTGCTCGTAGCCGGTGAGGAGCAGGAACGTGGGTGCGCGGCCGTAGGACTTCATGCCGGCGATGAAGAAGTTCGGCTCAGGGTGCGCAAGCTCCGCGACACCGTGCGGGGGAACAGAGCCGCAGGAGTGCAGGTTCGGGTCGATCAGTGGTGCGAGGGCTCGTGGTGCTTCGACGATGTCGTCGAGGCCGAGGCGGATCTCGCGGAGCATGTCGAGGTCGGGTCGGAACCCGGTCGCGTTCACGATCACGTCGACCCTCACCTCGAACGGCTCTCCGGCACGTCGGCCGGTGACGGTGACCTGGTCGCCATCGGGTCGGACGTCGTCGATCTCGAACGACGCGATCTGCTGCACCTGACCGGACTCGACGAGCCCGTGGACGGTGGAGCCGAGCTGCCCGCGGGCAGCGAGCCCGTCGGCGGCGTCCGCTCCGAGCCGGGCGGTGCCCGGGTTACGAATCGCCCAGAGCACGTCGGTACCCGGCGCGGTCTTGGCGAGGCTGGCGAGCTTGATGAGTGTGTTTGCCGCGGAGTGGCCGGCACCGACGACGAGGACCCGACGACCGGCGAACCGGTCCCGGTCTGCGCCGAGGACGTCAGGCAGCGCGTGGACGACCCGGTCGCCGAGGTCCGCGGCAGGTGCAAGCCCAGCGGCGGTGAGGGGGTTCGGGGACGTGTAGGTGCCGGAGGTGTCGACGACCGCACGCGCGGTGACGTCGTGTGTCCCGTGGGCGGTGTGGAGGCGGAGCAGGAATGGGGTGTCGGCGCGGCCGGTGGAGCGGGTTCGGTCCATGCCGTGCCGTGACACGGCTTCCACGCGGGTGCCGTACTGGATCACCGGTGCGAGCTGCGGGGTCGCAGCTAGGGGTGCCAGGTACGTGTCGACAAGGTCGTGACCTGTGGGCAGCGATGACGCCCGGGGCGTTTCCCAGCCGGTGGCTTCCAGGAGACGCTGAGCGGCAGGGTCGATGACGTATTGCCACGGGGAGAACAGGCGAGTGTGCCCCCAGGCGCGGACGCTGGTCCCAACCGTCGGGCCAGCTTCGTAGACGACGACGTCGAGCCCCTGCTCGAGGAGGTGCGCGGCGGCAGCGAGGCCGACGGGGCCGGCACCGATGACGGCAACGGGGAGCCCGGCGAGGCGGTCCGCGTCGGTGCGGAGTGGGACGGTGAGGGTGAGCGTCATGGTCTGCGGCTTCCTTGTCGGTTACGCGGTTGCTTCGGTGGGCAGCAGCTCGGCGAGGAGCGTCTGGACGCGGTGCTTGATGTCGTCGCGGATGGGTCGGACGTCGTCGATGCCGCGGCCGGCGGGGTCGGTGAGGTCCCAGTCCTCGTACCGCTTTCCGGGGAAGATCGGGCACGCGTCGCCGCAGCCCATCGTGATGACGGCGTCGGAGTCGCGGACGGCGTCGGTGGTGAGGATCTTCGGCTGGTTGCCGGCGATGTCGATGCCGTCTTCGGCCATCGCTTGGATCGCGATCGGGTTGATCTGGTCCTTCGGCTCACTGCCTGCGGAGAGGACCTCGACGCGGTCGCCGCCGAGGGCCTGGGCGTAGCCGGCGGCCATCTGGGAGCGGCCGGCGTTGTGGACGCAGACGAACAGGATCGTGGGCTTGTCACTCATGGGTGTGTGTCTTTCCGGGTTCAGTGGATGAGGGTGAGCCAGCCGGCGAGGGCGGCGAGGGTGATGGCGAGGACGGGGATGGTGAGGACGATGCCGGTGCGGAAGTACTGCCCCCACCCGATGTGGATGCCCTTCTTCTCCAGCACGTGCAGCCACAGCAGCGTTGCGAGGGAGCCGATGGGGGTGATCTTCGGGCCGAGGTCGGAGCCGATCACGTTGGCGTAGACCATCACGTCGTGCGTCAGCCCGGTCGCTCCGGCACCGCTGATGGCGAGAGCGGCGATGAGGACGGTGGGCATGTTGTTCATCAGGGACGCGAGGATCGCGATGGTGAACCCGACGCCGAGCGCGGTGACGAGGACCCCGTGGTCACCGAACACGTCGAACAGCGTCGCGAGGTGGTCGGTGAGGCCCTGGTTCTGGAGGCCGTAGACGACGAGGTACATGCCGATGGAGAACAGCACGATCTGCCACGGCGCCTCCCGGATCGTCTTCCACACCGGAATCACCCGCCCCGACGGCGCCCCTGCTCCGCCACCAGCGGCACGGACGGTGGCGGTGCCGCCGGTGGTAACGAGGACCGGTGCAGACGCAGTGCGGGCGAAGAGGAATGCAGGCTGCCGGGCGGCAACGAGCACGATCACGACGGCACCGACACCGGCGACGGCTGCGAGGGGGACGCCGAGTGGGTCGGCGGCGAAGTAGCCGACGAGCAGCAGTGCCAGGACGACCCAGCCGGCGCGGAACGTCGCTCGGTCCTTCACCGCGGCGGCGGGGTTAGTGAGGGCGAGGACGTCATACCGCTTCGGGATGCTCCTGCCGAAGTAGGCCAGCAGCATGCCGAGGGACGCCAGGACCGAGACGATGCCGACGGGGATCATGACGGCGGCGTACTCGGCGAAGCCGAGGTGGAAGTAGTCGGCGGAGACGATGTTGACCAGGTTCGACACCACAAACGGCAGACTGCCGGTGTCGGCGATGAACCCGGTGGCGAGGATGAACCCCAGCGCTGCCTTCTGCGGCATGTTCAGGGCTCGGAGCATCCCGACGACGATCGGGGTGAGGATCAACGCGGCACCGTCGTTGGCGAACACCGCGGCGATGACGGCGCCGAGGCCCACGATGAGGACGAACAGCAGCCGTCCGTTGCCGCGGCCCCAACGGGCGACGTGGAGGGCCGCCCACTCGAAGAACCCGGCCTCGTCGAGGATCAACGAGATCAGCACCACCGCGACGAACGTCAGCGTCGCGTTCCACACGATCCCGACCACTGTCGGGACGTCGGAGAGGCCAACGACAGTGGTGGCGAGGGCGACGACGGCGCCGATGAGCGCGGTGTAGCCGATCGGGAACCCCTTGGGCTGCCAGATCACCACCACGAGCGTCGCGACGAAGATCGCCGCAGCGACCACAGCCAGCACCATCAGGCGCTCACCCCAGCCTGATTCACTGCAGCCTGGTTCGCCGCTGCGGCGGCGCGTTCCCAGCCCTGCGCGGCGACCTGCACAGCGTCCCACGGGGACCCGAGCGGCGGCGTGTAACTGAGGTCAAGATCGATGACGTCGTCCACGGTGAGCTCCGCGTGGAGGGCGGTGGCGAACGTGTCGATGCGCTTGCTGATCTCCGCGGTCCGCTGCCCGACGATCTGCGCACCGAGGAGCCGCCCGGTGGCCTGGTCGCCGGTGACGCTGATCGTCAGCGGGACGGCGCCCGGGTAGTACCGCTTGTGGTCATCCGCGACCGTCACCCGCGTCAGCGGCGACACGTCCAGTGGGCCGGTCTCGTGCTGGCGGAGGCCGGTGCGGGCGGCGACGAGGTCGAACACCTTCACCACCTGCGTCCCCACCGACCCGGCGAACGTCTTCGAGCCGCCGAGCATGTTCTCCCCGGCGACGCGGCCCTGCTTGTGCGCGGTCGTCCCGAGGGGCAACCAGGTGGTGCCGAGGAGGCGGTGGTGCGTCACGACGCAGTCGCCAGCAGCCCACACATGCGGCACACCGGTCCGCATGGACGCGTCGACGACGATCGCGCCGGCCTGGCCGAGCTGCGCTCCGGCGGCGACGGCGAGATCCGTGACCGGGCGGACGCCGACGCAGACGACCACCAGCGCGAACGTGCCCTCCGTGTCACCAGACGCGGAGCCGGTGGCGACGCGCCACTGCCCACCGCCTGCCGGGGTGATCCCGGTGACGGTGGAACCGGTCAGCACGGTCGCGCCGTGGCGGCGGACCTCGGCGGTGACGAGGGAGCCGAGTTCTGGGTCGAGGGTGGAGAGCACTTCCGGGCCGCGCTGGATCAGCGTGGTGTCGAACCCACGGGCGACGAGCCCTTCGGTCATCTCCAGGCCGATGTAGCCGGCACCGACGACCGCGACCCGGCTCCCCGCCGGCAGCAGCTCGAGGGCAGCAACGACCTGCTCGGCGTCAGTCATGGAGTGCAGCAGGTGGATGCCCGGTTCCCCGAACGGCACGCCGGCCGGACGGACCGGTTCCGCGCCCGTGCCGATCAGCAGCTCGTCGTACGCGATCTCCTCGTCCCCGGTGGGGCCGGTGACGGTGAGGCGGCGCCCGTCGACGTCGACACTCGAGGCCCAGGTGGAGGAGCGGACGGTCATGCCGGCGGCCTCGAGATCAGCACGGGTGCGGTGCGCGAGGGACGCTTCCGTGGCGACGTCGCCGGACACCCAGTACGGGATGCCGCAGATGGAGAAGTTCGGGAACTCGTCCGCGAGCACCACCGTCACATCCGTCGACGGGTCGAGTTCACGGGCGCGGAGCGCGGCGGCGATGCCGGCGTCGCTGCCGCCGACGGCGAGGAGGTGAGTCATCAGGCTGGTCCTTCAAGGATCGAGCGGGAGCCGAAAGACGGCGCGTACATCGAAGCACGTCGATATCGATGAACGCAAATATAGACGCGTGTCGAAGTCCGTGGGAGGATGAGCCCATGACGATCGAGCTGCTTCCCATCCAGGACGTCACCGCGTGCTGCTCGCCAGTCACCACCGAGCCGATGGACCAGGCGTCCGCTGAGGTCCTGGCGAAGTCGCTCAAGGCGATCGCCGACCCGGCGCGGCTCCGGCTGATCTCGATGGTCGCCGCGCACGACGGCGCCGAGGCGTGCGTGTGCGACCTGCAGGAACCGCTCGGCCTGTCCCAGCCGACCGTGTCACACCATCTCAAGGTCCTCGTCGACGCCGGGATCCTCCACCGCGAGAAGCGCGGCACCTGGGCGTACTTCTCCCTAGTCCCCGGCGCCTTGGACACCCTCGCCGGGCTGATCACCGCCCCGACGAAGTAGCCCGACATGGCATCGCCACGGGTGCCGTCAGTGGTGCCCGTGAATGACGGCGCGGTCGACGCCGGCGCGTAGGACTGGAACCCCCCGTGCTCCCAGACGACGAAGAGTGGTGGACCAAGGAACGCGCTTGCCGCCACATCGGCATCACCGCGCGCACGTTCAACCGCTACATCGACGCAGGGGTGCTCGCCGTCAAGGTGAACGGAACCGTGTACGTGCAGAGAGGCCCGTTCCTGGCCGAGTACCGACGACGACTTGTCGCCCGCCGAGACTCGCGCTTCAAGAGCCAGCCGCCCGAAGAGCCCGACGATAGCCAGCCGCTCGGATCCGCGTAGTTGCAGGCCTGTCCGTTTCGGCAGTACGCTGAACCCGCGTCGAGCGTGTGCGCCCAAAAGCCGATCCCCACTGGGTCGGCTTTCTTCATGCCAGCTTCTGGCCGTACCATCGAGACGCTCGGGTGAAGTGCATCTCCTTCCGGAGTTGCGGTCACCCGCGACGCGCGCTACCACGCAGCAGAACTGCCTCATCAGCCGGACCCACTTGGGGCCGGCTTTTTTCATGCCCAGAATGAGGGTGAATCGCCCCTCGGTCTGGCGCAGCTTCTCCGCTCCTACGCACGGATGCCGTGAGCCGCCAAGTCCACCAGCGGCATTAGCGGCGCTGTCGGTCCTCATCGGCACCTCGAACCCCGCGCACCTCGCGCGGGCCTGGCGGACTTGGCCACGCCCTCAGGGAGGAAAGCCTGTGGCCGGTTTGTTCTGTGTCGTAGCTCTAGCTGTCAGATTCGTCGCGTAGCTCGCGACGTCGACGGGACTTACCGTTCGGTGCGCACGATTGCGGGCGGGGTCCAGCGCCCGTCGAGGACCTCGTCACCTGGCTCGTACATGCGCAGGACCGGACGGAATCGTCCCGCGGGGCTCGGCAACCAGTTCGCATCGGGCGACTCGGGCTGCTGGTGCGCGATGGTGACCGTGAGTGCACCGTCGGCGTCTTGGGCGACGTCCGGCGTGCGGTCGCCGATCGAGTAGCGGTTGATGGGGTTCGCGACGAGGAAGAAGTCCGGCACTCCGTACATCGTGAGTGACCAGAACGCACCCACCGGCGGCGGTGGTGCGAGGCGGAAGGTGTACTCGTGCGTGCCGTCGAGCTGGTCGCCGTGATCGTCGACGAACGTCATCACGTAGGCCGCTTCGTAGGCGTGGTTACCCCACAACCCGCCGAGCGCCGCACCGGCACGCTCGGCGTAGCGAACGGTCGGATCCTCGATGCGGAACCGCTCGTCGTCGAGCGCGCCGACCTCGAAAAAGTCGAGGTTGTAGTCGAACACGTGCAGCGTCATCTTCCAGCCGTTCACCTGCGGGCTGGAGCCGGACTCGAGGATCTGCCGCAGTCGGGCTGAGGCCCCCTCGAGTGCGGACGTCAGGGCCGCCACGGCGTCGTCGGGCAAACCAACGTACGGCGACGCCGCCGAATTCACGCCGAGCCCTGCGAAGGACCGTTGCACTGCGGCGTCACGCGGCGCCGGCGGGAACTGCTGCGACCAGACGCGGAAGCGCTCGAGGAACGCCAGCGCGTCCGGCACTTCCGGGTCGGGAACGGCCAGCCCGTGTGGTGCAGCATCAGGCGTGCGGGGAGTCAACGTCGTCGCGTCTTGGAGCGCGTGCACCGTCGGGAGGTCGGTGTCGCCGTCGACTGCCCACCGTCCGACGATGGAGGCAACCGTGGTCGGGAACCTGATGACCGTGTCGTCATCGTCAGGTTCGCCGTCCCAGTCCGGTGGCACGAGCAGGTAGTCGCCTGCGGCGGTGCCGGTGGCGCGGTGTCCGACGTAGGCGAAGTTGTTCGTCCAGGCATCGACGAACTGCAGCACGTAGTACCGCCCTGCCGTGTCGGGCACGTGCAACGTCACCGGCCCGCTGCTGAGGTCGACTTGAGCCATCGAGTAGAGCGTGTCGTTGTTGATCGTCACGAAGGTGTCATCGGGGCCGGCAAGGGTGCGTCCGTGACTGAATGTGTTGAACGCAGCGGCCGGTACTGCGCCGATGCCGTCCGTCGTGAACCGGAGCACCTGGAGCAGGTTGAACACCAAGGGGAACCCGTAGATGTACGCGTTCGTGACGAGCTGCACGTCGATGTCGCCTGTCAGGGGATCGTTCGATTCGGCCATGCCGCTGAGTCCATCCGCCGAGCCCGCCGAGGTCGCCACCCGAAACAGGTGGTCTTCCGTGCGGCGGCCGCCCAGCTGGTCGCAGGGAGTGCGGTGCAGATCACCACTCTCCTGGGGCGCCGGCCAGCGCAGAAGGCGGGGGCGAAGCTCGCCTTTAGAAGCCCCACCCCCTCGGCGCGGCACCTGACCGCCACCGTGACAGCGACAGTAGGCGGAGACCGCGGTAAGCGCGGCGACTGTCCACGAAGTTCTTGCCGAATGCCCGTCAGATGTGTCAGCATCGTCGTGCGTTCATAGTGCGCGCCCACAGCCGGTCCTCTGGATCGGCTTTTTTCATGCCCGGCCGCTCCGCTACTGTGAGACCCGCTCGGCACGCGTCTGCCCGGAATCTCCCGGGTGTCGCATCCGCTCTGTACGCTGACACTGAAGACAGCACGACCCTGCCTCTGGCCGGCCCTCTCGGGACCGGCTTTTTTCATGCCCTGATCTGAGTAGGGCATCCGTGGGAAGCGCTCGACGCTCCTGCTATCCGCCGCCGCACCTCGCTGCGCGTCGGCGCCCTCATGCCCCCACCCGAAGCCGGGTGGGTTCTGGCCACATCTGGCCAACCCCGAAGGAGGCATCATGCCCATCACCGACACGGTGGACATGCTGACGGCCTCCGGTGGTACCGCTGCCCTGACCGGCGTCATCGCCGTCGTCGGTGGCGTGCTCAGTGTCGTCCTGCCCAAGCAGGTCGTCGCACTGATCCAGCACGTCATCGATGTCATCGACGACCGCACGCTGGCCAAGGATCCCGAGCGCGCTCGCATCGTCGCAGACCTGCGTCGAGCACGCCGAGGGCAGAAGTAACCGCCGGCTCAAAAAGCCGTCCCTCATTCGGTCAGGAGAGCTCTGTCTGCCGGACGTATCAAAAACCTCCGATTCCGCTACAGCGGGCCGAGGTCGCGGTGAGACATCGGCGACAGCGGCGTGTCTTGTAGCGAAACCCAGTCCCGGAATCTACGTCCCGCTACTACCCCGTCCAACGAGTTTCGCTACGTTCTCTTCATGGGTCCTCGTTGTGAGCGGCAGCGCCTCATGGCCCGGTTCGGGCATCGTTCTTTGGCTTGTTAGCTGACGCCAATGACAAGAGTGCTGCGGGCGGCTTCGATGACGTCGTTGGTGATGACGTCGAGTTCGTTGATGCGGAGCACGCGTTGGATCTGCGGGAGGAGTCGTTCAAGGAGGCGGAAGTTACCGCGGGTGATCCGTTCGATGGCGGCGACGGCTTGGGCGTCGGTGAAGTCGTCAGGGTCGAGGGTGTGGCCGAGCTTTCGCCACTGGCGTTCGAGGACGAACAGCAGCTCGTCGTGGCCGAGTGGGCGGTACTGGTGTGCGAAGCCGAGACGGCTGTAGAGCTGCGGGTAGTGCGCGAATTGCTTCTCGATGCCGGGCATCCCGATCAAGATCAGCGCTGTGCCTGTGCGGTCGTACTGATCGCGGAGCCACTCGATCGCGGTGGCGGTAAGCCGTTCCGCTTCGTCGACGATGACGAGCTCGAGCTGGGACGGTGGTTGACCGTGGCGGTAGCTGACGGTGTGACCGATGAGTCGGAGGTGTTCCTCGACGAGGATGTTCGTGTGGCGTAGGTCGTAGTCGAGCTGGTCGCGAAGGGACCGCAGGGAAGCAGCGACCTGCGGCGTGTAGAAGACGGTGCGCGCTCGGTGGGCAGCGGCGTAGACCTTGAGGTCGCTTTCGGATCGAGGACCCCATTGCTTGATGAAGGGTCCGATGAGGTCCCAGTGTGCGTAGCGGCGGGCCGAGAGCGTCTTGCCGACGCCGGCGGCGCCGAAACAGATTCCGATGGTCTGTTGCTTGCGAACGGCGTCGGCGAACTCCGTGAATCGACGGTGTTCCTTGGTGACGACGAACTGGTTGGGCATCACTGGTCCTCCTCGTAGGTACGGAGCCTCCGTCGGCGCTGCTGAGATACGGGCTCGGACGGTGGCTCCTGCGCTGGCGGATGTTCGACGACAGCGATGCGTTCTTGGATCTGTCCGCGGAGCGCTCGGCGGTGCGCGTTTCTCGCGGCCTGGATCTGTTTGAGGGAGACGGTTTCGCTCTGGTGTTCCGGGTTGACTGCGGTGCAGAGGTAGATGTTGCGGTGGAACACGCGGATCTCGGTGATGTCTCGTGGGTCGTAGCGGATCGTCACTGTCGCCCCGACGAACGGTGCCAGTGTTGGTGACGTGTAGCGAAGGCCCTGGAAGCGGATGCCGTCGCGTTGCACGATCCGGGACGCCGGCACGGTCAGGAGAAATCCGTCGAGCTGTTCGAGGGAGTCGGGCATGCGGGCCAGCCAGCCGCCAGCGATCCATGCGTCCACCGGGGACTGTTTCGTTTCCCGGTGAATGCGAGTGTTGTAGCGGCCGATGAACGCCACGACAGCCGCATCGAGGCCAGCGAGGTCGAGGACTGGTGACGGAGCGGGCGTCTTCGTCGTCAGGTGGCCGGGCAGGCCGGTGAGCAGTTCCGTGTTGACGGTGCCAAAGAACCGCTCAATCTTTCCGCGGCCTTGCGGTCGACCGACTGCGGAGTGCACGATCCGAAGGTGCAGTGATCCGGCGGTTGCACTGAGTCGGTGGCTGGTGAAGTCGGACCCGTGGTCGACGTAGAGCACGTTGGGGATGCCGCAGATGGGCCAATCGGGTTGGACCTTGTGCCAGATCGCCTGCCGGAGAGCGAGCGCGGTGTTCGCCGCCGATGGCGCACCGAGGAACACCAGATACCCGCACACCGCTCGGGAGTAGTCGTCGAGGATGACGGTCAGCCAAGGACGAGCCGGCCTCCCGTCCGGGCCGACAATCAGGATGTCGAGCATCGTGTGATCGGCCTGCCAGACCGCGTTCGGCTGGTCCGCTCGACGCCGGAGGAGCAGCTCGTGTTTATCCCGGTACGATGCAGGCCCGTCGAGCGCCAGGGTCACCATCCCTGGGTCGAGAGCGCGCACGATGTTCTGCACGGTCGAGTACGACGGTGCATCGGCGTCGCGGCCAGCGCAGCGCTCGACCAGGCGCCGGTGGATGGTGGCGATCGAAGGTCGTGGCCGGGTCAGGGCCAGTGCCTCAACCAGAGCCACGAGATCCGGCGATGTGCGCCTGACCCCACGATCCAGGCGAACACTGTCGGAGAGCGCGTCGTAGCCGCCTGTTCGGTAGCGGGCGAGCCACCGCGTCAGGGTCCGACGCGGCACACCCGTTGTGCGGACGAGCTCGGCAAGCGGAATCGCGTCATCGACATGCAGTCGAAGGATTCGCCACCGCTCGTCCGCGTCCACGGTCGCTACATCGACGGGGAGGGCTTGGTGCGTCGAGCGGTCATGACCTCGGTGTGCTTCGCGAGCGTGCGGTAAATGGTCGTCCTGCTGACTCCGAGGACGTCTCCGATCTGCGCGACGGTCATGTCCTGCTGCTCGTACAACCGGCGCGCCGTTCGGACTTGGTCAGAGGACAGCCGCGGTGGACGCCCGCCGGTGCGGCCACGGGCGCGAGCCGCAGCAAGGCCGGCATTGGTGCGCTCCTTGATGAGGTCCCGTTCGAACTCCGCCAGGGCCGCGAACACGTGGAAGACGAGGCGGCCGCCGGGCGAGGTGGTGTCAATGGTCTCCTGCAGCGACCGGAATCCGACACCACGGTCCGCGAGGCCGTGCAGCTGGTCGATGAGGTGCCGGATCGAGCGCCCGAGTCGGTCGAGACGCCAGACGACGAGTGTGTCGCCGGGGCGGATCTGGTCGAGGAGCTTGTCGAGTTCTGGTCGGTGCTCGAGTGACCCAGACATGGTGTCGACGAATACGCGGAAGCAGCCGGCAGCGTTCAGCGCATCGACCTGCAATGACGCGTCCTGGTCGGTGGTGGATACACGCGCGTACCCGAGGAGGTGCCCCATGAAGAGAACGTAGCGAAACTCGACCAGGAGGGGTAGAGGCGACACGTAGATTCCGGGACTGAGTTCCGCTACAAGACACGCCGTCTCGCATATTGCCGGAGCGTCGGTTCGGACAGTTGTAGCGGAATGGTTCGTTATCGGCACATAGCTAGATCCGGGCTTTGCAGGGAGCCGCTGCGGGTGGTGCTCTCAACGATGGCGTCCGTTTGCCGGTGACGGGTGTGGCGTTGCCAGGACGGGGATGACGCGGGCGCAAGCGTGGAGGGTGAGGTGTCGCATGACGCTGTCGATGGCCATACCGCCGCTGGCGACCACGGCGCGGAGTTCGGGGAGCATCTCGAGCAGTCCGGCAAGTGAGCGACGGCCGCGCCCGATGTCGTCGGGTCGGACGGGAATCGGTGGTTCCCGCGAGGTGAGGGTTAGGCGCAGGATCTGGCGTCCCAGGAGTCCGGTTTCGGGCGGCCCGCTCGGAGCGGGGGTCGACGTGGTCGCGGGGAGGTCTTCGGTAGGTGCTGGCTGAGGCGAGGGGCAATATCGTGCACATGTGAGGTGGACACAGCAGCGGTGGGAACGGGTAATGCGGTGGCCGCTTGCGATCGCGGCGGGAGCGTTTCTTGCTGCGTATGCGGTGGAGGTGCTCGCCGATCATCACGGCCGCAGCGCGTTCGTGTCGGATGTTGTGATCAACGTCACGTGGGCGATGTTCGTGGTGGACTACCTCGTGACGCTCCTGTTGGCGCGTCATCGTGGTCGGTGGTTCGTGCACCATCTGGTGGACCTGGCCGCTCTTGCGTTGCCGTTCCTGAGGCCTTTACGGCTGTTGCGGCTCGCGCAGCTGTTCCGAGTCCTGCAGCGGAGCACCGGGGCTGCCGTTCGCGGGCGAGTGATCGTGTACGTGATTGTGACGACAGCTTTGCTGGTGTTCGTGTCCGCGTTAGCGATCCTCGATGTGGAACGGCATGCCGACGGCGCGACGATTGTGTCATTCGGGGATGCGCTGTGGTGGGCGTTGGTCACGATCACGACCGTTGGGTACGGTGATCTGACCCCGGTGACCGAGACAGGTCGGTTGATCGCCGCGGGAGTGATGATCAGTGGCATCGCGCTGCTGGGTGTAGTTACCGCGACAATCGCGAGCTGGATCATTGATCAGGTCGGTCGACGTGACGACGAAGCACAGATCGCGACCCGGCGTGAACTACGTGAACTGTCTGCCGAGATCCGGTCGCTGCCGGAGGAGCTGCAGCAACGTCGACCGCCGTCGGGTGAATGATTCCCTGCCACGGTGTCCAGATCGTTCCGTGGCGTCATAGTAAGAGTGAGATCGGGTCTTCAAGGAGGCTGGTGAGCGTCTGTAGGTATTGAGCGGCGAGGGCGCCGTCGATGACGCGATGGTCTGCGGAGAGCGTGAGGCGGATCCTGTGGCGGACGACGAGGTTGCCGTCGTGTACGGCAGCGTCCGCCGTCGCTGCTCCAACGGCGAGGATTGCGCTTTCGGGCGGGTTGATGATGGCGGTGAAGGACTCCGCGCCGAACATGCCGAGGTTACTGACGGTGAACGTGCCGCCGGTCATGTCGGCGGGTTGCAGTTTCCGATCCGCCGCACGGGCGCTGAAGGATCGGCTGGCGGCGCTGATGCTGCTGACGCTTCTGGTGTCGGCATGTGTCATGACCGGGACAACGAGGCCGGCCGGCGCGGCCATCGCGATCCCGATGTTCACTGCAGTGTGCTGCGTGATCGCAGGATCCGGGTCGTCTTGGTAGGAGACGTTGATGGCCGGGTGCGCGGCCAGGGCGAGGGCTGCGGCCTTGACGATGAAGTCGTTGAGGCTGACTTTCGCGGTGTCTTGTCTGATCCGTGATGCGTTCACCATGGTGCGCAGATCAATGAGGGCGTCAGCGTCGGCGACGGCGGTGACGGTGAAGTGCGGGATGGTGCGGGCGCTCTCGGTGAGTCGGCGAGCGATCACCTTCCGCGTCCCGGTCATCGGCGTCGTCACGTCCGCGTCGGTGTCTTGCTGATGGTGTGTGGAGGCGCTGCCAGGCACGGGGAGCGTTGCCGTCGACGGGACATCGTGCTCTAAAGCTGCAGCACTCTGGTCCGCGTCGATGATGGCTTCGACATCAGCCCTGACAAGGCGGCCGCCGGGGCCCGATCCGTGAACGGTGGCGATGTCGACGTGGTGTTCGCGAGCGAGTTTGCGTGCCAGTGGGGACGCGAACGCGATGTGCTCTGCCGGCGCGGGTATGCCTTCGGAGCGTTCACGCTGTTGCGGCTCCACGGGGGGATCTTCCGATGTGCGTGCGGGGTGGTCGTGCTCGGATGATGTGTCGAACGCGGGAGCGGGGACGAACGTTGGAGTGGTCGGCGATGTGTGCTCATCGGAGGGCGAGTCCGCGCGTTGGCCATCCGCCGGGCTGAGCGCGGGGCCGGAACCGTCGTCGAGCGTCGCGATGGGAGTCCCTATCGCAACGTTCTCTCCTTCGGGAACGAGGATCTCCGTCAAGGTGCCAGCGTCGTAGGCTTCGTATTCCATGGTGGCTTTGTCGGTTTCGATCTCGACGAGGATGTCGCCGACTTCGACGATGTCGCCGGGGTGCTTGTGCCAGGCGGAGATGGCGCCTTCTTCCATCGTGTCCGACAGCCGCGGCATGGTGATCTGGATCATCGGGACGTTCCGTTCCGGTCGGAGGCGCGCCAGCCGACCGCGTGGAGGGTTTCGTGGACGGCGGTAATCGCGTCCTCGAGCGCGGGAAGGGCCACCGTTTCGAGGGGCTTGGCGTATGGCAGGGGAACTTCGGCCATCGCGACGCGGCGGACTGGTGCGTCGAGGTCGTCGAAGGCGCCGTCGGAGATCGACGCGGCAAGCTCCGCGCCGATGCCGTAAGTGAGCCAGTCGTCTTCAAGGACGACCGCGGCGTGGGTCTTCCGCACGGAACGGATCACGGTCTCGCGATCGAGTGGGCGGAGGCTTCGCAGGTCGATGACTTCGGCGTCGATGCCGTCCTCGGCGAGCCGTGTTGCTGCTTGCCGCGCCAGGTGCGCGGTGCGTGAGTAGCCGATGAGCGTGACGTCAGACCCGACGCGGCTGACAGCGGCGCGACCAATTTCGACGTCGTCGACGTCATCGGGTACGTCGTCCTTGATGTTGTAGAGGGCGAGGTTCTCGAGGAACAGCACCGGGTCGTCGTCCCGGATCGACGCACGCAGGAGCGTACGTGCGTCCGCTGGGGTGGACGGTGCGACGACTTTCATACCGGGTACGAACGCGTAGTACAGCTCCACGTTCTGCGAGTGCGTTGCACCGAGCTGTTGACCGCCGCCACCTGGTGTGCGGATCACTAGCGGTACGCGGCTCTGCCCGCCGAACATGCCGTAGATCTTCGCGGCGTGGTTGACGATCTGATCGAGTGCGAGGAGGGAGAAGTTGATGGTCATGATCTCCACCACCGGTCGCAGTCCGAGCATCGCGGCACCGATCGCGGCACCGGTGAACCCTTCTTCCGCGATTGGGGTGTCGCGGACACGGCGTGGCCCGAACTCCTCGAGCAGCCCCTGAGTGATTTTGTACGACCCTTCGAATATCCCGATCTCTTCGCCGAGCAGGAGCACGTTCTCGTCCGCGAGGAGTTCCTCGCGGAGCGTCATCCGGAGCGCGTCCCGGTAGCTCATCACAGTCATCGGGTCTGCTCCTGACTTGTCGTGGCGGGATAGTTCGTGTCAGTGGGCGGTGGGAACAGCGGCTGTGCAGGGAGCCGGCGCGTGTCGTTCGGGACCGGTGTGGCGTAGGTGTAGTCGAACAGGGTGCTGGGGTCCGGGTGGGCGCTGTTCGCGGCGTAGTCCGCTGCCGCGGTGGCTGCAGCGATGGCGGCGGCGTCCATGGCGGCGGCGGCATCGTCGTCGATGATCTCTGCGGCGATCAGCGCCGCCCGGTAGGCGGCGACCGGGTCGTGCTCGCGGAGCGCTTCCGTTTCGCTGTCGGTGCGGTACTTCGCCGGGTCCACCACCGAATGGCCTTTCAAGCGTTCGGTGGTGAGTTCCAGCAGGAACGGCTCATTTCGACGCGCTGACGCGAGTGCGCGGGTCATCGCTTGCTGCACGGTGACCGGGTGCAGCCCGTCGGCGCGTTCGGCGGCCATCCGGTAGGAGGCAGCGCGCTTGTACAGTTTCGGTTCCGCGGAGGCGTGTTCGACGGTCGTGCCCATCCCGAGCTGGTTGTTGATGATGACGTACACGATCGGCAGATGCCACAGCGCGGCGAGGTTCAACGACTCGTGGAACGCGCCGATGTTCGTCGTCCCGTCTCCGAGCGTGCACACCACGACCTCGTCGCCGCCGCGGTAGTCGATCGCGAGGGCTGCCCCGGTGGCGAGCGGGATTTGCCCGCCGACGATCCCATAGCCGCCGAGGAGCCTCGCGGTGAGGTCGAACATGTGCATGGAGCCGCCCCAACCACTGGAAACCCCGTCGACGCGGCCGTACAACTCCGCCATCACCCGGTTCGGGTCGATTCCGCGGCCGATCGCGTACCCGTGCTCCCGGTAGTTGGTGAACAGGTAATCCATCGGCTGCATCGCGGTCGTGATCCCGGCGACCGCAGCCTCCTCGCCGAGATTCAGGTGGCAGTATCCACCGATCAGGGCTTGCGTGTAGGCGCGGGCGGCGCGTTCCTCGAACCGCCGCACTCGGAGCATCAAGGACAGCAGCTCAGCTTGTTGCTCTTCGGGGATGTTGTCGGGCTCTTGCGTCGGCGTTGTGCGGGAGGTCATAACGGTCTGCTGCTCCTTTGCGCAATTGCCCATCCGACCCGTAACGCATTCACGGCGCGGAGGTGTTGTTCGGCCCGGTGCCGACCGTTGGCCGGTGAGGGGTGTGGCGCGGCGATCACCGGTAGCACAGTCGGGGCGTCTGTCATGGTGAGGTACCGCATGACGCCGTCCAGCGCCGTGGCTCCGAAGGTGACGATCGCGGCCAGTTGCGGAAGCGAGGCAAGGAGCGTCGACAGCGCGGGGATGCTTTCCACCAGATCTGCTCGCGTGGGTCTTCTCGCGAGTTCCCACGGCACGATATTCCACCGCAGGTACGCCGTACGCGGCAGCCCAGATTCCGCACGCGCGCGCCTGAACG
This sequence comes from Curtobacterium sp. PhB172, assembly GCF_003752545.1. Lineage (NCBI taxonomy): Bacteria > Bacillati > Actinomycetota > Actinomycetes > Micrococcales > Microbacteriaceae > Curtobacterium > Curtobacterium sp. PhB172. Next base: position 108,177 of record NZ_RKIF01000007.1, read on the forward strand.
CAGCCACTGTCGGGCCGGGATTGTCCTCGCTGCAGATCGCACCCGCGCCGACCGCGATCGTGGCGGGACCGGGCGATTCCATCAGCACCAGGACCTGGGATTCGACCCCACCGGAGTGAGCGTCGAAGCCCGGCACGAATCGCCTGGTCCCATCCGGTGCGAGCCGCCACATCTCCGCCAACCCGTTCAGCGACCGAACATCCGCCGGTGCGAACGTCCGACCGGTGTCGCGCACAGCGGCGGCAGCATCACGTGGTGATCGCCGCATCAAGCTGGCTTCGGGGGCGCGAGGAGGGTGCCGCGGATGACGGAGCCGTGGAAGGTGCGGACGGCAACAGTGATCCACGCGGCGACGAGGCCGGCGTAGTACAGGACGGCGAGGCCAGCGACGACGGTGAGTCCGGAGTGCAGGGCCAGGCCGTTCAGGCCGGTGACGCAGGTGCCGACGGGGAACGTGAACGACCACCAGGTCAGGCTGAACGGGAGGTGCTGCTTCGCGGTGCGGATGGTGATGGCGAGGGCGATGACGGTCCACAGCAGCGCGAAGCCGAGCATCGCGAACCCGTACACCAGCGCCACGACCAGCAGGGCATGCGCGGTACTCGCATCGACAACGGTGGGGGCGTTCGAGGCGAGGAGGTTCACGGCGGTGATCGACTGCCCGACCGGCCCGAGGACGATCCACAGAGTCGGGACCATGCCGGCGGCGCCGACCTTGTGCTGCGCGAGACGGTTCCAGATCAGGGTGATCACGACCAGGGACGTGATGAGGCTGAGGCCGAAGAAGCCGTAGCAGGCCCACAGCAGCGTCTCCCGTGCCTGTCCGGCGGGGGCGTAGGACAGGAGGAGCGCTCCGGTGGAGGCGGACACCATCGGCGGGACGATCGGCATCAGCCAACCGCCGAACGCGGAGTCGGGTTTGTTCTCGTGGCGGGTGAACGCCAGGTACGGCACGAGCACTGCCGTGAGCAGTCCTCCGATGGTGCCGATGGTCCAGAGGACCCAGTCGATGGTGACGGCGGCGGGGAGGCCGATCCAGTCCTTGCCGAGCAGGATCGTGCCTGCACCGACGGTGAGAAACGCCATTGGCGGGGCGCCGTAGAAGTGCGAGATGACCGGGTGCAGGTGGTGCTTCGCCGCGGTGTCCCGGTAGCGCACCCAATGCAGGACCGTCGCGATGGTGAGGGCGATGAGCAGGATCGCAGCGATTGCCCACACCACCGTCGCGCCAGTGCGCAGCCCTGGGAACTGCAGCGGGAGTGATGCAGCGGCGACGGCGACGATGCCGGTGCCCATGATGGATGCGAACCAGTTCGGAGTCAGGTTCGACACGATATGCCCTGGCCGATCGAGCTCTCGGAACACCGTGCGCCGCTTTGGGGCACCGTGCCGCTTGGTCGTGCTGGGTGCCGGTGCGGTCTGGGTGGTCATGCAGGCAGTCTGACCCCGACCTCGGGCGGGGTGGAACCACGAACTGTTTCGGGGTGGCACAATCATGGTTTGTGAAACGTCGTGTGACGGACCGGAAGCTGGATCTCGACACGTTGGACGTGCTGCAGCGTGTCTCGGAGTCGGGCTCGTTGTCGATGGCTGCGAGCCAGTTGGGCATCACTCAACAGGCGGTGTCAGCGCGGATTGCGGCGGCGGAGCGGATGGTCGGGGTGCAGCTGGTGGTGCGTTCCTCGTCGGGTTCGTGGCTCACCGATGCTGGGGCGACGGTGATGGAGCTTGCCGCACCGGTGTTGGATGCGGCAGCACGATTGGAGGCAGGTGTGCATGCACTGCGGCTGCCATCGGGCACGATCACGGTTGCCGCGTCGCAAACGATCGCGGAGTTGATGTTGCCGGAGTGGTTGTTGCGCTCCCGTCGTGCGGCGCCGGAGATCAGTGTGCGCATGTTGGCGGGGAACAGCACCGACGTGATCGGGTACGTCCGCACCGGCGCCGCTGACATCGGGTTCGTTGAGGGGCCACACACGCCGGTGGATCTTCATGCGATGCCGGTTGCGGACGATGAGCTCACGGTGGTCGTTGCGGCAGAGCATCCATGGGCGTCAGCGGCGTCTGTGACGGCGGCGGATGTCGCCGCGACACCGCTGCTGGTGCGCGAGCAGGGATCGGGCACGCGCGCTGTCGTGGAAGGGTGGTTGCGTGACCAGGGGTTGACGATGGTGGAACCGGCGGCGCAGCTTGATACCACCGCGGTGATTCGCGCGAACGTTCGCTCAGGCGTGGCGCCGGCGGTGATGAGTGTCCGTTCGGTACGTGCGGATGTCGACGCTGGGGTCCTCGTGCGGGTCCCGGTCGATGGCCCATCACCGCTTCGGCGGTTTACCGCGATCTGGTCGACGCCGCCATCAGCCGCGACCGCGGCGTTCCTGCACACCGCAACCCACCCGGTGTAGTCGTCTGCTGGCGAACCGGAGCTGGCGGCCACGGCTTCGCGGGGTTGTCATATTGCGCACGCGTCGTTCCATTCACGGAATGGTGTGTTGGGGTTGGAAACGTCGATGATGGCGTTCGCTGCGGATCGCGGTTCGTCTCGTTGCGTGAACGCCTGCGCGGCTCCGACATCACGGATGGGCGCGCGGACAATGCCGGTACTGGCCCAGATCGTCCAGTCCCAGAGCCCTCGAGCGGGCACTTGCAACAGTCCCCATCCGGTCACGATGAGCACGTCCGCTCCTACCGGGTCGCTGCGGAAGGGAATCGCCACATCCGCTCGTGCTCCCATCGCGGTGATGACCGAAGTGATCGTCTCGTGTTGCACGGCGTAGCCAGCTGCAGTGACCGCGTCACCGAGCGCCGTCGCAACCGCGTGCACGGCGTCGACGGAATCACCATCGACCGCGATGATCGATCGCCGGCCGGCGTACTGCGTGCTCCACTGATGCACCACGTCGCGGTACACGCTGGCGATGGTGTGGGGGGTCATTGGTGCTCCCTTATGTGGCGGCGGGTGTCGGGGACGGATCAAACGGCATGCAGCAGCGGAACGAACAGTGCTGCGGCAGCGATCAAGACGACGAGGGAGACGCCGGTGAGCAGCAGCCGCTTCTGCCGGCGGGGTTGCCCATCTGGTGCGTCGCCCCACACGCTCGCCCGGACGGTGATCTGGTGCGCATCGCCGACCAGACGGCGGATCGTCGGATCGGACAGGTCCAACAGTCCGTTGCGGGCATTGGCCGAGATCTGCGCAGCTTCCCGCATGCTCATCGACATCCGCGACACGCTCCGATCACGTTCCGCGTCGTTGGCACTGAATCGTCTGCGAGACCGACTCGTCCGTTGCATCAGAACGTCTGCCCGTTCTCGTCGCCAACCTGCTTGACAGAATTGCCATGCACCACGGGGCCATCCGGAGCATCTGTGAATGGGCCGCGCCCGATCGGGATGCCAGCCTCAGGGTGATTCAGGTCGAACGCCGGGGACTCCGACCGGATCCTGGGGATCGAGGTGAAGTTGTGTCGCGGTACCGGACACTGGGTTGCCCACTCGAGGGAGCGACCGTACCCCCATGGGTCATTGACCTGCACCTTGGGTGCCTTCCGAGCCGTGATGTAGATATTGAACAGGAATGGCAGGAATGAGATCCCGAGCAGTATCGACCCGATCGTGGAGACCTGGTTCAGCCAGGTGAACCCGTCCTGCGGCAAGTAGGTCGCGTAACGGCGGGGCATGCCGATCACGCCGAGCCAGTGCTGCACGAGGAACGTGGTGTGGAACCCGAGGAACAGTAACCAGAAGTGGATCTTGCCGAGCCGTTCGTTGAGCATCTTCCCGGTCCACTTCGGCCACCAGAAGTAGAAACCGCCGAACATTGCAAACACGACGGTGCCGAACACGACGTAGTGGAAGTGGGCGACGACGAAGTAGCTGTCGGAGAGGTGGAAGTCCAACGGCGGAGACGACAGGATCACGCCGGTAAGGCCACCAAAGGTGAAGGTAATGAGAAACCCGACAGCCCAGAGCATCGGTGTTTCGAATGTCACCGAGCCGCGCCACATGGTGCCGATCCAGTTGAAGATCTTCACCCCGGTCGGGACTGCGATCAGCATCGTCATCAGTGAGAAGAACGGCAGCAGGACGCTGCCGGTGACGTACATGTGGTGTGCCCACACGGTCACCGACAAGGCTCCGATAGAGATGGTGGCGTAAATCAGTGTCTTGTAGCCGAAAATCGGCTTTCGGCTGAACACGGGCATGATCTCGGAGATGATGCCGAAGAACGGCAACGCGATGATGTACACCTCGGGGTGCCCGAAGAACCAGAACATGTGCTGCCACAGCAGCGCTCCACCGTTGGCGGGATTGAAGATCTGCGCGTCGAAGACACGGTCGAGGCCGAGGCCGAAGAGGGCAGCGGCCAATACCGGGAACGCGATCAGTACCAGCAGCGCAGTTACCAGGACGGTCCAGGAGAAGATCGACATGCGGAACATCGTCATGCCGGGGGCACGCATGCAGATGATGGTGGTGATGAAGTTGACCGACCCGAGGATTGATGCGAATCCGACGAGGATGAGCCCGAACACCCACAGGGTGCCACCGAGGCCTGGCGTGAAGGTCGTGTCCGACAGTGGCGCGTACGCGGTCCACCCGAACGATGCTGCACCCTGCGGAGTCAGGAAACCGCCCACAGTGATGAGGCCGCCGAACAGGTAGATCCAGTACGAAAAGGCGTTCAGTCGGGGAAACGCGACATCCGGCGCGCCGAGGTGCAGCGGCATGATCGCGTTCGCAAAACCCGAGAACAACGGTGTCGCGAACAGCAGCAGCATGATCGTGCCGTGCATGGTGAACAGTTGGTTGTACTGCTCCTTTGTCGCCACGATTTGGAGGCCCGGTTCGAACAGTTGCGCGCGGATCACGAGGGCCATGACGCCGGCGAGGAGGAAGAACATGAATGAGGTCATCATGTATAGGTAGCCGATGACTTTGTGGTCGGTGGAGGTGATCCACCGGACAATGATGTTTCCTTTTGCGCCGGTCCGGGGCGCATCGAACACGGGCACCCCGGTGTCGGTGGTGCGCGGGGTTGTGGCGGTCATGAGCTGCCTTTCGACATGCAGTGCAGAGACTGGTTGGGCGAATTCTGCCGGCTCGCTGGGGTCACACGAATAGGACGGCAGCGATCAGGCACGCACTGGGGCTGGCATGAGCCCAGCAGCGCTAGCAGGCTGGCGGTGACGCACCCGGGTCGTGGCATGTGACTGCACCACCTGCTCAGCTTCGGTGACGACGTCGGCGACTGCCTGGTCGTGCATGTCGAATGCATCCGTCGCGACGTAACACCGGCTGCGAGCCGTTCCGTTGAGCGGTCCACCCGAACGTTGATTGGGGCGCATCAGCATGGCTCTCCTGTTCGTGGAAGCGTTCCTGCCGATCTTCCTCGCCGCTCGGGCGGTCGGCAACGGAGATTCGGTTGTGACCACACAACGGCGTGTTGTGTGCGGCGGCGGTTGCGACGCGCAGCGGGCGACTTCCATGCCACCGAGCATCATCGGCACGGTGCACTGGTCGGCACGGTGCACTGGTCCGTGTCGTGGTGTCAGCTCGGCGGAACCGGGCCGGGGTTCACTCGAGCGAACCTGCGTCGGGAGGAAGGGGCGGCGGCGGACTGAGTTTCCTCTGTGCCGGCTGCCGGTGCCGCGCGGGATTTCCGGGTGTCAGCGTGGTCGCGTGGGGCGGGTTGCAACGGGAGCGAGCCAGGCGGTGAGTGCGGTGGCCACGATGCTGCCAGCGCCGATGATGACGGCGAGGACGACGATCTGGAATCGTCCGGCCTCGATGGGCGAAACCCCACCGAAGACCGCGCCGACGAACGCTCCGGGAAGCGTGACCAGCCCGGTCGTTTTCGTCTGGTCCACTGTTGGCACCAATGCTGCGCCGATCGCTCGGCGGACCTGGTCGACGGTGGCCTGCCGTGGCTGCGCTCCAAGGGCGAGCCACCCTTCGACTTCGTCCCATCGGTCATCGACGAGTTCGACGAATCGCCTTCCGGATAAGGTCGAGATCGTCATTGTGTTCCCGATCACGATGCCTCCGATCGCGAGAACGTATCGCGGGGTGAGCGCGATGGCCCCGGTTCCGAAGACGAGTACGCCGGCGACCATGATTCCTGCAGCCATGCACGTCGCGACTGGGACAATGCGAGCGCGGAGCGTGCCGAGCCGTCGAGCTGAGGTAATGGCCGCGACCGTGAACATCACCAAGAGCGCGATGGTGATCAGCGCCGGCGAGCGGATGATCCCTGTCAGCAGCACGCTGATCGCAGCCAACTGCAACACCCCCCGCCCAACTGCGAATGCTGGAGCCCACGGTGAGGGTGCGCGCACTGCCAGCAACACCGCCGCCGTAACACCGACGAGAGTGACCACGCCGACGAGAGTGCGGACGGCTTCATCGGAATTGATCAACTCGCTCCTTCCACCGGCGGCCGCCACGCGCTCAGGTTGCAGGCGTACCCAGATCGGGAAGAAAAGAAGGTGTGTCCGGCCAAGGCGCGCGTCCCCTTGCCCTCGGGCAGGACCGCCCGCCTGAGCATCGTTGATTCGGTCCGCCGGATCGCCGGGAGCATGCCGACTATTGGTCACCGCCCTGTCTGCCAAAGTCGACGAGAAAGATGAAGATGCGTTGCCCATCACGCATCTCGTGCGTCATCTCCCGGATCGTACCGATCTGACCATCGCGCGTGAGCGCCTGCTGCAGCGCCGGGACCTGCACAAGATGGTTCACGTCTACGTCGAACCACTCCACATGGTGCGCGTCAACATCGGATGCCATCCAGTCATCTGCTGGTGCGCTTCGGTCCCACCCGTACTGATGCGTCTCCACTGGAGACCATTTCACGATGCGCTGCATTGTCGCTCACCGCTGCCCGATCAAGCCGTAGGGCAGTCCCGGGTGCTGCTCGGCGATTTCGGTGAGCCGGTTGTACTTTGCGACCCGTTCCCCGCGGGCGGGTGCGCCCGACTTGATCTGCCCAGTACCGGTTCCGACGACGAGGTCGGCGATGAACGTGTCCGTGGTCTCCCCGGAACGGTGGGAGACCATGCTGGCCATCCCGATGCTGGTGGCGGTGGCGATCGCACCGAGGGTCTGGGAGACCGTACCGATCTGGTTCGGCTTGATCAGTGCCGCGTTCGTCAGGTGTTGCTCGCCGCCGTCGCGGATGCGCTGGGGGTCGGTGACGTAGAGGTCGTCGCCGACGGTCTGGATCCGGTCACCGAGCGCCGCTTGCATGCGGCGGAACCCCTCATGGTCGTCCTCAGCGAACCCGTCTTCGATGCTGCGGATCGGGTACGTGTCGATGAGCTGCCGGTAGTAGTCGACCAGCCCGTCCCGGTCGAGGCTGTCGTCGAGCATCCGGTACGAGCCGTCTCCGAGGGAGAACTCGTTCGCGGCCGGATCGAGGGCGATCGCCACCTGGTCGACGCCCGGCTCGTAGCCTGCGGCGCGGATCGCGGTGACCAGCAGGTCGAGCGCTTCCTCGGGTGCAGCGATCGATGGTGCGAAGCCGCCCTCGTCGCCGAGGCCGAGGCTACCGAACCGGTCCCGTACCAGGCCCGCGAGGGCGTGGTAGACGTCCGCGCCGATGCGGACAGCGTCGGCCATCGTTGAGGCGTTGACGGGGGCGATCATGAACTCCTGGAAGTCCAGCTTGTTCGCTGCGTGCGCGCCGCCGTTGAGGACGTTGAAGTGCGGGACCGGCATCCGCGGCGTCGAGCCGGTGATCTCGGCGATCCACTGCCAGAGTGGGAGGTCCGCGGCGTGTGCGAGGGCCCGGGAGGCGGCGATGGAGGTTGCGACGACGCTGTTCGCGCCGAGCCGGCGGTACCCGGTGGTGCCGTCGAGTTCGGCGAGGGCGGCGTCGACCTGTCCGATCGCGGACCAGGACCGGCCGGTGAGCAGGCCCGCGATGTCGGTGTTGATCAGGTGGAGCGCCTGGGTGATGTCGCGGCCACCGAACGCTGTTCCGCCGTCGCGGAGCTCGACGGCTTCGTGGGCGCCGGTGGATGCGCCCGCGGGGGCGTCGCCGGTGACGGTGCGGCCGTCGTCGAGTTCGAGCAGGACGCGGACGGTCGGGTAGCCGCGGGAGTCGAGGATGCGGGTGCCGTGGACGGCGTCGATGGTGACGGGGTGGTCGCGGTGGGTGACGTACTCGCCCTGGTGGGCTCCGTGGTGGTGGATGCCGCTGATGTAGTCGTTCATGGTGACGCTCCTTCTGGTCGGGTCATGCGTCGTGGTCGTGCGGATGGAAGGGAAAGCCGCGGGGAGGCGGAGGGGACGACCTGCTGGCGATCACTCAGCGCCAGTGCCTCCCCGCGGCGGTCAAGGGGCCCGTGGATCACGGGTGTCGGGTGTGGGCTTCCTGTGCGGTGCGGATGACGGCTTCGGCAGCAGGACGGTTGGCCCACCCGTTGGTGGTGACGTGCTTGCCGTGTTCGATCTCCTTGTAGTGGGAGAAGAAGTGCTCGATCTCGATGAGGGTGTGCTCCGGGACGTCGCTGATGTCCTGCAGGTCTTCGAACCGGTCGTCGCCGGCGGGGACGGCGAGGATCTTGTCGTCGCCGCCGTTCTCGTCGACCATGCGGAGCATCCCGATCGGCCGGACCGTGATGACGACGCCCGGGAACGTCGGTCGGGGCAGCAGCACGAGCGCGTCGAGGGGGTCGCCGTCATCGCCGAGCGTGTCATCGATGGAGCCGTAGTCCTGGGGGAACACCATGCTGGTGAACACGGCCCGGTCGAGCCGGATCCGGCCGGTGGTGTGGTCGACTTCGTACTTGTTGCCGCTGCCGCGGGGAACCTCGATCGTGACGTCGAACAGCATGGGAAGGCCCGTTCCAGGATGTGGGGTGGCGGTCACAGCAGACCGCCAAGGAGGATGCCGGCGATGGCTGCCGCGACCGAGAGGACGAGCATCCCGAGACCGTTGACGGCTGCGGCGGTGATCCGGCCGCTGCGGGCGAGGCGGACCGTTTCGAAGTTGGCGGTACTGAACGTGGTGTAGCCGCCCATCACCCCGGTGCCGAGCACCGCCACGGGGGCTGCGCCGAGGTGACTGGCGGCGCCGACGATGAGCCCGAGCAGCAGCGACCCGGTGATGTTGATCGTCAACGTGCCGACGGGGAGCCGGAACTCCCGGCCGGTGTTGATCAGCCCGTCGAGGAGGAACCGGCCGGCAGCGCCCACGCCGCCACCGGCCGCGACCGCGAGGAGGATGCCGGCGTTCATGCGGACACCGTCCGGGGGCGGAACCAGCCGGCGACCACCAGTCCGACCGCGGTCGCGATCGCACCGGCTATGACGGTCAGTAGCGCGTACCCGGTGCCGGCGAGACCGTGGCCGGTGAGGAACAGTGCGGCGGTGGACTCAGCGAGGGTGCTGTAGGTGGTGAAGCCGCCGAGCACTCCCGTGCCGAGCAGCAGACGCAGGACACGGCGGCGGCCCGCGTCGGGACCGCGATGCGCCAACGCTTCCAGGAGCACCCCGAGCAGCAGCGCTCCGCTGATGTTGATCCAGAAGATCGACCAGCTCACCCCGCCGTCTGCTGGGAGCAGCGCACTGATCACGTCGCGCAGGAGTGTGCCGACCGTGCCACCGACCGCGACGAGGCCGACGTACCGCCACCGCAGGTGCACGGGCCGCATGGCCGTTGCGGGGTCGGAGACGTCCACATCCGGGTCGGAGGGGAGCTGATCATCGGGCATCGGGGTGTCCGTTCGGGTGGTCATGTTCCGCCTTCTGCCGCGACCAGCGCCGCGGCGTGGTGCGCTGCTACCGGATCCAGGAACGCCCCACCACGCGGGACGAGAGCACCCGTCGGCGTAAGCTCATACTGCAGCGGCTGCCCCGTGGGCAGGTTCAGTGCGTGCAGTTCCGGCTCCGTGAGGTCGTCGATGCACGCGCACATGGCGCGGAGCGAGTTGCCGTGCGCGACGACGAGGACGCTCCGACCCGACCGCACCATCGGTAGAAGTCGGTCCTGCAGCACGGGTCGGACCCGATCGATGACATCGGAGAGGGCCTCGGTGCGTCGGAGGGCAGCGTCTGACAGGTCGCGCAGCGCGGAACTTGACCGCAGCGCCGTCCACACTTGCAGGGACATCGCCGGTGGTGCGCCGTTCCGGGACCTGCGGATTCGGGTGTATTCGTCGTCGCCGAGCGTTCGGCGGGCATCGGTCTTGGTCATCCCGGTGAGTGCGCCGTAGTTGCGTTCGTTGAGCTGCCAGACCTTCTCCGTCGGGATGGCGATGCCGAGGGTGTCGAGGACCAGTTCCGCAGTGTGCACGGTGCGTTGCAGCGTCGACGTGAGCACCTGGTCCGGCAAGATGCCTGCTGCCTGCAGGAGCCGCCCCGCGGTCACGGCTTGCTGGACACCCTCGACGGTCAACGGTTCGTCGCGGAGGCCGGTGAAGGTGCCGGCCCGGTTCGCGGTGCTTTCCCCGTGGCGCAGCAGCACCAGCCGGCCCGTCACGACGCATCCCACGGCAGGGCGCTCTCGAACCCGACCGGAGCGTGTGGGACGACCACGACGGGACGGTGCTGCTGGTGCGTCAGGCGGGCGGCGACGGAACCGTTCAAGAACTCCGCAACCCGGCGTCGGCCCGTCTGCGACCCGACGACGATCATTACCGCGTCACGTTGCTCCGCCACCGCCGCCAACGCCCGGCTTGGATCTCCAACCCGAGTGAGGATCTCCACCCGGACCGACCGTGCTGCAGCGAGATCGTGGATGACGGCGACGTCGCGGTCGGGCAGCTGCTGCGGTTCGGTGTCCGCCGTGTCCGGATCGATCGGTTCGATGATCTCCGAACCGTCCCGACGAGTTCCTGCGTTCAGCAGCGCCGGATCCACCGCAACACACACTACCGACGCACCGAAATGCTTCGCGATCAGCGTGGCAACGCCGACAACGCTCTCTACCTGCCCGGACTGTACGCCGGCAACGATCGTGCGGGCGGAGTCTGCCTCGACCATGTCTTCTCCCTATCTCGGGCACGCTGACGCGCGCCGTGCTGAGATAGGGACTGTTGTCGACAGGTGTCGAGGTTGGGTCCGGCAAGCCCCACTACCGGGTCCGAAGACACCACCAGTATGCACCCACCACCACGCACCACGACAGGAAAGTCCCTCCGGCTTCTGCGGAAGGGGTACGGCCTCTGAACGGTACGGCCACGCGACGCATACCCCTGTGCTGATCAATCACCCAGCCGCCACAGACAGCACATACCCCCAGGGGGTACAGTGCCATTAAATCTACCTTGCACTGTGACGTGCTCAACGCTGCAGCTCGACACTCCGACACTCACCGACCTGATCGAAAGACTGATGCTCACCACCACCGCCTCCCCGCGTCGCCGGCTGCTGTTGCAGGCCGTAGCGACGTTGGCGCTGCTGCTGCTGGTCGGGTTCACGGTCCTGATGCACACGATGGCCGGCCACGAGCACCCGATGGCAGCTCCCGCCGCCACCACCGAGCACGTCCATGCCGTCGCAAACCGCCACGGGGAGCATGCCGCTCCCGCGGCCGCGGTGCTGACGGTCCTCACCGACGCCGGCTGTGACAGCGGCCTGTGCGCGCTGATGTGCTCGCTGATGGGGATGGCGTGCGCGCTGACGATCGCCCTGTTCGCATGGGCGCTAGTGCGCGCACGGACCGGCGGCGTCCTCGCGCTGCTGTCGCGACTGCTTGCGCTGGCTGACCGGCTGCCGCGCCACATCGCAGCACCGAAACCACCGTCACTGACGGCACTGCAGATCATCCGCATCTGATCCTCCCCCTGCGGGACCACACCGCCGCAGGGCGGCTCCCGCATGCCCAGAACCGGGAGGCATCCGCCTGCCCGGACCAATTGACGCATACACGGGAACGGACCTTCCATGCACACCACCACGACCACGCGCATCCTCGCGATCGCCGCCTCGCTCACCCTCGGCCTGACCCTCGCGAGCTGCTCCACCAACAACAGCAGCTCCGACGCGGGCTCGTCCGCCTCGTCGAGATCGGCCGCGTCGGCGCACAACGACCAGGACGTGATGTTCGCGCAGATGATGCTGCCGCACCACGAGCAGGCCGTCGAGATGAGCGACGTGCTCCTCGCCAAGGGCGACGGTGTTGACCCCAACGTCGCCACCCTGGCGAAGCAGATCAAGGCCGAGCAGGGTCCGGAGATCACTCAGCTCACCAGCTGGCTGCAGGGCTGGGGTGAGCCCACGGAGTCGGAGCACCCTGGGTCGGGGCACTCCATGTCCGGGATGATGTCCGATTCCGACATGACCGACCTTGACCAGGCATCCGCGAAGGACGCCGGGAAGCTGTTCCTGCAGCAGATGGTCCAGCACCACGAGGGCGCCGTCGATATGGCCAGGAGCGAAGTCGACAAGGGCAAGAACACCGACGCGGTCGCGATGGCGAAGTCAATCGTGTCGAGCCAGACCGAGCAGATCACGCAGATGAAGGACATGCTCGCGTCCAAGTGACCGGTTCTTCCCCGTTCGTGACCACCCTGTCGCGGCAGAATATGCCCGCGACGTGAAGAAGCAGGTGTATATGTTCGTGATCAACGCAGTCGGTGACGCCCTAGTAGCAGCCGGCTCGATGGGGTGGGAGATCCTCTGGCCCCTCATCCTCGGCTTCACCCTCTCCGGCATCATCCAAGCCGTCGTCCGCACCGACCAGATCACCAAGCTCATGCGCGACGACTCCCCCCGAGCGATCAGCGTCGCAACCGGCCTGGGCGCACTGTCCTCGTCCTGCTCCTACGCCGCCGTCGCCCTCGCACGGGCGCTCTTCCGCAAGGGCGCGAGCCTGTCGTCGGCCATGGCGTTCGAGGTCGCCTCCACGAACCTCGTCGTCGAGCTCGGTCTGATCCTCGCGTTCGTCATGGGCTGGCAGTTCACCGCAGCGGAGTTCGTCGGCGGACCGCTGATGATCATCCTCATCGCCCTCGGGTTCCGGCTCTGGATGCGCGGGAAGATCGTCGACGCCGCCCGCGAACAGGCCGACAAGGGCCTCGCCGGCGCGATGGAGGGCCACGCAGCCATGGACATGTCCGTGCAGGGCGACCAGGGCTTCTGGCGGCGACTGTTCTCGAGGCCCGGGCTCACGAGCGTGTCGCAGTACTTCGTCATGGACTGGGCATCCGTCATCCGCGACATCGTCATCGGCCTACTCATCGCCGGCGCCTTCGACGCCTGGGTCCCGAAGGCGTGGCTGCAAGCACTGTTCCTCGAGGGACACCCGACGCTCGCGTTCCTGATCGACCCGCTCATCGGACCGATCCTGGCGATGGTGAGCTTCGTCTGCTCCGTCGGCAACGTCCCCCTCGCAGCGGTCCTCTGGAACGGTGGGATCAGCTTCGGCGGTGTGATCAGCTTCATCTTCGCCGACCTGATCATCATCCCGATCATCATCATCTACCGGAAGTACTACGGCTGGAAAGCAGCCCTCCGCATCACCGGGATCTTCTACGGCGCCATGGTCCTCGCCGGCTACGCCGTCGAACTGCTCTTCACCCCGCTGCACCTTATCCCCACGAACCGGCACCTCACCATCGTGACGACCTCGATCAGCTGGAACTACACCACCTGGCTCAACATCGTGTTCCTGCTCGTCGCGGCGTTCCTGCTCGTCGTCTTCACCCGCAGCGGCTCATGGCCCATGCTCCGCATGATGAGTGACCACCCCGATACCCACGACCAGGCAAACGCCAAGCACAGCCAGCCCTGACCCGACCGGCCACGCCGACAGGGCAAGCTAGGCCACACAGCATTGTCGGAATCACGCCACAAAGCGTTCCCAGCCACATGCGAACCCCCGCGGCGTCCTGTCCTTCATGCCCTTCTCCGCCAAGGAGCAGGAGATCATGCGTTCGCGAGGGGTACAGTTCATCGCATCTTCCCCGATCAACACGGACAGCGGAGCCAATCAAGAGATCGGCAGGCTTCAGGTGCGTCACCTTGTCGAGAGAGGGCATCGCACCATCGCCTTCGCCCGCCTCCGCGACGCACGCCAGGACGTCTTCGGCGACGAGCGCGAGTCGGGGATTCGCGACGAGTGTCGAGACCAGGGCTTGCCTGAACCGACGATCGTGCGCCTCGGCGTGGACCGAGATGAGGCGTTGGTCGCCCTGGACGCTCTCCCGTCGGCTCCCGTCGGGATCGCCTGTTACAACGATGACGTTGCGACCGCACTTCTGTCGGCGGCAACCACTCGGGGCCGCCAGGTTCCGCAGGATATCGCTCTGATCGGCATGGATAACACGCCGATCTCGCAAGTCATCGTGCCCCGCCTGACGACGATCGACTACCCAGCATCCGAGGCCGCCCACCTCACGGTCGCCGGGTTCCTAGCCGCGCTGACGGGCGAGCCGATGCAGGAATCGGATCTCCACCTCGACATCAGGGTCGTAGAGGGCGCAACCACATAGCTGCGGCATCGGCGGTGACCTCGCCCCGCGGCACGTCGCACGCTGCCCGACGCTCGGACCCTTGACGCATCATCATCGGCCCGTCAACGTCGGTCTCGCCGACGCTTCAGTTCGGCTGCTACTTCCGATCCTCGAACGACTCGGTCCCCTCCGCCGAGACGAACGGCCTCCGCCGATCAGACCGACCCCTAGGCGGGCAGACCAACTGGGGAGGACGCCGACGAAAGTCCCACCCTCAAACGAGGCGGTTGCGCGCAGAGCCTGTCGCCGAACGGTCCTCGCGACATCCTCGGTGAGCAGGCGACCGTTTCCGCGAACAATCACGGTTGCTCGGCGGACGACAATCAAGACCATCGCGGCTGGAGTATTAAACACTGTCACGAAGCTCGTCGCCGGGGCAAGAAACGACATGATCTGGTGCAGGGAGACACGATCTGGACTCGACCGACAACACGATCGAGTAACGAGGTAGCGGCGAACCGCGAGAACATCCCGTGGAACGCCACCGTGATGGTGTTGAGCTCCACGAAGCTCCCGTGCTCACTCAAGGTGGAAGTGGCTCCGGCCGAGAACGGACTAGCGCGTCAGTGGTGCAACAAGTCGGATGCACGCCGTTGACCTACTTCCGCTTCGTCTTCGAACGGCCTGCCCTTCGGGCAAGGCGATGGCAGTCTTTGCAGCCGACCGAGCCCTCCGCCACATGATTGTCGGGGCGTTCCTGGAAGTCCCCATGGAGCGGGCAGATCACCGTGACGTAAGTCTTCTGGTCGATGAAGACGACCTTCGCGTAGTCGTACTTGTCGCCGTGCCGGTTGGTTGCACATTGGATGAAACGCTGCGTGCGCAACTCCTGGTTGGCGTTGCGGAAGCCCTTGCAGTCCCGGCATCCCTGGCCACGCTGCGGGCCCCAGGGCGTTTCGCGGACTCGGCGGTGCTCGCGCGGGGTTTGCTCGAAGGGCCCGTGGTCGGGGCAGATGATGGTGACCTTGGTATCGCCGTTGACGTAGCTGCGTTCGACGTGCGCGTAGTCGTATCGGCCTTTGTGCAGCTTCGTCGCGAAGTCGATGAACTCGGCGGCTCGTTCTTCACGGGTGGCGGTGCGGTAGTCCAAGGGGCCCTCCAGGAGTCGTAGTCCTGGAGCTATGCCGGCACGCCCGAACCAGCCGGGAAAGGCGCCGAGCACCCGTCCCTCGAGACCTGGTCGATCTTCTTCTCGGCGTTCCTTACGTCAGGGTGAGGCCGTCAGGCATAGCCGTGGCATGCCTTCGCTCCCTGCCGCCGTTCGAGCGGCGCTCCGCTCACCGAGTTCAACCGAGCACCTTGTCATGCCGAACCAGGAGTCTGTCGCGTCCGCGACCGCCCTGGGGCGACCGATGGGCGCCGCCTTCGGTCGTCCGTTCCCACGTCAAGGTCCCGTCGAGCACTGCTCGCACATCCAATGTTGGGAACGCGAGCCGCTCAGCCTCGGGGACTCAACGCTCGGGGCCAGAAGCTCGAACGCAGACAAGGGGACTCTTGTCGCGCAGCTTCGCCCGGAGCCCCTTCACGCGATGCGGAAGTATCGGAGCCAGTCGGTTCCCGCCGACAGGTGGGCCAGCATCGAGCCGTTCGTACTGGACGCTGTCGCACTCGTCGCGCCCGCGTGCGCGTACCTTGCTGAACGGCTCATGGTCGCGGTGACTCCATACGTCGACTGGGTCGTGCACGTCAACGGGATGCAGAAGGTCGCCAACGTGTTCCACCCGGTGCTGATCCGCCGGTACATCTCCCGCGACGACCTCAACCTCAAGGACAAGACACGCCGCGATTACCGGTCCTTCCTGCTCCGGATCTCGGAGGTCGTCCTCCCCCACGAAGGTCCGATCGAGTTTGCGCCGTTGAACGGGCAGTCCGTCACAGCCCCGTACACCGACCTCGAACTGAACCTGCTCGAGTCCTGGGCGCGGGGGCAGTCAACGGCACTGCGACGTCGAGGTGCTGGCGCGGTCCTTGCCCTAGGTGCAGGTGCTGGGCTGGACCCGTGGGAGATGCAGCACCTTCGACGCAGCGACGTGCACGTTGACCGTGACGGAGCGCTCGTCAACGTACAGGGCGGAACGCCGAGGTTGGTGCCCGTGCTCGAACGATGGGAGCAGCTCCTCATCGACTCCCTCACGGACGTGCCGGACAACGCATGGGTACTCGGCGGGTCGAACAAGAAAACGACCTACAACTTCGTCACACCGTTCATCAACCACACCGACTTCGGCAACGAACCGAAGCCAGTCCCGACGCGAATGCGCGCTACCTGGATCACCACGCACCTTGCTGCCGGCACGCACGCCGCCGAACTCATGGCTGCCGGCGGACTGCGCAAGCCCGAGCACTTGGTCACGTCCCTCCGGCACATTCCGACGATGAACGCTTCCGAGCACCGTCGACGGATCCTCGCCGAGGCCCGCGAAGTTCGGTAACGCCTTCAGAGGACACGGAACCGAGCCGCCCGGAGCTGCTGCTCGCGTTCCGGCAGCAGGCGGCCGCGGGCGTGCTGGGCTCGTTGCTGGGCGACCCACCGTCCGATCGTCACCTCCGTCTGGTCGGCCGCGCGACGACGCGGCGGTCGCTGATGATCAGCCCAGAACTGCTGGTGCGCGGCGAGCATCGCGGACCACTGCGCGTCCCGGGGGTTCCAGGCGAACCCCGGCACCGCTTCAAGTCGTCGAACCTGGTACGAGCAGTAGCCACCCGCAGCGCCGACCTGCCGGAAGTAGGTGAGGGCGTCGACGAGGCTCTGCTCGGCGGTGGCAGGGCGCGGACGGGTCGAGTCGGCGCGGGGCATCCGTCCGCGCCTGCCGACGAAGTCGTCAAGGTCGTGCACTCGGTCGATCCAGCGTCGCACGAAAGGTTCGACCTCGACGGCGTCATCGGTGTCGGCCAGGTAGAACGCAACGCCGCGCCGCTGGTCGAGGGTGAGCGTCAGGGCTGGCTGCGCTGCGTGGTCGGCATACTCGCCGTGGAGCGCTGCGAGCGCCGTGGTCGGGGTGGGCATGTGGTCCTCTCCGAGGCCGGCGGTCGGCCTCGGAGGGGGTATGCGCGGAACGGGCGTGATCTTGGAGGACGCGCGGGTCGCAGACGAGCGGGGTCCGCAAACAGGACCAATCCGGCCGCGAAGATCACTACGTTTTCTGAGTCCCCGAAGCAGAGAGCCGCCCGGATCGCATGCACATGGCCAGCGTCACGCGTACGACGCCGACGCTGACGCCGCATGCGCTGGCAAGCGGCGACACGCCCGGGGTGACGCGACCGTTCGCATGCGCGGCAACCCCGGCAGATCCGCGCGGGCATGCGGATCGGACGGCAGCGAGATCAAAATCTGGGACGCGTTCCCACAGCTCATCCCACTTCGCCTGCATAGGCCGGGCATGCCTAGCCAGATCCCCCGGTCACCGCGTCAGTACATCACCGCGATGCTGCGCGCCCTCCTGTCGTTCCTCACGCGCGGAGGAACACCGGTGAAGTACGTTCCGACGTTCGCGGAGGACCGATGGGACGTTGTCCGGGAATTCGTGGTCAGCGCAGTCGCCGAGGCGGCAGCGTCCATTGCTCAGCCCGCCGACCGACTCATCGTCATTGCGGCACCGTTCGTCGACTGGGTCGTTAACGTCAACGGATACCCGGCGAAGACCGCCGTCGTGTTCCACCCCGTCATCATCCGGCGCTACATCACCCGCACCGACGTCACCTGGTCGGACACCACGCGTCGCACATACCGGTCCTCTCTGATGCGCATGTCCGAGGTCCTCGTCGGCGAGGTGCCGCTGAAGTTCGCACCGACGACTCCGCAGAACACCGCAGCACCCTACGACGACCTAGACCTGCACCTCCTCGAGAGCTGGGCGACGGGCCAGTCGACCGCGGCGCGGCGCCGCAGCGCCGGCGTCGTCCTCGCACTCTGCACTGGAGCGGGGCTCAAAGCGAACGAGCTCCTCCAGACCCGCCGCCGCGACATCCTCGCTGACGCCGGCGGTGTCCTCGTCACTGTCAACCCGGGAGCCCGGACCGTTCCGCTCCTGGCCCGCTTCGAAACGCTCCTGCTCAACTCCATCGCCGAGGTCGAGCCGGAGCACTGGGTGTTCGGATCCCCGAAGCGCGTCAAGCACGGCATCAGCACGCTCACCACGTTTCTCTACGACACCGATCGTGGCAACGAGCCAGACCCCGTCACCACCCGCATGCGGAACACGTGGCTCATCACCCACCTCATCGCCGGCACCAACATGCGTGCCCTGATGACCGCCGCCGGTGTCACGAAGTTCGAGCACCTCGACCAGCTCGTCGCCCACGTTCCCGCGCCCGACACTGCTTCCTACCGTCGTCAGCTCCGTGCGGAGGTCGCACGATGACCGCGCCGAAGCCGAAGCATCACGACTTCGACGACGCCGAACGGTGGATGCAGGACGACTTCGGCATGAAGATGTCGACATACATCCGCATCGGTCAGGCCTTCCCCCTTGAGCTGGCGACGTTCGAGACCGTCCGCCTGTTCGACAGAGCGTGCATTCGAGCGCGCATCGAGCGCTGGAAAGCGGAAGACCGGACATCCGACCGAGGCCGGAAGGCGTTGATGTCGGAGACCTCCGTGCTCATGCTGATGTTCATCACGATGCGAGCTCGGCGGAGCGTCAGCATCCAGCAGATGACGGAAGTCGCGATGTCCCTGACGACGTCACAGCGTGAAGCAATCGGCATCCTGAAGTTCACCCCACACCAGGACACCCTCTACCGCCGCATCTGGGAGGCAATCAAGCGGCTCCGGAAGCTCATCGACCGACACCCCGGCCCTCGCCGCAACACTATGACCGACGCAGAACGCGCGGCGGCCATTGCGGAGCTGCGCGACCCGGTGGAGATGGCGAAGCGCGCAGCCCGCATGCTCGAACTCACGAACCAGCTGATCGAAGGATCTGTCCAGTTCCTCAACCGTGAAGTTCGCCGGCGATTCAAGGGCGCGATTGCCATCGATGCCACATTCGCGGAAGTCTCGGGCAAGCAGAAGAGTGCCAAAAACATCAAGCCGGGCGACAAGGTCTCCACGAACTACGACTGCGGTTGGTACGGCCGCCAGGGCAGCCACGACCCTGACCATGACGGTGGCGATAAGTACGCGTTCGGATGGGAGCTCGAGTACGCGGTCATGACCCGCGACCCGAACGAGACTGAGGCGAGCTATCCCCTGCTCTTTCTCTCGACCAGCGGTCACAAGCCTGGCGCTCTCACAGGGCACGGCTTGTTCCTCTACCAGTCTGCCGTCGAACGCGGTCACCCCATCAAGACCGTTGTCGGCGACCGCGCCTACTTCCCAGGAGCGAAGCCCGAGGACTTGCAGCGCCCTCTCGCGCAAGCAGGCGTCAAGGTCGTCATGGACTACAAGAACGAGGAAGAAGAGCTCGGTCAGCAAGCGTTCTACGCAAGCGCCGATGGCCGGCACAACCTGGTCATGGTCACGGGTAGCTGGCACCTGCGGTTCATGCCAGCCGCCCTCATCGACGCCGAGAAGACCTACCTCGACTACCTCAAGACCATCACGAGCAAGCCCGAGGCCGAGCGTTCCATACTTCGAGACGAAGCCCATGCGCTTCTCCGTCAGCGCCGCAAGGAGCGCTCCCGCTACCGGCTCATCCCCCGTAGCGGTTACGACGCCACCGGCGCGCGCCAGTACTCCTACCCGGAGTTCACCGACCCGAAGGTCTACGACGCAGAGTCCGACACCTGGATCGACGTTGTCATCCCGGGCAAGACCGTGAAAGTCCCTGGGGTTCTCAGCGACAAGAACGGCGACAAGAACCAGAACCACCTCAAGTACGGTCAGGAGTACGAGTACAAGTCCGATGTGTGGCGCGCCTGGTTCGGCAAGCGTAACAACGTCGAGAACGGCAATTCGTGTCTCAAGGACGCGGACCGCGAGGCGCTCGGGGTTCCGATGAAGCGACGCATGCGTGGCCCCTGGATCGTCGAGATGGCCGGCGCCATGGCAGCAGCGAGCGCCAACATCTCCCGCATCATCGACTGGCTCAAGGCCCGCCTCGCTCTCCGTGGGATGAACCGCATGAACCGCTCGAGCGCCGCGCTCTTCGAGCCCGGCCTCGAAAGCCTCACGGTCGAAGAGCACGATCGTCGCAACCCGTTCAACCGACTTGCAGAGATAGAGCAACTCAGACTCATCGCGTAGCGCACTGCTCGCTCCGAACTGAACATCGGCCCTCCTGACGGCCGCCCCGGCCGCGGTACCCCCTGCCCGTTTGTCGGGCAGGGGGTGCTGTCGTTGGCACAGAGCACCTTGGGCCAAGGGGTGCAGTCGCATTCGACGTCTCGCAGTTCGTCCCCGGGGTGCTCAATCCGGTTTTCACGGCACCAAGCTCCCCCAGCCGCGAAAAGTCTCAAACCGAACGCCGAAAACTCGGATCACCCCTCGGCTCCGCCTCCAGGATTCGAACCCGGACCTAACGGCACCAAAGGCCGTCGTGCTGCCATTACACCAAGGCGGAACGCACCCGTGGGTGCACGTCCATCCTCCCATGACCGACGAGGCTGGCCGTCCGCCCCGGCATCGGCCAAGATGGAGGGATGCCGCACCAGGACGAGGTCGACCGGATCGTCGCGGCGTGGGGTCGTGAGCGTGCCGACCTCGACTTCGGCCCGCTCGAGGTCCTGTCCCGCGTCGACCGGCTCGCGCGGCACCTGGACCGCGCGCGGCGAGCAGCGTTCGACGCGGGTGACATGGAGCCGTGGGAGTTCGACGTCCTCTCGGCCCTGCGGCGGGCGGGTGAGCCGTACGAGCTGAGCCCGAAGACCCTGCTGCAGCAAACCCTGGTGTCGAGCGGCACGATGACGAACCGTGTTGACCGGCTCACGGCGCGGGGCTTCGTGGGGCGACGGACCGACCCGAGGGACGGCCGCGGCATCCTCGTGTCGCTGACGGGCAAGGGCCGGGTGGCGGTGGACGCGGCGATCGCGGACCTGCTGGCCGCCGAACGCGACATCCTGTCCGGGGTCTCCGCCGACGAGCAGGGCCAGTTGGCCGGGCTGCTCCGCCGACTCATCCTGGGTCTCGGGGACTAGTCTCCGGCCCATGCACGCGATCACCCTGGCCGTCGCCGACGTCGCACGATCGGCGGACTTCTACCGCGCCCTGCTCGGGATCGAGGGCAGCGGCGTCATCGGCACCGAGTACCCGCCGACCGAGACCGAAGCGGGCGGCACCACGGCGATGTTCACCCTGGACGACGGTCTGATCGTCAGCGTCTACGGGCGGGACGACATGGCGAAGGACTCTGGTGTTGCCCTCGCCGACGGCCCCGCGGCGACGATCGGGCACTTCGTCGACAGTCAGGCCGACGCCGAAGCGTTCCTCGACCGGGCCCGGATCGCCGGCGCGACGATGCTCGCTCCCCCGTACACGCGGCCCTGGGGCATGTGGTCCGGGTTCTTCCAGGACCCGGACGGGCACCTGTGGGAGGTCGTCGCGAACCCCGGCGGCGGGGCTCCCGAGGACGCGAAGCCAGCGGAGTAGACCCACTCAGACCCCGAGCAGCTCCGCGACCTCGAGCCAGCGCTCTTCGAGCTGCTCGATCTCGGCCTCGTGCGCCGCGAGCTTCGCCTGCAACTCCCCGAGCCCGGCGTAGTCCGACTGGTCGTGGGTGGCGAAGTCGTCGAGCAGCTTCTTCCGCTCCCCACCGACGCGCGCGATCTTGCGGTCCAGCGCCGACATCTCCTTCTCGGCGGTGCGCCTGTCCGCACCCGACAAACCGGGCGCGGCAGGGGCAGTCGACCCGGCCACGGCACCGGCCGAGCCGGTCCCGCCAGCGGTGTCGGGCCTCCCGGCAGACGCGGCGGCAGCCGCAGAAGCGGTCCCGCCACCGGTGCCGGCCGCACGCAGCCGCATGTACTCGTCGACGCCGCCGGGCAGGTGCCGCAGGTGGCCGCCGAGCACGGCGTACTGCTGGTCGGTGACGCGCTCGAGCAGGTACCGGTCGTGGGAGACGACCAGCAGGGTGCCCGGCCAGGTGTCGAGCAGGTCCTCCATGGCCGCGAGCATGTCCGTGTCGAGGTCGTTCGTGGGCTCGTCGAGGATCAGCACGTTCGGCTCGTCGAGCAGGATGAGCATGAGCTGCAGGCGGCGCTTCTGGCCACCGGACAGGTCCTTGACCGGCGTGGAGAGCTGCTCCGCCGTGAAGCCGAGGCGTTCGAGCAGCTGCGCCGGCGTCATCTCCTTGCCGTCGGCGACGTAGCTCGTCTTCTTGCGGGCGACGACCTCGCGCACGCGGTCGTTCGCGAACTGCGCCAGGTCGGCGAGCTGCTGGTCGAGGATCGCGACCTGCACAGTCTTGCCGGTCTTCACCCGGCCGCTCGTCGGCGCGAGCGTGCCGGAGACGAGGTTGAGCAGCGTCGACTTGCCGGCGCCGTTCGGGCCGAGGATGCCGGTCCGCTCCCCCGGTGCGATGCGCCACTCGATGCGGTCGAGGATCTGGGTGCCGTCGAACGAGACGCTGACGTCGAGCAGGTCGACGACGTCCTTGCCCAGGCGAGCGGTCGCCGTCTTCGCCAGCGCGACCGTGTCGCGGATCGGCGGGACGTCGTCGATCAGGGCGTTCGCGGCGTCGATGCGGAACTTCGGCTTGCTCGTCCGGGCCGGTGCGCCGCGGCGCAGCCACGCGAGCTCCTTGCGGGCCAGGTTCTGGCGGCGCTGCTCGCTGGCGGCTGCCTGACGGTCGCGCTCGACGCGCTGCAGGATGTACGCCGCGTAGCCGCCCTCGAACGGGTCGACGACGCCGTCGTGCACCTCCCACGTGTCGGTCGACACCGCGTCGAGGAACCACCGGTCGTGCGTCACCACCACCATGCCGCCCTGGTTCGACGACCAGCGACGGTTGATGTGCTCGGCCAGCCACTGGATGCCCTCGACGTCCAGGTGGTTCGTGGGCTCGTCGAGGAACAGGACGTCCCAGTCGCCGACGAGCAGGCGCGCGAGCGCCACGCGGCGGCGCTGGCCACCGGACAGCTCGTCGACGCTGACGTCCCACGGGATGTCCGACACGAGGCCGCCGATGACGTCGCGGATCTTGGGGTCGCCGGCCCACTCGTGCTCTTCGAGGTCGCCGACGACGGTGCTGCCGACGGTCGCGCCCTCGGGCAGGATGTCGCGCTGGTCGAGGTAGCCGACGGTCAGCCCGCGGCGGTGTGTGACGCGGCCGTCGTCGGGTTCGAGGCGCTGGGACAGCAGCGCGAGGAGGGTCGACTTGCCGTCGCCGTTGCGTCCGACCACGCCGATCCGGTCCCCCTCGTCGATGCCGAGGGTGACGTTGTCGAAGACGACCTTGGTGGGGAACTCGAGATGCAGGTTCTCGGCGCCGAGGAGATGAGCCACGCGTCAAGGGTAGGCGGCGTGGCGGGGTGGTCGGTGCGGGGTGGTCGGTGCGGGCTTCGGCGGGCGGGGCGAGCTTGACTGGTCGGTGCGGGCTTCGGCAGGTGGTGCGAGCTTGACCGCTCGGTGCGAGGTTGTAGCGGCGCACGCAGCGCACAACCTCGCACCAGCCGACCGACCGCGCACGGTGCGCCGGGTGCGACGGCGCGTCGGCGCCGGCGCGTCGGCCTGGACGCGCGGGTCAGCTCGGTCGCACGGTGCGGGCTTCGGCAGGTGGTGCGAGGTTGACCGCTCGGTGCGAGGTTGTAGCGGCGCACGGAGTGGGCAACCTCGCACCAGCCGACCGACCGCGCACGGCGCGACGGTGCGCCGGCGCGTCGGCCTGGAGGCGCGGGTCAGCTCACCGGGGCCGGTCCGGCTCCGGCAGTCGGGTACGTCAGCTCGCGGGAGCGGCGTCGCCCTCGCCGGCGGCTTCCTTCGCGCGCTTCAGGCGAGCCTGCGCCTCCCAGTACTCGATCTCGCGCTCGAGTTCGGCGAGCTCCTGCTCCGTGCCGCTGATGCGCTTGGCCCCGTGGGCGCTCCGGGCATCACCGAGGGTGGCGTACCGGTCCTCGTGACGGGCGGGTTCGATGTAGCGGCCGTGGTTCCGCTCGCCCGGGGCCCAGTCGTGGCCGATGGCGAACCAGACGATGCTGCCGACGACGGGGACCAGGATCACGAGGATCACCCACGCGATCTTCGGGAGTCCGCGGATCTGGTCGTCGTTCTTGGTCAGGATGTCGATCAGGGCGAAGACCAGCAGGATGACGGTGATCCCGGGCAGCAGAACGCTCATGTTCGCGATTCTATGGAGAACCTGAGGGCTGTCGCCACGCCCCGAACGCGTGCCGGTGTTGCGATCCGGCCACGGTCAGCTGCGGGGCCGTACAGGGTCGACGTCCATGCGGTGCGGGGCTACGAGACAGCGCCGGGCAAGGACGGTGCGACGCACCGACCACGCGAACTGGGCGACCGTGAACAGACTTCCGGTCAGGTAGACCGGCCAGAAGGCCGTCTCCGCGACGGCGACCGACGACCAGACGACGAGCACCCCGGCCTGCATCGGGAGTGCGGCACCGCTCGCCAGGTCGGTCGCGACAGCGTCGACCACGATCCGTCGATCAGCCGGCGCGTCCGCCTGGCCGACCGCCGCACGGGAGACCGCACGCTGCTCACGCTGCAACAGCGACGCGACGACTTGCTCACGGACGACGGTGCGTCCTGCACGGCGTCGGAACCGGACCGCACGGATTATCTCCACCACCAGGATGAGCACCGCGATGCTGAGTCCGACGGTCGAGAGCATCAGCCGTGCGTCGGAGTCCGGGGGCAGCGCGACGCCGACGAGCACCAGCAGCGCGATCACCAGGGCCACCGCCAGGACGAACCCTCGAATGGGCACGACACGACGATCACGCGGCTGCGCGAGGTACGCGTGCGCCCGGATCTCCGCGTCGGCCCACCGCCGGTCGGCGGCCGTCTGTGCTTCGGTCACCGATCTGAGTGAACCACCTCGACCTGAGCATCCGTCACAGGGCCGCGACCCACTCGTCCGTGCCGTCGGTGAACCGCTGGTGCTTCCAGATCGGCACCCGCTCCTTCACCAGGTCGACCAGCTCCCCGCACGCTGCGAACGCCTGCGCCCGGTGCGACGACGCCACCGCCGCGGCGAGCGCGACGTCCCCGATGCCGAGCGACCCGACGCGGTGCAGCACGGCGATCCGGACGTCAGGGTGCGCGTCGGCGACGGTGCGGGCGACCTCGGCGATGACGTCGCCGGCGCTGGGGTGCCCCTCGTAGTCGAGCGCGGTGACGCCCTTGCCGCCGTCGTGGTCGCGGACGACGCCGGCGAAGGTGACGACGGCGCCGTCCTGGTCGGTGGCGACGACGGCGGAGACCTCGTCGACGGTGATCCCCCGGTCGACGACGTCAGCGAGGACGACGCGCGCACCCGGGGCCGGCGCCGACGCCGGCGCCGCGGTCATGACGCGCTCCGGGGCGCGTGGCCCTCGCCGTGCACCTGCGCGAGCACGTGGTCGACCAGCCCGTCGAGCACGGCCAGTCCGTCCGCCACCCCGCCGCGCGACCCGGGCAGCGTGACGATGAGGGATCCGCCGGTGCTGATGCCGGCGATGCCGCGGCTCAGCAGTGCGGTCGGACCGGCCCCCGCGAGCCCGCGACGACGGACCTCTTCGAGGACACCGGGCAGCTCCAGGTCGATGAGGGGCGCGACGGCCTCGGGCGTCCGGTCGGTCGGGGTGACTCCGGTGCCGCCGGTCGTGATGACGATCCGGGCCCCGGCCAGCAGTTCGGCGGTCACGGTCTCGGTGATCGCCCCGCCGTCGGGGACGATCACGGGCTCGGCGACGGTGAAGTCCCGCTCGCGCAGCCACCCCGCGATGACGGGTCCGGTGCGGTCGAGTGCCGGATCGACGGCAGCCTGCGTGGACACCACCACGACGGCGGCACGGCCCCTGGTCGGCTGCGAGGTCATCGGTTGCTCCAGTCTCCGGACCGACCGCCGTGCTTCTCGAGCACTCGGACGTCCGTGATCGAGGCCGCCCGGTCGACGGCCTTCACCATGTCGTACACGGTCAGCGCGGCGACGCTCGCGCCGGTCAGCGCTTCCATCTCGACGCCGGTGCGCGAGGTCGTGCGGACCGAGACCTCGATCAGCACGCGGTCGTCGGCACCGGTGATGTCGACCTGCACCCCGGCGATGGGGAGCGGGTGGCAGAGCGGGATGAGGTCAGAGGTCTTCTTCACGGCCATGATCGCGGCGATGCGGGCGGTGCCGATGACCTCGCCCTTCGGCAGGGAACCGTCGAGGATGCGGGCGACGACGTCGGGCCGGGTGACGAGCGTGGCGGTGGCGGTCGCCGAGCGGTCGGTGACGTGCTTCGCGGACACGTCGACCATGTGCGCGGACCCGTCGGCGCGCACGTGCGACAGCTCGGCCGCGTCGGACGGAGCGGCCGGCTCGGCCGGTCCCGACTGATCGGACGGACCTGAGTGATCGGACGTGGCGACGGGTTCGGTCATCGGAGGCTCCAGACGGTCAGGACGTCACCGGGTTCGACGGCGTCGACCCCCACCGGGACGTGGACGAGGTGGGTGGCGGCGGCGTAGTGCGCGAGCAGGTGGGAACTCGGTCCGCCCACGAAGTGGACGACCCCGTCGGCCACCCGGCCACGCCGCACCTGGTGCTTGCCACCCGGTGACTGCGCAGCCGAGGCCGCGGGCAGGTGCAGCTCGGGGCGGTCGGCCGGCAGCCCGACGAGGGGTGCGAGCAGCGGACGGAGGAAGACCTCGAACGAGACGAGCGCCGACACCGGGTTGCCGGGGAACGACACCACCGGTACCGGTCGACCGGCGAGCTCCACGCTGCCGAACGCCTGCGGCCCGCCGGGCTGCATCGCGACCGGGGTGACGGCGAGCCCGCGGGGTTCGAGTGCCTGCCGCACGACCTCGTACGCACCGGCACTGATGCCGCCGGTGGTGAGCACGAGGTCGGCCCAGTCCCCCACGGCGTCGTCGAGCGCGATGACGAACGCGTCGACGTCGTCGGGGACCCGGACCGTGCGGGACGAAGCACCGACCTCGGCGAGCGCCGCCTGCAGCGCGATGCCGTTCGCGTCGCCGATCGTCGCCGCGTCGGTGTCGGCTCCCTGCAGTTCGGAGCCGGTCGAGACCACGAGGACCCGCAGTGGTCGACGGACCTGCACGGTGGACACTCCGGCGGACGCGAGCGCGCCGAGCAGGGCTGGGGTGATCGGCGCACCGGTCGGAGCGATGGACGCACCGAGGTCCAGGTCGCTGCCGGTTGCCCGCACGAAGGTGCCCGGCACGAGGTCAGCGGGCACCGTGACGTGCCCCAGGTCGAGCGCAGCCGGGAAGGACCCCGGCGACGTGGCTTCCACCGGGAAGACGGCATCGGCGCCGTCAGGGATCCGCGCGCCGGTCATGATCGGTGCCGCTGTGCCGGCGGAGAGCGGTGCGGGGACGACCCCGGCGGGGATGGGCGCGACGACCCGGACGTCCTGCCCGGCATCGGCCACCCGGACCGCGAAGCCGTCCATCTGGCTGTTGTCGAAGGGCGGCAACGGGACCGGTGAAGCGACGGGTGCAGCGAGCACGCGGTGCCCGTGACCGGCACGGCCGTCGACGGCCAGGTCGTCGACCCGCCACGACGCAGCCCCGAGGCCCGCCAGGACCGGCGCGAGGAGCGCCGCCAGGTCGTCGCGGTGCTGACCGATCGTTCGCACAGGTGCCTCCGAACAGGGATGGTGTCGCCGCTCCCGGTTCGTCCGGGGCCGGCGTCAGTAGCGTATCCAGCGCGCAGACCGCGCCGACGACCTTTCGGAGGACCTGTGGAGAACGACGAAGCCGTGACGATCGGTGTCATCGGGGGCTCCGGCCTCTACCAGCTGTTCGAGGAGGGGACCGCCGAGGAGCTGGACGTGCCGACGCCGTTCGGCCCGACGTCGAGCCCGATCAGCATCGGCACGATGTCCGGACGTCGGGTCGCGTTCCTCACCCGGCACGGTCGTGAGCACTCCGTCGCCCCGCACCGCATCAACCACCGCGCGAACCTGTGGGCGCTCCGCTCCCTGGGCGTCCGGGCGATCGTGTCCTCGAGCGCCGTCGGTGGTCTGCACCCCGACTACGCCCCGGGCACCTTCGTCGTGACCGACCAGCTCATCGACCGCACCTTCGGCCGCGCGGACACGTTCTTCGAGGACGACGTCCAGCACCTGTCGTTCGCCGACCCGTTCGACCCGACGCTGCGGCGCGCGGCCGTCGACGCGATCGCCGCACTCGACGTGCCGTTCCGTCCGACCGGCACGTGCGTCGTCATCCAGGGCCCCCGGTTCTCGACGCGCGCCGAGTCCGTCTGGCTGCGCGAGGCCGGTGGCCACACCATCAACATGACGATGACCCCCGAGGTCCCGCTCGCCGCCGAGCTCGGCATCGCGACCGTCAACCTGTCGTTCGTCACGGACGCCGACGCCGGCCTGGCCCCGACCGAGGACGAAGCCGCCGCAGCGGCCGCCCACGCGGCCACGGCGGACGGGGCGGCCACGGCGGACACAGCGGCCACGGGCGACGCAGCCGACGACGCCGGCACACCCGTCACCCACGCCCTCGTGATGGAGCGTCTCGCCCGCGCCAACGAGGTGATCGTCCGCGCCATCGGCGGGATCGTCGGCGCGATCCCCGCCGACTTCACGCCGCGCGAACTCGTCCCGGCGAGCGCCAGCGCCAGCATCATGCAGACCCAGCCCACCGCCGCCAGCACGGGGCCCACCATGACCGCGGGCACCACCGCATGACCCGCCTGCTCGTCACCGGCGGCGCCGGCTTCATCGGCTCCGCGATCGTCCGCCGCGCGCTGGCCGACGGCCACGAGGCCCGCGTCCTCGACTCCCTCCGCGACGACGTCCACGGCGACCCCGGCGAGGTCGTGCGCGCCCACCAGCAGCAGGGCATCGAGTTCGTGCACGGCGACGTCCGCGACCGGGTCTCGCTCGACGCTGCGCTCGACGGGGTCGACGTCGTCTGCCACCAGGCCGCCAAGGTCGGCCTCGGCGTCGACTTCCAGGACGCCCCCGACTACGTCTCGTCGAACGACGCCGGCACCGCCTACGTCCTCGCCGGCATGGACCGGCACGAGATCGGCCGGCTCGTCGTCGCGAGCTCGATGGTCGTCTACGGCGAGGGCGCGTACACGACGTCCGACGGCGAGCCCGTCCGTCCGCCGGCCCGCCGCCGCGAGGACCTCGACGCCGGTCGCTTCGACCCGATCGGCGCGGACGGTCACCCCCTGTTGCCCGGACTGATCGACGAGTCCGCCGCGCTCGACCCCCGGAACGTGTACGCGCAGACGAAGGTCGCGCAGGAGCACCTGGCCTCGAGCTGGGCGCGCGCGACGGGTGGCCGGGCGATCGCGCTCCGCTACCACAACGTCTACGGACCCGGCATGCCCGCGAACACCCCCTACGCCGGTGTCGCGTCACTGTTCCGCTCGGCGCTGGCCCGCGGCGACGCTCCCCGCGTCTTCGAGGACGGCGCCCAGCGTCGTGACTTCGTACACGTCGACGACGTCGCCGGAGCGAACGCCGCCTCGATCTCCGCAACCGCTGACCTACCCGCCGACTCGTTCCGCGCGTACAACGTCGGGTCCGGCGTCGTGCACACGATCGGCGACATGGCCGCGGCGATCGCAGGCCCCGACGGCCCCCAGCCGATCGTCACGGGCGAGTACCGCCTGGGCGACGTCCGGCACGTCACGGCGAGTTCTGATCGCATCGCCGCCGAGCTCGGCTGGCGCGCCGAGGTCGACTTCGTGGCCGGCATGCGCGACTTCGCGACCGCTCCCCTCCGCAGCGCCGTCCGCTAGCCGGAACGCGTGAGCGGGTCGCTCGCCGCGAGCGACGCCTGAGAACGCGACCAGCCACCGGACGGGAGGCCCGTGGCGGCCGCGCCCGCGCCTCCCGTCCGCAGTCCCCGCCCCACGGCCGCGCTGGACGCCGTCGTCTCTGCAGCACGCCCCCTGGTGCGCGAGACGCCGCCGGATCCGGCGGCGTCTCGACGACACGACGGCGTCCTGCGACATCCCGACGAGCGACACGCGCGCATCCTGTCCCCCGTTCTGGGGACCAGGCGTGCGCTGAGCACGCGAAACGACCAGGACCCGGCAGTTTCCTGTACCCCGACGCGCGTCGTCGTGTTACGTCGAGTGCATGACAGGACAGACCCGTCGATCTGACGACCGGCACCGAATGACGGACATGAGTGTCGACGTCATCCTCCCGTGCCTCGATGAGGCCGATGCCCTGCCGAAGGTGATCGCTCGCCTTCCGGATGGCTACCGCGCGATCGTGGTGGACAACGGCTCGACCGACGGTTCGGCCGACGTCGCCCGCGCGCACGGCGCCCTCGTCGTCACGGAACCGGTGAAGGGCTTCGGCTCCGCCTGCGCCGCGGGCGTCGCGGCAGCCACCGCCGACTTCGTCGCCTTCTGCGACGCGGACGCCTCGATGGACCCCGCCGAACTGCCGCCGCTCGTCGACCGCGTCGCGAGCGGCCGCGTCGACCTGGCGCTCGGACGACGTGTCCCGACGAGCAAGGGCGCCTGGGCGCCGCACGCCCGGTTCGCGAACCGCGTCCTCGCCGTCCTGATGCACCGCGCGACCGGCTACCGCCTGCGCGACCTCGGCCCGATGCGCGTCATGCGCCGTGAGGACCTCGTCGCCCTGGACCTGCAGGACCGCCGCAGCGGCTACCCGCTCGAGATGGTCCTGGCCGCGCACGCGGCGGGCTGGCGCGTCGACGAGTCCGACATCGGCTACGCGCAGCGCATCGGCGACAGCAAGGTGACCGGGACGCTCCGCGGCACCATCAACGCGGTCCGCGACATGACCCGCCTGCTGCGCGCGTACCGCCGGGAGGCCCGCGTCCGGGTCGTCGCACCGGCGTCCGTCCGCCACGGGGCCGGCTCCACCGCCGCGACCGGTTCCGCGGTACGGCCCGACTCCGCACCCGTCGCCGCCTCGGTCGAGGGGACGCGCGCATGACCGCCGGCATCACCGTGGCCGTGGTCGCGAAGGAGTGCCTGCCCGGCAAGGTGAAGACCCGGCTGACCCCGGCGCTCTCCCCCGAGGGTGCCGCACGAGTCGCGTCCGCGAGCCTCGCCGACACCCTGTCGACCGTGCGCGCGCTGCCTGCTGACCGCCGCGTCCTGTTCTTCGACGGCGACGTCGTCCCGGAGTCGGCCGACGGCTTCGACGTCCTCCACCAGCCCGGCGGCGGGCTCGACGAGCGCCTCGGGTTCCTGTTCGACGCGATCGACGGCCCGTTGCTGCTCGTCGGGATGGACACCCCGCAGGTGTCCACCGACGCGCTCGCCCCGGTGTTCGACCAGCCCGAGCGCGACGCGTGGTTCGGCCCCGCCGAGGACGGCGGCTTCTGGTCGCTCTACCTGCAGGCCCCGACCGGCGACCTGCTCCGGGGCGTCCCGATGTCGCAGGACGACACCGGCGCCGTCCAGCTCGCACGCTTGACCGACGCCGGCCTCGACGTCGGGATCCTCGGTGAGCTGCTCGACGTCGACACGATGCCCGACGCCGAACGCGTCGCCGAACTCGCGCCGGACTCCGGCTTCACCCAGGCACTCCGTGCCGAGACCGTGGGGAGTCTCCGATGACCATGCACGCACCCGTCTCCTTCGGCGCCGGCGGCGGCGAGCCGTACGCCCGGGCACTGCGCTCGGACGGACGGCTCCGGCTGACCGACCCGGACCGCCCCGACGTCGTCACGACGATGGACGTCGGCCGGTGGAGCGCCGCGGCCGACCGGGTCGACCGCTCGCTGCTCGACGACGCCGACGGCCCCGTGATCGACATCGGCTGCGGCCCCGGGCGGATGCTCGTCGCCGCGCGCAACCGCGGCATCCCCGCACTCGGCGTGGACGTCTCGGCCGAGGCCGTGGCGATCGCGCAGCGGTCCGGTGGCACCGCGATCCAGGGGTCGGTGTTCGACGCGGTCCCCGACGAGGGGCACTGGGACACCGCCTTGGTCATCGACGGCAACATCGGCATCGGTGGCGACCCCGCCGCCCTGCTCGAGCGCTGCGGCGAGATCGTCCGCGCCGGTGGACGGGTGATCGTCGAGACGAACCCCGACCCACTGGCCGACCGGATGTACACCGCCCGCGTGGTGGACGCCGACGGCCACGAGAGCGCCGGGTTCCCCTGGGCCGAGGTCGGTCTCGACGCGCTGCACCGGCACGCGGCGGACGCCGGCCTCGTGGCGCGGCAGAGCTGGACGGTCGCGGGCCGGAGCTTCTGCGAGCTCATGGCCTGATCACGCACGTTCGTGCACTTGTTTTGCATCATGCAAGACAGTCACGTACGGTCGAGCGCATGACGAACAGCACCTTCCCGCTCGGCGGCACCTTCGTGTCCGGACTCCGCGGCCGTGACGAGCGCGGGTCCTTCACGGGCACCCGCTCCACCGACTCGGTCGGCACCTACACGGGTGCGCCGATCACCGGACGCCTCGGGCGCTTCACCGACGTGCAGCGGTCGCGTCCCGGCACCTGGACCGCCTCCACCCGCACGGCCACCGGCTCCTTCCGCACGGCGACCGGCTCCTTCCGCACCGCCTGAGCCGTGCCGTCGCCCCGGTCGGCGGACACCGCTCCGGCCGCGCTCTGCGGCCCGGGCTGTGCGCCGGCCGGACGCGTCCGGGTGCGCGATGCCAGGATGGACGCATGAACGACCGCGCCGGCACCCCCGCGACCGCAGACGACCTCGTCGACATCGACGCACTCGTCGCCGCCTACTACGACCGTGTGCCCGATGTCTCCGTCGCCGAGCAGCAGGTCGTGTTCGGCACCTCCGGCCACCGTGGCTCCTCGCTCGACTCCGCCTTCAACGACACCCACATCGCCGCGATCACGCAGGCGATCGTCGAGTACCGGCAGTCGCAGGGCACCGACGGCCCGCTCTTCATCGGACGCGACACCCACGCCCTGTCCGGCCCCGCCGAGCGCACCGCGCTCGAGGTCCTCGCAGCGAACGGCGTGCACGTCCTGGCCGACAGCGACAACGGCTACGTGCCGACCCCCGCGCTCAGCCACGCGATCATCCGCTACAACCGCGGCGGCAACCCGGACACGGCGGACGGCATCGTCATCACGCCGAGCCACAACCCGCCCCGCGACGGCGGCTTCAAGTACAACCCGCCGCACGGCGGACCCGCCGACAGCGACGCCACGAGCTGGATCGCCAACCGGGCGAACGCGATCATCGAGGGCGGCAACGCCGAGGTGCAGCGCACCGAGCACGCCACCCCCGACCGCTACGACTTCCTGCACACCTACGTCGCCGACCTCGAGAACATCATCGACATCGCCGCGATCAAGCGTGCCGGGGTGAAGATCGGCGCCGACCCGCTCGGTGGTGCATCGCTGCCGTACTGGAACCTCATCCGCGACCACTACGGCCTCGACCTGACCGTCGTGAACCCGGACGTCGACCCGACCTGGTCGTTCATGACGCTCGACTGGGACGGCAAGATCCGGATGGACCCGTCGAGCCCCTCGGCGATGGCCTCGGTCCTGGCGCACAAGGACGAGTTCGACGTCCTGACGGGCAACGACGCCGACTCCGACCGGCACGGCATCGTCACACCCGACGGCGGCCTGATGAACCCGAACCACTACCTCGCCGTCGCGATCGAGTACCTCTACGCACACCGTCCGGCCTGGCGCGACGACGCGGCCATCGGCAAGACCCTGGTGTCGTCGAGCATCATCGACCGCGTCGCCGAGTCGCTCGGGCGTCGTCTGTGGGAGGTCCCGGTCGGCTTCAAGTGGTTCGTGCCCGGCCTGATCGACGGCTCCGTCGCGTTCGGTGGCGAAGAGTCGGCGGGTGCGTCGTTCCTGCGCACCGACGGCACGGCGTGGACGACCGACAAGGACGGCATCATCCTGGCGCTCCTGGCGTCCGAGATCGTCGCCGTCACCGGCAAGACCCCCTCGCAGCTGTACGTCGAGCTGACCGAGCGCTTCGGCGATCCGGTCTACCAGCGCGTCGACGCCGCGGCCTCGAAGGAGCAGAAGGCCCGCCTGTCGAAGCTCGACGGCGACGCCATCACCGCCGAGACCCTGGCGGGCGACCCGATCACCGCCAAGCTGTCGAAGGCCCCCGGCAACGACGCGGCCGTCGGCGGCGTCAAGGTCGTCACCGACAGGGCCTGGTTCGCCGCACGGCCGTCCGGCACCGAGGACGTCTACAAGATCTACGCCGAGAGCTTCGTCGGGCAGGAGCACCTGGAGCAGGTGCAGCGCGAGGCCAAGGAGATCGTGGACGCCGCACTCGGCGCCTAGTCGACCACCCGCAGGACCCGCACTGGCGGCGGTCGAGGATCAGTCCTCGGCCGCCGCCAGTGCCAGTTCGCAGAACATCGCGTCGGCCCACGAGAACCACGGGCGCGAGAACTGCGCCGGGTCCTCGACGTCGAACGACTCGTGCATGTCGCCGGTCCCGCCGTCGGTCGCCACGAGCACGTCGAGCAGGTCCCGACGGCGGGCCGGCGACCCGGACACTAGGCCCTCGACCGCCAAGGCGATCGGCCACACCCGCTGCGGCAACGTGTGCGGGCTGCCGACGCCGGCCGCCGCGGTTCCGCTGAACCAGTACGGGTTCGCCGGTGACAGCACGAAGTCCCGCGTCGCCGCCCACACCGAGTCGTCGAGCACCGACGGCGCGGAGAGCGGCAGGGACAGCAGCGACGGGGTGTTCGCGTCGTCCATCAGCAGCACGCCGCCGAGCCCGTCGACCTCGTAGGCGTAGACGTCCTCGCCCGCCGGCCCGGCCACCACGCCGTGCTGCCGGACGCCGTCCAGGATGCTCGCGCGCAGCACGTCGGCGTCGTCCGCCAGGCCGGTGTCGGACCAGACGTCCCGCGCGATCGCGGCGACGGCGAGCAGCGCCTCGGCGGCGAACAGGTTCGCCGGCACGTTGTAGCCGTAGGTGCAGGCGTCGTCCGACGGGCGGAACCCGCACCATGTCATGCCCGTCACCGCGACCGGGGTGCCACGGCCGTCGCGCGCCAGGGTCTCGGTCGGGATCGCCCCGTCGCGCACGAACCGGTACTCGGAGGTGTCGTGGTCCTGTTCGGTCCGCCACTGCGCCACGATCGTCCGGAACACCCGGTGCGCCCGTTCGTCCAGCACCGCGGTCGACCCGGTCGACCGCCACAGGGCGTGTGCGAAGGTCACCGGGTAGGCCAGGCTGTCGACCTCGTACTTCTGCTCCCACACCAGCGGGTCGGCGTTGAGGTCGTCGGCGTCGTAGTGCGCGCCGTTCGGCTCGCGGTTGAACGAGTTGGCGTACGGGTCGTGCTCGATCAGCCGGAACTGCCGCCGCACGACCGCCCAGAGCAGCTCCGCGAGCGCCGGGTCCTCCGCCACGAACCGCAGGTACGGGGTCATCTGCGTCGTCGAGTCGCGGAGCCACATCGCCGGGATGTCCCCCGTGATCACGAAGGCACCGTCGTCGTCGAGCGAGATCGTGTCCCGCAGCGTGCGGACCAGCGCGCAATCCACGCGGTCGCCGACCTCGGTGCCGACCGCGGCCCGGACCCGGTCGGCGGCCGCCACCAGCGTCGGCGTGATCTCCTCGAGCTGCGTCTGCGTCACGACACCCATCGCACTGACTCCTGTCCGTCGGTGACGCGGACGGTCCGCGTCGACCCGGGTGGATCGAGCACGTCGTCCGTCCAGCAGTCGAGTTCGAGCGGCCGTGCACCGAGCCGGAGACCAGCGTCCCACGTGCCGAGCGCATCGAGTCCGAGCGCGTACGCGGTGTCGACGGTCCCGCCGGCGGGCACGTCGACCGTCACCAGGGCGAGCAGTCGCCGTCGCCGCGGACGGACACCGGGTTCACGCCGCCGCCCCCACAGGGGCACCGAGACCCGACGGTGCGCGTCCGACGTGTTGCGCACCGTCACCGGGACGATCACCGTCCCCCCGGCCAGGAGGCGCACAACAGTCACCGCGTCGCTCCCCTCCGCCAGACGGACGTCCACCCCGCCACCCGGCCCGGGTGCACCGGTCACGGTCGAACGGCTGGTCACGTCGACGTAGCCGCGTGCCGTCTCGAGGCGCTCGTCGTGCGCCACGGGCAGGACACCGTCGGCGCCGGGCCACGTCGCGGGGAGTCGCCCCTCGGCCGGGGCGCCGAACAGCACGTCCGCGACGGCTCGACCACCGGAGGGCCCCGGGAACGGCACGACCAGCACGCTGTCCGCCAGGGCGAGCACCTCGGTCAGGACCCGCGGTCGACCGTCGACGACGACCGCGACGACCGGCAGGCCGCTCTCGCGGGCGGCGCGGAGCACGTCGAGCTGCGCCTCGGGCACGGCGATCGAGGCCAGGTCGACCCCCTCGCCGTTC
Organism: Curtobacterium sp. PhB172; assembly: GCF_003752545.1. NCBI lineage: Bacteria > Bacillati > Actinomycetota > Actinomycetes > Micrococcales > Microbacteriaceae > Curtobacterium > Curtobacterium sp. PhB172. Next base: position 145,018 of record NZ_RKIF01000007.1, read on the forward strand.
GTGGTGTCCGGGGCCGGACCGCTGACGGCGCCGTTGTCCTCGAAGCCGTCGTCGTACGCGCGACGGCTCGAGCCACCGAGCACCACCACGGCCACGTCGGCGCCGAGGAGCGCCGTGCGGACCGCGAGGAGCCCGTCGGGGCCCGGCAGGGGCTGTCGGAGCCCGCTGCCCCGGGCGGTGCGGATCCGGGCGGGGCCGAGCCGGGCCTCCAGGGCGGAGCGGACGGTGGACGCACCGGGGTCGTCGGGCGGCCGCGGCGGTGAGTAGTCGCCGAGCAGGGCGTCGACGTCGTCGGCGTTCGGGCCGACCACGGCGACGACGGCGTCGGGTGCGATCGCGGGCAGCGCTCCGCCCAGGGCGACCACGGCGCGGCGGGCGGCACGCTCGGCGAGGGCGACGGTCGTGCGCTCCGGTGGCTCGGCGCGCGTCGTGGTCGCTGCTGGTGCTGGTGTCGTTGGTGGTGCGGGTGTCGTAGGTGGTGCTGGTGTCGGCGTCGCGAGCAGGCCGACACGGCGCTTGAGGGCGAGCACCCGGTCCACCGCCTGGTCCAGGTCGTCGGTGCTGATCAGGCTCCGGTCCAGTGCCTCGTCGAGGTGCGTGTACGCCTCGTCCCACAGGCTCAGGTCGACCCCGGCACGGAGCGCGAGCGCAGCCGCCGAGGCCGGGTCGGGAGCGACGTCGCGCAGTCGGTCGATGGCGGTGCCGTCGGCCATCACGAGCCCGTCCCAGCCCCAGGTGTCGCGGATCGTGGTGGTGAGCAGGTCGCGGTTGCCGCAGCACGGCACCCCGTCGACGTCGTTGTACGCCGCCATGAACCCGGCGACGTGTTCGCGTGCCGCGGCGAGCGCCGGCGGGAGGTGCACCTCGGCGAGCTCACGGCGGCCGATCGGGGCACCGGAACCGTTCCGCCCACCGATGCCGGCGCCCTGCCCGGCCAGGTGCTTCGCGACGACCGCGACGTGTCGGTCGTCGATCGGGCCCGGGCCGCCGCCCTGCATCCCCCGGACGGTGACGGCGACCATGATCGCGGCGAGCGCGGCGTCCTCCGACCAGCACTCCTCGCTCCGGCCCCACCGGGGGTCGCGCAGGACGTCGAGCCCGGAGACGAGGGCGACGTGGGTGCCGCGGGCGCGGACCTCGGCGGCGATCGCGGCCGCGAGGTCCTCGACGAGCTGCTCGTCCATCGCGGCGCCGAGCGCGAGGTTCACGGGCACCGTCGTGCCGCCGAGGGCCTGCAGTCCGTGCGGCACCTCTTCCACGAAGAGCGTGGGGACGCCGCCGTCACTGTGCGCGACGATGTGGTCCTGCACGGCGGCGTAGGCCTCGGCGGAGCGTTCGGGCGGGATGCCGTTGCCCCAGTGCACGCCGGACCAGGGGTCGGCGCGGAGCACACCGTAGACCGCGCCGATCCCGCCCCACCGGTCGACCTCGGCGCGCAGGACGTCGGTGATCCGCGGGCGGCCGTCGACCCAGCGGACGGCCTCCCAGCCCTTCAGGCGCTGGTTGAGCTGGCCGATGCGGGCGCGGACGTCGAGGCTGGTCGCGGTCTGGTGGCCGGTCGGGTGCGCGGTCGGGTGCTCGGTCGAGTGCTCGGTCATCCCTTGATCGCTCCGGAGACCAGGGCGCGCTGCATCTGGCGCTGCAGGATCGAGTACACGAGGTACACCGGCAGCAGCGTGAACAGCGTGCCGGCCATGAGCATCCCGTAGTCGGTGCCGGCATCGACCTTCAGCGTCGGAAGCGCCACCTGGATCGTCCGCTGTGCGGTGTCCGGACCGATGAGCACCAGGGCGTACAGGTACTCGTTCCAGAACGACAGGAAGTTCAGCAGCAGCACCGTGGCGATGCCCGGGATGCAGATCGGCAGGTACACCTGTCGCATCACCTGCCACGCCGAGGCGCCGTCCATCGACGCGGCCTCCTCCAGCTCGCGCGGGATCGTCCGCATGAACTGCGTCAGGATCACGACGGCCAGGGGCATCGCGGTCGCCGGCAGCAGGAGCACGAGGAACGTCCGGGTGTGGAACAGCCCCATCCCGGCGGCGAGCAGGAACGTCGGGAACAGCGCCGCGAACGACGGGATGAGGAACCCGAGCGAGAACAGTCCCTCGACGATCCGTCCGGCGCGGCCGGTGGCCCGGGCGAGGGCGAACGACGCCGGCAGCGCGAGGACGAGGGTCAGCACGAGGGCCGCCACCGTCGTGATCGCCGAGTTCGCGATGGCCGGTCCGAGCGAGGCCTGGCGGATCGCCTCGGTGAAGTTCGACAGGTCCCACGACGCGGGCAGCGCCAACGGGGACTCGAAGATGCCGTCGTTGTCCTTGAACGACGACACCACGAAGTAGTAGAAGGGCAGGATCAGCAGGGCGGCGTAGATCCACGCCACGGTGCCGCTCGTGATGGAGCCGATCCGGTCTCGCAGCCGGATGCCGGCGGTGGGCTTCGCCATGGTGGTCTCCCGGGGTCTGTCGGTCAGGGGCGGTCAGTGGGTCTTGCGCAGGACACGGCGGATGACGAACATCCCGGCGAGTCCGAGAACGAACAGGACGACGCCGACGGCCTGGCTGTAGCCGAGGTCGGTGTCGACGAACGCCTTCTGGTACACGAGGTACGACAACGTCGTGGTCGCGGTGCCCGGGCCGCCCTGGGTCAGCAGGAGCACGTTCTGCGCCGAGCTGAAGAGCATCGACAGGAACTGCAGCATCGCCACCACCCCGATGAAGTCGCGGGCGATCGGCCAGTACACACCCCACGCCAGCCGCCACGATCCGGCGCCGTCCATGCGGGCGGCCTGCACGACCTCGGTGTCGACGCCGTCGAGCCGGCTCGCGATGAGCACCGCCGAGTACCCGATGCCGGCCCACAGGTCGACGACGATGAGCGCGCCGAGGGCGGTCGCGGGGTCGGCCAGCCAGGCCTTGCCGCCGATGCCGAGCGTCGCGAGCACCCCGTTGACCAGGCCGTCGGGGTTGAGCATCGCGTAGAACATCATCGCCGTCGCCGGTGCCGAGATCAGCGCCGGGATGAAGAGCAGGTAGCGGAGCACCTTGTGCCCGCGCGGCTTCTGCACGACGTGGAAGGCGAGCAGGAACGCCAGCACGATCATGATCGGCAGCCCCACCACGATCTGCACCGTGCTGTTCCGGACCGCGGCCCAGAACGTCTCGTCGGAGAACAGCACCCGGAAGTTGTCGAGCCCCGCGAACGTCGGTGAGACGAGCATGCCGGGCCAGCTCAGGAAGGCGATCACGATCATCGCGACGACCGGCCCGATCATGAACAGGCCGTACCAGACCAGCGCCGGGATCGCGAAGGTCGGGAAGCTGCCGCGGGTGCTGCCGACGGCGCGGGATCCGCGGCGGGCGGGCCCGGGCGGGGTCGACGCCGACCGGACGGGTGGTTCCTCGACGAGCACTGCCATGGGGAGCTCCTTCTCGCAGGGTCGGATGGGTCAGGCGGCCGTGTAGGCGCGCTCGAAGAGGTCGATGATGCGGTCGGCCGAGGTGCCTGAGCCGTACGCCAGGCTGGTCGCACGGATCATCGGCTCGTACGCCGAGTCGGGCACGAGCAGGTCGGGCAGCATCACCGGGGTGACCTGGTCGTCGGTGAGCTTCGACGCCTGGGCGACGAGCGGGAAGTCGCGGCTGACGGTGTCGGTGATCCGGCTCATGTCGCGGCCGGAGTCGAGGACGAACTCGGTCGTCACCGCCGACGAGTACAGGTACTGCACGAACGGCTTGATGAGGTCGAGCTTCGCCCGGCCGTTCTCGCTGATCCAGATGCCGTGCCCGTTGTAGCTCTTGATGACGCTCGGGTGCGCGATGGCCGTGTGCTGTGAGGGGACCGGCCAGCCACCCACGGTGACCTCCTTCGCGCGTTCCTTCGACACCAGCGCCAGGGCGGAGGACATCGCGGGGACGATGGCGGCCTTGCGCGTGGTGAACTGCGTCAGTTCGGAGTCCGAGGTGAAGCCCTGCACCGAATCCACGAAGACCCCGGCGTCGCGGAGCTCGACGAAGTGCTCGACCCCGCGGACCGCACCGGCGCTCTCCGAGATCCTGCCCGTGGAGAAGACCTTCGCCGCTTCGTCCTGGGACACGAACCCCTGGATCACCTGCATGAGGAGCTTCTGCCCGCTCCAGTCCGACCCGCCGACGGTGACCGGCCCGATGCCGGCGGAGCGCAGGCGGTCGGCTGCGGCGATGAGCGCGTCCGAGGTCGTCGGGATCTCGCTGACACCGGCCTGTTCGAGCAGCGCCGTGTTGAACGACACCGGCCAGTTCGTCCGGGTGAACGGGAACGCCCGGAGCCGACCCTGGTCGTCGGTCCACTCCTCGAGCGCCTCGGGGATGATCTTGTCGCGCAGGTCCCACTCGTCGAGGTACCGGGAGACGTCGATCGTGGCGTCCTCACCCGTCCAGGACAACGTCCGTCCGACCATGTTCACGATCGCGACGTCGGCTTCCTTGCCGGCGAGGGAACTCGTCTCGAAGACGATCGGCAGGTCGGACCCGTTCGACAGCAGGGCGACCTTGCGGTCCGTGCGGCGACGGTAGGCGGCGACGACGTCCGTGAACGTCTGCGCACCCGCGACCGCGCCGCTGAGCTGGGTGTGCACGCTCAGCGTGCCGGGGCCGCTCGAGGCTGGGGTGAGGGCGCTGCACCCGGCCAGGATCGGCGCGAGGATGCCGGCGCCGAGCCCGGCCCCGATGAGGGTGCGCCTACTGATGCCGTCCGTCACGGTGCCTCCCTGGCAGTGGATGGTGGAGCGATCACGATGCATTTGGTACAGCGGTGTACTTCAGGTGACGAGCAACGTATACCGCTTTACACGACGTGGTCAAGCCTCTACGCTCGACGGCATGAGCGACACCACCGCCGGAGCCGTCGACCGACGCCGCGTGACCATCGCGCAGGTCGCCAAGCGCGCCGGCGTCTCGACCTCGGCGGTCTCGCACGTGTTCAACGGGCGGCCGAACGTGTCCGCCGCCACCGCGGCCCGCATCCGCAAGGCCGCCGACGACCTGAACTGGCGGCCGAACCTGGCGAGCCGCAAGCTCTCCGGCAACGCGGGTCGCAGCCTGGGACTGGTCCTCGCCCGCTCACGCGACACCTTCCAGCGCGACCCGTTCACGATGCGGCTGATCGCCGGCCTGACCGAACCCCTCGCCGCGATCGGCTGGTCGCTGTCCGTGACCCTCGTGCAGGCCGACGACGAAGCCGCCGTCTACCGGCAGTGGTGGACCGAGCAGCGGGTCGACGGCTTCCTGCTCGTCGACGTCCGGACCGACGATCCCCGCATCCCGATGCTCCAGCACCTGGCGGCCCCGGCCGTCATGCTCGGCGCACCGATCCCCGGCAGCACCGTCCCGGCGGTCACGGTGGGTGACGCCGACGCGACCGAGTCCCTGCTCGACCACCTCGGTTCGCTCGGGCACCGCCGGATCGCCCGCGTCGGGGACGGCCCGGCGCTCGCGCACACCGGCGCCCGCGACGCCCGCTTCACCGCCGCAGCCGCGCGCCGGGGCGTGGACGCGCTCGTGCTCGGGTGGCGAGCCGACGCCGAGGACCCGGTGGCCGACCTGCTCGCCCGACTGGACCGCGCCACCGCGATCGTCCTGGACGGCGAGGCGATCGCGGCCGAGGTGATCGCGCACGCCCCCGAGCTCGGCGTCCGCGTGCCCGAGGACCTGTCCGTCGTCGCGTGGGAGGACTCGTGGGTCTCGTCGATCGTGCGCCCGTCGCTGACCGCCCTCGACGCCCCCGTCGAGGAGTCCGCCCGCACCGCCGTCGCCCTGGTCGAACGACTCGTCCGGGGTGACGAGGTCACCGATGCCGAGGTCGGCGGGCGCGCCCTGCACGTCCGCGGCTCGACCGGCCCCGCCCCAGCCGCCGCCACCGTTCCCTGACCGAAGGAGACCGATGACCACCGCCACGCGCTTCGGCGTGAACTACGTGCCCTCGACCGACTGGATGTTCCAGTGGCAGTCGGTGGAGGAATCAGCGATCCGCCGCGACCTCGAGGCGATCGCCGCCCTCGGCCTCGACCACGTCCGGCTGTTCCCGCTGTGGCCGACCCTGCAGCCGAACCGCACGCTCATCCGCCGACGGGCCCTCGACGACGTGGCCCTGGTGGTCGACATCGCCGCCGAGTTCGGGCTGGACGCCAGCGTCGACGTCGTCCAGGGGCACATGTCCGGCTTCGACTTCGTCCCCGCGTGGCTCGTGAACTGGCACGACGGCAACATGTTCACCGACCAGCTGGCGATCGACGCGCAGGCCGCCCTGGTCGCCGCCGTGTACGACGCGGTGCGCGACCGCCCGAACTTCACCGGGCTGACCCTGGGCAACGAGCTCAACCAGTTCCAGCCGCCGAACCCCGCCGCGATGCCCGCCGACACCGCGCAGGTGACGCACTGGCTCGAGTCCCTGCTCGGCGCACCCCGCGACAAGGACCCGCGGCACGTCGTCACGCACTCCGAGAACGACCACCTCTGGTACCGCGACGGCCACCCGTTCGTGCCGGCGCACGCCAGCCGGCTCGGAGACGTCACGACCGTGCACTCCTGGATCTTCAACGGGGTGGCCGGTCGGTACGGCGCACTCTCCGACGAGTCCGTCCGGCACGCCGAGTGGATGATCGAGCTCGCCCGCGCCTTCGCCACCGACCTCGAGCGACCCGTCTGGCTGCAGGAGGTCGGGGCGCCCGACCGGCACCTCGCCGAGTCCGAGATGCCCGAGTTCCTCGAGCGCACGGTCGCCGCGGCCCTCACGTCCGAACGCCTGCACGCGGTCACGTGGTGGTGCTCCCACGACGTCTCCCGCGACCTGGGCGACTTCAAGGACCTGGAGTACTCGCTCGGTCTGCTCGACGTCGACAACCGCGTGAAGCCGCTCGGCCGGCGCTACGCCGAGGTCGTCGCCGACGCACGGCGCTCGTCCCCGATCCCGACCCCGCGGACGAGTGCCGTGGTGGTCGACGTCGACGAGGCCGACCTGCCGATCCGTCGGGCGGACCTGGCACCGGGCGGCCCGGTCTTCGAGCGCTGGCACCGCCTGCGCGCCGCCGGCGAGGCCGTGACCGTCGTGACGAGCCGGACCGCAGCCGACCCCGCGGCGCTGGCGGCACGCGGTGTGACCCGGGTCGTGGAGACCGCAGCGATCTGACGGGGCCGAGCCCGGGCCTCCTGGCCGTGGACCGGGATCGTCACCGAGCCCGCGATCCGGGCGTACCGTGACTGCCGATCCACACAGGAAGCCGCTCCTGAGCAACCGAGCACTTGCGGCAGATGTAACTTTGCAGGCAGCGCAAAAATCGTTTCGCCAGCGCATCGGTACCAGGAGACCCTGCTCATGACCCAGACGGCGACCGCACCCGCGGCCCCCACCACGGCGTCCAACGTCGTGATGAACCACCGACAGATCCTGTTGGTGATCTACGGCCTGATGGCCGGGATGTTCCTCGGAGCCCTCGACCAGACGATCGTCGGCACCGCGATCCGCACCATCGGTGACGACCTGCACGGCCTCGACCAGCAGGCCTGGGTCACCACCGGGTACCTGATCGCCTCGACCGTGACGACGCCGATCTACGGCAAGCTCTCCGACATCTTCGGTCGGCGGCCGCTGTTCATCACGGCGATCGGCATCTTCATCGTCGGGTCGTTCCTCGCGTCGTTCTCGACCTCGATGCTCATGCTCGCCGGGTTCCGTGCGCTGCAAGGTCTCGGTGCCGGTGGCCTGATGTCCCTGCCGCTGGCGATCATGGGCGACATGCTCGCCCCCCGCGAGCGGGCGAAGTACCAGGGCTACTTCCTGGCCGTCTTCGGCATCTCGTCCGTGATCGGCCCGCTCGTCGGTGGCGTCTTCGCCGGCGCGAGCGAGCTGCTGTTCATCTCCGGCTGGCGCTGGGTGTTCCTGATCAACGTGCCGATCGGCGTCATCGCGCTGTTCATGGTGCTGACGTTCCTGCACCTGCCGAAGTTCGGTGACCGTGGCAAGCCCCGGATCGACTGGTGGGGTGCGACGCTCGTCATCGTCACCCTCGTGCCGTTGCTGCTCATCGCCGAGCAGGGTCGCGAGTGGGGCTGGAGCTCCCCCGGCGCCTTCGCCTGCTACGGCATCGGTGCAGCCGGCCTGATCGCGTTCATCATCGTCGAACGGGCGATGGGCAGCGACGCGATCCTGCCGATGAAGCTGTTCGGCTCGCGGGTGTTCTCGATGTCCGCGATCTTGTCGGTGCTCGTCGGCTTCGGCATGTTCGGCGCGATGCTGACCATCCCGCTGTACCTGCAGATCGTGAAGGGCGTCACCCCGACCGAGTCCGGGTTCGCGATGCTCCCGATGGTGCTCGGTCTGATGATCTCGTCGATCGCCTCGGGCCAGATCATCTCGCGGACCGGCAACTACCAGGTCTTCCCGATCACGGGCACGGCGTTCACGGCCATCGGCTTCACGGTCCTGACCTTCCTGACCGCCGACCGCCCCCTCTGGTTCCTGATGCTCGGCATGTTCGGCATCGGCCTCGGGCTCGGGCAGCTCATGCAGACGCTGACCCTCGCGGCGCAGAACTCGGTGTCCCCGCGGGACATCGGCGTCGCCACCAGCGCCGCGACGTTCTTCCGGCAGATCGGCGGCACCATGGGCACGGCCGTGCTGCTGTCCGTCCTGTTCACCCTGATGCCGACGAACATCACCGCGGCGATGCAGAACGAGACCGACCTGAAGAGCGCCCTCAACGCCGCGCTCACCCCCTCGGTCGCGAACGCGTCCGAGAACAAGGGCGTGATGGACCAGATCTGGACGAAGATCGTCGATCCCGTGCAGAAGAACGTGCAGGACGGCCTGAACGACGGCGCCGTGCAGGCGAAGGAAGCCGCCGACGCCGCCGTCACGAAGCAGGTCACGGCCGCCGTGCAGCAGCAGGTCGCGGCCGGCAAGCTCCCCGCCGCCGCAGCCGACACCGTCATCGCCCAGCAGGTCGACGACGCCAAGCCGGCCGCCGAGCAGCAGGCCCTCGAGACAGCTGCGGCCAAGGCCAACGCGACCGTCGTCGACGGCACGCTGCAGGTCGACTACTCGGACAAGGCACAACGCGAGAACGTCGTCGACGAGGTCGCCCCGACGCTCATCAAGCAGCTGAAGAGCGGCGACTCGAGTGCGAGCTCGTCCGGTTCCGCGGCGACGAGCGACACCTCGTTCCTGAACGGCGCGGACAAGCGACTCACCCGTCCGTTCCTGGTCGGTTTCAGCGACTCGGCCGTGCGCGTGTACTACGTCGGCCTCGCGGTGATCCTGCTCGCGTTCGTGCTGACCTGGTTCTTCCGGGTGCCGCCGCTGCGCAAGACATCGGCGCTGCAGGAGCAGGCGGACGCCGCACGGACCGCTGACGCCGACGCTGCGGCAGCCGGTGCGGGCGCGGGTGCGGCCGGCGCCGGATCGGGTTCGGCTGCGATCGCGTCGTCGGACTCGGTGCCGACCTCGCCCGACGTGCCCGCCCAGCCCCGGTCAGCACGCGCGGCCGGATCGTCAGACGTGTCGGTGCTGCCGAACGACGTCGCCACGGATGACACCCGTGCTCCCCTGCCCGACGCCACAACGCACGGCGCGCACTCGGCGGCTGCGCCCGTGGACGAACCTCCGACGACGACCGGTGCCATCCGGACCCGGGCTGCACACGCTGCCCCGGTGGTGGACGCCGGTGCCCCTGCGACCGGGGCCGACGCTGCGGAGGCGAGCCGGGCCTCCCGGCTGGACGACGCGGACGACGCGCACCCGCACGGGCGGCACTCGGCCGAGTAGGCGCGGGCGCAGGCAGGCGCAGGCGCAGGCCTGCCCTGCCGACTCGGAACGACAGGGTCGACGTCGCACGACGTAAACCTTGTCGTCTCCGCGCGCGTGCAACTGTTGCGGGCGCGCGGTTGCGTCATCCTCGATGTCGTACGACGTCGAGGATGTCGCACTGCGCGCGCGCCTCGGTGCGTGTGCATGTTCCGACGATCCACGGGTCGATCACCTCGTGGAACGTCGCAGCATGCGCCCGCATCGTGTGCGTGTGCATGTTCCGACAGGACACGCGTCGATCACCTGGTGGAACGTCGCACGATGCACCCGCATGCACCCACGCGCGGCCGCCACCACCCACGCGCACCCGAGCGCACACCCACGCGCCGCCGCCGCGCCCGTCAGCCTGCCGCGCCCGTCAGCCCGCCGGCACCTCGCCCGCGCGACCATCCGGGGCCGCACCCGCCACCTCGAACGAGGCCGCCGGCAACCGCTTCCGCATGACCTCCACCGCGGCGGGGTTGTCGTCGACGAGCACGTACCGCCGCCCGAGCGCCGAGGCCACCGCGCCGGTCGTCCCGCTGCCCGCGAAGAAGTCGAGCACCCAGTCCCCCTCGCGCGACGAGGCCTGCACGATCCGCCGCAGCACCCCCTCGGGCTTCTGCGTCGGGTAGCCGGTCTTCTCCTTGCCGGTCGGCGACACGATCGTGTGCCACCAGACGTCGGTGGGGAGCTTGCCGCGCTCGCGCTTCTCCGGTGTGACGAGCCCCGGCGCCATGTACGGCTCGCGGTCGACCGCCGACGAGTCGAACCAGTACTGCGACGGGTCCTTCACGTAGACCAGGATCGTGTCGTGCTTGGTCGGCCACCGCGACTTGGACTTGGCGCCGTAGTCGTAGGCCCAGACGATCTCGTTCAGGAACGACTCGCGGCCGAACAGCGCGTCGAGCAGGACCTTGGCGTAGTGCGACTCGCGGTAGTCGAGGTGCAGGTACAGGGTGCCGTCGGTGGTGAGGAGTCGCCAGGCCTCGATCAGCCGGGGCTCGAGGAACGTCCAGTAGTCCTCGAACCGGTCGTCGAACCGCATCAGGTCACCGCGGACCCGCTCGTAGGTCCGTCCGTGGAACCCCATCACCGGCCCGTCGGCGCTCGGTACTGCGGACGAAGCATGCCGCCGCTGGTACCGCCCCGTGTTGAACGGCGGGTCGAGGTACACGATGGTGAACGTCTCGTCGGCGAGCGCCGGGGTCACGTCGAGGGCGTCGCCGAGGACGACTCGGTCCGGGCCTCGGTCGTCTCCCGTGTGCACGGGACCATTCTGGCGCAGCCAGCGGCGACGCACCGGTCCCCCCGCAGAAAGCGCAGCCAGCGCGGCCAGCGGCGACTCGGCCTCGCGGCGTAGCCTCGGCGCATGGCAGCACCCGAGGTCCGCAACGACACCGACAAGCAGCAGTACTCCCTGGTCGAGGACGGCGAGGTCATCGGCTTCGCGGCGTACGAGGTCGACGGCGACGAGATCCGCTTCGTCCACACCGAGGTCGACCCGTCGCACCGCGGTGGCGGGCACGCGTCGATCCTCGTGCAGCACGCGCTCGACGACGTGCGCGACGGCAGCCTCCGGGTCGTGCCGCAGTGCAGCTACGTCCGCGCGTGGATCGAGCGACACCCGGACTACCAGGAACTCACGACGCGCTGACGAGAGCGGCGAGCGAGCGCCGTCCGGTCAGTACGACCGCTCGTGCGTCCCGACGCGCGCTTCGTGCCGACCGGCGCTCCGCACCGTCGGCACCTTGATGAGCACGCTGCCGCTGAGCAGGTCGTGGTCGTCGTCCGCCGGTGACGGTGCCTCCTTCGGGAGGCGCGACTGCCGTTCGTACTCGGCTTGCGTTTCGTGGCGGGTCGGCGCGAACACCTCGTCCAGCATCCCGCCGATCCCTCCGGATCCGCCGCTGCGCGTGGACTTGTTCGACAGGTCGATCCACCCCACGCGATCGGCGATCCACACCACGACGGCCACGGCGGCCACCGCCCCCAGGAAGATCAACCAGTTCACGCGAGCGACGCTACGTGGACGATCCGGCCACGACATCAGCCGCGCGGGGGATTCTCATGATCCGCACCTGTGGTTCATGGACTCGGTCGTCACACTGGTCGAGCGGCGGCCGGAGCGTCCCCCCTCTGCTCCGGCCGCCCACCACGAGCTCGCTCAGGGGCAGTGCCCGCTCAGGGCACGCGCTCGAGCCACTCCTTCGTCGCGAACTTCGTGCGCACGAGCTCCTGCGCCTTCTCGCGCTCGGCATCGGTCACCGCGCCGGGAGTCGCCCCGTACAGCTTCGTGAACGTGCCGACCAGCCGGTCGATGATCTCGGCGCGGGACAGCCCGGTCTGCGAGCGCAGCGGGTCCACGCGCTTCGCGGCCGACGTCGTCCCCTTGTCGCTCATCTTCTCGCGCCCGATCCGCAGCACCTGGACCATCTTCTCGCCGTCCATGTCGTAGCTCATCGTGGCGTGGTGGAGCAGGGATCCGGTGCCGAGGCGCTTCTGCGCAGCGCCGCCGATCTTGCCCTTGGCCGAGGTGATGTCGTTGAGCGGCTGGTAGTACGCGTCGATGCCGAGGGACTTCAGCGCCTCGATCACCCACTCGTCCAGGTAGGCGTAGGAGTCCGCGAACGTCATGCCCTGCACCAGGTCCGCGGGGACGTAGAGCGAGTAGGAGATGATCGCGCCGGCGTCCATGAACATCGCGCCGCCGCCGGAGATCCGCCGGACGACCTGCACGCCGAACTTCTCGGCACCGGCCGGGTCGACCTCGTTCTTCAGCGACTGGAACGACCCGATGACGACGGCGGGCTGGTCCCACTCCCAGATGCGCAGGGTCGGACCGCGGCGCCCGGCGCCGACTTCTTCGGTCAGCACCTGGTCGAGTGCGAGGTGCTCGTTCGGGCTGATCGGGCCTTCGTGGATGACCTGCCAGTCGTAGTCCTGCCACGACGACGCTCGGGACAGCGCGCGGCGGACGGCGACCCCGACGGACTCGGGTGTGAAGCCGAGCAGCACGGCGTCGGCGGGGAGCGCGGCACGCACGGCCGCGGCGATGCCGGCGGCGTCGGTCGTCGACGGCAATCCGTTGACGGCCGCGTCGATGAGCGGCAGCGCATCGTCGGGTTCGAGGAAGAAGTCGCCGGCGAGCCGGAACTCCTGGATGTCCCCGTCCACCACGTCGAGGTCGACGACGACCAGTTTTCCACCTGGGACCTTGTACTCACCGTGCACGCGTCGAGCCTACGCCCGCCACCTGTCGGACTGGAGGCGCGGGTCGGCGCCGCCACGGGCCTCCCGTCCGCCAGCCGGTACCGTCTCAGGACGCGCGCGCCGTCACCCGGTCCAGCCACGCGACCAGGTCGGCCACGACCTCGTCACGGTTCGTCTCGTTATAGACCTCGTGCCGCGCGCCCTCGTAGACCTGCACCGTGACGTCGGACAGTCGTCCGCGCCGCCGGTAGGCCTGCGCCAGCCGCTCGACCGACCGCGGCCCACCGAGGGCGTCGTCGGACCCGACCTGCAGCAGCACGGGCAGGTCGTGCGGGATCCCTCGCCGCGGGACCCCGAGCAGCCGGAGCGTGTCGGGTAGGCCGAACAGGCCGATGACGTCGGCCTCGACCGCGAGCGGGTCGACGGACATCGCGTCGATGATCTTCCGGTCGCGGGTGAGCCACTCGAACTTGGTCGGACCGGAGCCCGCGTGCCGCGCGTTGAGGTCGCCGCTGTTCATCCAGCCGGGCAGCCGGTAGGCGGTGGCGGAGAGCACGACCCCGTCCCACGACTCCGAGGAGCTGTTCACGATCCGCTGCGCCATGAGCGAGCCCCACGAGTGCCCGAGCAGGACCAGGGGCACGCCGGGGGTGTCCGCCCGGGCGACCTCCCCCATCTGCTCGACGACGGCGATCGCGGCGCGCAGTCCGCCGGGGCCGAGCCGACCGAGCTTGGCGTGGTCGCCGTCCCACTGCCCGAGGCCGGTGCGCCCGTGCCCGCGGTGGTCGTTCGCGTGCACGGTGTACCCGGCACGCACGAGGTCCTGCGCCAACGGCTCGTACCGCAGCCCGTGCTCGCCGACGCCGTGCGCGATCTGCACGATGCCCTTGGGGCGCGCCGCTCGCCAGGTCGAGTAGACGATCTCGACGCCGTGGGCGTCGGTGAACGAGGCGTCGCCTCGCGCTGCGGAGAAGGTGGGCACGTGAGCATCCTCGCAGAACTCGGTCGCCCGACACCTGTTCATCCGGCGTTCACGCAGGGGCTTCGGGGCGGGCCTACCGTCCCCGGCATGGACGTCCTCGTCATCGTCGTGCTCGTGATCGTGGTGGCCCTCGTGTTCGACTTCACGAACGGGTTCCACGACACCGCCAACGCCATGGCCACGTCGGTCGCCACCGGGGCGCTCAAGCCCCGGACCGCCGTGCTCATCTCCGCCGTCCTCAACGTGGTCGGCGCGTTCCTCTCCACCGAGGTCGCCAAGACCGTCTCGCAGGGCATCATCCGCGAGGGCCAGGACGGCGTCCACATCTCCCCCACGATGATCTTCGCCGGGCTGGTGGGCGCGGTTCTCTGGAACCTCGCCACGTGGTACCTCGGGCTGCCCTCGTCGTCGACGCACGCGCTGTTCGGTGGGCTGATCGGCGCATCGATCATCGGCGCCGGGCTGAACTCGGTCGACTGGGCGACGGTGGTGTCGAAGGTCGTGCTGCCGGCGCTGCTCTCCCCGGTCATCGCCGGGGTCATCGCCCTGGTGGCGACCTACCTGGCGTACGTGCTCACGAAGAACGCCACGACGCACGGTGCGGCGACGGGCTTCCGGCACGGGCAGACCGTCTCGGCATCGCTGGTGTCGCTCGCGCACGGCACCAACGACGCGCAGAAGACGATGGGTGTCATCACGCTGACGCTCATCGCCGCGAACTACCAGGACAGCGGGACCGGCCCGGCACTCTGGGTGATCCTGGCCTGCGGACTCGCGATCGGCCTCGGTACCTACACGGGCGGCTGGCGGATCATGCAGACGGTCGGCAAGAAGATCTCCGACGTGCAGTCGCCGCAGGGCTTCGCGGCCGAGACGAGTTCCGCCGCGACGATCCTCATCTCGTCACACCTCGGATTCGCCCTGTCGACGACGCACGTCACCAGCGGTTCGGTGATCGGGTCCGGGCTCGGCAAGAAGCTCGCCGACGTGCACTGGTCGGTCGTCGGCCGCATCGTCGTCGCGTGGGTGATCACGTTGCCCGCGGCCGCGGTGGTCGGCGGGTTGGCGACCTGGCTCGCCTCGACCTCGGCGGTCGGCCTCGTGCTGGTGGCGGTGCTCGCCCTGGGCGGCGGGCTCACGTTCTACGTCCTCGCCAAGCGCAAGCCGATCTCGCACGACGACGTCGCCGCCGGATCGACCGAACCCACCGACCAGGCCGAGCCGCAGCCGGCCGGCGCGCAGAACTGAGGGGAACGACGATGGAGATCGACTTCACGAGCATCGGCCTGGTCGCGGGCGTCGGCTTCGTGGCCGCGGTGGGCATCGTGCTCGTCTACACGCTCGGCCTGCGGCTGCTCGGCACCGGGCAGCCGCTCGACACCGGCGGCGAGCGCACCCAGTACTCCGAGGAGACTCCGCGGTCCGGGCACACGCCGCCGGCAGCACTGGCGGGTGCTGTCCTGTGCTTCGCGGTCTGTGCGGCGGCTGTGCTCGCGGGCATCTGGCTCACAATCCCCCAGTTCCACTAGGACGTTCCTTCCCATCGCCCCCGCGGTGGGAAGCGGAAACGGGCGTACCTGGTCGGGACTTCCGACCAGGTACGCCCGTTTCGACCAGGTACGCGACCGACCTCAGTGGGCGCTGTAGCCGCCGTCGACCAGGTGGTAGCTGCCCGTGATGAACGAGGCCTTGTCGCTCAGCAGGAACAGCACGAGCGCGGCGACCTCCTTGTCGGTGCCGAGACGCTTCGTGGCGTGTTCCTCTTCCAGCGCCGAGATGGCCTCGGGCGTCATGGCGTTGCGGAGCAGCGGGGTGTCGATGAAGCCCGGGCCCACGGCGTTGGTGCGGACACCCTGCGCCGAGTACTCGAGCGCGGCGACCTTGGTCAGGCCGGCCAGGGCGTGCTTCGACGCGACGTACGCGGCGTTCTGCGCGATGCCGACCGTGCCGAGCACCGACGCCATGTTCACGATCGAGCCACCACCGGCGGCGACCATCGCGGGCAGCTCGTAGCGGAGCCCGTAGAAGACACCGTCCAGGTCGACCGCACGGACGCGGTCCCAGGCGGCGATGTCGTAGTCGCCGATCTTCTGCGGGGCGGCGCCGATGCCGGCGTTGTTCACGGCGAGGTGCAGCGCGCCGTGGGTGTCGACGGCGTACTGGACCATGCGCTCGTTGTCGGCGGCGACGGCGGAGTTGGCCTCGAACGCGCTGGCGGTGCCGCCGGCCGCCGTGATCTCGGACGCGACCCGCTGGGCAGCGTCGAGGTTGATGTCGGTGACGACGACCGTGGCACCCGCCGCGGCGAGCTCCTTCGCGACGGACTCGCCGATGCCGCTGCCGCCACCGGTGACGATGGCGACCTTGCCCTCGAACTCGGACATGATTCCTTCTCTCTGAACAACACCTGTTGTCCAGGACAACGGTACACCCGAAAACCAGTTCGTTCACTGAACTAATGAGCTAGGCTAACGACCTGTGACCGACGCCACCGACCTCCGCATCGCCGTGAACCGGCTGTCCCGGACGCTCCGCGCGCAGAAGGCCGACACGACCGTCACCGACGCCCAGTTCGCGGCGCTCGCCCGGCTCCACCGCGACGGCGCGATGACCCTCGCCGACCTGAGCCGCCAGGACGGCGTCACCCCACCCTCGATGACGAAGACCATCGCGGTGCTGGTCGAGCGTGGCCTGGTGTCCAAGGGCGGCCACGACGACGACCGCCGCAAGGTCGTCCTCTGCGCCACCCCCGCCGGAGCCGCGTTCGTCGAGGAGACACGGCGCCGCCGTGACGGCTGGCTCACCCCGCGGCTCGCCGCACTCACCCCCGTCGAGCGCGCCACCCTCGCCGACGCCACCGAGATCATGAGGAGGCTGGCCCAGCAGTGACCGCCATGTTCCGCTCCCTCGCCGGACGCAACTACCGCATCTGGTTCGCCGGTGCCCTGGTGTCGAACGTCGGTACCTGGATGCAGCGCACCGCCCAGGACTGGATCGTCCTGACCCAGCTCTCCGACAACGACGCCGTCGCGGTGGGGATCACGATGGCGCTGCAGTTCGGCCCGCAGCTGCTGCTCCTCCCCCTGACCGGGCTCGCCGCCGACCGCTTCGACCGTCGCAAGATGCTCATGCTCACCCAGGCGCTGATGGGCCTGCTCGGGCTGGGCCTCGGCGTCATGGTCCTCACGCACACCGCGACGCTGCTCGCGCTGTACGGCTTCGCCCTCGCGCTCGGCATCGTCGCCGCGTTCGACACCCCGATCCGGCAGGCGTTCGTCTCCGACGTCGTGCAGGGCGAGAACGTCGCGAACGCCGTCGCGCTGAACTCCGCCTCGTTCAACGCCGCCCGCCTGATCGGTCCCGCGGTCGCCGGCGTGCTCATCGCTGCCATCGGCTCCGGCTGGGTGTTCGTCATCAACGCCGGCTCGTTCCTGGCGGTCCTCATCGCGCTGCGCTTCGTCGACCCCGCACAGCTCGCCGAGCGGGTGCACGCCGGCCGTGGCAAGGGGCAGATCGTCGCCGGCTTCCGGTACGTGCGGACCCGGCCGGACATCATCGTCGTGCTCTGCATGATCTTCGTCGTCGGCACGTTCGGCGTGAACTTCCCGATCTTCACCTCGACGATGGCGCGCGTCGAGTTCCACCAGGGCGCCGGCGAGTTCGGCCTGCTCAACTCGGTGATGGCGATCGGATCGGTGTTCGGCGCGCTGATGTCCGCCCGCCGGGACAAGCCGCGGATGCGCACGCTGGTGCTCGCGGCCGGAGGCTTCGGCCTGGCGTGCACGGCTGCCGCCCTCGCACCCACGTACTGGACGTTCGCGTTCGTCCTGGTGTTCGTCGGACTCGCGGCGCTGACCTTCATGACCACCGCGAACGCCCTGGTCCAGACCACGACGAAGCCCGCGATGCGCGGCCGCGTGATGGCGCTCTACATGGCGATCTTCGCCGGCGGCACCCCCATCGGCGCCCCGATCGTCGGTGCCATCGCAGACGCGTGGGGTCCCCGCTGGGCCATCGCGGTCGGAGCGGCGTCGGGCTTCGTCGCGCTCGCCATCGCCATCGTCTGGCTCGTCCGCTTCCAGCGCCTCCGGCTCCGGTACGACGCGGACACCCGCCTGCACCTCGCGGTCACGCACGCGATGCCGGTGGTCGGCACTCGCGCCTCGCGTGCCGCGCTCCGCCAGGAGCTCGAGCGCGAAGAGGCCGTCGCCGACCGCTCCAGCGCCGTCTGACGCGTCCGGGCAGCGTCCGTCTCACGAAAGCGACAGATCTCCGCGACGCGGCAGCCTCCATCTCGCGAAAGCGACAGATCTCCGCGAACTGTTGGCGGGTCTCTGACGCTTTCGCGTGGCGGACGGGAGGCACGGGTCGGGCCCGCCACGGGCCTCCCGTCCGTCGCCGGTCCGGTCCAGGGCCGCGATCAGTGCGCGGGTTCGGTCACCGCGAAGACGCGCTCGTCGAGCGCCGCCGCGACACGATCCGCAGCGGCCGCGAGCCGGTCGCCGGCATCGCCGACGATGCCGAGGGCCGCGTCCGCCGGGACGGCCTCGAGCCGGTCGCGGGCGGCGGAGAACGCCGCGACCTCCTCCGCGACACAGGACGGTGCCACGTCGGCCAGGCACTCGGCGGCCCGTCGGACCGTGAAGCGCAGCGACCGAGGACTGTGCTCGTCGAGGAGCAGGAACGCCGCTGCGTCGTCCGGCGCCGGATGGTGGTCCCGGCCACGCAGGAACGCCTCGCCCGCACCGCAGGCCCGGAGCGCCGCCGTCCACGAGGTGACCGAGTCCGGTTCGAGCAGCCCGGAGGCGAGCAGCCGGGCGGTCGAGGCGACCCGGGTCAGGGAGCGGCCCAGGGTGAAGAACTCCCAGACCTCGTCGCGACTGGCGTCCCCTTCGACCACGCCGATCGCGAGGGCGCTGCGTTCCCGAGCCCAGCCGAGGAACTCGTGCGCGCGGCCCGGGGCGATCTTGCGTGGCATGCGCGAACGGGTGACGTCGAGGCAGTCCCAGAGTTCGCTCGAGACGACCTCGCGGGCTCGACGGGCGTGGTCCCGCGCGACGGCGACCGCGGCGGCGATGGACGCCGGCTCGTGCCGGTCCAGTGCCAGGGCGTCGATCGTCGCGGACCGGTCGGCGTCGTTCGCCGGTCCGGCGGTCCCCACCACCGAACGGAGCTCCGCGGCGACGGCCCGGTCGTCCTCGACCGTGCCGGGTTCGCGGCGGGCGACGTAGACGTCGAGCAGGCGTGCGACCACGTCGGTGCGCTCGACCGCGCTCCCCACGTGGAAGACGTTCCCCGCGAGTCGGCTCAGCACGGCTGCTCCTGCATCCCCAGAACCTAACGAGCGGGCGTTGCGGGAGTGTTTCGAAGCCGCGTCACGGGTGTTGCAGTGTCCGATGTCCGCGCACGGGCCTGGGTCTCCGCCGCGATCACGGCCCCTCGCTAGACAATCTAACTAGAGCGTCTAGCATTGCAGGATGACTTCCGAGGTCCTGACCAGCACCGCGGGGTTCTGGTACGAGGACTCCCCGGTCACCGCCGTCGACGTCCTGAACGCCCTGCGCCGGTACCGCACCGCCGAGAGCGCCGCGCAGCGTCGGGCTCGCGAAGCCCTGGGCATCGGCGAGAACGCCCTGCTCGCGCTGCGGGTCCTCATCGACGCCGAGCACGACGGCCGGACCGTCAACGCGAAGGACCTGGCCGAGCGCCTCGAGATCACGGCGGCGTCGACCTCGGCGCTCGTCGACCGACTCGTCCGCAGCGGCCACGTCGAGCGGCACCAGGACCCGATCGACCGCCGCGGCGTGATCCTCACCGCGACGGGGACGTCGATGGGCCACGCCCTGCGCGTGATCGAGGAACTCGACGCCCGTGCCCTCGAGGTCACCGAGCACGTGCCGACCGACGAGATGGCCGTCGTCGTGGACTTCCTCGACGAGATGGTCCGCGTGGTCGACGAGGTCGACGCGGGCGCCCGCACGCTCCGCCGCGCGTAACCTGCTGTCCATGGACCCTCGCGGCACGCACGACCCCGAGGACGACATGCCGTTCGCCGAACTCGACTCCCGGGCCCGCGCCGACGCCGCACTCCGACGGATCCAGGGCGGGGCCGATCCGGCGCGCGAGGCCTTCGACCTGGCGAACACCATGAACGACGAGGCCGTGGGACGGCTCACGGCACGGCTGCGACGGTTCCTCCGCCGCGGCTGACGCGTCGACTGACGCGTCGGCTGACGCGTCGACTCGCGCGTCGATTCAGAAGGCGGTGCCGACCGCCGCGATGTCGTCGCCGCCGTGCCCAGCCGCACTCGCGTCGGCGTAGACGCGACCGAGGGCGTCGAGGAGTGTGGTGGACACGTCGTTCGCCCGCGCGGCCTCGGCGATGAGGCCGATGTCCTTCCGCAGCCCGTCGAGCGCGAACTGCGCCGGGAACTCCCCCGCGATGATCGCCGCGCCCTTGGTGTGCGCGTAGGCCGAGTCGCTCGCGCTGCCGTCGATCGCGTCGAGGAACAGCTGCGGGTCGAGCCCGAGCGCCGCGGCGAGGGCGAGCGACTGCCCCGTGGCTGCGGTGATCGAGGCGATCCAGGCGTTGGCCGCGAGCTTGAGCGCGGTCCCGTCGCCGACTCGCTCGCCGGCGCGGACGGTCTTCGCGCCGATCGCGTCGAGCACCGGGACGACGCGGTCGACCTGGTCAGCGGGGCCGGCCGCGAGCATGGTGAGCTTCCCCTGCTCCGCCGGGGCCTTCGTGCCGAGCATCATCGCCTCGACCAGGGTGATGCCGTACTTCGCGGCGAGCTGCACGACGGTCTCGGTGCCGTCGACGCCGATCGTGGACGCCTGCACCCACACGGCGTCGGTCGGAGCGTCTCCGGCGGCCTGTTCGAGCACGTCGACCACGGCGTCGGTGTCGAAGAGGGTCAGGAGGACCACCTCGGCGTGCTCGACGGCGGCACCCGGGTCCGTGGCGACCGTCGCACCGTGCTCACCGAGCGGTGCGGCCTTGTCGGCACTCCGGTTCCAGACCGTGACCTGGTGCCCCTCGCGCAGCAGTGATCCCGCCACGCCGGCACCCATCGCCCCGGTTCCCAACACCGTCACTCGCACGTGCGTCTCCGTCCTGCCAGGGCGCGGTGCCCGGCGTTCCCGACGCTACGCGCTCGACCGTCGTCGCTGTCAGAGGAGCCCGCGGGCCTGCAGCCAGGCGGCCGGGTCGACCGGGACGCTGTCGACGATGACCTCGAAGTGCAGGTGTGCCCCGGTGGAGACGCCGGTGTTGCCGACGGCGCCGAGGCGTTGGCCGGCCGAAAGGACCTGACCGGGTCGCACCCCGATCGTCGACAGGTGGCCGTACCGGGTCTGGGTGCCGTCGGCGTGCTGGAGCAGGACCTGGTTGCCGTACCCACCCAGGACCCCGGCGGAGACGACACTGCCGGGCATCGCGGCCACGACGGTGGTGCCGATCGGAGCCGCGAAGTCGATGCCCTGGTGGTTCGTCGAGCAGGCGGAGCACCCGGTGACCCAGCGCGAGCCGAACCCACCGGCGGCCGGCACGCTCCCAACGGTGGGGCGGGCCGCCGCACCCGACGAGCCAACGGCGGCCGCGCGGGCCTGGGCGGCAGCGGCCCTGCCGATCGAGAAGCCGTCGCGGTCGACGGAGAGCCGGGCGGAACCGTCGGCGACGAACTGCTGCACGCCGAGCACGGGACTGCTCGGCGACGGGGTCGATGCCATCGCGGTCTGCGGGGAGCCGACGGCGACGAAGAGACAGGTCACCGCGGCGGTCGCCGTCGCGGGCAGGGCGCGCCGGACGGAACTGCGGAAGGAGGAGGGGGAAGCCGGGGTGGCGGAAGGGGGAGCCACCACCCCGGCGGCTCTGGGGGCGTCCGGGCGCATGCCGTGCCCGGCACGGCGCCGCACGGACGCTTCGGGTCGGCGGGTGCGGGAGCGGTTCGCGGCCCGCCGTTCGGCACCGCGCGGGCGCAGCGGGAGGCCGTCGGTGGGCGTCGTCATCGCTCGGGGACCGCCGGGCTCAGACGCGGACGACGCCGTCGCGGGCGATCCGGTCGAGTTCGGTCGCGACGGCGTCGACGACTGCACGGGTGATGGCGTCGGCGACCGTCTCGACCAGGACGAGCTGCTCGGGCTGCACACGGAGCTCGGTGACCACCGACGGGGTGACGCGGACCGTGATGTCGTCGATCGCGGCGACGAGAGCCGCGGGCACGAGGGTCGAGTCGCCGGCACGGACGGGAGCGGTCATCGGTGAGGTCGGGGCAGGCGCCGCGGCTGCTCGAGCCGGGGTCGGGATCCGGGTCGTGCTCGTGGCCGGCGGCTCTGACTGGTCGCGTCGCTGGGCGATGGAGTCGAAGAGCGGGGTGGAGGACATGCTGCTGACCGTCCGATCTGAGTCGTGGTTGCGGGCCGTTGTCGGGCGACCCGTCGGGGATCCGTGCCGTGCGGACGTCCCTCATTCAACCATTGATATTTCAGATGTGCAATAGTGACCGGACAAATCCGTTCAGTCGGGATCGACGGCCGCCGCGGTGGGGTCATCGGGCTGCAGCGCCCGCTTGACCCGCTCAACGATCGTCGCCGGCGGGTTGTTGTAGGTGTTCGCCGGCTCCTGACCGCTGAGCTCCTGGATCGCCGCCATCACCGCATCGGTCGCGTGCCGGCGTGCACGTCCGGACGAGGCCTCGCCGAACGCGGACAGGTCGATCGGCTTCCCGAACTCGATCGTCACCTTCGCGAGCTTCGGCAGCTTCGAGCCGACGGGCTGCACGTCCTGCGTGCCCGTCAGCGCCACGGGCACCACGGGCGCTCCGCTCGTCAGGGCCAGCCAGGCCACACCCGTGCGGCCCTTGTAGATCCGGCCGTCCAGGGAGCGGGTGCCCTCCGGGTAGATCGCGAAGGCCTCGCCCTCGTTCAGCCGCGCGAGCCCCAGGTCGAGCGCCTGCTGTGCCGCGGCCCCCGCACCACGCTCGACGCCGATCGCGCCGATGCCGCCGAAGAACGCCCGCGACACCGCACCGCGGA
The DNA here is from genome assembly GCF_003752545.1 of Curtobacterium sp. PhB172. Taxonomy (NCBI): domain Bacteria; kingdom Bacillati; phylum Actinomycetota; class Actinomycetes; order Micrococcales; family Microbacteriaceae; genus Curtobacterium; species Curtobacterium sp. PhB172. Next base: position 168,071 of record NZ_RKIF01000007.1, read on the forward strand.
ACCCGGTGCCGGTGAAGTACTCCTGCTTCGCCAGGAAGGCGACCTTCCGCGGTGCCATCAACGTGATCGCCGGTGAGTCGATGAAGGAGCGGTGGTTGCTCGCGAGGATCACCGGTCCGCGCTTGGGCACGTTGCGGCGTCCGATGATCTTCGGTCGCCAGAGCATCCGCGCGAGCGGTGTCACCACGGCGCGACTCAGCACGGTGGCGAACTTGGTCGAACCGGACACCGGGCCTCCTCGTCGTGACGGCGAACTCCCGAGTGTAATCACGCCTGCGAGCAGTACATGCCCACGGCGGCATGCACGTCCGGAGCCGGAGTCAGTCGGCCTCGGACGCGACGACGTCGAGCACCGCGCGGCCGTACCGCTCGAGCTTCGCGGCACCGACCCCGGAGATCTCGGCGAGCTGGTCGACGTCGGCCGGACGCACCGCTGCGATACCGCGGAGTGTCGCGTCGTTGAACACCACGTACGCCGGCACACCCTGCTCGCGCGCCTGCGCAGCACGCCAGACCCGGAGCGCTTCGAACAGGCCGACCGCCTGCTGGGGCATGTCGGTGACCACGGTCCGACGAGAGGACCGGCTCGCCCGCGGCGCCTTCACCGGGTCGCGACGCATCCGCACCTGGACCTTGCCGGTCAGGACCTCGGCGCTCGTCGGACTGAGGACGACCGTGCCGAAGCCGTCGCCCGAGACCGCGGCGTAGCCCTGCGCGAGCAACTGCCTGGCCACCGCGCGCCACTCGCCGTCGGACAGGTCGGAACCGATGCCGAAGGTCGCCAGGGACTCGTGCTGCAGCTCCTGCACGCGCGGCGACTGCTTGCCGACCAGGATGTCGACGAGGTGGGCGACGCCGTACCGCTGGCCGCGCTCACGCTCGAGCCGGACGACCGTGGAGAGCAGCTTCTGCGCGGGCACGGTGCCGTCCCACGACTCGGGCGGGGCGATGCACGTATCGCAGTTGCCGCAGGCCGTGGACGGCTGCCCGAAGTACGCCAGGAGCCGCACCCGGCGGCACTCGATCGTCTCGCACAGGCTGAGCATGGCGTCGAGGTGGGCGCTGAGCTGCCGACGGTGTGCGGCGTCGCCCTCGGACTGGTCGATCATCCGTCGCTGCTGCACGACGTCGTTCAGGCCGTACGCCAGCCACGCGGTCGAGGGCAGTCCGTCGCGCCCGGCACGACCGGTCTCCTGGTAGTACCCCTCGACCGACTTCGGCAGGTCGAGGTGCGCCACGAACCGGACGTCGGGCTTGTCGATGCCCATGCCGAAGGCGATCGTCGCGACCATGACGATTCCGTCCTCGCGCAGGAAGGTCGACTGGTTGCGCGCACGCACCCGGGCGTCGAGCCCTGCGTGGTACGGCAGCGCCTGGATGCCCTGTTCGGCCAGTGCCGTCGCGGTCCGCTCGACCGACTTGCGCGACAGGCAGTAGACGATGCCCGAGTCGCCGCTGTGCTCGGTGCGGATGAAGGTGAGGAGCTGCTGCAGCGCGCCGGTCTTCGGTTCGATGCGGTACTGGATGTTCGGGCGGTCGAAGTCGGCGACGAAGTGTGCGGCGTCGTCGAGCCCGAGCCGCGCCGAGATCTCCTGGTGGGTCTGCGGGGTCGCCGTGGCGGTGAGGGCGATCCGGGGCACGGTCGGCCAGCGCTCGTGCAGGATGCTCAGCTCGAGGTAGTCCGGCCGGAAGTCGTGGCCCCACTGGGCGACGCAGTGCGCTTCGTCGATGGCGAACAGCGACACGCGCGCCCGGTCGAGGAGCGCGCGCGTGGACTCGAGCCGGAGCCGCTCGGGCGCGAGGTAGAGCATGTCGACCTCGCCCTGGACGACCGCGCGCTCGACCCGGGCACGCTCGTCGGGCCCCTGCGTCGAGTTGAGGAAGGCGGCACGGACCCCGTTCGCTGCGAGGGCGTCGACCTGGTCCTGCATCAGCGCGATGAGCGGCGACACCACGACCCCGACGCCGTCGCGCACGAGCGCCGGCACCTGGTAGCAGAGCGACTTGCCACCGCCGGTGGGCATGAGCACCAGGGCGTCACCGCCGGCGACCACCTGGTCGATGATCGCCGCCTGCTCGCCACGGAAGTCGTCGTAGCCCCACACGCGGTGCAGGACGTCGAGCGCTGCGGCTCGCGAAGCAGACACGGCGGCGGGCGCGGGCGTGGTGCTCATGTCACGAGCCTACGGGCGACCGGCGACACCCACGGCACTGTCCACAGCGGCACGGTCCACAGCGGCTGCGTCGACATCGTCGGCACGAGCCGGCGCGGCGGCCCAGCCCGTGCCCGCCGGGCCGAGCCAGCGCTTGCCCCCCGCCCAGACCGGCGGCGTCCCGCGGAACCGCGGCGCCTGGTGTCCGGCGAACGTCCGGTCGAGCTTCCGCCACCACGCCAGGAGCTCGACCATGCCCCAGAACAGCAGCGACGTGCCGAGGGTGACGAGCCAGCCGCCGAGCGTGCCGTTGGCGTCCGAGGAGGCCAGGTCGATCCCCGACCAGCCCGGCGCCTGCAGCACGAAGATCATGATGTTGTTGAAGGCGTGCTGCAGCACGGTGGCCTCGAGACCACCGGTGCGGAGCACGATGATCGCCGCGATCAGCCCGAACGAACCGACGTCGAGGATGCCCCAGACGTTGTAGCCGTTCGGGATGTGCAGCACCGCGAAGACGACGGTCGACACCGCGACGGCGATGAGCGTGCCGGTGCGTCGCGGGATCCACGAGGCGATCGTCTGCATGAGGAAGCCACGGAAGATGAACTCCTCGGCCGCGCCCTGGAACGGCACGAGCAGGACGACGAGGACGATCGTCAGCGTGAGGGTGCCGAGCGACACCGTGGACTGGCCGATCGCGGCGTGGTTCCACGCGAAGCCGCCGTCGGTCGTGATCATCCCGCCGTCCCAGAACAGTCCGGTCTGCACCACGAACATGATCGCCGCGATGACCAGCGTCGGCAGCACGCACCACGCCGTCCACGCCCACCGCACCCGGAAGCGCGTCGACGTCAGGATCGCGCCGGGTCCGAGCCGTGCGACCTTGACCGCCAGCAGGATGCCGGGCAGCAGGATGACCAGCGAAACCAGGGTCAGCGACAGGATCAGCGGATCGGTCGGGTCCAGGGCTCCGCGCTGCAGGTCGTCGAGCAGGTCGTACAGACCGGACTCGCCCCCGACCGCCGCGACCGGGACGAAGTACGCGACGGTGATGAGCACCTGCGAGGCGAGGTACCAGCCCGCCAGGAACGCGAGGGCGACCAGCGGGCGCCACCACCTCCATCGTGCGTCGACACGGGGCAGGCGGTGGTAGGGAACACTCACGCCCCGCAGGCTACCGGGCCGGGCAGGATGGGACCCGTGCTCACCGTGCTGTTCGGCCTGACCGGAGCCGTCGTCTACGGTTTCGCCGACTTCCTCGGCGGGCTCGCGTCGCGGCGCATCCGTCCGGTGGCGGTCACCGCCGTCGCCGCGGCGATCGGGATCGTGCCGCTGCTGGTCGGACTGGCCGTGCTCGGGGGGACGCCGTCGTGGACGGGCACCCTCTGGGGCGCCGTCGCCGGACTGTCCGGCGCGGTCGGGGTCCTGCTGCTCTACGCCGCGTTGGCGATCGGCCCGATGAGCGTGCTGTCACCCCTGACCGCCGTGTTCGCCGCCGTCGTCCCGGTCCTGGTGGCCGTGGCCCGCGGGACCGTCCTGACACCGTTGGCCGTCGCCGCGGTGGTCGTGGCCGTCGTCGCGGTGGTGCTGGTGGCGGCGGTGCGGGACACCTCGGGTGCACGCCTCACCGTGCGTGGGGTGGTCGCGGCCGCGGTCGCCGGGTGCGGGTTCGGCGGGATCGTGCTCGCCTACGACGTGACACCGCCCGGCGCGGGCGTCCACCCGCTCGTGGTCGCGCGGGTGCTGCAGACGGTGCTGCTGGGCGCGGCGGCGCTCGTGGTGACGGTGCGTGCCGGGCGCGGGGCGCGGTCTGGAGGCGCGGCAGACCCCGCAGCGTCGGTCGGCGTCGCGGGGTCTGCCGTGCCTCCAGGGCGCTGGTGGCCGCCGCGTCTGCTGCTGACGGTCGCGGCGTGCGGCGTCCTCGACGCCCTGGCGAACGTGTGCATCCAGGCCGCGCTGCACGCGAGCGACGACCCGGGCACCCTGCCCGTCGTGAGCGTGCTCAACGCGCTCTACCCGATCGGCACGGTCGTGCTGGCCGGGGTGGTGCTGCGGGAGCGGTTGACCGCGCCGCAGTGGGTCGGCATCGCGCTGGCGTTCGTCGCGTCGGTGGGCCTGGCCCTGGCGTGACCGGACGACTCAGACGTCGGGGATGAGTCGCTTGCCGAGCGACACGGTGCGGTCGTCGGAGTACCCGAGGGACTCGTAGAAGCCGAGCACCCGCTCGTTGCCGGCACGGATCTGCAGGTTCACCTTCGGGCAGCCGAGGTCGGTGAGCAGCCGCTCGAACTCGGCCATCAGCGTCCGGCCGAGACCGGAGCCCTGCAGGTCCGGCTGCACGGCGAGGTAGTTGACCCAGCCGCGGTGCCCGTCGAAACCGGCCATCCCCGCGGCGACGACCCCGGCGGCCTCCGTCTCCGCCACCAGGAAGAGCTCGGGCTGGACCGTGGCCTTGCGCGCGATGTCGCGGCGCGGGTCGTTCCACGGGCGGACGAGACCGCACGATTCCCAGAGGGCGACGACCGCGTCGGTGTCGTCGGCGCGGAACGGGCGGATCCGGTACTCCATCCCCCCACGTTACGGGGTGTGGAGAACGTCGTCACCGGGCCGTCGTCGTGATCTGATAGACCTGTCCGACCGACCACTCGATCAGGAGCCCCGTGACCGCACACGACACCATCCCGTCGCGCCGCAGCGCGCGGGACGACGACGGCGGCAGACGGTCCGGGCGCCGCTCCCCCCGGCGACGGCAGACGGTCGGTGGCGCGATCGTCTCGCTCATCGCCGAACTGCTCATCATCGCGGGTGCCGGCACCGGACTGTACGTGGTGTGGACCGCGTGGTGGACGGACGTCGTGGCGGTCAACGAGCAGTCGAAGCTCGTCGAGGGGCTCGACCAGTTGAAGACCCCGGACGGGGCCGGCACCGAGCACCGCGGCACCGCACCCGTGCTCGCCGAGCCGCCGGACGTCACCGACGTGTTCGGCACGATGCAGATCCCGCGCTTCGGCAAGGACTACAACCGGCCGATCGGCGAGGGCACGGACCGTGAGAAGGTGCTCAACACCATCGGGCTCGGGCACTACCAGGACACCGCGATGCCCGGGGCTCCCGGCAACTTCGCCGTCGCCGGACACCGCGTGACCTACGGCAAGCCGCTCAACCAGATCGCGGAGCTCAAGACGGGCGACTCGGTCGTCGTGCGGGTCACCGACGCGAAGACGAAGTTTGACGTCTGGTACGTCTACAAGGTCACCGACAGCCAGATCGTGACGCCGGACCACATCGAGACGATCGCGCCGGTGCCGAACAAGCCGGGTGTCGACCCCTCGGCGTCAGACCGGTGGCTGACCCTGACCGCGTGCCACCCGATGTGGTCGGCGGCGGAACGGTTCGTCACGCACGCGAAGCTCGACTACTGGATGCCCGCGTCCGAGGGCACCCCGAAGGAACTCTCGGAGACGGCCAAGTGATCTTCCCCCTGGTCTGGCGGCTGCTGCCCGGCCCCACGTTCCTGAAGGTGCTCGAGCTGCTCGTGCTGCTCGCCGCGATCGTGTTCGTGCTGTTCCAGTGGGTGTTCCCGTGGATCGCGGCGGACATCCTGCCGCCGCCGGACGGCACCGTGGAGTCCACTCCGACCCCGTAGCGGTCAGCCACGGCCGGCGGCCGGCGGCGGGCGGCGGGCGGCGGGCGGGGCGACCGACGGCGTCAGACGGTCGTCGTGACGTGCGAGCCGCCGGCCGCCGTCCGGCGCACGGCGATCCGCTCCGGGATCCGCTGCTTGAGTTCCTCGACGTGGCTGACGATGCCGACCTGCCGCCCACCGGCGGTCAGTCGCGACAGCTGCCCGATGACGTCGTCGAGGGTCTCCGGGTCGAGCGTGCCGAACCCCTCGTCGACGAAGAGCGTGCCGAGCGAGACGCCACCGGCCTCGGCCTGCACGACGTCGGCCAGTCCGAGCGCCAGGCACAGCGACACCGTGAACGTCTCGCCGCCGGACAGGCTGCGGGGATCCCGCACGGTGTCGGTGGTGTGGTCGTGCACGGCGAGTGCCAGGCCGGTCCGGCGTGCCCGTGACCCCGACTCGCGCTCGTCCGAGGTCTCGAGCGTGAACCGCCCCGTGAGCATCCCCCGGAGTCGGTCGTTGGCCGCGGCGACGACGTCCTCGAACCGGCGCATGAGCACGTAGGTGCCCAGGGTGATCCCGGTCGGGTTGGCCGCGGTGACCCCGTTCGCGATGTCGGCGAGCCGGACCACGGCGCGGCTGCGTGCCGACGTCTCGTCACGGGCTCGGGTCGCCCGGGTGACCTCGGTCGCGCACCGGTCGACCGCGTCGGCACGGTCGGCGGCGGAGACGGCAGCCCCGGTGGCGTGGTCGAGCTCGGCGGCGGTGCGCGCACGGGCCACGCGGGCCGCGTCGAGGTCGAGGCGTTCCGCGGAGTCGTCCGCCGCGGCGACCACGGCGGGCTCGGCCAGGCCGGCCGTGACGACGGCCCGCTCGGCCTCGGCCGCGCTGATCAGCACCCGCAGCCGGTCGGTGCTGCCGGGGTCGAGCCGTCCGGCCCGCGCTGCGGCGACGTCGGCGAAGTCCTGGTCGTCGAGGACCCGGTCGACCTCGGCACGGCGGTCGTCGCGGGCACGGGTCGCGGCGGCCACCCGTTCGTCGGCCTGCACGACCGCGCGGTACGCCTCGAGTTGCTCGTCGAGGAGCTCGACGGCTGTCCGGAGCGTCGCGGGACGCTCGTCGAGCAGCGCTCCGAGCCGCTCGAGCGCCGCGGCTACGGTGCCGAGGTCGGTGTCGAGCCGCTCGGCGTCGGCCAGCGCGGTCGAGGTCAGGACGGTCCGCCGTGCGTCGAGGTCGTTCCGCTCGCGCTGGAGCCGACCGGTCGTCGTGTCGTGCTCCGCCCGCTGCCGCTCGTGCTGCAGGACGAGCGCGGCAGCGTCGTGCGCAGCCCGGACCCGTTCGTCGGCGGCCGCGGTCAGGGCGTCGAGCGTGGGCGCGTCGACCGTGCCGACGACGTCGACGAGCCGCTGGTGTTCGGCACGTTCGACCGCCAGGTCCGACGCGGCGTCGGCGAGGTGCTGGTCCGCGCGACGGGTGGCGTCGCCGGCGGCGTCGACAGCCGCGGTCGTGGGGTGGTCGTCCTGCGGCGTCGCCACCGACGGGTGCGCCGTCGACCCGCAGACCGGGCACGGGTCGCCGGCCGTGAGCGCCGCCCCGAGTTCTCCGGCGAGCCCGGCGATCCGGCGTTCACGGAGTGCCCGCTCGGCCGTGAGGGCGTCGGTCGCCGACCGGCGCGCGGCAGCGACGGACTGCTCGGCCGTGGCGACCCGCTGCGCCGCCTGGTCGCGCGCCACGAGGTCGGCTCGGAGGGACCGGATCCGGGTGACCTCGTGCGCGGCGGCGTCCGAGTCGGCTGCCGTGCGGGCCGCGGTGCGTGCGGCCTCGACGATGCGGGCCCGTTCGGTGGGACGGGCGTCGAGTTCGACATCGCGTTCGAGCAGCTGCTCGGCGATCTGCTCGGCGTCGGCGGTGGCCTCGGCGATGGCGGACCGACGGGCAGCGGCGCCGTCCTCGACCGCGACGAGGTGCCGGACGGCCGACAGGTCGTCGGCCAGGGCGTCGCGTCGCAGCACGACGACGTCGGCGTCGGCGGTGACCCCGTGGCGGTCACGCAGCGACCGGGCGGCCGCGGTGCTCTCGTCGGCGCGCAGGACCGCGGCGTCGAGTCCGTCGGCCACGGCAGCAACCCGTGCGGCGCGTTCGCCGAGGGCGAGGGCCGACCGGGCGGCGTCGACGGCGGGGGCGTCGTCGTCGAGCGTGGCCCGTCGCACGAGCAGCCCCGCGCGTCGATCGAGGGCGGTCGCACGCGCCGTGACCGCCTGCTCGTGCTCGGCCGCGGTCGTCGCCGCCGCGGCTGCTGCAGCACGGACGGCGGCAGCGGCATCGGCGGCAGCACGGACCGACGTCACCGTCGACGGCACGGCGGTCTCGTCGGCGTCGTCGAGACCGGCGGCCTGGGCGAAGCGGTTCAGGGCGTCGCGCACGCGGTCGTCGGCGCCGTCGACCTCGGCCTGCACGGCACGGCGCCGCGCGGCGAGTTCGTCGGCCGTGCGGTCGTAGACCTGCGTGCCGAACAGGGACTGCAGGAGCTTGCGGCGCTCTTCGCCCGGGGACCGCAGGAACCGTGCGAACTCGCCCTGCGGCAGCACGACGGTCTGCAGGAACTGCGCACGGTCGAGCCCGACGATGCGACCGATCTCGACGCCGACCTCGGGGATGCGTGACGACATCGGTTCACCGGCGACCTCGGACGGGTTCGCCAGACGGAACAGTTGCACGGACGCCTGCTGCTTGACGGTGCCGGTCCCCCGCTGCTTCGGGCGGTCGTACTGCGGGGTGCGGCGGACCCGGTAGGTCCCTGCACTGGTCTCGAAGACGAGTTCGACGAACGGCTCCACCGCGGGGTCGGCGTGCTGGCTGTGCAGGCGGTCGGAGCTGGCGTCGGAGCCGGCGAGCCCGCCGTACAGGGCGAACACGACGGCGTCGATGATGGTCGACTTGCCGGAGCCCGTCGGCCCCTCGAGCAGGAACACCCCGGAGGCCGCGAGCGCTGCGAAGTCGATGGACACCAGGTCGGGGTACGGCCCGATGGCGCGGAGTTCGAGTCGGTGCAGGTACATCAGCGGTCCCCCTCGCGCTGCAGCGCCAGCACCGCGGCCTCGTACGCCTCGGTCAGGACGGCGTGTTCGTCGTCGTCGGGGGCGGCACCGGTGGCGAAGGCCACGAAGTCGGCTGCGACCTCGACCGGGTCGGACGTCGCCGTGACCGCACGGGCCACCGAGGCCGAGCCGCGGTGGGCGGGTTCGTGTGTGATCGCCAGGGCGTGCGGGAAGTGGTCCTTCACCCGGGCGTACATGCGCTCGGGGTGCACCGTGTCGGTCACGGCCACCCGCACCCACGCGTCGGCATCGGCCCCGAAGGCACCGGACTCGATGTCGTCGATGCGCCCGCGGACGTCGACCAGGCGGCGCGGTACGGGAGCTGGCACGAGTTCGACCGTGACGGCACCGGCCGCGTCGAGTTCGACCAGGGTCACCGACTTCTGCTGGTGCCGCTCGCCGAACGAGAACGCCAGCGGTGAGCCGGCGTACCGGATCCGTCCGCCGTCGCCGACCCGCTGCGGGCCGTGCAGGTGCCCGAGGGCGACGTAGTCGAAGCCGTCGAAGACCGATTCGGCCACCCGGTCGACACCGCCGACACGGATGTCCTGCTCGCTGTCGCTCGGGTCCGCGCCGCCGACGAAGGCATGCGCGACGACGACGCTGCGGGTCCCGCCGCGGAGCGCGAGGTCGGCCCGGATCCGCTCGGTGGCGGCGTGCACGACGGCGTGGTGCGACCGTGCGAGGGGTTCGTCCGGCACGTCGGCCAGTGCGTAGCGGGTGAGGTCGGGGTGCAGGTACGGGATGCCGTAGACCGCCACCGGCCCGTCGGCGTCGTCGACGAGCACCGGGTCGGCGATCCGGGCGGGTTCGGCGAGGATGCGCACGCGGCGGTCCATCACGCCGGCGCCGAAGCCCAGGCGTGCGGCGGAGTCGTGGTTGCCGGGCGTGAGCACCACGGTCGCCGTGTCGGCCAGGCGTTCGAGCACCCGGGACAGCATGCGGACCGCGTCGATCGGTGGGATCGCCCGGTCGTACACGTCACCGGCGATCACGACGAGGTCGACGGAGCGGTCCCGCACGAGGTCGACGAGCCAGTCGGTGAACGCCGCCTGGTGCTCGAGGAGGTCGGCACCGAGCAGCGTGCGGCCGAGGTGCCAGTCGCCGGTGTGCAGGATGCGCATGCGGACACGGTAACGCCGGCCGGGGACATCGCCGGACGGCCGCGCGCCGCCTGTGGAGAACTCAGGGCACGCAGCTCGCCGACGCCAGACCGAGGACCGAGACGACCCGCACCTTCACGGTCGTTGTGCTCGTCGCGGTCCAGTTGTTGCCGAGGTTCGTGCGGAGGTTCAGCGTGTAGGTCGTCCCGAGGTCGAGCAGGCCCGCCCCGCCGTAGACGAGCGAACGCTGTCCGGCCGTCGTGGCGGTCGCGAGCTGGGTCGTCCCGTTCATCAGGTCGAACGAGTTCGGCACGGTCGGGTCCGTGTAGGTCCAGGCGATCGTCACGGTGCTCGACGACGCGGCCGTGCAGGTCAGCGTGGGGACACCGGTGGCCGTGCCCGCCGTGAAGTTCGACACCGGGTTCACGGTCGTCCGCGACCACGGCACGGCCACCGCCTGCGCCGGCACGAGCACCCCGACGCTCCCCGCGATGACGAGGACCGCCGCCGCGCCGCCGAAGCGGCGCCGCCGCTGCACGCGACGCTCGTGCACCCGGAGCGAGCGACGGGTGACGACGGTCGACGTGGCGGACGGGAGGCGCGTGGCGGCGTCGTCGCGCGCCTCCCGGCCGGCATCGGTACCGTCCGACGGCCCGTCACCCGACCCGTGGGCGGTGTCGCCCCCGTCCGAGCCGTCGGCGTCGTCGTCGAGCGCCGTGAGGCGGCGGAGCGACCCGTCGACCGTGCAGAGCGCGAGCAGCGCCGTCAGGCCGAGTGCGAGCACGACGACCTTGACCCACTCCCCCTGCCGGAGCCACAGGACCGGCGCCCCGACGAACGGGATGCGCAGGAAGGCGACCCCGTGCACCGCCGAGCGATCGAGCGGCGTGGAGTCCTGCTGCGGGTTCGCGTCACCCTTGGTGACCAGGGTGCCGCCGGGGCCGTCCTCGACGTACCGGTGCATGCGGAGGTGACCGGGCTGGTCCGGGTCGTCGGCGAGCAGGATCTTGCCCGTCCGGACCTCGCCGGACGCGACCGGGCGCGAGACGACGACGTCGCCCGGCGTGAGCCGCGGCTCCATCGACCCGGTCATCACCGTGGTGGGTTGCCAGCCGATCAGCGCGGGGGCGGCCGCCCACAGCGCGAGGCCGAGGAGGGTCGCGACCACACCGCGTGCGACGGTGCCGACCACGACGCGCCCCCAGTCGACGGCGTCACGGAGCACGGCGTGCGGTGTGGGACCACCGTGCACTGCGATGCTGCTCATGACTGCCTTCGACCGGGGGCGCGTTCTCGGGGGTGGTGACCGGGGCTGGCTCGGGCTCAGCCCCGGTCACCGGGTGGGGAGGGCTCCCGGCTCAGCTGTTCTGGGCCTCCCAGGTGAGGCCGAGGGACGCGGTGCCGCCCTGCACCGTGTTCGGCGCGGTGCTCGAGACCGTGTAGGTGAAGCGGTAGACGCGCGACTCGGACGCAGAGCCGGTCGGGGCCCAGGTGCCGAGTCCGGTGGCGAAGTTCGTCGAGCCGGTGCCGAAGGCGGCGAGGGTGCCGTTGTAGAGCGTTCCGCTGGTCGCGGCCGGGGTGAAGCCGGTGCAGGAGCCGAAGCCACCGCCGGTGCCCTGCTCGACCTGCAGGTTGATGTTGCCCGACAGGTTGTTCGTGGTGGCCGGGTTCGTGCCGTACAGCTTCACGGTCGAGGCCAGCGAGCCGGTCGACGTGACCGTGATGCAGTTGGCGCCGGTCGAGCCGGGCTTGAGGCCCGTCGCGGTGAAGAGCGCGGTGTTGTTGTCGTCGTCGGTGAGGGCGACGCTGCCGGCGGTCCAGTTGCTGGTCGGGTTGACGGTGGTGGCCGAGAACGCCGAGTAGGACGCGGTCGAGACGACGACACCCGAGGCGACGAGGGCGGCGGGGATGGCGATCCAGGCCGCGAGACGGGCGGCGCGAGGGGTGACACGAGACATTGCGAGAGCTCCTGATCCGGAAACGGTGGCGCCGTGGTCGCGGTGGTTGGTCGCGTCGGTGCCGGTGGTGTTTGCTACGACGATCAAGTTACTTTTCCGCCGAGCAACTCACAAGAGAAGGCACCACCCCCGTGCTGGGGGTATCTTGACGAGTGAGATACTTGTTGACTGAGTATTCCCACCCCCTGCCGAGAAGAGCTGCCGATGACGGACACCACCCAGCCCGTCCTGCCCGACACCCTGCCGCCCGCGCCCGTGTCGCCGACCGTCTCCGTGCCGGAGAGCATGGACTCGGACACTGACCTCGCGAAGCTCCTCACCGCCTTCCGCCTGCTCCAGACGCAGCACGCCCGCGTCCTGCACCACGAGAGCGTCGTGCGTGGACTGAACGCCACCGACACCCGCTTCGTGTTCTTCCTGTCCGCGGCCGACGGCGAAGGGATCACGCCGAAGCAGGCCGGCGAGTACCTCGAGCTCACCACGGGCGCCATGACGTCGCTCGTCGACCGGCTCGAGCAGCGCGGACACCTCGAGCGCCGCCCGAACCCGCAGGACCGTCGCAGCGTGCTGCTGCACCTCACCGCCTCGGGCGCCGAGGTCGCCCGGCAGATCGGCGCCGTCTACTCGGACGCCTTCCGCGAGGTCGTCGCCCCCGCCGACCGGGTCCGGCTCGCCGCCGCGTTCGCCGGGCTCGGCGATGCCCTGGACCGCCACTCGCGCGCGGAGACCGCAGCCCGCTCAGCGTGACGATCCGCGTGCCCTCGTGTGTCGGGGCGCGCGCGTAGCGTGGTGTGCATGACACCGTCCGAAGTCCTGATCGAAGCGTTCTCCCGCGTCCCCGAGACCGTCGAGCGTGCCGTCGACGGCCTGTCCGAGGACCAACTCGCAGCGCGTCCGGCCGCCGGGGCGAACACCCTGGCATGGCTCGCGTGGCACACCGCCCGCGGACAGGACGTCCAGATCGCCGACCTCGCCGGCACCGCGCAGGTGTGGACCGCCGACGGCTGGTACGAGCGGTTCGGACTGCCGTTCCCCGCCGAGGCCCTCGGCTACGGCATGTCCCGCGACGACGTCGGTCGCGTGCGGGCGTCGGCCGAGCTGCTCACCGGGTACCTGCGTGCCGTCCACGACCGCACCGTCGCGTACCTCGGCACGCTCGGCCCCGACGACCTCGACCCCGTGGTCGACGACGCGTGGGACCCGCCCGTCACCGCCGGCGCCCGGCTCGTGAGCATCCTCGACGACTGCACGCAGCACGCCGGCCAGGCCGGTTTCGTGCGCGGGTTGCTGTTCTTCAACCGCTGACGCGGTCGCGCGGGGGCGCGGGCGCTTCGTGAGCAGAAATGGTCGGGTCCGACTTCGGGACCCGACCATTGCTGCTCACCATGTGACGGACGGGAGGCCCGTGGCGAGCTCGCCACGGGCCTCCCGTCGTGCGTGTGGTCGCGGCTACCGCGCGGCGAGCTCCGACACGATGCCGTCACCGGGGGCGGCCTGCACGAGGTCCGCCGCGATCTCGGCGCGCTCGAGGATGCCCTCGATCTTGCGGATGCGACCACGCGGGACGAGGGTCACGACGGTGCCCTCCTTGCCGGCACGACCCGTGCGACCCGAGCGGTGCATGTACGCCTTGTAGTCGTCCGGGGCGTCCGCCTGCACGACGAGCGACACGTCGTCGACGTGGATGCCGCGGGCGGCGACGTCGGTGGCGACGAGCACGTTCACCCGGCCACTCGTCAGGAGCTGCAGGTTCCGGGTCCGGCGCGACTGGTTCAGGTCGCCGTGGAGCGACGTGGCACGGATGCCGGCGTCCTCGAACTGGTCGGCGAGGCGCTCGGCGTAGGCACGGGTCCGGGCGAAGACGATCGTCTTGCCGTCACCGGCGACGAGCTCCTCGAGGACACGGTCCTTCTCGCGCTGCTCGACCACGAGGACACGGTGGTCGATGGTCGAGGACGCCTGGTCCTCGCCCGCGACCTCGTGCACGCTCGGCTCGTGCAGGAACTGCTCGACGAGCGCCGCGACCTGGGTGTCGAGCGTCGCGCTGAACAGCAGCTTCTGCGCGCGGTTGCCCTGCGGCGTGACCTCGGCGGTGGCGGAGAGGATCTCCTGCACCGGCTCGAGGAACCCGAGGTCGCACATGTGGTCGGCCTCGTCGAGCACGGAGATGACGACCTCGCTGAGGTCGAGCTTCCCCTTGTTCATGAGGTCCTGCACACGACCGGGGGTGCCGACGATGATGTCGACGCCACGCTCGAGCGCGCCCTCCTGACGGCCGTACGGCACGCCGCCGTAGATCTGCGTCGTGAAGAGGCCCACCGAGCGGGCGATCGGCTGCACCGTGCGGTCGATCTGCAGGGCCAGCTCGCGGGTCGGCGCGAGGATGAGTGCACGCGGGGCGCGGCCCATCTTGCGCTTCGTGCCGCCGCCGTGCTCCATCAGCTTCTCGACGAGCGGGGCGCCGAACGCGATGGTCTTGCCGGAGCCCGTGCGGCCACGGCCGAGGACGTCCTTGCCGGCGATCACGTCGGGGATCGTCGCGGCCTGGATCGGGAACGGGCTGCTCGCGCCGAGCTCCTGCAGGGCGCGGGAGATGTTGCCGCCGATGCCGAGGTCGCCGAAGGTCACGCCCTCGACGTCGGACGCCACGGTGGACTCGGCCTGGAGCTTCGCGAGCTTGACGTCGTCGGCGGGGACGAACTTGCCGCGCTCGGGCTCGTCGAAGGAGCGGCGGGGAGCGTTGCGGTCGTCGCGGTCGAAGCTGCGACGGGGACGGTCGTCATTGTCACGACGGGGCGCACGGTCATCGCGGTCGAAGCTGCGACGAGGACGGTCGTCGTTGTCACGACGCGGGGCACGGTCGTCGCGGTCGAAGCTGCGCGGGGCGCGGTCATCGCGGTCGAACGAACGACGAGGACGATCGTCGTTGTCACGACCGGGCGCACGGTCGTCGCGGTCGAAGCTACGACGAGGACGGTCGTCGTTGTCACGACGCGGGGCACGGTCGTCGCGGTTGAAGCTGCGCGGGGCGCGGTCATCGCGGTCGAAGCTGCGCGGGGCGCGGTCATCGCGGTCGAAGCTGCGCGGGGCGCGGTCATCGCGGTCGAAGCTGCGACGCGGGCGGTCGTCGTTGTCACGACGGGGCGCACGGTCGTCGCGGTTGAAGCTGCGCGGGGCGCGGTCATCGCGGTCGAAGCTGCGACGCGGGCGGTCGTCGTTGTCACGACGGGGCGCACGGTCGTCGCGGTTGAAGCTACGGGGGGCGCGGTCGTCGCGGTCGAACGAACGACGGGGACGATCGTCGTTGTCACGACGGGGCGCACGGTCGTCGCGGTCGAAGCGACGGGGAGCGCGGTCGTCACGGTTGAAGCCGCGTCCACCACGGTCGTCGCGCTCCGGGCGGCGCTGGCCGCCGCTGTCGCGGGGCTCCCAGTTCGGGCGCGCGGGGCGCTCGCCCTGCGCCGAGCGGCCGCGACGCTCCTCGGCGTCCCAGCGCTGCTTCTGGCGCGGCGCGGTCGGTTCGGCGGCGCGGAACCCGCGGTGCTTGCTGCTGCGTGCGGCGGGGGTGCCGTTCGGGTGGCGGGGACGATCGGAGGCGCGGTTGTCCGCGCCCTTGTTGTACGGAGCCATGACTGCTTTCTCGGGTGCGCAACGAACCGCAGCGCCCGACAGCGACATCGGCGGGGGCTGCTTGCGGAGAGGGGGTTCATCCCGTCGCGATTCGACGTGATTCCAGCCCTCGAGCAACACACACCCAACAAAAAGCCCGTGATCACGATGTCACGGCGTCGAAGGCCGACCGAGCGAGTCTACGCGACCCCGCGCTCTGATGCCAGCCCCGTCGTCGACGGCCGGCCGCGAGCCGGACCCGGCCCGTGCCTCCCGGCCGGCCCGTCGGTCAGGACCCGGCGAGCCGCTGTCGTTGCTCGGCCACGTCGAAGTCCGCCTTCGGCCACGAGAGCTGCATGTCCTCGAGGGCCCGGAGCAGGAGCTGCTGCACCGCCAGGCGGGCGTACCACTTGCGGTTCGCCGGCACGACGTACCAGGGCGCCTGCGGGGTCGAGGTCCGGTCGAACACGATCTGGTAGGCGTCCTGGTACCGGTCCCACAGCAGGCGCTCGTCGATGTCGGCCGGGTTGAACTTCCAGTGCTTGTCGGGGCGGTCGAGTCGCTCGCCGAGGCGTTCGCGCTGCTCGTCCTTCGAGATGTGCAGCATCACCTTGACGATGGTGGTGCCCTCGGCGGTGAGGCGGTCCTCGAACTCGGTGATCGCGCCGTAGCGTCGTTCGATCTCGTCCGGCGCCGCGAACGCCCGGATGCGCTGGATGAGGACGTCCTCGTAGTGCGAGCGGTCGAAGACGCCGAGCTGCCCGGCACTCGGGAGCTGACGCTCGATGCGCCAGAGGAAGTCGTGCTCGCGCTCCTCGGCCGTCGGGGCCTTGAAGCCCGCGTAGCGCACGCCGTTCGGGTCGACCGCACCGACGACGTGCGAGACGATGCCGCCCTTGCCGGCGGTGTCCATCGCCTGCAGGACGAGCAGCACACGGCGCTGGTCGCCGGCGGTCGACGCCGCGTACAGGCGCTCCTGCAGGGCGGCGAGGCGGGACGCCCCCGCGGCGAGCGCTTCGAGCCCGTCGATCTTGCGGCCGGGGAAGCCCGGCGTCGCATCCGGGTCGACCTGGTCGAGGCGGAAGCCCGGGTCGACGCGGAGCAGCGGTTCGGGATCGGCGTTCCAGGCCTTGCGACGGCTCACGGGTCCTCCTGCGGTCCGGGCGGCGGGTGCGCCCTGCTCTCATCCTGGCACTGTGGCGGTTCCGCCGTCGGGTTGCGCGGTCGGGTCCGCGGTCGGGGTTCCTCCGCTGGGGTGACGTGGCCGGCCTCGGGTGCGGCTACCGTGGAACCGATGAAGTCCGGCCGCCGCACAGTGCTCGCGCTCGTCGCCGCGGTCGTGGCGCTCGGCGCGGTCGCGTCCTGCAGTACGGACCCCGTCGGCGACGAGAACGCGACGGTCACCGCGGACAGCGTCATCTACCCGCTGTCCCTGCAGTACCACGGCATCGACGTGGTCGCGGATGTGCCGTACGGCACGGCTCCGCTGCAGCGGCTCGACGTCTGTCTGCCGGCCGACAGCGCCCCGGAGACGACCGCGACCCCCACGGCGACGCCGTCCGCCACCCCGACGGCCGACCCCGCCGAGGCCGCAGCCAGCACCGGCCGGCCCGCGGTGCTGATGATCCACGGCGGCAGCTGGTCGCACGGCGACAAGGCCACGGCCGCCTACCGCTCGGTGTGCAAGTACCTGGCGTCCGAGGGCTTCGTCACGTTCAACGTCGACTACCGGCTCGCCCCCACCGACCCGTTCCCGGCCGGCCTCGACGACGTCCGACGGGCGCTCGACTACGTGTTCCGCCCCACGACGCTGTCCACGTACGACGTCGACTCCCAGCGGGTCGGGGTGTTCGGCGGGAGCGCGGGCGGCAACCTGGCGGCGATGCTCGCGGTGACCGACCACGAGTCCGACGCCTACGCCGAGGGCGACCGGATCCGTGCGGTCGTCGACCTGAGCGGCCCCACGAACCTGACGGCGCGCTCGACCCGGGCCGACGGGGTGTCCGCGTCCTTCCAGCGGAAGCAGCTGCTGTACCTCGGCTGCCGGACCTACGCGACGTGTCCGGCGGCCACCCGGGCGTCGCCGGAGTACCACGTCACCTCGGACACGGCGCCGTTCTTCATCGGGCACTCGACGGACGAGTTCATCCCGCTGTGGGAGTCGCAGGAGTTCGCGGCGACGCTCCGGTCACACGACGTGCCGGTCACGTTCGTGCAGGTCGAGGGGACGGCGCACTCGATCGCGCAGCTCGACGAGGCGATGAGTCGCCGCGTCGCGACGTTCCTGCGGACCCAGCTGGGCTGACGCGCTGCGGGGGTGGCCCCTGCCGCGTGCCCCGGGTGGGTGGCACCCGGAGTCGGGACTACTACCGACCGGCGCCAGGTCGCAGACTTCCGGGGTGACCGACACCTCGACCCGCCCTGCACGCGCCGCCGCGACCCGCTGGGACCGTTCCGCGCTGCAGACCTCCGCGGAGTTGCTGCTCGGGTTGTCGTTCGCCGCCACCATGGCCTTCGGCGGGTACGCCGCTGCGACCGGGCGACTGGCGGTCTTCGCGCACGGCGCCGGGGTCGTCTTCCTCGTCACGCTGACCTGCGTGCTCGTGTCGTGGTTCCGGGCCGTCGAGCGCGAGGAGCGTGCCGACCGGCCCGCCGTCTCACCCCTCGCCGCGATCGACGCCGAGTACCGCCGCTAGGCAGCCTCGCCCGTCGCCGGTTCGATCGCCGTCCGTCGGTCGGCCCGCCGTTCGCGCGCCCCCTCGACCACGAAGTAGAGCGCCGGCAGCACCACGAGGGTCAGCAGCGTCGACGACACCAGCCCGCCGATCACGACCAGCGCGAGCGGCTGCGAGATGAACCCGGACTTGCCGGTCAGTCCGATCGCCATCGGCAGCAGCGCGAAGATCGTCGCCATCGCCGTCATGAGGATCGGCCGGAGGCGTCGTGTCGCGCCCTCGATCAACGCCTCACGCACCCGCAAGCCGCGCCGCCGGTACTGGTTGACGAGGTCGATGAGGACGATCGCGTTCGTCACGACGATGCCCACGAGCATGAGCAGACCGATCAGCGATGCGACGCCGATCGGGACGCCGGAGACGATCTGCAGCAGGATCGCGCCGGTCGCGGCGAACGGCACTGACGCCAGCAGCAGCAGTGGCTGCAGCAGGCTCCGGAACGTCGCGACCATGATCACGTAGACGATCAGCACGGCCACGACGAGCGCGAGGCCCAGCTGCGAGAACGCCGACGACTGACTGGCGGCGACGCCACCGATCGACGCGGTCGCACCGCGCGGCAGGTCGAGCTCGTCGACGGCGGTCGTGACCGACTGCACGGCCGCACCGAGGTCCGTGGCGTCCGGCGACACGGTGATCGTGGCGGTGCGTGCCGCGTTCGTCGTGGTGACGGTGGTCGGACCGTCGGACTCCTCGACCGTCGCGACGTCGGACAGCGGGACGGCGCCGGTGCTCGTCGGGACGTCGAGGGCGCGGAGCGCGGCGATCGTCGTCGGCGGCTCCGGGTCGGCGATGTAGACGTCGAGCGTCGCGTCGTCGATCTCGATGCTGCCGGTGTCGCGCGGGGAGACCGCGGCGGCGACGAGGCCACCCACCTGGGTCTCGGTGAGCCCGAGGGACGCGGCCTTCGCGCGGTCGACCCGGACGGCGAGGTAGGGCTCCGCTGCGGAGAGGTTGCTCGTGGCGCCAGTGGTGTGGTCGACCGACTGCATCGTCTTCAGCACCTGGCGCGAGGCCGTCTCGAGCTGCGACTGGGTCGGCGCGGACACGTCGACCTCGATGTCGCTGCTGCCCCCGAACCCGCCTCCGGAGGACGCGATGGTGACCTCACCCACACCGTCGATCGCGCCGAGCGAAATCCGGGCGTCCGACTGGATCGTCGTCTGGTCGGCCTCGGCGTCGGTCGTGACCGCGTACTGCACCGACGCCGTGCCACCGCCGCCGAACGCCGCCTGGATCGACTGTCCGCTGGTGCCGATGGTGGTCTGCACGGTCTCGACGCCCTCGACGTCCTGCAGTGCCCGCTCCACCTTGCGTGCGGAGTCGGACTGGACGGCGAGGCTCGATCCCGCCTTCAGGTCCTGGGTCACCGTGAACGTGTTCTGCCCGGAGTCCCCGAGGTAGTTCGTGGTGACGAACGGCAGTGCGGCGCCCGTGCCGCCGAGGACGACGACCGCGAGCAGGATGACGACGACCGGCTTCCGCACGACCCACCGGAGCACCGGCAGGTAGACCCGACGCAGACGGTCAGAAGCGCCGGCGTCGTGCAGGTCCGCGGCCGAAGCGAGCTCGCCCGCCGTCGGCTCGGGCGCCGGATCGGCGTCGGACGGTGCCGCAGCGGCGCCCGGTTTCGCCTTCGGCGGGCGGAGCCACCAGTACGCGAGCACCGGCACGATGGTGAGCGACACGAACAGCGATGCCACGAGCGCCAAGGTGACGGTCACGGCGAACGGCCGGAACAGCTCCCCCACCAGCTCCGCGACGAAGGCGACCGGCAGGAACACCGCGACGGTCGTCAGGGTCGAGGCGGTGACGGCACCGGCGACCTCGCGGACGGCATCCAGCACGGCGCGGTGGCGGTCGACACCTGGGACCATGTGCCGCTTGATGTTCTCGATGACGACGATGGAGTCGTCGACAACACGACCGATCGCGATCGTCAGGGCGGCCAACGTGATGATGTTGAGCGTGTAGCCGGCGGCGCGCATGCCGATCGCGGCCAGGAGCACCGACGTCGGGATCGAGATGGCCGTGACCAGCGTCGAGCGCCACGAGAGCAGGAAGACGAGGATCACGATCACCGCGAAGGCGAGGCCGAGCAGCCCCTCTTCGGCCAGGGAGTCGATCGACTGCTGGATGTAGGGCGCCTGGTCGAAGACGACGGTGAAGCGGGGGTCGCCCTCGATCTTGTCCTCGATGCCCGGCAGGGCGTCGCGCACGGTCTTCGAGACGTCGACCGTGTTGGCCTCCTGCGTCTTGGTGATCGAGATCGTCAGGGCCTGCTCACCGTCCACGCGGCTGATCGAGGTGCGCGGCGACTCCGTGATCGCGACCTTCGCGACGTCGCCGAGCGTGGTGTCCGTCGGGGTGGTCGCAGCGCCGGTGGCCGCGCCGCCGGTGGCCGCGTCGGCACCAGTACCGGTGGCAGTACCGGTGGCGGTACTGGTGGGCGCGCCGGTGCTGGCGCCGTCGGCGGTGCCCGAGTTCGACGAAC
The DNA here is from genome assembly GCF_003752545.1 of Curtobacterium sp. PhB172. Classification (NCBI taxonomy): domain Bacteria; kingdom Bacillati; phylum Actinomycetota; class Actinomycetes; order Micrococcales; family Microbacteriaceae; genus Curtobacterium; species Curtobacterium sp. PhB172. The sequence goes on from NZ_RKIF01000007.1 coordinate 188,846, forward strand.
TCGTCAGCGGCAGCGCACGGATGTCGTCGAGCGAAGCGATCCGCTCGCCCGTCTGCACCGACAGCGTCGAGCCGTCCTGGGTCAGGGTGCCGCCGGGGATCAGGGTGCCGTTGTCGTCGAGTGCGTCCGAGATCGCCGTCTGGCTGAGGCCGCGAGCGGCGAGCTCGTCCTGGTCGGGCGTGATGACGACCCGGCGGCCGGGGTTGCCGAAGACGTCCGCCTGCCGCACGCCGTCGAGCTTCTCCAGGTCGGGGATCGCCGAGGCCTGCAGCCGGTCGACGAGCTGCTCCTGGTTGCCGGACGCCGAGACCGCGACCTGCAGCACCGGCAGGTCGTCGAAGGACCCGGTGACGATCTGCGTCTGCACCGAGTCGGGCAGCGACAGCGCGTTCACCGCGGTCTGGATCTTGTCCTCGGCGCTCGCCAGATTCGATCCGTACTGGAACGACGCCGACACCACGCTCTGTCCGGTGGACGAGGTCGCGCTGGTGGACTCGAGGTCCGGGACGACCTGGATCGCCTGCTCGATCTTCGTCGAGACGTCGTTCGACACGACCTCCGGCGTCGCCCCGGGGTAGGCACTGACGATCGCGACCTGCGGGAACTCGACGCTGGGGATCAGCTCCTGCTTGAGGCTCGTCAGCGCCACGCCCCCGAAGACCGCGACGACGATGGTGACGAGCGCGATGAGGGCCCGGTTGCGGAGGCTGAAGACCGAGAGGAGGTGCACGTCATCGATCCTCGCAGGACGCGTCTGCGAGCGGCCGGGTTCAGGCCCCGATCAGCAGGTAGAGCCCGAGGACACCGACGGCTCCGACGACCCCGGTGCCGAGGGCGATCACGCGGCCGACCGACGACCGGGCGGTGGCCACCCCGACGACGAGCACGAGGACACCGACCGCGATCTCGACCACCCATGTCACCGGGCCGGTCGTGGCCACCACCTGCAGCAGCGCCCGCACCCCCTCGCCGATCAGGATCGCGGCGGTGACCCCGAACGCACCGGCACGCCAGCGGGCGTCACGGGAGCGGACGAACACGGCGACCGCACCGGCGAGCAGCCCGGCGGGGATACCGAGCAGCACCCACAGGTTGGTGACGGACAGGAAGTCCGGGTAGCCGCGCAGGTTCGTCGTGGCCCAGTAGCCGACGTGCATGAGTTCGAGCAGCACGACGCCGAGCAGCATCGCGAGCGGCAGGGCGAACCGGCCGGCACGGGCCCCAGCGCCGATGCACAGCGCGACGGCGACCAGGAACCAGGGGCCGGCCGAGTTGGCGACCGACGACAGCGCGGGCACGGTCTGCCCGAACGAGGTCAGCACACCGGCGAGCAGCGCACCGCTCAGGGCCATCGTGACGCGCACCAGAGCCGGCACCGCGGGGCACGGCTCGGCCGGCGACGCGGACGACGGGGACGCAGCGGCGGCCGGAGCACCGGCGGACAGGGTCGCGTTCATGGCATCAGCATCGCGTCGTCCGCCGCCGCGCACATCACCCCACGGAGCGAGAACGACCCCGGCCCATCACCCCAGAGGATGACCCCGGCGCACCGCGCCCCTCCCCCGCACACGACGGCTCACACCACCGCGGCGAGCGACCCCCGCACCCCGGCGGACTCCCCACCGACCCGAGCCCACGCCCGTTCGAGCACGTCCACCAGACGGCCGCGGTCCGCCGGCGCCATCGTGAACGGCACCCGCAGGAACCGTTCGAACCCGCCGTCCGGTCCGAACACGCCGCCGGACGCCAGCACCACCCCCTCGGACCGCGCGGCCAGCACGAGCGCACTCGACACCGGACGGCCGAGGCCCACCCACGTCGTCAGCCCACCTGCGGGCGACGGCACGTCCCATTCCGGGAGTCGTGCCCTGAGCGCGCCCACGACGTCGTCGCGACCCTGTCGCAGGTACTCGCGCCGCGCCTCCAGGACGGCCGCCGTCCGTGGGACCAACTCCCGCGCGACCAGCTGGTCGAGCACGGGCGTGCCGAGGTCGCCCGTCGGGCGGGCGGCGAGCAGCCGCTGCAGGAGGGCCGGCGCGGCACGGATCCAGCCGATCCGCAGGCCGCCCCAGAACACCTTGTCGGCCGACCCGATCATCACGACCGACGCCCCCGACGGGTCCGCTGCTGCCAGCGGCAGCGACGGCGACCCGTCGATCCGCAGCTCCCCCATCGTCTCGTCGGCGACCACCGTCGTGCCGACCGACGCCGCGACCGACAGCAGGAGCTGGCGGGTCGAGGCCGTCATCGTCGCGCCGGTCGGGTTGTGCAGCTCGGGCATCACGTAGGCGACGGCCGGGGCGGTCCGGCGCAGCGTCGTCTCGAGCGCGGCGGCGTCCCACCCGGTCCGCGCGTCGACGGGCACGCCGACGAGCCGTCCGCCGGCCTCGCGGAACGCCTCGTGCGCGTGCGGGTAGGTGGGGGACTCGACGAGCACGGCGTCCCCGCGGCGGACGAGCACCCGTGCGAGCAGCGCGATGGCGTGCTGCGCGCCGATCGTCACGATCACCTGGGACGGGTCGGTCGGCAGTCCGCGCTCGGTGTACCGGTCGGCGATGGCGGCACGGAGCCCGGGGTCGCCGACGGTGTCGTACCCGATGCCGGCGAGCGCCGCGGGCACGTGTCGCACCGCCCGCTCGACGGCCTCGGCCATCCCCGGTGCCGAGTGCAGCGCGGCCTTGCGCAGGTCGAGGAGCTCGCCGTCGACCACCCCGCCGAGCCGTTCCGGGTCGGGACGACCGATCAGGGACACGGGCAGGTGGACCACGCTGCCGGAGCCACGGACCGACACGACGAACCCGTCGGAGCGCAGCCGGGCGTACGCGTTCGCCACGGTCGTGCGGGAGATGCCGAGCGCGGTCGCGAGTCCGCGCTCCGCCGGCAGTCGCACACCCTGCGCGACCCGGCCGTCGATGACGAGCACACGGATGGCGTCGGACAGAGCCTCGTACGCCGGGGCGTCGGTGCCGTCGCGCCAGTCGGTGAGCAGCAGGGCAGCAGATCGGGCACTCAACAGCACGGGTGTCATGGGTCCACGGTAGCGCGATTGGCTCTCGACCAGCAGTCCAATCCGCATCGACGATGAACCCATGTCCCGCAGCACCGCCCTCACGTTCCGCTTCGTCCAGCTCTTCGTCGGCCTGTTCCTCTACGGCGCCTCCACCGCGCTGCAGGTCCGAGCGGTCGTCGGCGTCTCGTCGTGGACCGTCCTGACGCAGGGCCTCGAGAACGTGGTGCCGTGGTCGTTCGGCGTCATCACCGTCGTGTCGAGCGGCGTGATCCTGCTGTTCTGGATCCCCCTGCGCCAGAAGCCGGGCATCGGCACCCTGCTGAACGCGCTGGCGATCGGGCCGAGCGCCGACCTGGTGCTCTGGCTCGTGCCGGAGCCGTCCGGCCTGCTCGCCCGGATCGCCCTGTTCGCCGCGGGACTGGCGCTGCTCGCCGTCGCGACGGCGTTCTACATCGGCGCGGGGTTCGGCACCGGGGCCCGTGACGGCCTGATGGTCGGGCTGCACGAGCGCCTCGGCTGGCCGCTCTGGCTCGCGCGCACCCTGGTCGAGGTGTCCGTCGTCGTCGTCGGCTGGATCCTCGGCGGGAACGTCGGGGCCGGCACCGTCATCGCCGCCTTCGCGATCGGTCCGATGGTGCAGCCGCTCATGCCATTCTTCCGCCGGTTCCCGTGGAGCCCCGAGCGCCGGGTCGTCCGGGAGGCGCGTCCCACCTCCGTCGCGCACGCTTCGTGAGCAGGAATGGTCGGGTCACAGGGCCCCACCCGACCATTCCTGCTCACCATCCGCCCGGCACCCTTGCGGAGCGTCGACTCGCGATATAACGTGACCTCCACAGACGCGATACATCGCGAGTTGGAGGAAGCAACATGACGCAGGAGAAGTGGCTCGTCGACGAGCCCAAGGTCATCGACACCGGCATCGTCCGCACACTCCGTGTCGGACTCGTCGGTGGTCAGGTGGACGTCGTGGCACACGACGAACCCACCGCACGGGTCGAGGTCCACAGCGTGTCCGGCAAGCAGCTGAAGATCGAGGTCGACGGCGACACGCTCACCGTCGACCACCCGCAGATCCGGTGGGACGACCCCATCGGGTTCCTGAAGTCGTTCCGCGGCAAGGCCCACGCGGACGTCAGCATCCTGGTCCCCCGCGACGCCTCGGTGCACCTCGGTGTCGTGTCGGCCGGTGCGCTGCTGTCCGGCACGAACCGCGGCGCGATGCTCAACACGGTGTCCGGTGACCTCGTCGTCGACGGTGTCGCCGGCGACGTCACGGTCAACGCCGTGTCGGGCGCGACGACCATCCGCGAGCTCGACGGCGCGCTGACGGTGCACACGGTCTCGGGTGACGTCGTGGCCACGGGCGAGATCCCGCGGTTCCAGGCGGACGGTGTCTCGGCCGACGTCGTGCTCGACCTGCACGGCGTGCCGGAATCGGCGCGCGTCAACACGGTCTCCGGTGGCGTGAGCGTCCGGCTCGAGGACGGCGTCGCCTACCAGTGCACCGTCAGCACGGCGTCCGGCAAGCTGCAGTTCGACGACTCCGAGATCCGCGGCGTGCGTGGCTCGTACGTCAAGCAGGGTGGCGAGCTGGCCGGCCAGTGGCTGGACCTGCGCGTGAACTCGGTCTCCGGCGACATCGCGGTGCTGCACGCCCCGCCGGTCGCCGCCGAGCCGACCGCACCCCCGACCACGCCGGCACCCCCGACCACGCCGGTCCCCCCGACGGTCCCGAGCAACGACGGCGAGGTGCCCGCATGAGTACCGTCTTCGCCCACGGCCACCTCCGCCTGTACCTGCTCGTGCTGCTGGCGGACCACCCGATGCACGGCTACGAGCTCATCCAGGCCCTCGGCGACCGGTTCGGCGGCACCTACGTGCCGAGCGCCGGCACCGTGTACCCGCGGCTCGCGAAGCTCGAGGAAGAAGGCCTCGTCTCGAAGACCGCCGACGGCCGCAAGACCGTCTACGCGATCACCGAGGCCGGCCGCACCGAACTGGCGGCCCGTGCCGACGAGATCGCCGCGGTCGAGTCCGGGGTCGCCGACTCGGTGAAGTCCCTGGCCGACGGCGTCCGCGCCTCGGTCGGCGAGGCGATGCGCTCCCTCCGTGCCGACCTCGCCGCCTCGGCGGAGAGCCCCGGCACCGGTTCCCACGAGGACCCCGTCTCGGTGCCGTCGGAGAGCGCCCGCGCCCTGCGCGAGCTCGAGATGGCGCTGTCGTCGTTCCGGCAGCAGGTCCGCGCGGACCTGCGCCGACGCGCGACCCGCGGCACGCTCCGTGCGGACACCGTGACGCGTCTGCGTGACGGTCTGGAGGCCCTGCGCAAGTCGCTCTGACGGCCCGCGGCCGACAGGCGGTCGCGCCCCGTGCCTCCCGGCCGCCCGTCGCACCGCCCCACCCCGCACCGCCCCACCCACGGAACCAGGTTCCGGACACAGCGCCACGCCGATCCGTGGTGTCGTGACCGGAACCTGGTCCGTTCGCGCGCCCCAGCCTGCGGTCGGCGCGCTACAGCCCGGCGTCGGCGAACGCGACCATCGCGTCGCGCAGCGCCCGTGCCGCACCCGCTCCGGCCCAGTCGTAGGCGTGCGCGAACCGCTCGTCGTGCACGTACATCTCGGCGAGTGTCCGGAACCGCTCCGCGGTGAGGTCCGCCGGTGGCGTCGACTCGGCGAGCCACGCGAACTGCCGCCGCGCCAGTGCCTGCGCGGCCGGTGAGTCCGGGCCGTCGCCGGACGCAGCGAGCGCTGCGGCGTCCTGGGCGATCGCGCGCAGCTCGTCCTGGAACGCCTGCTTGCCAGCGGTGTCCTTCGCGTCCCACCAGGCGGTGCCGCGCTGCCAGGCGTCCGCTCCCCAGCGCTCCTCGACCTCGTGCTTGAAGCGGGTCTGGTCGAACCCGTCGAAGGTGTCCGTGGCGTTCATGGGGTCCCCGTTCTCGATCCTGGTGATGGTGGTGCGCACGGCGGCGAGCTGCCGGGCGAGGCGGTCCCGCTCGTGTTCGAGCCAGGCGACGTGCGCGGTGAGGGCGGTGACGTCGTCCTGCTCGCCGTCGAGGACCCGGCGGATGTCGGGCAGCCCGAGGCCGAGGCCGCGCAGCAGCAGGATGCGCTGCAGCCGGACGAGCGCCCGGTCGTCGTAGCGGCGGAGTCCGCCGTCGCCGACGGCGGTGGCCGGCAGCAGCCCGATGGCGTCGTAGTGGCGGAGCGTGCGGCTCGACACCCCGGCGGATCGCGCCACGTCGGCGATGCCGTGGGGTGCTTTCGCAGCTGCGGTGGCGATGTCTGACGGATCCCTCATGCAGCCCAGCGTAGAGGTTGACGCCACGTCAACCGCAAGGGGTGATCGGGGTGCGGCATCGACGACACGCGACCGAGCGGGAATGACCGCCCGGGCACCCGTGTTGACTCCCGCCCGGAACTGAGTAGGTTTGCCGCTCGTGACGAACGAGGTCCGGTCGCTGAAAGCGCGACTGATCGGGGATCCCCTCCCCTCCGAGAAGCTCGAAGGACAGCTCCTCCCGAAGCACCTGGCACTGCCGATCTTCGCGAGTGACCCGCTGTCCTCTGTCGCGTACGCACCACAGGAACTCCTGATGATCCTGCTGCTCGGCGGGATGTCGTTCCTGACCTTCGCACCGTGGGTGGCCGCGCTCGTGGTGCTGCTGCTCGTGGTGGTCGTCGCGTCCTACCGGCAGCTCATCAAGGCGTACCCGTCCGGCGGCGGCGACTACGAGGTCGCGCACCGGAACCTCGGCGAGAAGGCCGGGCTGGTCGTCGCGAGCGCGCTGCTCGTCGACTACGTCATGACGGTCGCCGTGTCGGTGGCCTCCGGCGTGGACAACATCATCTCGGCGCTGCCGATGCTGAACGACGTCCGCGTCGAACTCGCGCTCGTGTTCGTCGTGCTCCTCGCCGCCACGAACCTGCGCGGCGTGCGGGAGTCGAGCAAGGCCTTCGCCATCCCCACCTACCTGTTCGTGGCGTCGGTCTTCGTGATGGTCGTCACCGGCCTGGTCCGGGTCGCCGCGGGACACGCCCCGGTCGCCGAGTCCGCCGGGTACACCGTCGACAACGTCGAGCACACGACGCAGGCGGCGTTCATCCTGCTGCTCCTCCGGGCCTTCGCCTCCGGCTGCTCGGCGCTGACCGGCGTCGAGGCCATCGCGAACGGCGTGCAGGCCTTCCGACGCCCGAAGATCAAGAACGCGCAGGCGACCCTGGTGGCGATGGGCGGCATCGCGATCGTCCTGTTCATCGGGCTCATCACGCTCGCGCTCGTGTCCCGCGTGCACTACGCCGAACGCGCCTGCGACCTGGTCGGCTTCGCGAACTGCGCGACGACGCCGCAGCGCTCCCTCATCGCCCAGATCGCGGCGGCGACGTTCGGTGACAACTCGGTACTGTTCTTCCTCATCCAGGCGACGACGGCGGCGGTCCTGCTCCTCGCCGCGAACACGGCGTTCAACGGGTTCCCGCTGCTCGGCTCGATCCTGGCCCGCGACTCGTACGCCCCGAAGGCCCTGTCGACCCGCGGCGACCGGCTCATCTACTCGAACGGCGTCATCGTCCTGGCGCTCGTCGCCGCAGCGCTGCTCGTGGTGTACCGGGCGAACGTCACGAGCCTCATCCAGCTCTACATCATCGGCGTCTTCGTGTCGTTCACGCTCGGCCAGACGGGCATGGTCGTGCACTGGACGCGCCTGCTGCGCGCGGACCGGGCCGGTACCGCCGACCCGTCCGTCAACCGCGCGCAGGTGGTGCGCTCCCGCACCATCAACGCGATCGGGGCCACCTTCACCCTGGTCGTCCTGGTCATCGTCACGATCACCAAGTTCACGCACGGCGCCTGGCTCGTGTTCCTGATCATGCCGATCCTGTACGTGCTCATGCTCGGCGTGAACCGCTACTACCGCGACGTCTCGCACGAGATCGAGGCCGACGTCGAGACCGAGTTCGGCGCCACCGGCGACCACGCCGTCGTGCTGGTGAACAAGCTGCAGAAGCCCGTGCTCAAGGCCCTCGACTACGCGATCGCCGCCGAGCACGCCAGCTGCGAGGCGGTCCACGTGGCGATCGACGACGCCGACGCCCAGCACCTGCGCGACCAGTGGGCCGAGTACGGCATCCGGATGCCGTTGACCATCGTGCCGAGTCCGTACCGCGACATCTCGATGCCGCTCATCAAGTACATCAAGGCGCACCGGCTCGAGCACGGCTCCGAGGTCGTCACCGTCTACACGCCGATCTTCATCGTCGGTCACTGGTGGGAGGGCCTGCTCCACAACCACCGTGGCCGTCGCATCCGCAAGAAGCTCCTGCTCGTGCACGGCGTCACCGTGGCGCTGGTGCCGTGGCTGCTCGACTCGTCCGAACTGCTGTACGGCCGCCGGTCGCGTCCGCTCCCCGGCCAGGAACGTCGCGGCGAGCCCGTGCGGCCGCCGCTCCGCCGGTCCCTCGCCGGCTCGGCCGGAGCGCCGGTCGACGGTGTCGTCGACGATCGCCTGGCCCGGTCCGCGCAGCGGAACAGCCTGCAGCCGCGTCGCGCGACCCGACCGGCCGGTCCCGCCGAGGGCGTCGATCCCGCGCAGTGCACCGGTGAGCTGCACGCGCTCGTGCCGACCTCGCCGCGCCGGGGCGACGAGTCGTAGCATCTGACGTCATGACGATCACCGACCTGCGGACGTTCGCCACGTTCGACGGACACGGCGGCAAGGTGTCGAAGCGCGTCGAGGTGCTGGACCACGAGCCCGTCGCGGGCAGCCGCCACGAAGGACTCGTCGCGGTGCGCGGCGAGCACCCTCTGGGCGCGCTCGACGAGCGCGCCGCCGACGAGTCGGCAGCGCTGTCGCGCGGCGTCCCCAGCGTCGGCTGGGTCGACCCGTCGACGCTGCGCGACTGGTACCGCCCGGACCGCGTGGTCATCACCCGGCTCGAGGCGCGGCAGTCCGGCATCGAGCCCGGTCTCTACGCCGATTCGCGCGGTCGCGGACGGGTCCGGATCGACGGCCTGGAGGCACGGCTCGCCCCGGACGGTCGGCCCGCCTTCCGCGCACTGGCCGGTTCCGAAGCGCCCTGGGTGGTCGACGTCCCCCTGCCGACGGACCAGGCGGTGCGCCTCGTGGCGGTCGCCGAGGTCGACGAGGGCTTCGAGGTCGTGACCGCTCCGGTGTCCCCGTTCCTGCAGCCCGGCGAGTACGCGGCATTCGACGACGACGTCCCCGGTCTGCCCCCGCGACCGTCCACTGGCCGGGTCGTGGTGTCCGCGACCGTGCTGCTCGACGGATCGCTGCACGAAGTCGAGCGGATCGACGAGCAGGCCGCGACGATCTGGGTCCGGCGCGAGGGACGGACCGTTCCGATCGCCACGAGTGCGGTCGGTCCGGACCTGGTGCGGTACTCGGCCACGCCGGTCTGACGGGGGACACGCGCCTGCGGGGCGCGTCGGGGGTGCGGCGTAGCGTCCTCGGCATGAGTGATGCAGAAGAGACCCTCGGCGGCGCCCGTCCGGACCCGTCGACCGACGCGAGCAAGGACCCCGAGCAGTGGGTCACCGGTGACGAGCCGATGACCGGACCCCAGCGGAGCTACCTCGACACCCTGGCCCGCGAAGCCGGCGAGGAGCTCTCCGCTGACCTGACCAAGGCCGAGGCCTCGGAGCACATCGACCGCCTGCAGCAGCAGACCGGCCGCGGCACCGACACCACGGGTTCCTGAGAGCGGGTCCGCCCTTCGGCGGACCCCAGCCTGGGCATGTTCTGGTGAAGTCCGGGCAGACCCCCGGACGGGGGGAATCGATGACGCGTCACCGGTTACCGTCGTGGCCATGCGAACGACATCGACCTCCATCGGCCTGACCGCGCTCCGCATCGTCCTCGGGGTGGTGTTCATCGCTCACGGCGCGCAGAAGTTCGCCCAGGGCATCCCGAACGTCGCCCAGGGCTTCTCCGGCATGGGCGTCCCGCTCGCCGACGTCGCCGCGCCCCTGGTCGCCGGCCTCGAACTCGTCGGCGGTGTGCTGCTCGTGCTCGGCGTCGCCACCCGCGTTGTGGGCGTCCTGCTCGCCGTGGACATGGTCGTCGCGGGGTTGCTCGCGCACGCGTCGTCCGGCTTCTACTCGCAGGACGGCGGCTTCGAGTACGTGCTCGTCCTGGCCGTCGGTTCGCTCGTCGTGGCGCTGACCGGCCCGGGGCGGTTCTCGCTCGACGCCGTGTTCCTGGCGTCGTCCCGTCGCCGTCGTGGCGTGCAGGAGCCCCTGCCCGCCTGACCCGCGGTGTGTGCGTGCGTGCGTGTGTGCGGGCGTGCGTGCGGGCGGGCGTCGGGCGTGCGGGCGTGCGTGCTGCGCCGCCGCCTGCCGCCGCCGCGTGCGGCCTGGCGTGCTGCTGCCGCCTGGCGTGCCGCCCCGTCGTGCTGCGCACGGTGCGCGCTTCGTGGGCCCGTGCGAGGTTGACCGCTCGGTGCGCCGACAGAGCCTCGCACCGAGCTGCTAACCCCGCACGGGAGGACGAACCTCGCACGGTGCGCAGTCCACCCAGGCCGCACGGGAGGACGAACCTCGTACGGTGCGCAGCCCGCCGACCCCGCACCGCCCGACGAACCTCGCACGGTGCGCAGTCCACCCAGGCCGCACGGGACGACGAACCTCGCACGGTGCGAGGTTGACCGGCTCAGGCGGCGGCGAGCACGTCCATCACCTGGCGGGCGATGAGCCGTCCGGCCCGGTTCGCCCCGATCGTCGACGCCTGCGGCCCGTAGCCCGCCAGGAACAACCGCGGCTCGTCGACCGAACGCCCGTCCGCCACGACGACCCCGCCGGCCGCGGTCCGCAGGTGCAGCGGCGCGAGGTGCCGCAGGTCGGCCCTGAACCCGGTCGCCCAGAGGACCGCGTCGGCATGCACGTGCGTGCCGTCGGCCGTCACCACGCCGGTCTCGTCCATCCGGGTGAACATCGGCTGGTCGCGCAGGACCCCGCGGTCGATGCCCGCTCGGATCCGCCGCGAGACCGGCACGCCCGTGCCGCTCACGATGCTCGGGAGCACCTCGCCGGCGCGGGCGGCCCGGTCCTGCTCGTCGACCGCTGCGACCGCCGACTCGAGGTCGAGCGACGACGAGTCCGCCCACACCATCGGCCGTCGGGTGAACCAGTGGGTGGACCGCGCGACACCGTCGAGCTCGAGCAGGAAACCGATAGCACTCGTCCCGCCGCCGACCACGACGACGTCCTGCCGGGCGAACTCCGCGGCGCTGCGGTACTCGGTCGTGTCGAGCTGTCGTCCGCGGAACGCGCCTCGGCCCGGGTACCACGGCACGAACGGCGTGCCCCACGTGCCCGATGCGTTCACCACGACGTCGGCGCGGATCCGGGTCTCGGCGCCGTCGGCGGAGCGGGTCGTGACGCACAGTCGGCCGTCCGCGGTGCGCGAGACCGACGGCACCGAGACCGGACGCCGGACCCGCAGGTCGTAGTGCTGCTCGAACCGCCGGTAGTACTCCCCCACGACGTCCCGGGCGGGTCGTGACCGATCGGCGTCGTCGAACTGCAGCCCCATCGCCCGCATCCCCGGCAGGTCGTGCACGCGGTGCGCCGCGCCGAGCCGCAGGGCCTCCCACCGGAACTGCCAGGCACCGCCCGTGCTCGGGGCACGATCGAGCAGCACCAGGTCGGTGCCGGGCACGAGCCCCAGGCGGCGCAGGTGGTATCCCACCGACAGTCCGGCCTGCCCCGCACCGATGACGACGACACGGGCGGACTGGTCGGCTGGGTTCTCGAGGGGTTCGGTCATCACTTCGATTCTCCTGTGCGCGGAGCCGTCGCGGCGACGTCCAGATCGAGGTACATGGTAGAGTGATCGGCAGATTTCAAACCACGAACCGTCTGGTTCCCCGAGTGATCTTCCGTCATTCGCCAGGACCGGACCAGAGCCGAACGAGGGGGTCACGCATGGGGCGCGGCCGTCAAAAGGCGAAGCACACCAAGGTCGCCCGTGAGCTGAAGTACTTCAGCCCGCAGACGAACTACGGTGCACTCGAGCAGGAGCTCTCCGCCGGACAACACTCCGATGACGATCTCGTCGACCGCTGGGCGGACCAGTACGGTCCCGAAGCGGCAGACGAATCCGACGAGTTCGAGACCGAAGCGGACCAGAACAAGTCCGCCTGACCGGCACAGCCGTCACGCCGCGCGCCCCCGGGCAGCGCGGCGTTTCTGCGTGCCTGGGCGGCCAGGCACCGGGGCCGCACGGCCAGATGCCGAGGCCGGACAGCCAGGCGCCGAGGCCGCACGGCCAGATGCAGAGGCCGCACGACCTGTTCTCAGCCCGTGCGACCTCGACCAGCCCGGGTCAGGCGGCGTAGCTCCCGACGAGCCGCACGGCACCGCCGTCGACACCCTTGGCGCCCTGTTCGAAGCCGGTCAGGTCGCGGGCCGACGTGGCGATCGTGCCGACGGGCCACGCGGGCATCCCGGCGACGCCGAGCGACTCGATGACGTCCACCGCGGCACTGGCGGACACCACGGCGAACATGCCGATGCCCAGGTTCCAGGTGCCCTCGGTGTCCTCGATCGGGGTGCCGGCCATGTCGGCGAGCACGCGGAAGACGGGGAGCGGCTGCCAGGTCGAACGGTCGACCTCGATCCACGAGCCGACGGGCAGCACGCGCGCCAGGTTCGCCGCGATGCCACCACCGGTCACGTGCGACAGGGAGTGCACGGCGCCCGGGTGCTGCTCGAGCAGCTCCAGCAACGGCGTCGTGTACAGGCGGGTGGGCTCCAGCAGGGCCTCGCCGACGGAAACCGCGCCGCCGAACCCGACACCGCTCAGCTCGGCCAGCTGGTCGGTGTACCCGACCCCGCGCGACGCCAGGATGTGCCGGACGAGCGAGTACCCGTTCGAGTGCAGCCCGGACGACTCGATCGCGAGCACGACGTCGCCGTCCTGCACCAGGTGGGCGCCGAGCTGCGAACCGGCCTCGACGACACCCGTCGCGGCGCCGGCGACGTCGTAGTCGTCCGGACCGAGCAGCCCGGGGTGCTCGGCGGTCTCGCCACCGACCAGCGCGGTGCCTGTGGCCGAGCAGCCGCGGGCGATGCCGGCGACGATGTCGGCGATGCGGTTCGGCACGACGCGCCCGCAGGCGATGTAGTCGGTCATGAACAGCGGCTTCGCACCGACCACCACGATGTCGTCGACGACCATGCCGACCAGGTCCTGCCCGATGGTGTCGTGCTTGTCGATCGCCTGGGCGATGGCGACCTTGGTGCCGACGCCGTCGGTCGAGGTCGCGAGCAACGGGTGTGAGAAGTCCTTCAGGAAGGACACGTCGTAGAGTCCGGCGAAGCCGCCCACGCCGCCCAGCACGTGGCTGTTGTGCGTCGCCGCGACTGCGGACTTCATGAGTTCGACGGCCAGGTCACCGGCAGCGGTGTCCACTCCGGCTTCGGCGTACGGGTTGGGCATGCGGAGTCCTTCGCGGTGACATGGCAGACTTGTTCGGTACCCCCCGATTCTACGGTCTGGAGCACACCCGCGAATGTGCGGCATCGTCGGCCTCGTTGCACAGGGCCCCGCCAACCAATCCATCTACGACGCACTGCTCCTCCTGCAGCACCGCGGGCAGGACTCGACAGGCATCGCCACGGTCGAGGGTCACGTGCACCACATGCACAAGACCCGCGGCCACGTGCGGGAGTCGTTCCGAACCCGTGACATGCGCGCCCTCCTCGGCACCATGGGCCTCGGCCACGTGCGCTACGCCACCAAGGGCGCGGCGAGCAACGAGGAAGAGGCGCAGCCGTTCTACGTGAACGCGCCGTACGGCATCGTCCTCGTCCACAACGGCAACCTCACCAACACGCGGGAACTGACGCGTGAACTGTTCGACATCGACCGTCGGCACCTCAACACCACGTCGGACACCGAGCTCCTGGTGAACGTGCTGGCGCACGAGCTGCAGGGACAGGTCCGCGGCACGGATCTCGACCCCGGGCAGGTCTTCGACGCCGTCGAGCGCGTGCACGAGCGGGTCGAGGGCTCCTACGCCACGATCGCCACGATCGCCGGCCACGGGCTGCTCGCGTTCCGCGACCCGTTCGGCATCCGGCCGCTCATCCTCGGCCACAAGTTCGACGAGGCCGGCCAGCCCGAGTGGGTCGTCGCGAGCGAGTCGCTGGTGCTCGAGTCCGGCGGCTACGAGATCGTGCGCGACGTCGCCCCGGGCGAGGCGATCTTCATCGAGATGAACGGGCAGATGCACGCCCGGCAGTGCGCGAAGAACCCGCGGCTCGTGCCGTGCTCGTTCGAGTACGTGTACCTGGCCCGTCCCGACTCGGTCATGAACGGCATCTCGGTCTACGACGCCCGCCTGCGCCTCGGCAACCGGCTGGCGGACACCATCGAGCAGTACGCGCCGACCGGTGACATCGACGTCGTCATGCCGATCCCGGACTCGTCCCGACCGGCCGCGATGCAGGTCGCGCGGAAGCTCGGCATCGAGTACCGCGAGGGCTTCTACAAGAACCGCTACGTCGGCCGGACCTTCATCATGCCGGGCCAGGCGGAGCGCAAGCGGTCCGTCCGGCAGAAGCTCAACGCGATGTCGTCGGAGTTCAAGGGCAAGAACATCCTGATCGTCGACGACTCGATCGTGCGCGGCACGACGAGCAAGGAGATCGTGGAGATGGCCCGCGCCGCCGGTGCGAACGAGGTCACCTTCACGAGCGCCGCTCCCCCGGTCCGGTTCCCGCACGTGTACGGCATCAACATGCCGACGCGCGACGAGCTCATCGCGCACGACCGGAAGATCCCGGAGATCAACCGCGTGCTCGGCAGCGATCACCTGATCTACCAGGAGATCGGCGACATGCGGGACGCAATCATCGAGGGCTCCGACGTGACCGACCTCGAGATGAGCTGCTTCACGGGCGAGTACGTCACGGGCACCGTGAGCCCGGAGTACCTGTCCTGGGTCGAGGCGAACCAGCTCAGCTAGGTCGCGTCCGAGACGCACCCACCTGACAGACGGGAGGCCCGTGGCGGTGTCGCCACGGGCCTCCCGTCTGGAAGCGGTCGCGGCTACGGCCGCTGGTCGCCGTGCTCGTCGATCTCGCCGTCGACCGTCTCGGGCGGCAGCTCGACCTCGACACGCTCCGCCGTCAGGCGGGCCGCGCGCCGGGCGAAGACCCGGTCGAACACGACGGCGACGACCGCGCCGACGAAGGCACCGATCGTGACGCCCCACAGGCTGAAGTAGCCCACCAGGCTGCCGAAGCTCGACTCCTCCTGCTGGCCACCGAGGTTCATGGTGAGCGAGACGACGATCAGGGTCGCGATGAACCCGAGCACCGCACCGCCGACGATGAACACCCCGAACTTCGGGGCACGACGGATCGTGACCTCGTCAGAGGTGGAGACGGCGTTCGGCGCAGGGGCCGGGACCGGCTGGTCGTCGGGTCGATCGGTGTTGCTCACCCACCCATTGTCCCCCACTGTGGGACGTCTCCCGGCCTGTCCGCGCAGTCCGATCCAGGAGAGGATGATCCGTACGCGTTGGTATCCCAAGGGCTGGAGGTGACACGGATGCGAGAACGGACCGTACGGGGACGAGGTCGCACCCCGAGCACCCCGGCGCGCGTGACCTGGCCCGTGATGCAACGCCACGAAGAGGACCGTGCCGTGTCCGTCGTCGCGGAGCACCAGTGGAGCGTCGCGCTCGTCGGCGCCCCGGGTCTCGGCAAGAGCACCGTCGCCGCCCGCGTCACCGACCGCGTCGCCGGACGGGACGCCACCGGGCGCACGGTCGTGGTGCCCATCACCGCCGTCGCCTCCGGGCGATCGATGCCCTTCGGCGCGATCTCGGACCGCTTCGGCGAGCTGCCGGCGACCCTGTCGGAACTGTCCGACGACGCCGGGGCCGAGCAGCGCCTCCGGGCGATCGCCGACCTGGCCGACCGCGACGTCCTGCTGCGCGTCGACGACGCCGACCACCTCGACGCGATCTCCGCCCGGTACGTGGCGTGGCTCGTCCGGCACCAGGGTGCGCGGCTCGTCCTGACCTGCCGTGACTTCACCGCGCTGCCGGAACCGCTCCGCGCCCTGTGGCAGGACGACCTGCTCGAGCGCATCGACCTCGAGCCGCTCACCCTGCGCGAGACGTCGGCACTGGTGGCCGAGGCGCTGGGCTCGCAGCTCGAGAACGCCTCGGCCGAACGGGTGCACCGGGCGACCGCCGGCAACCCGCTCTACCTGCGTGAGGTCGTCCGCGCCGCTCGCACTTCAGGTGCGCTCGAGCACACGGCGTCCGGGTGGTACTGGCGCGGCCGGGTGACGGCGTCGAACAGCCTCGCAGACATGTACCGGACGGAACTCGGCTCGCTGCCGGAGGACCTACGCGACGTCGTCGACATCGTGGCACTGGCCGACCCGATCCCGCTCGCACGGCTGCTCGGCCTGGTCAGCGGCGGCGACGTCGACCGCGTGGTCGCGCTCGGGCTGGTCCGGATCGACTCGCTCGACGACGGCGCCGCGGTGGCCCGTCCGCAGCACCCGCTCGTCGGCGACGTGATCCGCGGCCTGGTGCCGGTCGCCCGCCGCACGGCGCTCTTCGCCCGCGCGAACGCCTTCCGCGCCGACAGCGCCGAGGGCGCGCCGCCCGCCGCGCGCTTGCGGTCGGCGCTCTGGGCGCTCGACTGCGGTGTCGTGCCGCCGGTCGAGCAGCTGCTCGACGCGGCGCAGGTCGCGGTGCGGCTGCAGGAGCACGAGAGCGCGATCGCCCTGGCCTCCGCAGCGCTCCGGCGGACGCTGCACCCGAACGAGCAGGTCGCCGCGCGCTGCCTGCGGTCGCTGGCGTACTCGTACACCGACGGGCGCGAGGCCGGTCGCGCCGACGCCGAGGCTGCCTGGGCCGTCGCCCGTGCAGACCCCGGCACGGTGGACGACGCCCTCGTGGTCGAGGCCTGCGAGATCCTCGCCAACATCCGGCAGTTCCACGACGACGACGTGCTGGCAGCGGTCGCGCTCACCGACGTCGCCAGCCGGCTGGTGTCCGGCGACGCGGTCGAACGGCTCCGCCTGCTGCGACTCGCACACCTCGGGTGGGGCGGACGGTTCGACGAGGTGCGGGCCGAACTCGAGCACAGCGGCATCGTGCACGCCCCGACCATCCCGTTCGCGTTCCTGTGCGTCGCCCCCTGCGCGATCATGGCGCTCGCCACGGCCGGCCGGCTCGACGACGCCTCGGCCCTCGGTCGCCGGGCACTGGCCACCGCGATCGAGCACCTCGAGGACGCACCGTGGAGCGTCGGCGAGATCTTTTCAGTGCTGCACCAGGTGCAGGTTTGGCGCGGCGACCTCGCCGACCTGCTCACCGAGGTGCCCGTCCGACGGTCCAACCCGTACCTGAAGTACGACTTCACCCTCGAGCTCATCGGCGACGGCAACCTCGCCATCGGCCAACGGCGCTGGGACGACGCGATCGCGGCGTTCTCGGCAGCCTGCGAACGGTACGACGTCGCGGACCACGGCGGCTTCGCTGCCTACCCGTGGGCACGGCTCGCGATGGCGTACGCCTACGCCGGTCGCACCGAGGACGCCACGCGTGCGCTCGACCGGGCGAGGGCCACCCCGCAGCGAGCGATGCGGATCACCGGGGAGCAGGTCGCGGTGACGATCGCCTGGACCGAGGCGGTGCTCGGCAACCCGGCCGGGCTCCGGCACGCCGACGACATCATCGACCGCGGGACGGCGAGCGGTGGGTGGACGCACGTCATGTACGCGCAGACGCTGCACTACGCGATGGACATGCTGAACGGACGCGAGACTGGTACCTCGCTCGGTCGCATGCGCGAGGCAGCGGCTCGGGTCGACGGTCCGCTCGCCGCGGCGATCGTCGAGTACGCCGACGCCCTGACCGCACGCGACCGGACGCGGGTGATCGCGGCGCAGGGGGCGCTCGCGTCGCACGGCATGGCGGTCACGGCCGGCCGGCCGAAACCACCGCTCACGAACCGCGAGTACCAGGTCGCCGAGCTCGCGGCGCAGGGGTTGAGCAACCGCCTGATCGGCGAGGAGCTCGGGCTCTCGACGCGGACCATCGACGCGCACCTGTCGCGGGTGTTCGGCAAGTGGGACCTGCATGCTCGTTCGGAGCTCGCCGGACTCTTCTGAGTCTACTCGTGACGCAAGAACGTTGCGCATTGCAGCACGACGCGCCGCGGCGGTTGACACGTTGTGTGGAACATCGCGTACCTTGGTCCCTGTCGCCGGGTTCGGACCCGTTCGGGTCGGGTCCGAATCCCGGCGACTTCAAGCGTAGGTTCGCAGTGCATGCGCCCGCATCGGTAGGGACTACCTAATTCGGTTCGTCCGCCTAGGTAGTGCTGGACGCGACTAGAGCGCGACCCGCACCGGCAGGAACGCCGTCAGGTCCGCACGCGAGCCGGAAGCGCTGACACGTGACTGCGCGACGGCCTCGCCCCAGCTCAGCTCCGCGGTCGCGAGCGCGAGCCACGTCGTGGCGTCCGTCTCGACCACGTTCGGCGGCGTGCCACGGGTGTGGCGCGGGCCGGGGACGGCCTGGACCGCGGCGAACGGCGGCACCCGGACCTCGACGCTGTTGCCCGGCACGTCGTCGGCGAGGCGCTGCAGGGTCCACCGGACGGCCGTCGCGACGGCCGTCCGTGCCGTGTCGCCCTGCTGCACCGCGGTCAGTGCGGCGCGGCCGGCGGCGTCCTCGATCCTCCTGGGTGGCATCTCCACAGGCTAGCCGTCGCCTCGCGGGGGGCGAGTCCTGATCGGTAGGGTGATCGGGTGCGAATCCTCGTCCTCGGTTCCGGTGCCCGCGAGCACGCGATCATCACGGCCCTCCTCGCTGAACAGGCGGGCCACGTCATCACGGCTGCTCCCGGCAACGCCGGCATCGCCGCCGATGTCGAGACCGTCTCCCTCGACCCCACCAACGGCGCGCTCGTCGCCGAGTACGCGATCGAGAACGACGTCGAACTGGTCGTCGTCGGGCCCGAGGCGCCGCTCATCGCCGGTGTGGCCGACCCCGTCCGCACCCGGGGCATCCCGGTCTTCGGGCCGGGCAAGGCCGCCGCGCAGCTCGAGGGCTCGAAGGCCTTCGCCAAGCGCATCATGTCCGAGGCGAACGTGCCGACCGGCCGACCGGTGTACGCCGGCACGGCGGAAGAGGCCGTCGCCGCGATCGACGAGCTCGGCGCACCGTACGTCGTGAAGGCCGACGGGCTGGCCGCGGGCAAGGGCGTCCTCGTGACCGAGGACCGTCAGGCCGCGATCGACCACGCCACCTACTGGCTGCAGCACGGGCACGTCGTGGTCGAGGAGTTCCTCGACGGCGAAGAGGTCTCGTTGTTCTTCCTGAGCGACGGCCACGACGTCCGCCCGCTCAGCCCCGCGCAGGACTACAAGCGCCTGGCCGACGGCGATCTCGGACCGAACACCGGCGGCATGGGTGCGTACTCGCCGCTGCCGTGGCTGGCCGATCGTTGGGCGTCCGAGCAGGCCTTCGTCGACGAGGTCACCGAGCTGGTCGCGCTGCCCACCGTCCGTCGTCTCGAACACGAGGGAACCCCGTTCGTCGGGCTGCTCTACTGCGGGCTCATCGTCACCGAGCAGGGTGTCCGGGTCATCGAGTTCAACGCCCGCTTCGGCGACCCGGAGACCCAGGTCGTCCTCCCCCGCCTGGCGACGCCGCTGAGTGGACTGCTGCTCGCCGCCGCGACGGGCCAGCTCGGGGGCACCCCGGCACCCTCGTTCCGTCCGGATGCGGCGGTCACGGTCGTGCTCGCGAGCGAGGGCTACCCGGAGAACCCGCAGACCGGCCGTCCGATCACCGGCATCGACGCCGCGAACGCCCGCGACGGCGTATCCGTCGCCCACGCCGCCACCGGGGTGCTCGACGACACGCTCGTCGCCACCGGCGGCCGCGTGCTCAGCGTCGTCGCGACCGGGGCCGACTTCGTCCAGGCGCGGGAGCGCGCCTACGCGGGCCTCGGCGACATCACCCTGCAGGGCGCGCAGTACCGCACCGACATCGCCGCGAAGGTCACCCGATGAGCGCCGCGCCCGTGATCGAGGGCTGGGAGCACGTCTCGTCGGGCAAGGTCCGCGAGCTCTACGTGCCGACCGGCACCGCCGACATCCAGAGTGCGTCCGAGCTGCTGCTCGTGGCGTCCGACCGGGTCAGTGCCTACGACTTCGCGCTCGAGCCACCGATCCCCGGCAAGGGCGAACTGCTCACCCGCCTGTCGCGCTTCTGGTTCACGCAGCTGAGCGACGTGCCGAACCACATCATCGGCCCGTCGTCCGGTGGCACCCCCGTGCCGGCCGAGGTCGAGTCGCGGTCGATGCACGTCATGCCGCTCGAGATGTTCCCCGTCGAGTGCGTCGTGCGCGGGTACCTGGTCGGCAGCGGCTGGGCCGAGTACCAGCAGACCGGCAGCATCTGCGGCGTCGCCCTGCCCCAGGGGCTGTCGAACGGCGACCGGCTCCCCGAACCGATCTACACCCCCGCCTACAAGGCGCCGCAGGGCGAGCACGACGAGAACATCTCGTACGAGCAGACCGTCGACCTGGTCGGCGCCGAGGTCGCGGCGACCCTGCGCGACCTGTCGCTGCACGTGTACACCGAGGCAGCCGCGATCGCCCTGGAGCGCGACGTCGTGATCGCGGACACCAAGTTCGAGTTCGGGCAGGACGCCGACGGCCGGATCCGGATCGCGGACGAGGTCCTGACCAGCGACTCGAGCCGATACTGGGACGCCCGGGCCGACGGTCGGACGGACTCGTTCGACAAGCAGATCGTCCGCGACTGGCTCAGCGCCAACTGGGACCGCCAGGGCACGCCCCCGGTGCTGCCCGAGGCGATCGTGTCCCGCACCGCCGCGCGCTACGCCGAGCTCATCGAGCGCCTCGGCGCCTAGTCGGTTCCTGCTGCGGGCCTGCTGCGCGGACCCCGAGCGGGCCTCGACCGGTCATGACACCCCGCTCACATCCGGCGACCGGTCACGAGCCGTCGTTCAGACCCCCGGCGCCTGACCGTTCGTGACCGTCCGGCGGCGCGCCGACGGCACGTCGTGACCAGTCGACGAGCGACCAGTCCTGACCTGCCGACGACCGGCGTACGGCCTGCCGACGACCTGCCGACGGCTCGTCGTCAGAGGTCGCGCGCGACCACGACGACGGTCAGGTCGTCGCCCGGGTCGTGGTCGACCGCACGCGACCGCACCCGCTGCAGGAACGTCGCGATGTCCGGCGACCCGCGGTAGAGCACCCCGAGCTGCGACAGTGACGCGAGCGTGGAGTCCCACAGCTCGAGCGCGCCGTCGCTGACCACGATGACCACGTCACCCGGACGCATGACGAGCGACCCGGAGGCACGTTCGATGCCCGCGGGGTGCAGCCCGATCGGCAGGTCCGACGACCGCAGGATCCGCTCGGCGCCGTCGTCGCGGAGCTGCAGGACGAGTCCGTGTCCGGCGTCGGTGAAGTCGATCCGGCCGGTCGAGGGCGTGAGCCGGCCGTGGAACATCGTCGCGAACGACTCGGCGCGGCTGAGGTCGGGTGCGACCTGCGCCTCGAGCTCGGCGACGGCGACGTCGGGTGCCAGGTCGCCGCGGGCGAGCAGTGCACCGCGGATGTTCGCGGCGAGCAGCCCAGCCGACATGCCCTTGCCCATGACGTCCGCCACGGTCAGGTGCACGGCGTCGTCACCCGAACGGTGCCAGTCGTGGAAGTCGCCGGAGACGACGCCGTGCGGCACCGACAGCCCGGCGATCCGGTAGCCGGGCACGTCGACCGTGCCGGGTTCGAGCCCCGCGAGCACGGACCGCAGGCGGTCCTCGTCGGCGCCGGCTGCCAGTTCCCGCTCGGCCCAGACACCGAGTTCCTGGAGCAGGGCGACCTCGTCGGCGTCGAGGGTCCGCGGTTCCGGGTCGATGAGGCAGAGCGTGCCGACCTTGACGTCGTCGTCGCCGAGCCGCAGCGGGACCCCGGCGTAGAAGCGCACGTTCGGGTCGCCGACGACCATCGGCATGTCGGAGTAGCGGGCGTCGATGCGCGCATCCGGCACGAGCACGGGGCCGCGCTCCCCCAGCGTCCGCCCGCAGAAGGTGTCCTGCAGCGGGATGACCGGTCCGAAGTGGCTGTCGCTCTGCTGGGACTTGATGGTCAGCGAGGTCTCGCCCGCCAGGTTCAGGAAGGAGCCGGAGACCCCGAGGGCCTCACGCGCGATGCGCGTGATCCGGTCGAAGCGCTCTTCGGCGCCACCCTCGACCACGTCGAGTGCGGCGAGCAGCGCTGCGCGGCGCACGGCGTCGGTCGCGCCGGTGACTGGGACGGTCGTCGCTGTCTCCGAGTGCATGCACCCACGCTAACGCGCCAACCGGACAGGGCCTGTCCCCACTACGGAGGACGCACCACCCCAGTCCGCGGGGCAGGCTCGCCGAGCGCTCGGCCGTCGACCCTGGATCGGCGCGACCCGGCGCGGCCCGGCGTCGGACTACCCTGGACGCGTGTCCCGCCGTGTCCTGCCCGCTGTCGCCCTCGCTGCGGCGGCTCTGGTGACGCTCGCGGGGTGCGGCGCCCACGACTCGACCGGCCAGGTCTCGGTCACCGTGTCGGACAACGCCGCCGACCACCCGTACGAGGTCAAGGTCTTCGCGTCGACGGGCAAGCTCTCCGAGCACCAGCGGGTGTTCCCCGGAGGCACCGCGGACTTCGCGGGCGTCCCGCTCGGCAAGGTGACGGTCCTCGCGGGCTCGCTGTGCCCGCAGACGACGACGGTGACGAACGACGCCGTCGCGACGGTCACCCTGACGACGACGGGCTGCTGAGCGCGGGTCGGTTCAGACTGCGCCGGGACCCCGCGCGATCGTCTCGTGCGGCTGCTCGCCGAAGCGTGCGCGGTAGTGGGCGGCGAAGCGACCGAGGTGCGTGAACTGCCAGCGCCGGGCGACGTCGCTCACCAGCAGCCCGCCCGAACGCGATCGGCCGAGTTCGAGGTGGACCCGGTCGAGCCGGACCTCGCGCAGGTACTGCATCGGCGTCACCGCGAGCCGCCGGCGGAAGAGGTCCTGCACGCCGCGCTCGCTCAGACCGCACGAGTCCGCGATGTCGGCCACCGAGAGCGGCCGGTCGGCCTGGTCGTGCACGAAGCGGATCGCACGACGCATCCGGTGCTCGACGTCGGACCGTGACGGCGAGAACGTCGACAGCACGACCGTCGCGATGCGTCGGTTCAGGGCGGCTCGCTCGTCGGCCGGCAGGGTGGGGTCGAGGACGCGACCGGTGACGTCGCGGAGCAGTGCTCGGAGGGGTTCGATCCGAGGGTCGGCGGCGTCCGGTTGCCGGAACTCGGCCGATGGGCCGCCGCCGCGGTCGCCGCCGCGGTCGCCGCCGCCGCCGTCGCGGTCGCCGTCGCCGTCGCGTCCGCCGAGCAACGCCGGCGACAGGTGCAGCAGGGTCATCGCCGTGGCGTCGGTGTCGAAGCCGTACGCGACCGAGGCGGAGAGCATCATCGGGCGTTCGGCGCCGACGTCCCAGCTCGAGCCGTCGTCCGCGGTCAGGCGGGCACGGCCGTCGGCGAGCCAGAAGACCACGTGGTCCGGTCGGGGGCCGATCGTGCCGGAGCGGTGTCCGTGCGTCCCGATGCGCCGGATCGACAGCTCTGCGTCACCCCCGGTCACGTAGTCCATGGGCACAGCGTCCATGGGCACAGCGTCCATCGGAACAGTGCCTCCGCTCACCCCGCTGCGGACGGTCCGACACGGGAATCGGAACGCTACCGCACCGGACGACCGGGGCGGGCAACGACCGCCCCGGACCGCTCAAGGCCGCTCAGGGCAGCTCAGGGCCGCTCAGGACGGGTCCGGCACCTGGTCCCACTCGTCGGCGTACCGCGAGAGCACCGTCCACCGTGACACCGGCCACGTGGTGATGAACGCACGACCGACCACGTCGTCGACCGGCACCGTGCCGTGCACGCGGGAGTCCGCCGAGTTGTACCGGTTGTCGCCCATCACCCAGATGCGCCCCTTCGGCACGGTGATGTCGAAGTCGGTGCCGGAGACCCGGTCCGACCCGATCTCGGGCACCACGTACGGTTCGTCGACCGGGTGGCCGTTCACCGACAGGTGTCCGCCGGTGCCGCAGCACGAGACGGTGTCGCCGGGCAGGCCGATCACTCGCTTGATCAGGTCGTCGCCCTGCCCGGTGCCGAGCCAGCCGCCCGGGTCCTGGAACACGACGACGTCACCGCGCTGCAGCGGCACGGCGCTGGGGACGAGTTCGTTGACGAGCACGCGGTCGCCGATGAGCAGCGTGTTCTCCATCGACGCGGACGGGATGTAGAAGGACCGGACCAGGTAGGTCTTCACCAGGAACGACGCCAGCAGCGCCACGACGACGATGACGACGAGGTCGCGGAGGAACTTCCAGCCGGCGCGCTTCGGCTTCGGCTCGGACTCGGTGGCGCTCAATGCGTCAACACCACCTTCACGAGACCGATCACGAACGCCACGGCGGCCAGCACGATGCCGCCCCAGAGCCCGAGGAACGTGGGCCGCTTGCCGCTGAAGCGCTGCATGAACACGCCGACCATCCCGATGCGCACGACCAGGATGACCAGGGCGGCCGTCTGCGCCCACCCCGTCGGGATCCACCCGATCCAGGCCACCGCGTACAGCACCGCGGGGATGAGCCCGGACGTCGCGATCGGGTTCGCGTTCCGCATGATCGTCACGACCGATTCGCGCCGGGCGTCGTCGGTCTGGGAGTCGTCGCCGCCGAGGCCGTGCGCCACCAGGTGCGCGAGCACGTGCGCCAGGTAGGTCAGGACCGCGGTCGCCAGGACGGCCCAGACCGCCGAACCGTGGTGGATCGCGGCCGGGTCGACGGCGATCGCGGCGGCGAGCACCGTGATGTTGCCGTAGATGTAGGACGACATCCGGTCGCGGACGTGCTCGATCGGCAGGTCGCGCGGGTCCGGACGACCGCCGCGGGGTCCGCGTCCGCGTCCGAGCGGTGGTCGTGTGCGTGGCATCCGTCCATCTTGGCCCTCGCGTGCCGGTCCTCGCCGACAGGACACCGAGTGCGATGGCCACGCGCGTGACCGGTTCCGGCAGACTGGGTGGCGATCGGTGCGACGGCGCACCGGACAGGAGGCCCGTATGACGTCCGCACGACCACTCGCCCTGGTGACCGGCGTGGGCCGCAGAGCCGGCATCGGCGCGGCGCTCGCCACCCGTCTGGCGACCGACGGCTGGGACCTGGCCATCTCGTGGTGGGGCCCGTACGACGACCGCGTGAGCGGTGGGGCGGATCCCGACGGGGTCGAATCCGTCGTGCAGGAGTGCGAGTCGGTGGGTGCACGCGTGACGCGCCTCCCGGTCGACCTGGAGGACCCGGACCAGGCGGCCGCCCTGGTCGGCCGCGCCGAGACCGAGGCGGGCGCCCCCGTCACCGCGCTGGTGATGTCGCACTGCGAATCGGTCGACTCGGACGTCCGCACCACGACGGTCGAGTCGTGGGACCGGCACTTCGCGGTCAACGCCCGCGCGCCGTTCCTGCTCGTGCAGGCGTACGCGGCCGCACTCGAACGCGCTGGCGACGCCGCACCGCGGGACCGCCGGCGGATCGTCGCACTGACGAGCGACCACATCGCGTACAACCTGCCGTACGGGGCGTCGAAGGGGGCACTCGACCGCCTCGTGTTCGGTGCCGCGAAGGAGCTCGGCGGCCTCGGCGTCAGCGCGAACGTCGTGAACCCCGGCCCGAACGACACCGGGTGGATGTCCGACGACGTCAAGCGCTGGGCGGTCGAGGGCACGCCGCTCGGTCGGCTCGGACGACCGTCGGACACCGCTGCACTCGTCGGGTTCCTCTGCTCGGAGCAGGGGCGCTGGGTGAACGGGCAGCTGCTGACGTCGGACGGCGGGATCTCGAACCGCGCGTGACCCGCGCGGTCGGCAGTCGGCGCCGAGTCTCGGGGTCAGCGACACTTCTCGTGGCTGCGGGAGCGAGAACAGTCGCTCTGCCCGAGTCTCGGCCACCCCGCGGCGGACCGCGTCAGCCGCGACCGGGCGCGGTCACCTCGATGCGGTTCGCCCACGGGTCCTCGAACGCGACCGTCCGGCCGTCGTCGGCGGTCTGCACCCCTGTGTCGTGCATGCGTGCGACGAGGGCACCGAGGTCGTCCGACCCGGGCACCTCGATCCGCACGAGCCCCAGCCCGAGCGCGAGCTGGCGGCGCCCAGCGCCGCGGGAGTTCCAGGTGTTCATCGCCATGTGGTGGTGGTACCCGCCGGCGCTGACGAACAGGGCCTCGCCCCACCCGGCCGTCGTCGCGAAGCCGAGCTTGTCGACGTAGAAGTCCTTCGCGCTGGCGACGTCGCCGACCGACAGGTGCACGTGGCCGACCCGACCCGGCGCGTTCGGCGCGGACTCCATCGCGTCGGCCGTCAGGTGCTCCTGCAGGAACGCGTTCGGGTCGACGTACTTCGTGTCCATGTCGACCATGCCGTGCGTCCACGACCACTCCGTGCGGTCGCGGTCCCAGTACAGCTCGACGCCGTTGCCCTCGGGATCGGTGAAGTAGAACGCGTTGCTCACCAGGTGGTCGGCGCTGCCGGTGAAGGTCTGCGGGAACTTCGTCGCCACCGAGTACAGCGCGGCGGCCAGGTCGGCCCTCGTGTCGAACAGGATCGCGGTGTGGAACAGGCCGGCGTCGTGCGGGCCGGCGTGCTGCATCGACGGCGCGTGCTCGAGGATCACGATCGGGACCGCCAGGCCACCGGCGCCCGGTCGCCCCAGCACGGCGACACCTCCCTCGTTCGAGAGCAGCGCGAGCTGGACGCCGTCGCGGTAGTAGCCGATCATCCGGTCGAGGTTCGCGACGCGGAGGGTGACGGCACCCATCCCGGTGTCGGCGGCGAGGAGGTCCTGCGTGTGCATGGCACCAGTGTGCGCCCATTTGGTTGACGCGTCAACCAAATGGGCGTCGGTCGCCTACGACAGAGCGACAGATCCACGCGGCCCCGGTGCGAGGCACCCGCCAAAGCGACAGATCTCCGCGAACAGTTCGCGGCGATCTGTCGCTTTTGCGAACGGGGCGCGCAACGGACGGGGCGCGCAGCGAACGGGGCGCGCAGCGGACGGGAGGCCCGGTGCGCGTCCGCCCCGCCGGCCGCGGTCAGCGGGAGCGGAAGTAGCGGTGCAGCGCGCGCTCGCGGATCGCAGCCGCGGCGAGCGCCCCACCGAGCAGCGCGCCCACGAGCCCGAGGGACGCGATCGCGATCGCCTCGCGCACGATCGGCAGTGCGTCGTCGATGTCGAGGCCACGCACTGACACCACCGCAACGCTGGTCGCGACCAGGGCCCCGACCGATCCCCAGACCACGTGCTGCAGGACGATGCCGAGGACCTGCGCGCTCCGCGGTACCCCGACGTGCCGGTCGGAGGCCAGGGCGAGCCGGCGCCGTGCGACCGCTGCCGCGCCGATCGTCAGCCCCACGAGGGCCGCTGCACCGAACGGGACGAGCACTGGCTGCCGCACCGCGGGGGTGAAGACCGCGCCCAGGGTCGGGTTGAGCTGCCCGGCGGTCGGTCGGTCTTCGCCCTCGGCCCCGCTCGCTGGCAGGACGGTGCGCCGGAGCATCGAGGCCGTGTCGTCGCGCTGCGGCCACACCGTCGCCCAGCAGGCGTCGAACGGCGACCCGTCGTCCACCGTCGGCGCGAGGACCGCGTACTCCAGGTCGGGGTCACGGCCGTCGTCGGGGTGGTCGTACACACCGGCGATTCCGGTGCCCGCGCCGCCCACCGTCACGAGGCGATCGCCGGCAGCAAGACCCAGGGTCTCGTGCACCGTGGGCGAGACGATCACTCCCGCGGCCCCGCCGGCAGCGGAGCCGCCGAGCAAGCCACGCACCCCGGCGGTCACCTCGTAGGTCGGGATCGCCGAGCCCGGCAGCGCGGCGGGGACGACTCCGGCGTCGAGGCGCCGGAGCGCACCGGACGCGATGACCCCTTCGGCATCCGCGAGGGCATCGCACACGCGGCCGTCGATCCGGCCCTCGGCCCGCTGGACGGTCGTCGCCGCACCGCTCGCGACGAACACCGCAGCCGCTCGGACGTCACCGGCGACGGCAGCTGCGCGCATGCCCACGACACCGCTGAGCAGCACCGCGAGGACGGCAGCGGTCACGGCCGCCCACGAGGCTCCGGAGGCGATGTCGCG
The DNA here is from genome assembly GCF_003752545.1 of Curtobacterium sp. PhB172. Taxonomy (NCBI): domain Bacteria; kingdom Bacillati; phylum Actinomycetota; class Actinomycetes; order Micrococcales; family Microbacteriaceae; genus Curtobacterium; species Curtobacterium sp. PhB172. The sequence goes on from NZ_RKIF01000007.1 coordinate 217,103, forward strand.
CCACGCCTCCCGCCAGACCTCGGTCACCTGCATCCGCCGAGGGCTCATCGGTACCGCCCGAGGTCGAGCACTCCGTCGCAGGCGTCACGGGTTGCGTCGTCGTGCGTGGCGACGACGACGACCGTCCCCGCCGCGGCGAGCGCACCGATCCCACGGTTCACCTCGATCGCGGTCGCCCGGTCGAGTTGCGCCGTCGGCTCGTCGACCAGCATCAGACCCGGCGCACTCGCGATCGCGCGCGCGAGCATCAGGCGTTGCGCCTCGCCACCGGACAGTTCGGCGAACCGCGCGTGCGCTCGCGAGCCGAGCCCGAAGCGCTCGAGGACCTCGAGTGCCCGGACGTCTGCGGTCCGACGATCCGCGCCCTGGGCGACGAACGGCAGCGCGACGTGGTCGAGCACGCGGCGGCGGGCAACCCCGTGCGGGTTCTGGAACACCCAGAGCGGCCGACAGCCCGGCGGACGGACGGCGGCGCCGCGCGTCGGACGGAGCATCCCGGCGAGGATCGCGAGCAGCGTTGACTTGCCGGAGCCGCTCGGCCCGACGACCGCGGTCACGCTCCCCTCGGCGAAGGTGCGGTCGACGCGGTCGAACAGCACGGTGCCGTTCGGCCAGACGTGCCCCACGCCCTCGAGCGTCACCGACACGAGCTGGACCGGTCCGGCGCGGCACGGATCCGGTCGAGCGTTCGTCCGCCGGGCACCCGGACGAACGACTGCCCGAGTTCCGACCCGAGGACCTCGACCCGGAGCGACCGCCCCGTCGTCGGTTGCAGGCACGCCCGGTCACCCTCGAGGTCCCAGAGGGCCGTCGGTGGCACCACCTGGACCGTTCGTGGCCGGCTGAGCGCCCACGTCGCGGCCACCGTCGGTGTGCCGTCGGCCGAAGCGACCGTCGCCGCGTATTCCGGCAGGGCGGTGATCGTGGAGAGGGCCGTCGGCGACGAGACCACCCCGGCGGCGTCGATCGGGACGTCGGCGTTCCCGATCCGCAGCACGCGCTCCCCCGGCGCCGGATCGACCGGGAGCGCCTCGATGCGCGCACCGCGGAGTTCGGCCGGGAGTTCGACGAGGACACCGTCGGCGCCGACCGCTGCCCCGACGACGGCCACGCACGCCAGGACGGTGTTCTCGGCGGCTGGCACCCATGCGAACGGGTCCCGCGGCACGACGCCGTCGGGCAGGTCGTCGCGGTCGACGCCTCGGTCGACCAGGAACTGCTGCGCAGCGTGGAGCGTGCCCGGGCCGAGGACGCCGTCGATGCTCAGTCCGGCACCGAGGCGCGTGAGTTCCCGCTGCAGCCCCGTGACGTCGGCCCCGCGGTCGCCGAGCTCGAGGTCGCGCCACAGCGGCTCGTCACTGGCGAGCGCGATCACCGGCCGCCCGTCGACCCGCGCGAGGACGTCCCCACTCCGCACGGGTGCTCCGGTCGAGCACGTCGACGTCGTCACCGTGCCGGTCCGCGACGTCACGACCGCCCGTGGGGCACCGGTGTCGAGTGCGAGCTGCACCTGTCGCTCATCGGCATCGGAGCGCTCGGTCACCCGGACGGTGCTCGCGGGGGCCGCCGTCCGGAGTGCAGCCGGCACCTCGGCCGGCACAGCGACCACGATGGCAGCGGCCGTCGCCGCCGCGACCACCATCGCCCCGAGTGACAGGAGCGCGGCAGACGGGAAGCGCATCACTGCCGCCAGAGCCCGAGCGGGTCGACACGGCACTGGATCGCAGCGTCGCTCGTCTCGTCGAACGGGAACGTGTCGGCGTCGTAGTCCTTCCGCCACTGCCGCTCGGTGTAGTCCTTTCCCACCAAGCCGGAATCCCGCAGGCAGGGAACCGTGATCTTCGCGTCATCGAGACGTTGAGGATTCCGGCGCGTCTCCTCGAAGAGCTGTGTGACGTACTCGTCGGCGGTCTCCTCGCATTTTCGGAGGATCGGGTCCGAGCGCTCGAAGAAGTCGTCGGGGTAGCGCCCATCGAGTGATTCGAGGCCGAATCCGCCGTCCGGGTCGTAGTCGATCCGCAGTCCGGAGTCCGCGAGGCACCGACCCACGCGGTCGTGCGCGGCCTCGAGCTCCGCAGCGGTCACATCACCGTCAGCGAGGATCCTGAACTCGAAGTCCGACACACCGTCATCGAGCGCGGCTCGGAACTCCTCAGCCCACGGCCCCGCCGATTCAAGGGCTACCTCCGACGACATCGTGGTCTCCACAGCGCTGCTACAGCCAGACAGGACGAGGACCGCGGTGGCCGCGACGCACACAGCGGCACGGCCACCGAACAGATGGCGCACTACCGCGCCGTCATGCCGTACGAGACGACGTTCGCCCAACACAGCTTCTGCGCCGAGATGTGCCCCTTCCCCACCCACGCCCCGTACTTCGAGGACGCGTTCCTGATCGCGTTCCAGTGCCGCGCGCCGTTGCCGCAGGAGTTGTTCTTCCCCTTGGTCAGCGTCACCGACCCGTAGCACGCAGCACTCGCCTCCGGCGCCGTCGCGGTGTCGACCGCGATCCCACCGCCCACGACACTCCCCAACACGACCGCACCCAGCACGACGTTCTTGATCGACATCGATCTCCCCTTCGTTGCGACATCACCCCGATGTCACCGTTAACGTATTACCGGTCAGTACGCGAGCGCAACGACCATCACCACATCCGTGCAGGATGGACGCGTGACTGATGACATCCAGTGGGAGGTGGTCGAGGAGAGCTCCCTCTCGCTCCCGGACCACGAAGCGATCGCAGCACTGCTCGCGCAGGCGTTCCCGGACTGGTCCCACTGGTACGTGGGCGGCCGCAGCTGGTCCGGCATGCAGCCCGAACGCCGGGTCCTGGCCCGTGACCAAGGCGGCGTCGTCCTGGCGCACGTCGGGATCCGCCGCATGTTCATCACGGTCGGCGGGCGCGACGTCCTGGTCGGTGACACCGGCCTCGTCGCCGTGTCGCCCAGGCTCCAAGGATCGGGCAAGGGCCGGGAACTCATGGAGCGCACGCACGCCGTGCTCGACGGGCTCGCGGTGCCGTACGGCTTCCTCGGCGCGGGCGAGAACCGCATCCCCTTCTACGCGAAGCTCGGCTGGCACGAGTTCCCCGAGGTCGTCGGCACCTTCTCGGCGTTCACCGCCGAGGGCGCCGGCATCACGAACACCGAGCAGGGCGGCTGGATGGTGCGGCCGGTGGCCGCAGCCCTGGAGGACTGGCCGGCCGGCCCGATCTGGCTGAACGGCCAGGAGGTCTAGGAACAGACCACGAACGGACGGGAGGCACGGTGCCAGCTGGCACCGTGCCTCCCGTCCGTCAGGTGGTGGACCGGGGCTCACGCCCCCGCATCCACCGGACTACGCCTCGACCGCCACGGTCTCCGGGTTTTCGTTCGAACCCGGCGCGCTCGGCACGACCGCAGCGCGCACGCGCGCACCCAGGTCGGCGTCGACGTTCGTCCAGTACGCGAACACGCGCTCGCGCAGGTCGTCGCGCGTCACCTTCGAGACGTGACCGGCGATGTTGCCGACCAGGCGCTCACGGGCGGCGTCGTCGAGGACCTCGCGGACCATCGTGCCGGCCTGGCCGAAGTCGTCGTCCTCCGGGTGCAGGGTCGCGGCGGAACGCTGCAGCGCACCGTCCGACTCCCAGCCCGGGGCATCGTCGGTCGCAGTCGGGTCGGCGTGCGCACCACCGAGCGAGTTCGGTGCGTACACGGGCACCTCGGACTTCTGGAAGTCGAAGCGCATCGCGCCGTCCTTCGAGTACGAGTGCACCTCGTTCTTCGGGGCGTTGACCGGCAGCTGCGCGTGGTTGGTGCCGACGCGGTAGCGGTGGGCGTCCGCGTAGCTGAAGATGCGCGCGAGGAGCATCTTGTCCGGGCTCGCTGCGATGCCGGGCACGAAGTTCGAGGGGGCGAACGTCGCCTGCTCGATCTCGGCGAAGTAGTTCTCCGGGTTGCGGTTGAGCTCCATCGTGCCGACCTCGATGAGCGGGTAGTCCGCGTGCGGCCACACCTTCGTCAGGTCGAACGGGTTGAAGCGGTAGCTCGCGGCCTCCTCGTAGGGCATGACCTGCACCTTGAGCATCCAACGCGGGTGGTCGCCGCGCTCGATCGCAGCGTGCAGATCGCGGATGTGGAAGTCCGCGTCCTCGCCGGCGATGCGGTCGGCATCCTCCTGCGTCAGGGTCTTGTGGCCCTGCTCGGTGATGAAGTGGTACTTCACCCAGAAGCGCTCGCCCTCGGCGTTGATCCACTGGTAGGTGTGCGAGCCGAAGCCGTCCATCTCACGCCACGACGCGGGCAGGCCGCGGTCGCCCATCAGCCACGTGACCTGGTGCGCCGACTCGGGCGACAGGGTCCAGAAGTCCCACTGCATGTCGTGGTCGCGCAGGTGCGAGCCGGGCAGGCGCTTCTGCGAGCGGATGAAGTCGGGGAACTTGATGCCGTCGCGGATGAAGAAGACGGGGGTGTTGTTGCCGACGAGGTCGTAGTTGCCCTCGGACGTGTAGAACTTCAGCGCGAAACCGCGGGGGTCGCGCCACGTGTCGGGCGAACCCTGCTCACCGGCGACGGACGAGAAGCGCGTGAGCATCTCGGTCTGCTGGCCCGGCTGCAGGAACGCGGCGCGGGTGTACTTGCTGACGTCTTGCGTGACGGTGAAGGTACCGAAGGCACCGCCGCCCTTCGCGTGGACGACACGCTCCGGCACGCGCTCGCGGTTGAACTGGGCGAGCTTCTCGACCAGGTAGTGGTCGTGCAGCGCGAGGGGGCCGTCGGCCCCGACGCCCATCGAGTGCTCGTCGCTCGAGACGGGAGCGCCGGAGTTGGTGGTCGTGGTGGGGGTGCCGGCCGGCTGGCCGGGCGTCGTGTTCTGGTCGGACACGGTTCCTCCTTGGGTGGAACGGTTGGTTCGGTCAGGGGTGCTCGGGTGGTTCAGGGGACGCGCGGGGCGCCGGACTCGTCTGCGCTTGGGCTTGCGCTTGGTGCGCCGGCGTCGCTGGCTGCGTCATCGCCGGCGTCGCTGGCCGCGTCATCGCCCGCGTCGTCGCGCTCGGCCGCGGCGCACCGCTCGCAGATGCCCCAGTAGGTGACCTCGGCGGTGGTGACGGCGAAGCCGTGCGCGTCCGACGGGGTCAGGCAGGGCGAGTGCCCGACGGCGCAGTCGACGTCCTCGATCGCGCCGCACAGGGTGCAGACGATGTGGTGGTGGTTGTCGCCGGTGCGTCGCTCGTACCGAGCGGGGCTGCCGGCCGGCTCGATGCGTCGGACGAGGCCGACGCCGGTCAGCGCGGCGAGCACGCCGTACACGGCCTGGTGGCTGGTCGTCGGGAGCTCCGCCGTGAGCGCCGTGACGATGTCGTCGGCGGTGGCGTGCGGCATCGATTCGGTGGCCCGCAGCACCGCGAGTCGCGGCGTCGTGACCCGGAGGCCCGAGGTGCGGAGCAGATCGGCGTCGGCGTCCATGCTGAGCCTTTCTTTTGCAGGAATCAAGACAACGAGGCCACTGTACACGAGCCGCCAGCGGGGCTTCCAGCGGGGGCCAGGACGCCGACACATGCCCGGACCGGAATACGAAGTGTCACGATCCGGTCGCGATCAGCTGGACCAACGCTGGACCGACCGTTCCGCACGCTAGCGTCCGGACATGTCCACGAGCCACGGCCTGTCTGAACAGGCGAACAGCGCACCGGACGTCCGGGGGATCATCGCGAAGCGGGACCTGGTCGTCGACCTCATCCGGACGGCCTGCGTCGTCCTCGTCGTCATCGTGCACGTCACGATGGTCGGCGTCGCGTCCGACGACCACGGGGTGCGGGTGACGAGCCCCCTGCAGGAACTCCCGTGGTACGTCGCCGCCACGTGGATCGGGCAGGTGATGCCCCTCTTCTTCGTGGTCGGCGGCTTCGCGAGCGCAGTCGGCTGGCGCAGCACCGTCGCCCGCGGTGGGCCGAGCCCTGCTCGCGACTACCTGGCCACCCGCCTCGTGCGCCTGTTCCGGCCCGCTGTCCCGCTGTTCGTGTTCCTCACGCTCGGGCTCGGTGTGGCCACGGCCGCCGGCACCCCACCGGACCTCCTCGCCGAGGTCGCGTTCGGCATCGGCTCGCCGCTCTGGTTCCTCGCCGCGTACGGCATCACGCAGTGCTGCGTGCCCCTGATGATGCGGTTCCACGAGCGCGCACCCTGGGCGACGCTCGGCGTGTTGCTCGTGCTCGCCGCGGTGATCGACGCGGTCCGCCTGGCCACCGGGGTCGCCGAGGTCGGACTGCTCAACCTCGGGCCGGTGTGGCTCTTCGCGCAACAGCTCGGGTTCCTCTGGGCCGACGGCTGGTTCGCACGGCGGTCGAAGACGCTCCTGCTCGCGGTGGCCGTCGCCGCCTACGCCGTGCTCATCCCGATGACCTCGATCGGCTTGTGGGCACCGGACATGCTGCAGGACCTCAACCCGCCGATGCTCCCGCTGGCGTTCCTCGCGATCGCGCAGGCCTGCCTGGTCCAGCTCGTGCACGCTCCGCTCACCCGCCTGATGCGCACCAGGGCCGCGCTCGGCGCCGTGTTCGTCCTCGGCCGCGACGGCATGACCATCTACCTGTGGCACCTGCCGCTGTTCATCGCACTGAACGGGATCGCCCTGCTGGTCGGGGTGCCGTTCCCGTCGCCGGGCTCCGGCGGGTGGTGGGCGTCCCGGCTGATCGCACTGGTCGCGGTGCTCGCCGTCGCACTCGGGGTTGCTCGCGCGCTCCGGTGGTTCGACCGCCCGCTCCCCCGGCTGCTGCCCTCGGCCGACCGCCCGTCCTGGCCGGTCGTCGCTGTCGCTGCGCTCTGCACGATCGGTCCGGCGTTCCTGGTGATGCAGCTGCACCTGTCGTTCGGGGTCGCGGTCGTCGGCGCCGTGGCCGTGCCGATCGGGGTGTGGTTGCTCTCGCGGACCACGCCAGCCCGGGGCGTCACCCGGATCTGAACCGGTTCTCACCGTTCGGGGCTGCTCGGGCCTGCACCGGCACACACGCCGGGCAGAGGATGGCGGCAGGCCGATCCCCTGGAGGCACCCGACGCCGTCGACACCCGAGTTCTGGAGCACCTGGCGGTTCGATCCCCTGTCCGCGGTGATGATCGCCGTCGCCGCGGGCGCCTACGGCTGGTGGGTCGTCGGCGCCGCACGTCGCGGCGCACGCTGGCCCTGGTGGCGCACTCTCGCATTCGTCGCCGCACTGGTGCTGTTCGGGATCCTGCAGTTCGGCATCGTCGGCGTGTACGACCAGCAGCTCCGGTGGGCGTTCGTGCTGCGGTCCGCCCTGCTCTTCTTCGCGGTCCCCACCTTCGCCGCGCTCGGTGCGCCCGTCTCGTTGCTCCGGACAGGAGGCCCGGATCGCCTCGCGCACGCCGTCGACGCCGCCATGCGGTCGCGTCCAGTGCGCCTGCTCGGCAACGCGATCGTCGCGCCGCTCGTCGCCCTCGTCCTGTTCGGCCTGTTGCTGACACCGTTCGCGGCGGCCCTGCGCGAATCGTCCGTCTGGGCCGTCGTGATCACGGTGACGGTGCCGATGCTCGGGTTCGGGTTGCTCGCTCCACTGTCGGAACCCGGGGTGCTGCGGTCGTCGACGTTCGTCACCGCGGAGTTCCTGCTCGCCTTCGTGGAGCTGATGATCGACGCGGTGCCGGGCATCGTGCTGCGGATCACGAACCACGTGCTCGACGGGTCGGTGGTGCAGGCCGTGGGGCAGCCGTGGTTCCCGTCGCCGCTGCGCGATCAGCACCTGGCGGGCGACCTGCTGTGGTTCATCGCCGAGGTGGCGGACATCCCGGTGCTCATCTCGCTGTTCATCCGGTGGCAGCGGACCGATCGCCGCGAGGCCCACGCCGTCGACGCCCTGACCGACGAGCAGATCGACGAGCTGACGCGGGAGCACCTGCAGCGCCGGGGTTGAGCGCGCGGGCGGGGCGCCGACCCTGAACGACGACCTCGATGTCGTACGACGTCGACGGTGTCGCAAGCACGCGGCCGCAACTGTTGCAGACGCGGGACTGCGACGAACCCGTTGTCGTACGACGTCGAGGGTGTCGTACCCCCGCGGCCGCAACGACTGCGCCCGGACCCCGGACGCACGCGGACCCCGGGCCGCTCGTGGAGCAGCCCGGGGCCCGGGTGGTCGGCGCGGGTCAGGCGTCGGCGTGCTTGCCGTGGTGGTCGATGGCGGCGAGCTCGGCCTCGGCAGTCGCCGGAGCAGCGGCCGCAGCGTGCACGCCGTGCTCGGTCGGCTTCGCGTCGCCCTCGGCCGGCGCAGTGCCCTCCGCGTCGGGCTGCGCGGTCACGCCACCGGTCTGCTGCCAGGCGACGGTCTGCTTCGGCTTCGCCAGGAACAGCGCCGCCACGATCGCCGCGATGAGCACGATCGCCGGCAGGAACAGCGACTCACCCATGGCGCGCGAGAACGGCTCGAGCAGGAACCCGGGCAGTCCGCCGACCTGCTGCTCGGCACCACCGGCAGAGGTCCCGCCGGTCGAGGCGGGGAAGTTCGCGGTGATCCGCGCCTCCATCAGCGCGGCGATGCCGGCCGAACCGAGCACGGCACCGATCTGACGCGTGGTGTTGTAGACGCCCGAGCCGGCACCGGCCAGCTTCGGCGGCAGGTTGCGCGTCGCCGAGACGGACAGCGGTCCCCACATGCAGGCGTTGGCGATGCCGAGGAGCGCGCTCGGCAGGAGCACCCATCCCCAGTCAGCACTCGACGACAGCAGAGCGCCGAACCAGAACAGCCCGGCCGAGAAGCACGCGAGACCGAACGCGGCGACCCAGCGCGGGTTCCACCGGTTGAGGTTCTTGCCGACGAGCGGGGCGAGGCCAGCGGACAGCACGGCCTGCGGCACGAGGAGCAGTGCCGCCTGGGTCGGCGAGAACCGCAGGACGTCCTGCGCCCAGAGCATGATCGGCAGCGCGAACGAAGCGATCGCGACACCGACGGCCGTGATGGCGACGTTGGCCAGGGTGAAGTTGCGGTCCTTGAACAGGCCGAGGGGCAGCAGCGGCTCACCCTTCTGCACGCCCTGCCAGACGACGAACCCGGCGAGCACCACGAGCCCGACGATGATGAGCGACCACACCGAGATCGGCCCGGCGATGACGCCCCAGTCGTAGGTCTCGCCTTCCTGGATGCCGAAGACGAGCAGGAACAGGCCAGCCGCCGACAGGAAGATGCCGAGGTAGTCGAAGCGGTGCCCGTGGCGGTCGAACGACGGTACGAAGCGCTGCGCGAGCACGAACGCCACGACACCGACCGGGACGTTCACGAAGAAGATCCACTCCCAGCCGAAGCCGTCGACGAGCAGGCCGCCGACGATCGGGCCGACGAGCGAGGCGACACCGGCGACGGCGCCCCAGAGACCCATCGCGGCACCGCGGTTCTGCGGCGGGAAGATGCGCGTGATGACGGACATCGTCTGCGGGCTCATCATCGCGGCGCCGAGGCCCTGCACGACGCGGGCCACGATGAGCATCTCGATCGACCCGGCCAGACCGCACCAGAGGCTGGCGAGCGTGAACACCACGAGGCCGATCTGGTACATGACCTTCGGGCCGAAGCGGTCACCGAGACGGCCGGTGATGAGCAGCGGCACGGCGTAGGCGAGCAGGTACGCGCTCGTCACCCAGATCACGGAGTTGATGTCCGCGTCGAGCTTCTGGGCGATGGTGGGGGTGGCGACCGACACGATGGTCGAGTCGACGAGGATCATGAAGAAGCCCACGACGAGCGCCCAGAGGGCGGGCCACGGCTTCTTCTCGGTCGTCCGCGGAGGCGTGACGGTGGTCATCGAGTGGTGTCCTTGCTGTTCGTGGGGAAGTCAGTGTCTGCGGGGACGGCCGGGCCGTCCCAGGGGAGGTCGCCGCTGGCGATGCGGTCGACGGTGGTGCTGAGCCACTCGATCTGCGCGGCGAGCATCGCACGGACGTACGACACGTCGAGCCAGTACCGCTCGGTCAGCTGCTTGGCCTGCACGCGCTGGAGTGCCTGGTCGTAGTCGTCGCGCTCCTGCTCGAGTGCGACGATCCGGGCCCGGACGGCACCGACCGCCTCGGCGTGCGGCAGGTTCTCGAGCACGGAGAGGGCCAGGTGGAACTCCGGGTACTCGTCCGCAGGCTCCGCCACCATGCGGCGGAGCCCGTCCGCGAGTGCTGCGCGACCGGCTTCGGTGATCGTGTAGGTGGTGCGTTCCGGCCGGTTGCCGTCGCGGTCGGTGCCCACGACCTCGGCGAACCCGAGCTCGGCGAGGCGGCCGACCTGGTGGTAGAGCGTGCCCGGGCGGACCTTGACGTTCCGCTCCTCCTGCCGGTGGACCATCGTCTGGAACATCTCGTACGGGTGCATCGGTGCCTCGTTCAGCAGGTCGAGCGCGGCGAACGCGAGGGGCGTGAGCGACGTCATGCGGGCCTCCTGACGGATCGGTGCGGCAGTCTTCCGACTGGACTATTCGACTTCGAATATACGGAGTTGAACACAGGTGAGCAAACGCACAGCACGTTCTCCACAGGAGGCCCGGATCCGTCCCGGCGTGTCGCGCGCGCCCCGTAGACTGGTCGCGTCCCCCACCCCTGAAGCGCTGGAGAGAACACGTGCCAACGATCGTCGTCGAGGTCATGCCCAAGGCTGAGATCCTCGACCCCCAGGGCAAGGCGGTGGGCAACGCCCTCGCCCGTCTGGGCAAGGCCGACCTGACCAACGTCCGCATCGGCAAGCGCTTCGAGGTGACCGTCGACGGCCCCGTCGACGACGCCAAGCTGGCCGAGGTCCGCGACATCGCCGCCGACGTCTTCTCGAACGCGGTCATCGAGGACGTCGTCTCCGTGACCGTCGAAGGTCAGTGACCCGGATGCGCATCGGCGTCATCACCTTCCCCGGCTCCCTCGACGACCGTGACGCCCAGCGCGCGGTCCGGCTCGCCGGCGCCGACCCCGTCGCCCTCTGGCACGGCGACCACGACCTGCAGGGCGTCGACGCCATCGTGCTGCCCGGTGGGTTCTCGTACGGCGACTACCTGCGCGCCGGTGCGATCGCCGCGAAGGCGCCGATCATGGCCGAGGTCATCGACGCCGCCGGCAAGGGCATGCCCGTGCTCGGCATCTGCAACGGTTTCCAGATGCTGGCCGAGGCCCGCCTGGTCCCCGGCGCGCACACCCGCAACGCGCACCAGCAGTTCATCCGCCGCGACCAGAAGCTCCGCGTCGAGACCACCTCGACCGCCTGGACCTCCGGGTTCACCGCGCAGCAGGAGATCACGATCCCGCTCAAGAACGCCGACGGCCGGTTCGTCGCCGACGCCGACGAGATCAAGCGCATCGAGGACAACGGCCAGGTCGTGTTCCGTTACGTCGGCGTGAACCCGAACGGGTCCATCGACGACATCGCCGGCGTCTCGAACGAGCGTGGCAACGTCGTGGGCCTGATGCCGCACCCCGAGCACGCGACCGAGCCCGGCTTCGGCCCGGACACCGCCGCTGCCATGGCCTCCGGCACGGACGGCCTCACCTTCTTCACCTCCGTGATCGAGTCGACGCTCGTCAAGTGACGGCCGCGACTCCAGTGACAGGGAACGACAATACCGTGACGACTTACGTGCGCCCGAAGCCCGACACCGTGCAGGATGCCGCGGCGACTCCCGACAAGGACCAGCCGTACGACGCGCTGGGCCTGAAGCCGGACGAGTACGCCCGCATCAAGGAGATCCTCGGCCGCCGCCCCACCTCGGGCGAGCTGGCGATGTACTCCGTCATGTGGTCCGAGCACTGCTCCTACAAGTCCTCGAAGAACTACCTCCGTCAGTTCGGCAAGAAGGTCACGCCGGAGATGACGAAGAACCTGATGGTCGGCATGGGCGAGAACGCCGGTGTCGTCGACGTCGGCAACGGTTGGGCGGTGACCTTCAAGGTCGAGTCGCACAACCACCCGTCCTACGTCGAGCCGTACCAGGGCGCCGCGACCGGCGTCGGCGGCATCGTCCGCGACATCATCTCGATGGGCGCCCGCCCGGTCGCCGTGATGGACCAGCTCCGCTTCGGCGCGATCGACCACGAGGACACCGCGCGCGTCGTGCACGGCGTCGTCGGTGGCATCTCGTTCTACGGCAACTGCCTCGGCCTGCCGAACATCGGCGGCGAGACCTACTTCGACCCGGTGTACCAGGGCAACCCGCTGGTCAACGCCCTGGCGGTCGGCGTCCTGCGGCACGAGGACCTGCACCTGGCGAACGCGTCCGGTGCCGGCAACAAGGTCGTGCTGTTCGGTGCCCGCACCGGTGGCGACGGCATCGGCGGCGCGTCGATCCTGGCGTCCGACACCTTCACCGAGGGCGGCCCGACCAAGCGTCCCGCCGTCCAGGTCGGTGACCCCTTCGCCGAGAAGGTCCTGATCGAGTGCTGCCTCGAGCTGTTCCAGAAGGAACTGGTCGAGGGCATCCAGGACCTCGGCGCTGCGGGCATCTCCTGCGCCACGTCCGAGCTCGCGAGCAACGGCGACGGCGGCATGCACATCTCGCTCGACGACGTCCTGCTGCGCGACCCCACGCTCACGGCCGAAGAGATCCTGATGTCGGAGAGCCAGGAGCGCATGATGGCGGTCGTCCGCCCCGAAAAGCTCGACGAGTTCCTCGCCGTGGTCGGCAAGTGGGAGGTCGAGACCAGCGTCCTGGGCGAGGTCACCGGCACCGGCCGTCTCGTCATCGACTGGCAGGGCCAGGAGATCGTGAACGTCGACCCGCGCACCGTCGCCGTCGACGGCCCCGTGTACGACCGCCCGGTCGCCTACCCGACCTGGATCGACGCGCTGCAGGCCGACACCGCGGCATCGCTCGACCGCCCGGCCGACGGCCCCGCGCTCAAGGCGCAGTTCCTCAGCCTGCTCGGTTCGCCGAACCTGGCGTCGAAGAACTGGGTCACGAACCAGTACGACACCTACGTGCTCGGCAACACCGCGCTGTCGTTCCCCGATGACGGCGGCATGATCCGCGTCGACGAGGAGACCGGGCTCGGTGTCGCCATCGCCACTGACGCCAACGGCCGCTACTGCCAGCTCGACCCGAAGCAGGGCGCTCGTCTGGCCCTGGCCGAGGCGTACCGGAACGTCGCCGTCACCGGTGCCGTCCCCGCCGCGGTCACCGACTGCCTGAACTTCGGCTCCCCTGAGAACCCCGAGGTCATGTGGCAGTTCTCCGAGGCGGTCGAGGGGCTGGCCGACGGCTGCATGGAGCTCGGCATCCCGGTCACCGGCGGCAACGTGTCGTTCTACAACCAGACCGGCTCGACCCCGATCCACCCGACCCCGGTCGTCGGTGTGCTCGGTGTCATCGACGACGTCGCCAAGCGCGTCCCGTCGGGCTGGCAGGACGACGGCCACAACATCTACCTGCTCGGCACGACGAGCCTCGAGCTCGACGGGTCGGCCTGGGCAGGCACGGTGCACGGACACCTCGGCGGTCGTCCGCCGGCGGTGGACCTCGGTCGCGAGAAGGAGCTCGCCGAGCTGCTCTTCGCAGCGAGCGGCGAGCAGCTGCTGACGAGTGCGCACGACCTGGCGGACGGTGGCCTCGGCCAGTCGCTCGCCGAGTCCGTGCTCCGCTTCGGCCTCGGCGCCCGCGTGGTCCTCGACGAGCTCGAGTCCCGCGACGGCGTCGACACGGCGACCGCGCTGTTCTCCGAGTCGACCGGTCGCGTCATCGTGACCGTCCGGCGCGAGGACGACGTCCGCTTCCAGGGCCTGTGCGCCGGTCGGGGCTTCCCGGTCCTGCGCATCGGCGTGACCGACGCCACGTCGAACGCGCTCGAGGTCCAGGGTGCGTTCACGGCGACGCTCGACGAGCTCCGCGGCACGCACAACGCGACGCTGCCGGCCCGCTTCGGCGACGTGATCGTCGAGGACGTCACCGAGGGGTACGTCGGCCGTGGGCCGCTCGACTCCGACGGTGCGTTCTCGCCGCGCACGGACTCCTAGGCCCGGCGGACACCGCGTGCCCATCGTCACCCTGCCCTTCGCGGAGCTCGTCGACCGGTTCGGCCCCGTGCCGGACGGCATCGAGCTGGACGTGTGGGACGTCGAGGCGCCGTACGGTCGCCCGGGCGACGTCGCCATCACGTTCCTGCCGTTCTACTTCGGTGGACGGCACCGCTGGCAGTTCGTGCACGACCTGCCGGCGCTCGAGCTCCTGCAGCTGCCGAGCGCCGGCTACGAGCACGCGGTGCCGCACGTGCCCGGTCACGCCCAGCTGGCGAACGGTCGGGGGATCCACGACGACGAGACGGCCGAGCTCGCCGTCGGGCTGGCGCTGACTTCGCTGCGTGAACTCGGGGCGTTCCAGGCCGATCGCGCCAACGGTGTCTGGGACGCCCGGAAGACCCGTTCCCTGGCCGACCGCCGGGTCACGGTCGTCGGCTACGGCGCGATCGGGTCGGCGATCGCCACCCGGTTCGAGGCGTTCCGCACCGAGGTCACCGTGGTGGCCCGCACCGCTCGCGACCAGGACGGTCGCCACGTGCACGCGTTCGGCGAGCTGCCCGAGCTGGCACCGACGACGGACGTCCTCGTGCTCATCGCGCCGCTGACGGACGAGACCGAGCGGCTGGTCGACGCCGAGCTGCTGGCCGCGCTGCCCGACGGCGCCCTGGTGGTGAACGTCGCCCGCGGCAAGGTCGTCGACACCGGTGCACTGGTGGCGGAGCTGCAGTCCGAGCGGCTGTTCGCGGCGCTCGACGTCACGGACCCCGAGCCCCTGCCCGACGGCCACCCGCTGTGGACGACGCCGAACACGGTCCTCACGCCGCACGTCGGGGGCAACACCGACCTGAGCGTCCCGCGGTCGATCGAGCTGATGCGTCGGCAGGTCGCCGCGCTGGCCGAGGGTCGCCCGTTCGAGAACCTGATCGAGCGCTAGCGACCAGTCGGAACACGCCGTCGTCTGCGCGCGACGCCTCCGTGTCGACGAAACGCCCCCGGGTTCAGCGGCGTCTCGTGAACATGGAGGCGTCGCAGCAGCACGACGGCGTCAGGCGCGCACCAGCAAACACGCCGTCAGAGCGGGACGATGCACGTCGGGGTCCCGACGGCGATCTGCTCGACGGCCTCGCCCGGCACACCGTCGGCACCGATCGGCAGGACGGCGATCGCGTCCGACCGCTCGTTGGCGACGAGCACGTACCCGGGCACCCGGGCGAAGTGCCGCGGCCAGGCGCCCCCGCACGACGCGGACCCGACGAGCGCGAGCCCGTCGTCGGCAGCGTCGAGCACCACGATCAGGTCGCGGCCACGGACGGCGACGGTGACGAGTCCGGCTTCGTCGACCTCGATGTGGCTGAGGAGCGACTCCCCCACCGCACCCTCGAACGTCGGGGTCGAGGCGATCGTCACGAGCGAGCCGGACTCGTCGCGGCGGAGTCGGTGGACCGCGCCGTCGAGCTCACCGGCGACGAACAGGTCGCCGTCGTACCAGGCCAGGTGCCGCGGGCCAACGCCGGGCGCCACGTGGTGCACGCGCAGCGCCTCGAGCGTGGGGACGCCGTCGGCCGACACGGTCACGCGGAACTCGTGCAGCGCGTCGCCGCCGAGGTCGGCGACGAGCACCGTGCCGTCGGGCGTCGCGACGGACTGGTGCGCGTGCGGCGCATCCTGCCGGTCCTGCACCGGGCCGGTGGCGGCGGGCAGGGTCGCGACGGCGATGGCCGAGGCAGGGACGGCGAGCCGGTCGGTGCGGCCGTGCACGCCGTCGGCGGGCAGGACGACGCCGTCGCTCGCGAGCACCGAGGCGGAGAACGACTCGGCCGCCGCCAGGGAGACGGCGGTGACGGTGCCGGAGACGTAGTTGGTGACGATCAGCGCCCCGGACGGGTCGACCCGCAGGTGGCACGGGGCGTCCCCGCCGGCGGAGGCGTCCCACAGGTGTTCGAGCGCGCCGTTCTGCATCCGGAAGGCCGAGACACCGCCGTCGTTCGTCTCGGACACGGCGTAGACACGGTCGCCCGACACGGCGAGGAACGAGGGATCGTCGAGCACCGCGACGGTACGAGCGACCGCGACGGTACGAGCGCCCGCGTCCGCACAAGCGCCCGCGTCCGCACGAGCGCCCGTGCGGGCAGCGCCGCCGTCGACCAGGGAGATGCCGGTCGCGTTCCCGCCGCCGGTGGCGGTGTAGGAACCGACGAGCAGGGTCGGCAGGTCGACGCTCATTCGTCGCGTCCGGCGATGCGCTCGTGGTGGTGGATGACCTCGGCGACGATGAAGTTGAGGAACTTCTCCGCGAAGGCGGGGTCGAGGTGCGCCTCGGCGGCGAGGCTCCGGAGCCGTGCGACCTGGATCTGTTCGCGGTCCGGGTCGGCGGCGGGCATGCCCGATTCGGCCTTCAGGTGCCCCACTCGCTGGGTGTACTTGAAGCGCTCGGCGAGCATGTGGATGACGGCGGCGTCGATGTTGTCGATGCTCTGCCGGATGCTCCGGAGTTCGGCGACAGCCGTCGCTTCGGGCTCGGGCGGGGTGACGTCGTCGCTCATGCCCCGAGCCTACTGGCGGACGCGCAGCCGAACCCCGCCGACGCCTGCGAGAATGAGCACATGTCGGTCTTGCTCGTGATCTCGGGCGTGTGTGCGGTCCTCGCTGGCCTCGTCCACGTGTACATCTGGTTCCTCGAATCCATCATCTGGACGAGTCCACGCGCCCGCAAGGTGTTCGGCATCGCGACCGAGACCGAGGCCGACGCGACCCGCTCCCTCGCGTTCAACCAGGGGTTCTACAACCTGTTCCTGGCGATCGGCGCGATCCTCGGTGTCGTGCTCGTGCTCGCGGGCAACACCGCGACCGGCTGGACCCTCGTCGTGTTCTCGACCGCGAGCATGCTCGGCGCCGCGGTGATCCTGATCGGCTCCGGCCGCAAGTACGTCAACTCCGCGTTCAAGCAGGGCACGCTCCCGCTGATCACGCTGCTGTTCGCGCTGCTCGGCTCGAGCTTCCCGGTCTGAGCCGTCCCGACCACACCGTCAGCCCCGAACACCCCGCGAAAGCGACAGGGTGCCGCCGAACATCGGCGGCACCCTGTCGCTTTCGCGGGTGAGAACAGGACAGGTCAGCCGAGCTTGTCCTCGAACTGGGCCGGCAGCTTGTCGAGCGCCCACTCGATCGCAGCGGTGGTGCCCATCGAGAACGCCGACGACACGTCCTTGTCGTCGAAGACGATGTAATGGCCGGCCTCGACCGACGGCACCTTCTGGAACAGCGGGTCAGCCTCGGCCTTCGACGCGTCGACGTAGATCGGCAGGATCAGCGTCAGGTCGGCGTCGAGCAGGTCGAGGTTCTCGTCGGACAGCGTGACGGAGAACGCTTTGCCGGCTTCCTTGTCGATGGCCGACGGGATCGTGAACCCGAGGTTCTTCATGAACGACGAGCGGCTGTCGGTGGAGGCGTACGCGCCGAAACCCTCGGAGCTGTACGCACCGACGACGGCGGTCTTGCCCTCGAAGTCCGGGTGCGCCTTGCGTGCCGCGGCGTACGCGTCGTCGAGGCCGGAGAGCAGCTTCTTGCCCTCGGACTCCTTGCCGAGCGCCTTCGCGATCATCGTGGTCTGCTGCTCGGTCGAAGCGAGGTAGTTCTCGCCGCCCTTCGGGATCGCGACGGTCGGCGCGATCGCGGACAGCTTGTCGTAGCGGTCCTTGTCGCCCGACGACTTCACGTCGAGGATCAGGTCCGGGTTGAGCTTGAGGATGTCCTCGTAGCTCGGCTCGAGCGTCTGGATGATCTTCGGCGACTTCGTGTACGCGTCCTTGAGCCACGGGCCGACACCGTCGCCACCGAAGGCGAGCCAGTCGCTCGCGCCGACCGGCTGCACGCCGAGCTCGAGCGCGGTCTCGGCGTCGCCCCAGCCGAGTGCGACGACGCGCTTGGGCTGCGAGTCGATCGTCGTGGTGCCGAGGCCGGTCGTGATGGACACCGGGAAGGCGCCGTCGGACGACGATCCCGAGGACGACTCGGACGAGCTGGAGCCGGAGGCACAGCCGGCGAGGACGAGGGAGGCTGCGGCGACGGCACCCGCAGCGGCGAGGACACGTCGGAGACGAAGGGATGAGCGGATCACGAAGGGTAGCCTAACCTAACGGGGCGCTCAGGAAATCGGCTGGATAAGCTGGGTGATCGTGGCCGTCCCAGATCCAGACCGCACGCGCCTCGCGGTGCTCGGCTCCCCCATCGCGCATTCGCTCTCCCCCGCGCTCCACGAAGCGGCCTACGACGCGCTCGGGTTGGGGTGGTCGTACGGGAGGCACGAGGTCGCGTCCGGCGGGCTCGACGCGTTCGTCGCGGGGCTGGGTCCCGGATGGCGCGGGCTGAGTCTCACGATGCCGCTCAAGCGCGAGGTGCTGCCGCTCCTCGACCGCACGACCCCGTTGGTCGATGAGCTCGGGGTCGCCAACACGGTGGCGTTCCGCCACGAGGGCTCCAGCATCGTCCGCGCGGGCGCCAACACCGATGTCCAAGGTCTCGTCCGTCCGGTCGAGGCGCTCGGGCACGTGCCCGGCGAGGCCACGATCCTGGGCGGTGGCGCGACCGCGGCGAGCGCCCTGACCGCGGCCGTGCGGCTCGGGGCGTCGCTCGTGCGGGTGTTCCTGCGCGACACCGCGAAGGCCGGGTCGCTCGTGGAGCTGGCCGTGCGGCTCGGCGTCGCGCTGGAGGTCCTGCCGCTCAGCGACCTGCCTGGCACCCACCACGGGTTCGTCCTGTCGACGCTTCCCGGCGGCGCGGCCGACCCGCTCGAGCTGGTGCCGTCGGGGTCGGACGCCGTGCTGTTCGACGTCGCCTACGAACCGTGGCCGACCGCTGCAGCGAGCCGATGGGAGGGCGCCGGCGGCCGGGTGCTGAACGGTCTCGACATGCTCACCGAACAGGCGATCGGGCAGATCCGCTTCTTCCTGACCGGTGACGAGGACGAGCTGCTTCCCGACGAGGCCGCCGTCCGTCGTGCGATGCGCACGGCTGTCGGCCTGCCCACCGTCATCGGCAGCTAGCCGACGACGACGACCCCGGCGGCCCGCGGTCAGCCGCGGGACCGCGCCTCGGCGTCGAGCAGGGCGACGGACACGTCCCACAGCCGGTCGGCCTGCTCCGGGTCGAGCGCCCAGGGCAGCACGCCGTGCAGGCCGTCCTCGATCCGTTCGACCACCGCTGCTTCGTGGCAGTCCTCGAAGTAGCGGCCGGTGACCCCGTCGAGTTCCGGTGCGGTGGCGAGCAGGACCGAGGTCGCGGCTCCCTGCTCCGGGGTCTTCACGGCATCGGCCGCGGCGATCTTCGTGGCGGCGAGGACCTCCGGGTCCCAGTGCTTCTGCAGCCCGGTCCAGATCCCGCCCGGCATCAGGGCGTTCGCGGTGATGCCGTCGGCGGCCCACCGCCGGCCGGCAGCGACGGCGAACAGCACGTTGGCGGTCTTCGACTGGCCGTAGGCGAGTCCGGGTTCGTAGGGACGCCGGCGGAAGAACAGGTCGTCGAACACGACGGGCGAACCGCCGTGGCCGCTCGACGACACCGCGACGATGCGGGCCGAACTCGAGGCCGCCAGGGCGTCGTGCAGCCCGAGCGCGAGGGCGAAGTGCCCGAGGTGGTTCGTGGCGAACTGCGACTCCCACCCGGCGGGCGTGTACGACTCGGGCGCGTCCATGATGCCGGCGTTGGCGACGAGCACGTCGAGCGGCCCCGACCACGCTGCGGTGAACGCCTCGACGGAGGCCGGGCGGTCCAGGTGCAGTTCGACGACGGCCGGTGCGTCCGTCCCCGTCGACCGGGCGATGTCGTCCGCGACCCGGCGGCCGGCGTCGACATCCCGCACGGCGAGCGTCACGCGCGCTCCGGCTCCGGCGAGTGCTCGGGCGGTCTCCACCCCGATGCCGGAGGCGGCACCGGTGACGATCGCCTTGCGTCCCGTCAGGTCGAGGCCGTCGACGACCTCGGCGGCCGTGGTCCGGTCGCCGAAGCGGGTGAGGTCGCGTGCGGGCATGTCGACTCCTGTCAGCTGGCGTGGTGCGGAGCCGTCAGGCGACGACACCGTCCACGTAGAACCATCGTCCCTGCTCGCGGACGAACTCGCTCGTCTCCTCGAGCGTCCCGCGGTCGTCGTCGGAACGCCACCACGCGCGGAACGCGACCGTGCCCTGGGAGTCGAACGGGCCTCCCGAGGTCGTCGTCAGGATGTCCAACCGGGTCCAGCGCTGGGACGCGTCCAACTCGAGGGCTGCCGGACGGGTGCGCGGGTGCCAGGTGAGCAACAGGTACTCCGGCAGTCCCAGCGCGAACGCGCTGAAGCGTGAGCGCATCAGGCGCGCCGCGGTCGGCGCGGCCGCGCCGCGGTGCAGGGGGCCGCAGCACTCGCCGTAGGGGTTGCCGCTCAGGCAGGGGCAACGCGTCTCGTCGGTGACCACGCCGGAACGCTAGTCGACGATCGACAGCGCGACGGTGATGTTGCCGCGGGTGGCATTCGAGTACGGGCAGATCTCGTGCGCGCGCTCGGCCAGGCGCTGGCGCTGCTCCTGCGGGGTGGCCGGTGCGTAGACGTCGAGCTCGACCGCCAGGCCGAACGTGCCGTTGCCGGCGCCGCCGATGCCGACCTCGGCGGAGACCTCGGCGCCGGTGGTGTCGAGGTCGAGTTCCTTGCCCGCGGCGTGCAGTGCACCGAGGAAGCACGCGGCGTACCCGGCGGCGAACAGCTGCTCGGGGTTGGTGCCCTCGCCGCTGCCGCCCATCTCCTTCGGCGGGCGGGTGTCCAGGTCGAGCCGGTCGTCCTCGCTGCGGACGTGCCCGTCGCGGCCGCCTCCGGTGGCGTGGGCGGCTGCGGTGTAGACGATGTCGAGACTCATGGAGCCGAGGTCATCGCGCCCACCTGGACGTGTGCTGCGCGGGCCCGGGGTGCTGGGCCCGGGAGCCCGCGCCTGCCCGGGCCGCCGGGCGTGTCCGCGGCGTGTCCGCGGCGTGCCGGCGCCGCACCCGCGCCGCACTTCGTGAGCAGAAATGGTCGGGCCCCACGAGCGCACTCGACCATTTCTGCTCACGAAGTACCGAGCGCCCGAGCCACGACGCCGCACGCCCGGGTAGACATGACACGTGTTCAAGATCGGGTGGCAGGTGTACCGGGAGCGACTGCCCGCCCTCGTCAGCGTGCAGCGCCGCCGCCGCATCGTGGTCGTCGGCGTGATCGTGGCTGTCGTCGCGCTCGCGGGACTCGTCGTCCTCGGACTGTACTTCGACGACGGCTCCGTCCCCGTCGCCGCTGCGATCGTCGTGGCGGTGCTGTTCGCCTCCGGCATCGGACTCATCGGCACGTGCTTCGTACCGGTCGGACCGAAGGGCTGGAACGTCCCGCCGATCCCCGGCATCGGCTGGCGCACCCAAGAGGCGGTCGCCCGCTACTACCGCCGCAACCCTCCCGCGGTCGACCCGAAGCACCGTGACGCCGTCCTGCACGGCATGCCCGAGACCCGGGACCTGCTGGTCCGGGCAGCGTTCCGCGGGTACCTGCTGCTGGGAGGGTGGGCGCTCGCGTTGCTCGCGACGGTGCTGCTCAACGTCTTCACGGTCTCGTCGAACGACGACATCGTCGGTCTCTCCGCGGTCTGGATCCTCATCCCGGCGAGCGGTGCCGTCACCGCCATCGGGGGCATCCGCACCCTCGGCCGTCAGGAGCAGCTGCGCGTCGAGGCCGAGGCCCTCCCGCCCGTCCCGCCGGCACCGCCCGCCCGCGGCCGGCCCGGCACCCCGAAGGGCAGCAAGCTCTCGCTGCCGGGCGACTGACCCGTCGAGTACGGTCGCCGCCGGGGCCGCCGAGCCGCTCGAGGTCCCCGCCGGCCCGACTTCGTGAGCAGAAATGGTCGGGTGGCGTGACGGGACCCGATCATTTCTGCTCACGAAGCGGAACGGGACAGCGGAACAGGACAGCGGAACAGACCGACACGACGCAACAGCACCGGCCGCGCGACTGTCGGGGGCACGGAGCACACTGGGCGCATGTGTGGAAGGTTCGTCGTCTCCGACACCACGGCCGATCTGTTGCCCGAGCTCCTCGGTGAGCTCGCCGGCCGGACCGAGCACGTCGACCAGGACACCGGCGTCGTGGGGACGGGCCTGGTGCCGAGCTGGAACGTCGCCCCGACCGACCCCGTGTCCGCGGTGCGCCAGCGGCACGGCGAACGCGAGCTGCCGCAGATCAGCTGGGGCTTCGTGCCGAGTTGGGCGAAGGACTTCCAGAAGCAGCGCCCGAAGCCGATCAACGCCCGCATCGAGACGGTCGCGACGAGCGGCATGTTCAGGCGGGCCTTCGCGACGAACCGGTGCATCGTGCCGGCGCAGGGCTACTACGAGTGGGTGGTGCGCGAGGACGGCAAGGAACCCCACTTCGTCCACGAGCCCGGTGGCGCCCTGGCGATGGCCGGGGTCGTGAGTGCCTGGCCGGACCCGACCAAGCCCGAAGGCGACCCGGACAAGTGGCGGCTGTCGCTGGCGATCATCACGCGCGACGCCCACGTGGCACCGGGCGAGGTGCACGACCGCATGCCTGCGTTCCTGACGCCCGACGGCTACGACGACTGGCTCGGCGGCGGCACCGGTGGCGCCGGGGGCCTCGGCACCGACGACCTGCTCGCGCTGCTCGACCACGAGTCGCTGACGGTCGCGGCCGGCCTGGAGCAGTACGAGGTCGCCCGCACCGTGAACAGCGTGAAGAACGACGGCCCGCAGCTCATCGAACCCGTGGCGTAGCGGCGGGTCGACGCGCGGCCGCGCGCGCACGCGACCAGGGCAGGAAGACGGGAGGCCCGGATCACGTGCGCCTGTCGGCTGACGTGATCCGGGCCTCCCGGTCGACCGCGGTGGTTACGGACGCGCGCTGCGTCGGATCCCCGGGGCGGCTGCGATGCCCGCCGCGATGCGGCGACGCGTCACGAGCAGCACGCCGGCCAGGAGCAGCGCGATCGCCGCGAGGCCGAGGCCGACGAGGCCGGTCGCACCGGTGAAGGCGAGCTCCGCGGTGTGGACCGCTGCCGCGATGCCGGTCGGGTAGGTGACCGTGATGGTCGCCGTCACCGTCTGGCCGTTGCTGTCCGTCACCACGTACCCGATGAAGGTGGTGCCGGTGTGGCCCTTCGCCGGGGTGAAGACGACCTTGCCGTCGCGGACGGTCCAGGTGCCCTCGTGGCTGACGACGACGCGGTCGGACTGCTTGCCCGTCTCCGGGTCGATCAGGTGCAGGGTGCCCGCCTCGAAGGTGGCACCGCCCGAGGCGGAGTCGTTGCCGAGCGGGTCGATCGTGACCTGGTGCCCGACGGTCCCGGTGGCGGAGTCGTCCTTCGCGACCGCGGCGGCGACGACCGTCATCGTGGCGGTGGCGGTGGTGGTCTGCCCCGAGGCGTCGGTCACCGTGTAGGTGAAGGTGTCCGTGCCGGTGAAGCCGGCGGCCGGGGTGTAGACGTACGCGCCGGTGGGCTGGACCGTCACCGTGCCGTGGGCCGGCCGCCGGTCCAGGGCTGCGGTGAGGCGGGTGCCCTGGTCGTTGGCGAGCAGACCGTGGGCGGTGTCACGGGCGATCGGGGTGCCGGCGACGGTGCGGCCGGCGTCCTTCGTCGCGTCGATGCCAACGGTGACGGTGACGGTGGCGTCGACCTGCTGACCCGAGCCGTCCTGTGCCCGGTAGGTCACGGTGTCGGTGCCGGAGAAGCCCTTCGCCGGGGTGTAGACGAACGTGCCGTCCGCGGCGATCGAGACCGTGCCGTGCTCCGCCTTGCCGGAGGTCACGACCGTCAGGTCGCTGCCGTGGTCGTTGCCGAGCACACCGGGGCCGGCGACGGTGACCGGCTTGCCGGCCTTCGTGGCTGCCTTGTCGTTCGTCGCCGTCGGGGTGACGGTGATCGTGACGAGGCCGGTCGCGGTGTTGCCGTCGCGGTCGACCGCCGTGTAGGTGAAGGTGTCGATGCCGGACCAGTTGTGCTCCGGCGTGTAGACGTACGAGCCGTCCTTCGCCAGCACCACGGTGCCGTGTGCCGGCTTGCGGTCGGTCTTCGCCCACAGGTCGGTGCCCTCGTCGTCGGACAGGACGCCCGTGCCGACGGTGGCGGTCACGGTGCCGTTGGTGGCGGTGCGGCCGGTGTCGGGCGTCGCCATGGTGCCGACCAGGACGGTGACGGTCGCCGTGGTGGTCTGGCCGGAGCCGTCCGTGACGGTGTACGTGAACGTGTCCGTGCCGGAGAAGCCCTTCTTCGGCAGGTAGACGAGCGAGCCGGGCTCGGTGCCCTTGGTCACGTCGCCGTGTGCGGCGTCACCGTGGCCGGTGACCGTGAGCGTCGTGCCGTGGTCGTTGGCCGTCAGCGTCGTGCCGGCGATCGCCAGCGCCGTGCCCGCGGTGGTGTGCACGGTGTCCGCGACGGCGACGGGCATGACCGTCACCGTGACCTTCGCCGTCGCGGTGCCGCCGGTCGGGTCGGTCACCGTGTAGGTGAACGTGTCCGTGCCGGAGAAGCCGTCGGCCGGCGTGTACGTGACGGTGCCGGTGCCGGTGACGGTGCCGGTGTTGCCGGTTCCGGCTCCGCCTCCGGTGATCGCGGCCTCGCCGTGACCGGGCTTGGTGACCGCGGTGACGGTGAGCTTCGTGCCGGAGTCGTTGCCCGTCACCAGGACGTCGACCGGGGTCGAGGCGGTGGTGGTCGTGGCGTCAGCGACGGCCTTCGGTGCGACGACGATCGCCACGGTGCCAGTCGTGGTGCCACCGGCGCCGTCGGTGACGGTGTAGTCGAACGAGTCCGGGCCGGAGTAGCCGGGCTTCGGCGTGTAGGTGTAGCCGCCGTCCTCGTCGACGACGACGTCACCGTGCGACGGGTCGGTGTTGTCCGTGACGTGCAGGTCGGTGCCGGTGGCGCCGTCGAGCACGCCCTTGTCGGCCGGGACGGTGATGGAACCGTCGGCGTCGGTGGTCGTGGAGCCACCCGCCGTGACGGGGGTGACCCGGACGGAGACCGTGCCGGTGTTCGTGAGGCCGTTGCGGTCGGTGACCGTGTACGTGAACTCGTCGGTGCCGGAGAAGCCGGGCTTCGGCGTGTAGGTGACGGTGCCGTCGTCGTTCCGGACCGCGGTGCCGTTCGTGCCGCCCTTGCCGACGGGGATGTCGAGCACGGACAGGCCGGTGCCGTGGTCGTTGCCGGTCAGGTCGGCGGAGTTGACCGTCTTGCTGCCGCCTGCCTTGACCGTGATCTCGTCCGACTCGGTGCCGGGCTCGACCGTGATGGTCACGACACCCGTGGCCGTCCCGCCGGAGGGGTCCTTCGCCGTGTAGGTGAAGGTGTCCGTGCCCGAGAAGCCGTCCTTCGGGGTGTACGTGTACGACCCGTCCTCCGCCAGCTCGAGGTCGCCGTTCGCCGGTTCGAGGTCGACCGTGGCGGTGAGCTTCGTGCCCTCGTCGTTCGCGAGCACGCCCGTGCGGTCGTCGCCGTCCCCACCCACGGTCAGCGTGGTGCCGGCGGTGGCGGTCGCGGTGTCCGGGGTGGCCATCGGGCCGACGACGACGGTGATCGTGCCGGTCGTGGTCTGGCCGGAGTCGTCCCGCACCGTGTAGGTGACGGTGTCGGTGCCCGAGAAGCCGGGCTTCGGCGCGTACGTGATCGTGCCGGTGGTCGGGTCGATCGTGACGTCGCCGTGCGTCGTGCCGTCGGCGTCCGGCACGGCGGCCGCGTCGGTGACGGTCAGCTTCGTTCCCTTGTCGTTGCCGGTGAGCGTCTCCGGCGCGATGGTCAGCGTCTCGCCGGACTTCGTCGCCACCGTGTCGCCGTTCGCGACCGGCTTGACGGTGACGGTGACCGTCGCCGGGCTGGTGGTGACCTTCGAGCCGTCGGTCACGGTGTAGGTGAACGAGTCGGTGCCGGAGAAGTCACCCGTCGGCGTGTAGTCGACGGTGCCGTCCTCGGCGACCACGGCGGTGCCGTTCACCGGACCGGTGACGATCGTGGTGACCAGGTCCGTGCCGCGGTCGTTGTGCTGCACGTCGACGTTCACCGGGGTGCCGGCGCTCGTCGTCGTGGAGTCGTTCGCGATCGTCGGGTTGACCGTGATGGTCACCGTGGCGGTCGTCGGCGCACCGGCGGTGTCCGTCGCGGTGTACCGGAACGAGTCCGTGCCCGAGAAACCGTCTGCCGGCGTGTAGGTGATCGCACCGGTCGCCTTGTCGAGGGTGAGCTCGCCGTGCGCGGGCTTCGTGTTCGACGAGACGGTCAGGCCGGTACCGAGGTCGTTGCCGAGGACGCCGGTGGCGCGGGTGTCGGCGGTGTACGTGGTGCCGGCGGCGACGCGGACGGTGTCGTCCTTCGCCAGCGGGGCGACGTTCACGGTCACGGTGACGGTGTCGCTCTTCCCGTTGCCGTCGGTGACGGTGTACGTGAAGGAGTCGGGGCCGGAGTAGCCGGTGGCCGGGGTGTACGTGGAGCTGCCGTCCTTCGCGACGACGACGTCACCGTGCGACGGCTTGGTGCTGCCCGTGACCGTCAGGTCCGAGCCGAGGTCGTTGGCGAGCAGGCCGGGCGCGGTGCCGGGGGTGGTGGTGCCCGCCGTCGCGGTGATCGTGTCGGCGACCGCGGTCGGCAGCACCGTGATGGTGACCGTGCCGCTGATCGGTGCGCCGTCGCCGTCCTTCGCCGTGTAGGTGAAGGAGTCCGGGCCGGAGTACCCGGCGGTCGGGGTGTACGAGTACGAACCGTCCTTGCCGACGGTCAGGTCACCGTGGGCGGGCTTGGTGTTGCCCGTGACCGTCAATCCGGTGCCGTGGTCGTTCGCGAGCAGACCCGTCTTCGCGTCCGCGGTGGCGGTCTGGCCGGCGTGCACGCTGAACGCGTCGTCGGTGCCCGCCGGGGCGACGGTGATCGTCACCGTGCTGGTCGAGGTCTGGCCCGACGAGTCCTTCGCCGTGTACTGGAAGGTGTCCGTGCCCGAGAAGCCGTCGGCCGGGGTGTACGTGTACGAGCCGTCGGGCTGCACGGTCGCGGTGCCGTGTGCGGGCGTGGTGTTCGACACGACGGACAGGCCGGTGCCGCTGTCGTTCGCCAGGACGCCCTTCGCCGGCACGGTGAGCTTCGTGCCGTTCGGCGTGTTGCCGGTGTCCGAGGTCGTGGTGACGTGGACGGCCTTGAGCGTGTTGGTGAAGGTCACCATGACGTCGGTGCCGTCGGCGGTCGTGGCGGCGGGGAACGTGAAGGTGCCGGTGTTCCCCTTGCCGTCGGCGACCAGCGCGCCGGTCGTCTGGTTCCGTGCCACCCACGACGTGCTGTAGTTCGCCAGGTCGGTGGTGCCCGAGGCGGTCTGCGTGACCGTGTAGTCCTTGTTCGGTGTGCTCAGGACGGCGCCGGCGCGCTGCGACTGGGTGCCGGTGCCCGTGCCGGTCGTCGTCGCCGAGGTGCCGGGCTTCGTGGGGTCGATGCCGCCGCCGGTGATGGCGAGGCCGAACTGGTCGCCCGCGTTCCAGCGCTTGTCGACGCTCGCCTCACCGGTGACGGTGTCGGCGTAGTTGCAGCTGGCGAGGTCGGTGGCGGCGTAGTTGCCGACGATCGGGAAACTGCGGACCTGCGCGCCCGAGGTGGGGTCGAGCTGGTAGATCGTGGTCGTGGAGACGTTGTTCGCCGTCACGGTGTTCGACACGTACAGGTAGCCGTCGGACGAGAACGCGATGCCCGGGCTGCTGGTGCCCGCCGGCAGGGTCGCGATGGCGGAGGTCGACATGGCGGTGGCGCCCGGGGTGCTCGAGACCTCGTCGGTGTTGACGCGGTAGACCGTGTCGGCCGCGACGACGAAGAACAGGCCGCGCGAGCTGAACGCGAAGTCACCGTTGCCGGCCTTCAAGCCGTTGATCTGCCCGACCTGGCCCAGGTACGTGCTGGTGGCCGGGTCGTAGGCGCCGAGCCACCCGGCGTTGTCGCCGTAGTAGTAGATGCCGTCCTTCGGGTTCACCGCACCGCGGATCACGACACGCTTCTGGTCCGTCGTGATCGGGTCGGACACGCTCCCGTCCTTCGGGTTGTAACGCCGGAGCGTGGCGCTGACGTTGTTCGACGCGGCGAACATCGACACGCCCTCACGCGAGATACCGAGGCCGTTGTTGGCCCCGGTGCCGAGGTTCGTGACGTCCGCGGTCGTGCCCTTGGAGTCGCCGGTGGTGATGTCCACGGCGACGACCTTGCCCGTGCTGTCGATGGCGTAGAGCGTGTTCTGGTCGCACACCAGTGCACCGTTCGAGATCGCGGTGACGGCCGAGGCCGGCTCGGCCGCGATGACCGCCGTGGTCGTCGAGAGACCGGCGCCGACGAGCAGCGCAGCGCCGAACATGGCGACGGTTCGGACGCCGAAGCGGCGTCGAGGCACAGCGGTGCCCTGGTTTCCAGGCAGCATGATCACTTTCGGGTCGAGACGATGCGGGCGCTGAGCAACGGCCGTCGGTTCAGGGAGAACGGTCGTTGGCGCCGGGTCGATACTGGCAGGTCTCGATACCGAAGTGGGGTCAGTGCGGGTCCCCAATAGGGGGGACCACTCGTTGTGGGGGTAGGCGCGCCGCAGAGCCGCGTCACCCGCTCGGGGCACAGCAAAACCCCACCGGGATCCGGTGGGGTTTCGGGGGTTCGAGCGTGGTCAGGATCAGGCGGTGGCGCGGATCACGTCCGGCAGCAGCACGTGCAGCCGTTCGGCCAGACGCCCCTTCGCCTCGTCGAGGGAGCGGAAGTCCCCCACGTACTCGCCGAACGTGTCGGCGACGAAGAAGTGGGTGCCCTGTCGATCGACGGTGCCGCCGTAGTACCCGCCGTAGTTGGCGACCCAGAGCCCGGTGTCGGGCTGCGCCCAGCTGATGCGGACACGAGCAGGTGCGGTGTCCGCGACGACCTGCGCCTCGATCTCGGCGATGACCTCGATCGTCCGGGTGTCCAGCGTCACTTCGGTCTGCTGGTGGTGATCGGCGGTCATGCTCATGGCGGTGCTCCTTCGGGCTGTGCTGCGTGCTGGTGCTGCGGGCGTCGCGGACGCCGATGGTGCGTGGTGGGACGGGCGCCGACGGTGCCCGTAGCGCGGTGGTGCGGTGGTGCCTACTCGACCGGTCGGATGACCGACGGGAGCATGACGTGGAGCTGGTCCTCGAGCTTGGTCTGCGCTTCTTCCAGCGATGCGAACTCACCGACGACCAGGCCGAAGGTGTCCGAGGCGACGAAGCGGCCGTCGCGCTTGTCGACGCTGCCGCCGAAGTACCCGCCGTAGCCAGCGATCCACTCGCCCTGGTCTTCCTGCACCCAGGTGACCTTGGCGCGGGTGGGACGGGTCGAGGGCGCCGCGTCGGCTTCGAGGATCGCGATGGTGTCGACCGTGTCGGTGTCGAGGGTGACCTCGGCCTGCGTCGCGTTGTTGACGGTGATGCTCATGTCGCTCTCCTTCACGATCCGGGGTACATCTGCTGACACCAGAACGCTACGAGAACCACGGCCCGAACCGCCAGCGATGCCCGTTGATTCACGGGTTCTGTCAATGCGGCCCATCGGCGTCCCCCGGGTTTCCGGGGCGGTGTGACGTCTCTCCGGGGTACACGCGCCAGATCGGGGTACTCGTTTTCCGGACCTCCGAGATGCGTCACGGAATGACGGAGACGCCCATCCGGGAGGCCCGACTCACTACCGTCGGTCGGGTGACCTCCGACAGTCCCCGCGATCCAGGGCACGCCCCGGCCACCGGACGCAGCCGTCGGGTCGCGACGTGGCTGGCCGCCGCCTACGGCGTCGCGGTGGCGCTCGTCGGGTTCTGGGGTTCACCCGTCGACGCGGCAGCCGGTCCGACGCTCGACCGGGTGATCGCGGCCGCCCATCGCCACGGGGCCCCCGACTGGTTCGGCTACGGCACGATCGAGTCGCTGTCGAACGTGCTCTTCTTCGTCCCGCTGGGTCTGCTCGTGGTCCTGCTCGCGGGCGCTCGGTGGTGGTGGGCCGGTGCGGCTGCGGGCGTTGTCGTCAGCGTCGGCATCGAGACCGGACAGGCGGTCTTCCTGCCCGCGCGCACCGCGTCACTGGCCGATGTCCTAGCGAACGGCCTGGGGGCGGTTCTGGGCTCGCTGCTCGGGGTACTGGTGCTGTCGTGGGCGGCGCACCGACGGCGTCACTGACACACGGACACGACGAAGCCCCCGGAGCGATGCGCTCCGGGGGCTTCGTTCAGTCGCTCGAGACTCAGACGGACTCGCGCTGACGACGGACCGAGGTGCGGACCAGCAGCAGGCCACCACCGAGGACGACGGCGCCGCCGGCGACCCAGATCGCGAGCATCGAGATCGTGGAACCGGTGAAGGCGAGCTCGCCGTTGCCGTTGGTGCCGGCAGCAGCAGCCGGGACGACAGCGGTGCCGTCGGCCGGGACGACCGTCAGGGCCGAGGTGGCCACGTTGCCCGAGGTGGCGCCGGTCGCGGTGAGCGAGTAGGTGCCCGACGCGCCCTGCGGCAGCGTGACGGAGACCGCAGCGGCACCGGTCGACGACGCCGTGTAGGTCTTGGAGACGGTGGTGATGGGCAGCGCGCCCAGCGTGACGGCGCCAGCACCGGTCACGGAGACGGAGACCGTCTCGTTGGCGACGAACGAACCGGCGGCGAAGCCGACGGTCGCGGTGCCACCGGAAACGGCCGAGCCCGAGACGCTGACGTTCGACGCGGGCACGTAGCCGGCGGCGTTGGCAGCGGACGGAACGGCAACGAACGCAGCAGCGGCCAGGACGACCGCAGCGATGATCTTCTTCATGGATGTGTCCCCTAGACCCTGATGGCTTCGCGCGGATGGAAGTGCGACCAGCCCCGAGTACTTGCAGGCGCGATGGCGAAGTTCGCTCAATCTACCGGGGATTCACAGCTGGTGGCCAGGGGCTTTGTAACCGACTGGTGAACACCGGGGGTCGACACCGCGTCGACCGCGGTCCGCCCCTGGTCGACGCCGCCCAGGTACTGCACCCGGATCGTCGTGCTTTTCCCTGGTGAGAGGGTGGTCTGGAACTGCGCGACGGGATGGACACCGTCCGTCGCCGTCTGCGGGGACGCCGTCTTGCCATCCTGAGTGGATGTGACGTACACCCCTGAAGAGGGGGCGTAGACGGCGACGTTTGTCCGGACTGCGCCGGGCGCCACGCCGAATGCTCCGGCCCCTGTGACGTACTCCGGCAGGCTCGTCGCCGCGCCTGCCGGGGCGGTGCTCTTCAGCGTCACCTCGACCGTCCACGTCGGTCGGCCGTCCTTCCGGCACACCTCGCTGCCGACCGACACGGTCTTCTCGAGGTAGTAGTCCATCTTCGCGCCGGTGGCGTCGTTGAGGTACACACCGAACTGCTGTGAGCTCGTGTCGCTGATCGGCAGTCCCCCTGCGATGGCGGTCCCGGTGAGCTCCGACTGCTCGCTCTTGTCGGCGCTCCAGAGCTTGACCCGTCCTTCGTCCACACCGGTCGTCAGCGCCGCGATGAACTCCTTCGGGTCGAAGCCACCCTCGGAGACCTTCGTGAACACCGCGCTGGCTGCCGACGCGAAGAAGGCGTCCTGCACGGTCGGGTCCGGGTACTTCGCGTACGCCTCGCTCAGCAGCAGCTGCACCGCGTTGTCCGACGTCAACTCGTCACCGGTGGCGAGCTTCACCGGTCCGGTCGCCTTCAGGATGTAGCCGAGCGTCACCGGGTCGATCGACAGCACGCCGTCGACCCGTTGTCCGAACTGCCGCTTCCACATCTCCCGTGCCAGCTTCGCCGAGGTGTCGAAGCGTGGCGTCAGAGTCACGTCCTGCATGTACTCGCCAGTGATCGCCCCGTAAAGGCCTTGCGTGTCGGTGTCGAGCGGCAGCACCGGCTCGTCGTACGGCCCGAACGATGCACCCGAGGCCTGGCTCGCGAGATGGATCGCGCCATCCTCGACGTCCAGCAGTGCCACCGCACCGGGAATCCCCCCGCCGGCCCGGAGTTCCGCGTTGTTCTGGAACAGCACGACGTAGCGTTTCGCACCGCCGTCGCCGAGCATCGCCGGCGCCAGCTGCACCACCTTGTCGGCGACGGCCGCCTGTTCCGAGACAGACGCCAAGGAGGCCCGGAGCTGGTTCACCGCGTCCGTCACCGCCGACACGGTGTCACCGGTGTCGATCCGGTCGGCTGCCCTGGTCGCCTTGCTGAGCGCGGTGGTCGCCTTCGCGACCGCCGGCTGCGCCGCCACGAGCGGCTGCAGGTCGATCTTGCCGCCCTCGGGCTTGAACGCGTCGACGTCGACGTCACCGAGGGCCCCGGCGACCGGACGGACGGCGTCGCTCGCCACGTCGTCCACGATCGCGGACACCTGTCGGACGGCGCGGAGGTTGCCGCCGATGAACGGCGTGTGCTCGAAGACGGCCCACACCGGGTCGCTCGTGTTCGCCCGGGCGTCAGCGGCACTCGACTCGAGCTGCACCGCCGTGCGCTGTGCAGCTGCGGTGTCGCCCTTCGCCAACTGCGACCGCAGGGTGTCGACGTGCGCGACGGACGATTCGAGGTCCTGCTTCGCCAGCACTCCGCGGATCGTCACCCAGGCGACCGCGGCGATCACGAGCAGGACGATGAAGAGGACGCTCCACAGGATCCATCGGCGTCGCGGAGGCCGACGCCGAGCTGAGGCCGCAGATTCGGACTCGGGAAGGTCCGCCATTGCTTCATCCTAGAGTTCGGTCGTCGATGGTCGGGCGGAGCCGTGTCACTCGCGAATGTGTGCGGAGTTCTCGTGGTACCAGTCGATGGTGCTGCGGAGACCGTCCTCGAGTCCGATCCCTGCACGCCACCCGGCCTCAGCGAGCTTCGAAACGTCGAGGAGCTTCTGCGGCGTGCCATCCGGCTTGGAGCTGTCCCACACGGTTTCGCCATCGAAACCGACGATCTTGGCGATCGTCGCAGCGATCTCCTTGATCGTGACGTCCGAACCGGTGCCGACGTTGACCTGCTCCGGACCGTCGTAGTGCTCCATGAGGTGGAGGACGGCCCCTGCCATGTCATCGACGTGGAGGAACTCGCGGCGAGGCGAACCGGTCCCCCAGTTCTCGACGCGAGCCGCTCCGTCCCGAACGGCCTGGTCGTATCGGCGGATCAGCGCGGGCAGGACGTGGGAGCCGGTCGGCGAGAAGTTGTCCCCCGGCCCGTACAGGTTGGTCGGCATCGCAGAGATCCACGGCAGACCGTGCTGACGGCGAACGGCCTGTACTTGCATGATCCCAGCGATCTTCGCGACGGCGTACGCATCGTTCGTCGGTTCGAGATGCCCCGTCAGCAGCGAGTCCTCGCGGATCGGCTGCTCCGCGAACTTCGGGTAGATGCACGACGATCCCAGGAAGACGAGGCGCTCGGTACCGTGGACCACCGCGGCGTCCATGACGTTGACCTGGATCTGCAGGTTGTCGCTCAGGAAGTCGTGCGGGAACGTGTTGTTCGCCATGATCCCGCCGACCTTCGCGGCGGCGAGCACCACGTACTTCGGCTGCTGCTCGGCGAAGAACTCGAAGACCGCGTCACGATCCTTCAGGTCGAGCTCCGCTGAGGTCCGGCCGACGAGATCGGTGAAGCCTTCGCTCTCGAGCTTCCGCCAGACGGCCGAGCCCACGAGCCCGCGATGACCAGCTACGTACACGCGTGCGGACCGTTCTAGTGGACCGACCACGAATTCGGTGTCTGACATCAGGACTCCCAGCTCGCGAGACGGACGTTGTCGATCCAGGGACGACCTTCGCACTTGAGGGCCTCGATGTCGGCATTGACCATGATGCGGGCGAGTTCAGCCGTGTCGACGGTCGCCTCCCAGCCGAGCTTCTCCTTGGCCTTGGACGCGTCACCCACGAGGGCGTCGACTTCAGCAGGGCGCAGATATCGCTCGTCGAACTTGACGTGGTCTTCCCAGTTCAGGCCGGCGTGGTCGAAGGCGGTCTCCAGGAAGTCCTTGACGGTGAAGTTCCCACCGGTCGCGAGGACGAAGTCCTCGGGCTCGTCCGCCTGGAGCATTCGCCACATGCCCTCCACGTACTCAGCCGCGTATCCCCAGTCACGGACGGAGTCGAGGTTGCCCAGGTACACGAACTGCTCACGTCCCGCCTTGATCCTTGCGACAGCGCGAGTGATCTTCCGGGTGACGAAGGTCTCACCGCGGCGAGGCGATTCGTGGTTGAAGAGGATCCCGTTGACGGCGTACATGCCGTACGCCTCGCGGTAGTTGCGGGTGACCCAGTAGCTGTAGACCTTGGCGGCTCCGTACGGCGAACGGGGCCAGAACGGCGTTTCCTCGTGCTGCGGCGGCGGGGTCGCCCCGAACATCTCCGATGACGACGCTTGGTAGAAGCGCGTGTGGATACCCGACATGCGAACGGCTTCGAGCATTCGCATCGAGCCGATGCCGGTGACGTCGCCGGTGTGCTCGGGTTCGTCGAACGAGACACGGACGTGCGACTGCGCGGCGAGGTTGTAGACCTCGTCGGGCTTCAGCTCGCCGAGGAGGCTGACGAGTCTCGCGCCGTCCCCGAGGTCGCCGTAGTGGAGGAACAATTTCGCTTTCGGCTCGTGCGGATCCTGGTACAGGTGGTCGATCCGCGCAGTGTTGAACGTCGACGCACGGCGGATGAGCCCGTGCACCTCGTAGCCCTTGCGCAGCAACAGCTCGGCCAGGTACGAACCGTCCTGACCGGTGATGCCGGTGATGAAAGCGCGTTTCGTCAATCGATCCTCGTCTGATGGTGTGCTGCTGAGCTGAGCGTCTCGAACCGTCCAGGGCGGAGAGACTGGAGCAGATCGCTGAACTTGTGGAACGCCGCGTCCGCGGTCAGGTGCTCCCGGAGGAACTCCCGCGCTGATCGCCCGAACTCTTCAGCAGCAGTTCGATCTGCCCCCATGTCAAGAGCGGCTTCGAGAAGCGCCTGCGGATCCCCTGCCCTGACGGAAGCCCCAGCGCCCGCGGAGAGCACCTCGAACTCGGTGACGCTTCCCGGTTCTGTCGACGCGAGCACGGGAAGACCCGTGCTGAAGTACGAAGTGAGTTTGCTCGGCACAGCCATTCCGGAGATGCCGGGCGCTTCGTTGACCAGCAGGACATCCGCGCTGTTCATAGCCGCGTTGAACTCTTCGTCCGGAAGTGAATCGAGGAAGTCGAGACGGTCGACCCCGGCGCCGATGCTCTGGAGCCGATCTTGCTGATTCCCGCCGCCGAGCAGCACGAAACGGATCGGCGCTCCCTGTTCATCTGCGAGTTGTGCCGCTCGGACGACGTTCTCCAGGCCCTGCTTCACGCCCATGTTCCCGGCGTGCAGCACCACGACCTCGTCGTGCTTCCAGCCGAGACCGTCGCGGACCGCACGTCGGTCGATCCGGTCCGGTGCGCTGACGTGTGACCAGTTCCGGATGACGGCGACCCTGTCTTCGGGCACGCCGAGTTCACGCACGACGTGCTGCTTGAACCTGTCGTGGATGACGACGACGGCGTCTGATCGGCGGAGCAACCACTTCTCGACACGGCGGACGACCTTGCTGGCGAGTCCGCCACCCCGGCCGGTTTCTTCGAGGCCGAGCGAGTACAGATCTTGGACCCACGTCACCGACGAGACGCGTCGGCGTGCAAGTCGGACGCGCAGCATGGCGACTGCCGATGAGAAGAGGGCCGGCGAGACCAAGACGACGACGTCCGGCCCTCGCCACGGCGCAAGGACAGCGCGGACACCGAACGACAGTTCTGACAGAAGCCGCAGGAGGCCGACTGGCTTCTTCGGAAGCACGTGCCGAAGCCTGGTCACGCGCACGCCGTTCAACACCTCGGTCGATGTCCGCGGTGGTGTTTTCGGACCGAACGTCCATGCGGGGTAGTGCGGGAACGCCGTCACGACCGAAGCATCGATGCCCTCCCCAGCGACGCGCGCCGCCAGACCGCCCGTGTAGGGCGCGATACCGGTCGGCTCCGGCGGATAGTTCAACCCGACGAAGACGAGGGACCCCTGCTGCACTCGCCGACCATAACAGTCGCTCAGTTACGCACGAAGGCTCGTGTCCACTTGGCCCCACAACTGGCGGCGTCCGAGTCCAGGCGGAGGCAGTAGCTGCCGAGACCCGCCGACGATCGCTCGGCGACGACTGTGCCGCTGCATACAATTGCGCCGAGCGGCTCGAGGGGTATCGGGCTTCCACGGGGACAGGAGCGCGAACGCATGCAGGCCCATGACGAGCCGCCACGCGTGATCTCGCTCGCCGCTGCACCCGGTGAACGACAGTCCTGGGACCGATCACGCCTCACCGTCTACCTCTGGGGCGCCGTCGAGCTCCTCCTCGTGACGAATCCGTGGCAGATCTCTTCCGGCCTTCGTGTTCGAGCCCTCCGCGCGTTCGGAGCTGAGATCGGAGCGGGCGTCGTCTTCCGTCCGCGGACCCGCGTCAGGTTCCCCTGGAAGCTCCACATCGGCAACGACAGCTGGATCGGCGAGGGTGTCTGGTTCCACAACCAGGACCACATCTACGTCGGGCACGACGTCGTCATCTCGCAAGAGACGTTCCTCACGACCGGCAGCCACGCGCACCGTAAGGACATGGCGCTGCTCACTCGGCCAATCCACATCGAAGACGGCGTCTGGATCACGTCGCGATGCATGGTCCTCGGTGGTGCTCGTATGGGAACGTCGTCCTTGGCCACCCCGATGTCAGTCATCAACTCGCTCGTCCCACCGAACACCGTTGTCCAGGGGGCTCCGGCCGTTGCCGTCGGGCACCGTTTCGAATCCCAGGGCGCGAGCTGTCCAGAATGAAAATCGTGCAGTTCGTCAGCTACGTCTCCGTCGACGGCGCGTTCGGCGGCCCGGTGGCTGTGGCCACGGCCCAGGCGGAAGAGCTGGCTCGACAGGGTCACGAAGTGACGCTGTTGGCGGGCTGGGACGGGAAGGCCAGTCTCAGCATCCCCGGAGTCAAGGTCATTCTCGCGCCGGTTCAGCGCATCCCGGGTGCAGGCTTCTCGGGGTTGCGGTCTCGACGTGTGCGCTCCTGGATCCGAACGAATGCTCGGCAGATCGACGTCATGCACATCCATGCCGGACGCCACCTCGTCGACCTAGAACTAGCTCGCGCAGCCCGCAGACTCGGCGTCCCGTACTTCTTGCAAACGCACGGCATGATCTCGTCGCGCCGGCGATCGGCGGTACGTGTCCTCGACAAGCTGGTCACTTCTCCTGCAATCCGCGGCGCCCGCAGCGTCTTCACCTTGACCGACGCTGAAGAGTCCGAGCTAGCAGCATTCTTCCCGGGCGCGGGATTGACCCCGGTTCGCAATGGAGTGGCTCCCGCATCATTGGACACTCTCGACGTCGGCGAGTTCCGTGAGAACGAGGTGTTGTTCATCGCGAGGTTGCATCCCCGAAAGCGCGTGATGGCGTTCGCGGAGATGGCATCACTTGTCAGCGTCGATCATCCCGAATTGTCCTTCGTCGTCATCGGACCGGACGAAGGCGACCTCGGCCGACTCAGCGAGTACATCCGAAGCCACCCCGAAACGCGCCTCACGTACGAAGGCTCCCTTCCCCCAGGACGCGCGGCACAGCGCCTTGTCGGCGCGGCAGCGTTCGTCCTCCCGAGCCGAGGCGAGGTCTTCCCGATGACCGTGCTCGAAGCGATGTCCGTCGGAACGCCGGTCGTGCTCACCCAAGACTGCGGCATTTCAGCAGACCTTCGCCTGCGCGGCGCTGCCCTGGTGAGCGACGGATCGCCGACATCCCTTCGCGATCAGCTCGAATCGGTCCTCACCTCTCAGGGTCTTCGCGCCCGCTTGACCGATGCCATGGGCCTGGCGCTGCAGGACCGTTACTCGATCGCGAATGTCGTGAGCGAGCTACTCCAGCACTACTCGCGAGACCGACGAGCCGGGCGTCGTCCGGCCGTGGTCTGGTTGACCAATGCCGCTCCTCCGTATCGTCTGCCCGTCTGGGATGCGCTCGCGGAACGCATCGATCTCGAAGTGTGGCTCCTCGAGAGCGACCGCAGGCTCCAGCGCGATGACAACAATCGAGGCGACGACTGGCTTGTCGGCGGAGCCACGAGTTCCTACCGCGTCCGTTTCTTGAAGAGCGTCGTGCTCCGACGCGGGGAAGCGCGCCACTACACAACGCCCTCGCTGCCGGTTCGCGCTCTGCGCGGAAAGGACGCGATCCTGATCGGTGGTTGGGACTCGCCCGCTTACTGGTCAGCATCACTCGCCGCCAGGCTCGCAGGAGTACGTAGGGTCGGTTTCTACGAGTCGCACCGGCTCTCCCAGCAACACACCGGCGGTACCATCGCCGCAGCCCGACGGGCTTTCTTCCGCTCACTCGACGGGGTGGTCGTGCCTGGAGTGGCTGCGCGGGACGCACTCGTCGGGGAAGGCATCGACGCCGCAAAGATCGAAGTGGGCTTCAACGCAGTCGACGTCCAGGGGATCAATGATGCGACAGTTCTTGCACGACAGAGAGCCAGGGAACCCAGCTCGAACGCCGGCTACCGCCTCCTCGCCGTCGGTCAGCTGATCCCCCGGAAGAACGTTTCGGCGACCATCGATGCGATCGCGCTTCCGGGTCTTGAGCGGGCGACGATCACCATCATCGGAGTCGGCGATGACGAAGCGAGCCTGCGTGCCCGAGCGGTAGCCCGCGGAGTCGATGATCGCGTGACGTTCCGGGGGTACGTTGCGGCGTCTCAACTTCCGGAGGTTTTCGCCGTCCACGACGTCCTGGTGCACGCCGCCGCTGAAGAGGTGTGGGGACTCGTGGTGAACGAAGCATTGGCAGCAGGGCTCGGCGTGGCGGTCTCCCGGAACGCCGGAGTCGCGCAATCCGTCGCGGGGATGCGCGGTGTCCACCTGACTGGTACGACCAGTGCCGAGATCGGCGCGACCCTGGTCGCGATGCTCCCGTTCGATCACGAGCCGAGCCCCCCGATCCTGGAACACACTCCCACCGCCTTCTCCTGGACGTTCCAACGCGCGCTCCTTCCGGCCGGAGAAGCCTCGGGGCGGGAGGACCGAGCGTGATCATCGCGAGCGCTGCCGTACTGCTAGCGGGTTTCGTCCTGCTCAGGCGTCACACCGCCGCTCTCCCGGGCCTGATCCTCGCCACGTTCTTCCTCGTGTTCGGCCTCACTGGCGCCTCGATGTGGAACTGGTCACGGGACGTGAACGGCGCCGGGCTGCCGGCGGAGATCGTTGCAGGCGAAGGGATCAGCTCGGCCGGCGCGACCATCTTCGCCACAGCAGCACTCGGAGCAGCACTCGGGTCGTTCGTCGTGGCGGGGCTCCGTGAACGCGTATCGTTCGCCCGTCTTCGCGACAGTTTGGCCGGTGGCTCGATCGCAGCCCTGGCACAGGTTGTGTCCGGCATCTCGTTGATGCTCTGGATGGTCGGGCAAGGTCCGAGTTTCCTACGGCGAGATGTCTACCTTCAAACCGATGGGTCGGCGTTCCTCCTGACCGCTGCCAGCCTCCTCGGTCCATTGATCGGGATCGCTGCCTTCGTGATCTCTGCTTTCGGGAAGTCTCGACCGACCCGGCTCGCTGGACTGATCCTGGCGATCACGTGGTGGGCGCTCACGGTTTCGGTGGGGACTCGACTCGCAGTGGGGTTCACCTTGGCGGCACTGGTCGTTGCCGGCATTCGCGTCGCGCTGCGTCCGACGCTTGCCCGCGTGTCGTTCTCGCTGGTCGGCGTTGCCGTCCTCGCGTACGTCAACCTCGCCACATTCGCAGTCACGCTGATCGCGCGCGGGAGCCCCCACGGACTCCTCCGCATCGGTTCCCTCTTCCGGAACGCGGCCGTCCCCGCACCGTTCGGACTCGAGTCGTGGGTCATGCCGTTGAAGTGGTTCGTCTCATCCGTGTCATCGGCGTTCCCCCTCACAGAGCAGTCGGCGTTGAACGCGCCCCCGCGTTGGGTGCTGATC
The DNA here is from genome assembly GCF_003752545.1 of Curtobacterium sp. PhB172. Classification (NCBI taxonomy): domain Bacteria; kingdom Bacillati; phylum Actinomycetota; class Actinomycetes; order Micrococcales; family Microbacteriaceae; genus Curtobacterium; species Curtobacterium sp. PhB172. The sequence continues at coordinate 257,043 of NZ_RKIF01000007.1, forward strand.
GCCAACGTCAATCCGCTACCGTCAAGCCTGCTGAACATCGATGCGTTCAGTCACGAACGGCTCTGGCCCTACTTCTGGGTGCCGCTTGGCTTCATCGGCGAGGTCTTCGGCGCTTTTGGGCCAGTCGGTCTTGCGGCCTTGTTCGCTCTGGTCACCGCGTCCGCGGGTCTTGGTGCGGCTCTCCTGCAACGACGGAACCTCGATGTCGGCGTACTTCTCGTCCTGACGATCACCGTCGCTGCCGGCTTCTTGTCGATTCAGTACCCCAGCCGCTCAGCCGGTCGTGTCATCAGTTTCGTGATGTTCGGCCCGATCCTTGCGCTCATCCTTCTCTGGATCTCGCGATTCTTCCGCTTGCCGAACTCTGAACGGTCACGGCACGGCGGAATACGACGAACACAGCGATCTCTGCACTGAGGCTAGTCGTCCTCGATCTATTCCAGGTGTCGTATGACCCGGGCAGGCACCCCCGCCACGACGACGTTCGCGGGAACATTCGCGGTGACCAGTGCTCCTGCACCGACAATCGCGCCATCTCCGACGTGGACTCCTGGCAGGACCGTCGCGCGTGCACCGAGCCACGCTCCGCTGCCGATCCGAATCGGTTTGAGGACAGTAGCTCCAGCTCGTTTCCCGGAAGGTCCGATGGCGTGACTCACGGTCAGCAGCTGAACGGCCATCCCGATACTGACGCCGTCCTCGATCGTCACCGCCGCTTCCGCCTCGATGAAGCAGTCTGCGTTGATGAAGACGTCGTCGCCAATGTTGAGACCCGGCCCGAGGACTCGGAGGCCGTCGCGAATGAGCGCGCGACCGGCAACGACCCCGCTTCTGCGGAGGACTCGGACACGTAATCGAGGACTCACCCAGATCGATCTGACGCTGTTGCGGAGCACGGAGTGCAAACGTCGCACCACTCGCTTCTTCACCTGTTCGAGATCCATGTCAGCCTCTCAGACCGAAGCAGGCTCGACGGGTCGCTTGCGTCTGCCCGTGTTCAGTCGGCATGGTCAGTGGCCTTTGGAGCTTGTTTGAGATGGAGGAAACCCTGTACTGCAGCAGGCAGGGCTTGCGACGCAGATATCCCCATCCCCGCTGCTGCAGCGGTTCCGAACGCTGCCCCAGCCGCGATGAGCGGCAGACTCACGATCAACTCGACAAGTCGCAAACGGCTGAGAACCCGGACCTGCTGACGGTGCTTCATGACAAGTGTTGCAACGGAAGCGAACAGGCTCGCAAGGACACCGATGGCCAGTCCGAGCGAGGCCTGGCGGGCGATCTCGACGTGCTCACCGACGAGTAGTGCGAGCACCGGCTCGGGGGCGACTTGCAAGCCGATGAGGTACACGAGTGCGCCCGCTTCGAGCAAGAGCAGCGAGTTCCGAAGGATCTTCGGCCAACGAACTGCTCCCGGCGGCTGGTCACGAAGGGCTGCCGCGCTGAGGAACGGCAGAGCGCTGCTGACCAGCCCGATCGGAGCAACAAGTGTCTCAGCGAGGCGCACTCCGGCAAGGACATCAGCTCCTCCGATGATTCCGAGCAGCGCGACCCCGGCCATGCTCGTGACGAAGAAGACCACCCACTCGAGCATCCCGAGCCTGATCAGCTGCCAGGTCTGCCGAAGCCAATCCAGGGCAGGCTCGAACCGCTCGTCCAAGCCGCTTGATCGACGAAGGAAGATCCCGATCGCCGCAGTGGCGAGGACCGACGCAAGGGAGATGCTGACGAGCGTCGCATTCAGGCTCGGGCCAGCCGCAGCGATGCCGACTCCCACTCCGAACATCGCGAGGATGAACACGGCGCCGTCTGCGAGCGGGAGCGCGTAGGGCTCCTTCCGCGATCGCGCGAACACGCTTCTCGCGAGCTCGTACGCTCCGAGAGTCCACACGGTGGCCGCGAGCAGACAGGCGGTGAGCCACGAGAGGCCGGAAGCGGACACCGCTATCACCGCGACCACCAGGGGTGTACCTGCTGCCGTCCCCACCCCGATGAGGCCGGTGAGCGAAGGAGCGGTGCGGTGCAAGAGCAAGGCGGGAACGACGACCATGCGGATCGCCCCAACCCAGAGCGACTCGATCGTCCACCCCACGAAGAAGAGCGCGAGCGCCTTCGTTCCAAGCGTGTGGGCGGCCGTGATGGACACCAAGTAGCTGCTCAAGGCAAGGAAACCCTGAGCCGCCACCCTGGGCAGGACCGCACCGAGGAACTTCATAGAGCGAACACCGAGTTTCCTCAACGGCCCGAGCGTTGGAGTCGAAGGCGCTTCACGATCGCCGCGATCGGGTTGTGCCGCACGGCGACCCGCACCAGGTTGGCTCGGCCGATGGGTGAGGGCGTCGCGAACGCCGCCAGACAAGTCCGGTAGACGGCGTCAGCGCCGGCGGGACCGCTTCCCACGATTCTGGTGAGTCGAGCAACCAGCGTGGGAGCTGCGAACGGGGCGAGCCCGTCCGGCGCGGATCGGTCCCCCGCGTGGACCGTCTCGACCACCTTCAACCACGATCTTGTGCTCGTCGTGTAGTGGAACGAGGGAAGGCCTCGGAACTCGAACGGCGTGTTGTCACGGGTCCGAACTGCACGGTACGCCACGGGGAGACCAGTACCCATCGCCTCCAAGATGACGTTTCCGAAGGACTCTCCTCGGTCGGCCCAGTGCGCAAAGACATCCGCCGCCCAGTACTCGAGCAGCAGTGAATCGTCGTCGACAGGCTCGTGCGTGACGAAAGTCCGCTCGTTCGCCAGTGCCTGATGACTCGTTGGAGCGCCGATCAGCCGTACCTGGGCCGTACCGCCGGCGTCCATCGTCGCCGAGAGCCTGCGGTAACCCGCGAGCGACCACTTCTCTTCGCTGGGCGATCCGACACGGAGGATCACCCGCTCGCTCGGCAACAGCCCCAGTGCTTCACGGGCTGTCCTGCGCTCATCGCTGGAGGGAGGCCGGAAACGGCTGAAGTCCTGAGGATTGGGAACGATCCGGAGGTTACCGAGGTCTGCTCCTGATTGGAGTCGGTACTGAGCCGCCACCCAGTCACCGAGTAAACCGACGACCGCCCTGCGGCCGAAATCGACCGGCAGTGGCTGTCCGAAGATGTTGTGGGTGAGCACCACCACGTCCTTTGGCAACTTTGCGTTGACCGCACGGAGCCAATCCAGGGTCGCAGCGCTCGGAGCGGCGTGGTGGAGGTGCACGAGATGGGGCTCGAACTCCTGGAGCACGGAGAGCGACTGTGTCGTGACGACGCCTGCCCGCCGGGCTGCCCCGGCACGGTCGGGATGAAGCTCATCGGGCGAGTACACCAGGACTTCAGCGCCCGCTGCTCGCCAGAGGTCGGCGAAGAGCAACGCGCTCCGGGATGTGCCACCCCTGCTGCTGTCCGAGAAACCCAACACCACTCTCATGGTCAACGTTCCTCATTCTTGGGTGTGCCGTCGGTGAGCAGCCGCAGGACTGCGTCGCCGTACGAATCCCACGTCTGCAAGGCCTGCAGGCCCGCCGCGTTCGCCTTCCGCGCGTCCCATGACAGCGGGCGCACTCGGTTCAGTGCCGCGCGGAGGCCGATCGCATCCGCCGCCTGAACAGCCTCGCCCGGCGCGCCGACGTCGAAGAGATCCGCCGCGCCGACCTGCTCCGTGACGACGACGGGCAGCCCAGCGGCGATCCCCTCGATTACCACCAAGCCGTAGGAATCCTCGATGCTCGGCAGGACCAGAGCGTCGCTCCGTGCGAGCACACCCGACAGTGCACCGTGCGGAAGGGTGGCCCGGTGCCGCACGTTCGCCGGCAGGTCCTGAAGGAGTTCGGGGGCAACCACGGGTCCGATGAGCTCTACTTCGAAAGACTGCCCACGTGCCGCGTCCAGCAGGAAGGGAATTCCCTTTCGATAACTGATCTGCCCGATGTAGACCAACTTGACGGATCCGCCATGTGGCACCTCTTTCGCCGGCCGGAACCGTGAGGCGTCCACCCCGTACGGGACCGTGACGATCGACTCCTGTTCGACGCCACGCTCGACCATCTGACGGGCCGCGATCCGCGACGGAGTGAGGACGAGATCGGCCAACTCGAGTTCCGCCCCGATCCGAGCAACCTGACCCTCTGGGACTCGTTCTGCATCGGCGCTGCGCCCGTACACGTCCCCGAGCAACGTGTTCAGGGCCTCAGGATGCCCGTCCACCGCGTGCAGGACCTTGCGAGCGTCCTGGGCGGCCGAGAACGACGCGAGTGCCGCACCAGGCATCCCGATGAGGGTTCCAACGGGCGGTTTCAGTCGCTTGGCAACTGCACGGTCGAAAGATGCCTTCACTGTGTCCATTGGGCGCGGGAAGACACGGTCCATGCCCGGGAGCCGAGCACTCAGCCGAATGACCTCGAGACTCGGCGCGACTCCAGTCCTCGTGCTCCGCGCCCCTCCGGCGAGCCGCAGCCGCTCCTGGAGCGGCTTTCGGAGTCGACCCGGCAGCAAGGCAGCCGCTGCTGCGGAGAAGGCGCGCGACGGCTCGTAGACGTCGAGGGAAACACCTCGTGTCTCCAGGTGCTCCGCAAGGCGGGTGATTGCGCCCTCCGGGTACGGCGCAGCGATCACCACGTCCGCGCCTTTCCGGCTACCTCCGGCAAGGGGTGTGGCGGTCAATAGGCACCATCCGATCGGACGACCGCACGGATGGTGCGCCAGAGGATCACCAAGTCGACGGTGATCGACCAGTTCTCGACGTAGTACAGATCGAGGCGCACAGAGTCGTCCCACGACAGATCCGAACGACCGCTGACCTGCCACAGGCCGGTGATGCCGGGCTTGACGAGGAACCGCCTATGAACCCGGACGTCGTAGCCACTCACTTCACGTTGCAACGGCGGCCTCGGACCGACGAGCGACATCTCGCCGGACAGGACGTTGAAGAGCTGCGGGAGTTCATCAAAGCTGAAACGCCGCATCACCGACCCGACTCTCGTCACTCTCGGATCGTCCTTCATCTTGAACAACACCGGATTCCCCTGCGCTCGATCGAGCGCGCTGAGTTCCTGGAGCCGGGCTTCAGCATCGACCACCATCGAACGGAACTTCACCATCCGGAACGCCTCACCCTTCAGACCCACGCGCTCTTGGCGGAACAGCGCGGGTCCGGGAGAACTGAGCTTCACTGCCAGAGTGAGGACGAGGAAGAGCGGCGAGAGCAGGATGATGAGGAATCCCGCTGCGACGACGTCGAATGCGCGCTTCGCATAGAGCTTCCGGCCCTCGTACGTCGGCGTCTCGACGTGGATCAGGGGCAGCCCCTGCACCGGCCGCGTGTGGATGCGCGGGCCACCGATGTCAGTCAGGCTCGGCGCAACGACGAGGTGCTGCTTGCCGGGTTCCAGGGACCAGCTGAGTTCGCGAACGCGTTCCGGGGGCAGGTCGTCGGCGCTCGTGATGACGACGGTGTCAGCGCCGCTCTGCTCGAGGGCCACAAGGATGTCATCGAAGGCTCCGTAGATGCGGATGTCCGTGCCGGGAAGGGTTCCGGCCTCGCCCTTCGCTACCGATGCGCCGAGAACCCGGTAGCCGGCCTCGGGAGTGCGTGCGAGTTCTCCGGCGATGTGCCGGACGCTCGCGAGTGAGCCCACTAGCAGGACCTTCGCGGAGTACCTGCCGGACCGACGTTGCGCGACCAACCACTGTCGCCACATCCATCGCGAGAGCAGCAGGAACAGGATCCCGACGGGGAACGCAATGAGGACGTACCCGCGGGCGAGCTCGATGTGGAACAGGAACGCCGCGATGGCGAGGATCCCGAACACGCGGACGCTCGAGTCGGCCACGAGCCGGTACTCGGTGCTGCCGACCCCGAGCACACGAGCACCACGCGTGTCGAACACGGCCAGGGCACCGAGCCACAGCAGGATCACGATGATCGAGATGCCCGTGTAGTTCAGTCGGAGGTCGTTCGTGTTCGTCGCCAGGTTCGAGTCGAATCCGAGCCAGGCGATCTGCACCCCGAACACCACCCAGATCAGGACGAGCAGGTCGGTGAAGAGCACACGGCGCCCGTAAGCCCGGCTCCAGTCAGAAGTCGACGACTGCGCGGCGCGGGACGGCGCAGAGGTGCCCTGCGCGCCACTCACCACGTGACACCGTCGTCCGTCGACACCAGCGCATCGCTCCCGGACCACAGCCACACGGCGTTCCCAGCCCGCGCGACGGCGAGCGCCCCGTCCGGGTCAGCCTCCGACGCGCACCCGACGACTGTGGACTTGGTCGCCGTCATCACCCCGACGGCGGGCAAGGATCGGATCTCGACGCCGGCGCAGGCGTCCGCGTCGACGCTCGCGACGAGGTACGAGTCACCGTCGTCCGCCAGGGACCGGACACCCGCGAGCGGCACACCGACCCACTCGCCGTCGCCTGAACGCCACTGCACCGCGTCGGCGCAGACGACGGCAGTGGTGAACTCGCCCTCGTACGCCTCGATGGGGTCGGTACACGGGGAGTCGACGGCGCCCGTCGACAGGATCAGCCCGTCGGGTCCGACACCGGCCCCGGCTGCGCCAGCGGCTCCGTCATTCCAGGACTGCCCGTCGTCGACGGACGTCCGGACCGTCGGTTCGCAGTCGTCGCCCGTGCCGATGACCACCGAGATGCTGTCCGTGCCGGCGCGGAGCGCCAGCACGGCGCCTGCTCCGGCCCCGAGACCGACCGGAGTCCACGTCGTTCCGCCGTCCACGGTGTGTTCCAGCACCCCGTCGGTTCCGTCACAGACCCCACTGGAGGCGCGCCATGCCTCCTGACCGTCCACTGCGGACAGCAGACGACGGCCGGGCGCGACCATCCCTGCGGGATCCGCCGTGGCGGTGCCGGACGGCTCGGCCGTGCGGGTGCCCGGCGACCGGGGTGAACTCGAGAAGGTCGGCACCGGACCCGGGGACCCGTTCGACGAAGGCGCCGTGCGCGCCAGCGCGAGTGCCACGAGCACCACGTCGACGACCACCAGGACGACGACGATGACGGCGACCCAGACGAGCGTGCGGCGCGAGAAGACGCTGCCGAGGGTGCGGAACCCTCGGCGCGGACTCACGTGCGGACCGCCGTCATCGAGCGGCTCCGCGAGTAGCTGCGACGCGGCCGCGCTTCGGGGGCTTCGGCATGGGGGTGTCCTCGTCCTGCAGGCCGTAGCCGTACGCGTAGCCGTAGCGGCCGTAGCCGTAGGCACCCGGTCCCTTGGTCGGCATCATCGTCATGACGAAGCCGGCGATCGGGGCACCGACGTTCTCGAGCGCACTGACCGCGCCGGCGAGCTGCCCCTTGTGGGTGCGGCCAGAGGCGACGGCGACGATCGCGCCGGAGGCCTTCTTCGACAGGATCGCGGCGTCCGTGACGGGCAGCAGGGGCGGGGCGTCGAACAGGACGTAGTCGAACTGCTGCTCCAGGCCGGCGATCAGGTCCTGCATCGCGCGGGAACCGAGCAGCTCGGACGGGTTCGGCGGGATCGGCCCGGCGGGGAGCACGACGAGGTTGCCGCGGCCCCACGGCACGGCGACGTCCTCGATCGTGGCGCGTCCGATGAGCACGTCGGTGAGCCCGGCGCCGCCCTCGAGGTCCATGTAGGTCGCGATCTTCGGGCGGCGCAGGTCGGCGTCGATCAGGATCACGCGGAACCCGGCGCTGTCGAGTGCGATGGCGAGGTTCGCGACGGTGGTGCTCTTGCCCTCGGACTCGACCGACGACGTCATCACGAAGGTGCGCGAACCGGTGCCGAGGTCGAGGAACTGCAGGTTCGTGCGGAGCGTGCGGAAGGACTCGGCCCGCGGGCTGCGCGGGTCGACCTGCACGATGAGCGGGCGCTCCGACGCCTTGCTGTCGAAGGCGATCCCGCCGACGACCGGCTTCTCGCTGATCTTCTCGACGTCCGACTCGGTGCGGACGCGGTTGTCGAGCGTCGAGCGCAGGACCGCGACGCCCACGCCGAGGGCCAGGCCGACGAGCAGACCGAGCACGACGTTGACCGGCACGTTGGGGCTGACCGGCGCGTTCGGCACCTGGGCTTCCTTGACGCGGGTCAGCTTGACCGTGCTCGTACCGTCGGCGTCGGTGGCCTCGATGTTCTGCACGACGTTGGTCAGGCTCTCGGAGGTCGCGTTCGCGATGTCGGCGGCCTGCTTGGCGCTCGTGTCGTTCACCGTGATCGAGATGAGCGTCGTGTTGAGCGGCGCGTCCGAGGTGACGAGCTCGGCGAGCTGGTCGGAGGTCATGTCGAGCTTCAGGCTCGAGATCACCGGCAGGAGCACGATCGGCGTCTCGACGAGGTTCGAGTAGGTCAGAACGCGCTGCTGCGTGAAGGTGTTGCCCTGCGCCAGGTCACTCGCACTACCGCTGGTCTGCGTCGAGACGAAGACCTGCGCCGAGGCGGAGTAGACCGGCTGCTTGAGCAGCGAGAAGCCCGCCGCCGCGGCGACGCCGACCAATGCCAGCACCAGGATGAAGACCCACCCCTTGCGCAAGACCGCGATGTAGTCGCGTAGCTCCACGCGGCACCCTTCCCCGGAAGTCGCCGCGTCCTGCAAGTCCCGTCACAGGTCGGCCAGGATTGTCCCAGCGTTCGGCAGGGAAATACTGCCACATCGATGAGACGCGCTCGGGGTCGTACGACGTCGAGTCTCGTTCTGCGTCCCGTACGGTGGCGACATGCAGCCCGAACCGGACGCGCCGACCGCCGACCGCCCCTCCTCGGCGGTGCGGGACCTGCAGGTCATCGTGATCGCACTCCTGGTCGCCGTGCTGCTGTCCCGCATCGTCGGCGGCGTCGCCCGGACTGGGGGTCTGCCCGCGCCGATCACGCAGGTGCTCGCCGCCGACCTGGCGGTGTGGGTGCCGCTCGTGCTCGGTGTCGGATGGGTGCTCCGGAAGTCAGCTCCGGCCGTCCTCGTGCGTCGGCTCGGGCTCGGGTGGGCCGACGTCGTCGCGGCCATCGGCATCGTCGTCGTGTGCCGCGGGCTCGACGCCGTGCTGTCCGTCGCGTTCTTCGGCGCGACCGGGCTGACGCCGCAGCCAACCCTCGGCACGCCGGACGTCCTGCTGCTCGTGGTCTCGGCGATCGGGGTGTGCCTGGTCAGTCCGGTGCTCGAGGAGATCGTGTTCCGGGGTGTCATGCAGCGTCGGCTGTCGGCCGAGCTGACGCCGCGCACACGGTTCCTCGCGGTGCTGGTGACCGCGTTCGCGTTCGCGCTGATGCACCTGGCGATCAGCACGACCACGTCGTCGGTCGCGGGCTTCGAGGTCTTCGTGACGACGTTCGTGCTCGGTCTGCTGACGGGGACGCTCGTCGCCATGACCGGACGCATCGGCGGGGCGATCCTGGCGCACGTCCTGTTCAACACCGTGGCGGTCGTGCTCACCTGGCCCCGCTGATGAGTGCAGACGAAACGGGCCGGTCTCCGAAGAGGCCAGCCCGTTGTGGTGAAGGGATTACTGCAGTTCGTAGGTGACGGACCCGAGGTCGTCGGTGAAGAGGCTCTCGCTGGCGGTGAGCTTCACGGGCGTCGTCTCGTCGTCGAGCTCGTAGGCGACCGCGTTCTCGACGGTGCCGCCGTTCTTGATGTCCTCCGTCTGCGAGTCGAGGTACTGGTCGCCCGGGGTGGAACCGATGTCGAGCTTGTTGACCGCGTTCGGGTCGTTGTCCTGGAATGCCTCGAACGAGCCGATCCAGGCAAGGGTGGGGTTGATCGCCTTGTCGGTCAGGTTCGTCGTCGTGTAGACGATCGCGATGACCGGCTTGGTGCCGTACTCGTTGCCGGGCTGGCCGACCGGGATGACGCGGTGGCTCGTGATCTTGATCTTCATCTCGGACGTGGTCAGGACGCCGTCCTTGAACGAGGCCGTCGCGCTCGACGTGTCCTCAGCGGCGCTGTCAGCCGGAGCCGCTGACGCGGACGTCCCAGCGGGCGGAACCGTCGCCTTGCTGACCGCTTCTGCGGCGCCAGCGAAGATCGCGGTGTAGACGACCGCGAGGATGATCGACAGGACCAGTCCCAGGCCGGAGAGGATCAGCCCGGCGACCGCAGCCTTGCGCGGGCGGAACTTGATGACGAGCCCGATGATCCCGAGGACGGCTCCGACGACGCCCGTGGCGATCGTGACGTAGTTGAAGAACGGGATGGCGAAGCCCGCCATCGTCAGGATGCCGAGGATCAGCGAGGCGATCCCGAATCCGTTGCCAGCGGCGCGCTGCGGGGGTTGCGGTGCGACCGGCTGGTGGGGTGCCGCCGAGTAGGTGGTGTCGGACACGGAGTCTCCTGGCTTGATACGTGATGAGTGTTGCTCGGGTAGCAACGCGATCAGGAGAGTATCGACTGAGCGGGCTCTCACGGTTCTCAGAGCGAGAACATTGCGGAGGTCCGCATTGCCGCACACCACCGCACGTCGAAGAACCACCCGGACACTGCGACCGTTCGCCGCAGGCAACGCACGACGAGCCGCCCCGACCGGTAACGTCCTCCTCGAATGTCTCGCCCAACCAGCATCCTCGAGAGCCCCCTCGCGCGGCAGGCTCCGCTGAGTGCGCTGTTGGCGCTCGGAGCCGTCCTGAGCATCACGGTGCCGTCGCTCCAGGTGACGGACGTCGACCTGTTCGTCACGAGCCTCGCGGTCACCGGTCTCGCGACGGTCGTGGCTGCGGCGGCACTGGCGCTCCCGCACGCCGTCGGGCTCGTGCCGGCATTGCTGGTGCTCGACTTCGTGGCGATCGCGCTGTTCCGGACGAGCACGGGCGCGAGCGCGTCGGTCTTCACCTCGCTCGCCGTCCTGCCGGTCGTCTGGTGCGGGTCCCTCCGTGGGCGACTGACCGTCGTGTACGCGGCGCTGGGCGTGACGCTCGTGATCATGGCGCCCTACTTCCTGACGCCGACGAACGTGCCCGGCGCGAGCGAGCTGGTCCGGCTCGGCGTGACCGTGATCGTGTTCGGGACGGTCGCGGCGGTCGTGCAGGAGCTCTCGCGGCGAGCGCGGCGCAACGTGCGCGCTGCCCGGCTGGGCGAGGAACGCGTCCGCGCAGAGATCGATCGGGCCGCCGCCGTCCAGCGTTCGTTGCTGCCGACGTCGACCGACCACCTGGGCGCTGACGTGGCGGTGGCGGGCGCCTGTCTTCCGGCGAAGTCGGTCGGTGGTGACTTCTTCGACTGGTACGAGACGAACACCGGGATCGCCGTCAGCCTCGGCGACGTGATGGGCAAGGGCGTGGGGGCGGGGCTCATCGCAGCGGCCGTGCGGGCCACGGTCCGCAGTGCCCGCACCGTCGACGACCCGTCCGAGGCGCTGCTGCGCGCGGCCGACGGGCTCGCCGCCGAGGGCAGCGCGACCGACGTGACCTTCACCACGCTGTTCCACGCGCGCATCTCGACCGACGGGACCTTCCGGTGGGCGGATGCGGGCCACGGCCTGAGTCTGGTGCTCCGATCAGACGGCGCCGTCGATCGGCTCCGGTCGAGCGACCTCCCGCTCGGGATGGGGCTCCGCGACGAGTGGGCGACGACCGAGGGGTTCCTCGACACCGGCGACCTGCTCATCTCGTTCAGTGACGGCGTGCTCGACCTGTTCGGCGGGCGCGAGGACACCGTCGACGCCGTGGCCGATCTCGCACGGGCCTGCGGCTCCGAACCCACGGCGCTGGTGGCGGCACTGTCCGCGCGGGCGGACGAGGTCGCGCACGACGACGACGTGACGGTGATCGCGATCCGACGAGCACCGGTTCCGGCGGACACCTCCGCGCTGCCCGCCCACCCGGCGCGCCAGGATCGAGCGTGACGAGGTCAGTCGCCGGTTGGTGACTCCTGCTCGCGCCGGAACCGCTCGACCTCGGCATCGACCTGCCGCCGCGAGAACCGCTTCGCCACGACGATCCCCCACGTCACACCGACCGCGGTGAGCACGACCCCGAGAACGATCCCCTCGATGCGAAGGTCACCGTCGCCCCGGTTCGGCACGATGGCACCGACCAGCAAGCTCACCCCGATGACCGTGATCGTCGACAGCACGAAGGTAGCGACGGGGCTGCCCAGGCGCGGACGACCAGTCGGCAGTGACCAGGCCGAGGTCGCGAGCACGAACCAGCCGACGAGGACCCCGGCGCTCACCGGGAACCACCGCCCCAGCACGAGCAGCAGCCCGAGCGACAGGACCAACCCGCCGACGCACCAGAGCCACCACCGGTTCCGCTCCCGCCGCTGCTGTCCGGCCACGTCGTCAGTCCCCATGAGTCGAACGTAGACCAGCTCCGGTCGCCGACCGTCGACCCCACCGGGTCGGTGTCCGGCGACCGGAACCGTGTCAGTACAGCGCGGAGAAGGACGCGTCGCGGACGAGCACGGTCGCCGCGGCACCCGCGACCCGCTGCTCCGGGTCACTGGACAGCCCGAGCTGCCACGTGCCACCACCCGGCTTCTCGGGCAGCGTGAACTCGACGGTCGTGTCCGAGGCGTTCAGCAGGACGGCGACGGTGTCGTCGCCCTGTTCGAGGACGAGCATCACCGCCCGGTTGCCGTCGTCTGCCCAGTCCGCGTCCTCGAAGCCGGCGTTGTCGGCACGGAGCACCGAGACGGTCGAGTCGGAGTCGCCGGGTGCCGTGCGGTACCACTCCGGACGCAGGGAACGGTGCTGCGCCCGGAACGCGATGGCCGCGGTCGTGAACGCGAGCAAGTCCCGGTCGGCCGCTTCCCAGTCGAACCACGAGATCTCGTCGTCCTGGCAGTAGGCGTTGTTGTTGCCGCCCTGGGACCGGGCGATCTCGTCGCCGCCGAGGATCATCGGCACGCCGGCCGACAGCAGCAGGGTGCCGAGGAAGTTCCGGCGCTGGCGGTCGCGGTACTCGTTGACCCCGGCGTCGTCCGTGGGCCCCTCGACGCCGCCGTTGAACGAGGCGTTGTCGCTCTCGCCGTCGTTGTTGTCCTCGCCGTTCGCCTCGTTGTGCTTCTCGGCGTACGAGGTGAGGTCCGCCAGGGTGAAGCCGTCGTGCGCCGTGACGAAGTCGACCGAGCACAGCGGCGAGCGGCGGGACCCCTCGTAGACGTCCGGGCTGCCGAGGACACGCTGGACGGCGTCACCGAGCGCCCCCTCGTCGCCGCGCCAGAAGGCACGGAGGTCGTCGCGGTACTTGCCGTTCCACTCGGACCAGTCGGCCGGGAACCCGCCGACCTGGTACCCCGCGGTGTCCCACGGCTCGGCGATCATCTTGACCCGACGGAGCACCGGGTCCTGGTGGACGATGTCGAGGAACGCTGAGTGCTTCTCGGCCTCGCCGTCCTGTCGCGTCAGCGTCGTCGCCAGGTCGAAGCGGAAGCCGTCGACGTGCATCTCCTCGACCCAGTAGCGCAGCGAGTCCATGATGAGCCCGAGCGCCGCCGGATGGCCGACGTTGAGCGAGTTGCCGGTGCCGGTGGTGTCGAAGTAGTTGGCCTCGTCACCCTCGACGAGGCGGTAGTACGACTCGTTGTCGATGCCCTTGAACGACAACGTCGGGCCCATGTGGTTGCCCTCGGCGGTGTGGTTGTAGACGACGTCCATGATGACCTCGAGCCCCGCGGCGTGCAGGGCCTTGACCATCTCCTTGAACTCGGCGACCTGCTCGCCGGCGGTGCCGCTGGACGAGTACTCGTCGTGCGGTGCGAAGAACCCGATGGAGTTGTAACCCCAGTAGTTGCGGAGCCCCTTGTCGGCAAGGGTCGAGTCCTGGACGAACTGGTGCGTGGGGAGCAGCTCGACGGCCGTGACGCCGAGATCGACCAGGTGCTGGATCGCCGCCGGGTGCGCCATGCCGGCGTAGGTGCCGCGGATCGCCTCGGGGACGTCCGGGTGCTGCTTCGTGAAGCCCTTGACGTGGACCTCGTAGAAGACGGTGTCGGCCAAGCTGGTCGAGGGACGGACGTCGTCGCCCCAGTCGAACGAGCGGTCGGCGACGACCGACTTCGGCATCGCGGCGGCGGAGTCGGTGTCGTCGCGGGTCTCGGGGTCGTTCATGTCGTGGCCGAACAGGCCCTGGCCCCACTCGTACGAGCCGTCGACCGCCGTGGCGTACGGGTCGAGCAGGAGCTTGGCACCGTTGTGGCGCAGGCCCTTGGCCGGGTCCCACGCGCCGTGCACGCGGAAGCCGTAGCGGGTGCCGACGGCGACGCCGGGGACGATGTCGTGGAAGGTGTAGCCGGTGCGGTGCTGCAGCTCGGTGCGGTGTTCGTTCCCGTCGTCGTCGAACGTGCAGAACTCGACGCGCTCCGCGGTGCTGGAGAAGAGTGCGACGTTGGCGCCGCCGTCGACGAGCGTGACGCCGAGCGGGGTGCGAGCAGAAGTGGTCATCGTGTCGTTGTATCGGGCGGCCGCTGTGGTCCCGGCTCGCGCACGTACCCCGGCAGGCATGGATGCGCAGACCGGACAGCTGCGACCGCCTCGACGGACACCGGACGGCGGCCGAGGGCGTCTGCTCCTCGTTCGGGTCGAGGAGCAGGCGCCCTCGCGCTACGACGACGTCGGGTTCGGCGCGGCGGTCCGCGACGATGCCAGCCCGGAACAGGGATCGGGCCCCCGCAGCTGGGTGGCGCGGGGTAGCTCACGAGACGGTACGGACGTGCCGCTCTCCGGGCGCACAGGTACGCGGAAATCGACGAGAGCTGCCGCGCTGCCATCCGGAGAACGCGCGTTCCCCGTTTGGGGGATACCAACGAGGGGCGTCGCCTGATTGGGTCATCGAGTCAGCAACTCCGTTGCGGACGAGATCCGCGCGGAGCTTTGGCACCAAGCGAAGGTGACCCCTCTCGGGGGGGGGTGCACGGTGGGTGCCGGCGTGTCGATTCGGGTTCGACGCGGCGGCACCCCCATTCATGAGACGCGCAGAGGTCATCAGTTTGGGGGACTCGCCTGTACCCCGTTCTGGGTGTACCGATTCGTCTGTCCTCCGACTGTGATGGGTGTCTGGGCTCCACTGTCCGCATCCACCCGAAGGAGCGCGCATGACCGTCACCGTCCCGCGTCTGAGCGCCGTCCTGTCGTCGGCCGAGCCGCCGCACCGATCGGCGCTCCGGCCGCTCCCCCGCGCGTGGACGCGGTGGCTCCTCCGGCTCGCGTTCGCCGTGCCCTACGTCGTGGTCGCCGTGCTCTCCATACAGATCCCGACCACACCGCTCCTGGAGCTCACCGGCAACCAGGCGACCCTCGACCGGGCGACGGCGGCACTCGACGGCGGCGTCGTGCAGGCCGTCGGTCAGCTCTACCCGCTGGTCTCCGGCGTCCTGCTCCGGGTCCTGCCGTTCGGCGTGCACGGCGCAGCGGTCCTCGGCGGCCTCGCAGCTGGCGCGCTGCTGCAACTCCTGGCGCAGGCCATGCTCCGGCGCGGCCTCCGGATGCGGAAGGTGGTCGTCTTCACGATCGCGCTCGGCGCGAACCCGCTCTACGCCTTCGTCGCCCTCAACGACCTGCAGGCCTTCCTCGGCATCGCGCTGTTCGCGCTCGCAATCGCCGACATGGTGCGGTTCTTCTCGTACGGCGACACCCAGGCGGGGTTCCGTGCCGGCCTGTCGTTGATGGTGTCGACGCTCGTCGACCCTATGGGCCTCGTCTACGTCGTCATCGCAGCCCTGACCGCCCCGCTGCTGGAGCTCGCCCGGCACGGACAGCCGGGCATCCGCCGAGCGAACACGCTCGTCCTCGTGTTCCCGAGCATCGCCGTCATCGGATCGATGTCCGTGCTCGACCTGCTCGTCCTCCGCGACCCGTTCGCGGCACTGCGGAACACCGTGCACACCGACAGCACCCGGCTGAGCGGCCTCGAGCACCTGGTGGGTTCGTTCGACGGGCTGTTGCTCCTCGCGATGGTCGTCGCGGGGTGCCTCCTGGCCCTGCTCGTGCACCGACCCGGTGCGATCGTCATCGTGGTCGCGCTGTTCGCCGGGATCCTCGCCGGCTACGCGATCGGGCTCATCCCGGTCGCCACCGCCGGCAACACGTTCGTCACCATGCTCGCCGTCGCGATCGCGATCCTCCCGCGGGTCAGCAGCCGGGTCACGAGCGCTCTCGTCATGGTGCTCGCCGCCCTCCAGATCCCGCTCGCGTGGACCGCGGCGTTCGAACGCGAGGTCGTCGCCGAGTGGATGCACGCCCTGGTCTCGGCGGTGGGCGCATGACCACCGTTGTGTCCGGTGCGTCCGCCGTCACCAGCGAGACCGACACCCCGTCGATCGACGAGGCGACCGCCCGGCACCGCGGCGGCGAGTCGGACTGGCGCCCGCCGCACCGGTGCTCGGTCCGCCGGCACGTCGACGAGGGCTGGGTCGCCTCCGCACGGATCCGCGAGGGTGTCCTCGTCCTGACCAGCGGCCGGTCGGACCCGGACGTGCTCCGGGCCGCCTTGACCGAGGAGTTCGGCGAGCCGGTCGTGCTCCGGGCGGTCGATGAGGCCGAGGTCCGCCAGCGCATCATGTGGGAGCTCGACGACGAGGTCGCCGACCTCGCCGCACACGACCTCGCCCGCACGATCCCGGCCATGTCCGCCCGCACGGTTCTGTCCCGCGGTCAACAGGTCGGCGGCGGCATCGCCCTGCTCGCGTTCGCCGGCTGCCTGGTGATCGCTCCCGGCACGACGGCCGCCATCGTCACCGCGGTGCTCTCGCTCGGGTTCCTGGCCGGCATCGTCTTCAAGTTCTGGGTCTCCATGGTCGGCGCCCGCTTCGACCTCGTCGAGCAGGTCTCAGCGGCCGACGTCACCGCGCTCGACGACACCACGCTGCCGACGTACACGGTCCTGGTCCCGGTGTTCCGCGAGGCGAACATCGTCGGCGACCTCGTCCGCAACCTCGAGGTCCTCGACTGGCCGAAGGACCGCCTCGAGGTCTTGGTCCTCGTCGAGGCCGAGGACCACGAGACACGCCAGGCCGTCCTCGACGCTGAACCACCGGCCTGGATGCGGATCGTCATCGTCCCTCCCGGTGCGCCGCAGACCAAGCCGCGCGCCTGCAACGTCGGCCTCGCGATCGCCCGCGGCGAGTACGTGGTCATCTACGACGCCGAGGACCGCCCCGACCCCGACCAGCTCAAGAAGGTGTTCACCACGTTCGAGCGGGCCGGCACCGACACGGTGTGCGTCCAGGCCGCCCTGAGCTACTTCAACGCCGATGAGAACGCCCTGACGCGCATGTTCACGCTGGAGTACTCGTACTGGTTCGACTACATGCTCGCCGGCCTCGACGCCCGGAACCTGCCGATCCCGCTGGGCGGGACCTCGAACCACTTCCGCACCGAGCTCCTGCGTGAGCTCGGTGGTTGGGACCCCTACAACGTCACCGAAGACGCCGACCTGGGGATCCGTGCGTCCGCGGTCGGGTACCGCGTCTCCGTCGTCAACTCGACCACGATGGAGGAGGCGAACACCTCGATCCCGAACTTCGTCCGGCAGCGGTCGCGGTGGATCAAGGGGTACATGCAGACCGCCCTCGTCCACGCTCGGCGCCCCCGTGCGCTCGTGCGGGAGATCGGGGTGCGCCGGGCTGCCGCGTTCGCGCTGCTCATCGCCGGGACGCCGTTGACGTTCCTCGGCATGCTGCCCGGCATCGCGGTGACGATCGCCACGCTCGTGCTGCCCACGGCGTGGACGGCCCCGGTGTTCCCCGCCCCGGTGCTCTGGCTGTGTGTGCTCGACTTCCTGCTCGGCAACGCCACGATGATCTACCTGACCATGATGGGACCGTACAAACGCGCTCGGTTCGACCTGATGCTCTGGGCGTTGCTGAACCCCGTCTACTGGGTGCTGCACTCGATCGCCGCCTACAAGGGCCTGTGGCAGCTGATCACCCGCCCCCACTACTGGGAGAAGACGGAGCACGGACTCACGAAGACGTCGTCGGGATGAGCGCTGCGACCCTCAGGAGTCGGCGTCGAGGCGCCCGCCCCACACCTTGTACGTGTCGCGGTACCGGTGCTCGTCCGACTCGGGCCGCCACACCGACCGCGTCAGCTCGTCCGGGAACCCGACTGCGCGCACCCGCGGACAGGCTTCGGCGACGAGTCGAGTCCGCGCGTTGAGGCGACGTCCGTGCACCCCGGCTGCGAGCCGAGCCGACCGCGACAGACTCCCGGCGTTGTCGAGGGGTGGGATCTCACCGATGACGACCTCGGCACCCACGGGCGCCACCTCGCGCAGGGCAACGATGGTGTCACGCAGGCGGTGTTCCCACACCCTCACCGGCAGGACCCGGAGCGCATCCGTGATGCCGACCAACACGACGACGACGTCGCACCGCCCCAGGTCCTCGCGGTGGGCGGCGATGACGGATGGGAGTTCCCGGACACTCGCCGACGGTGCGGGGAGCATCTTCCAGGAGACGCCGCGCGCGGTCCGTGCTGCCCGGTGCCGAGCGAAGAACGCGGGGAGCGAGAGCTCGTGGGTGCGGACGCCGAGCGACAGTTCGCCCCGCTCACCCACGAACACCACGCGATCCGGGTCCGGGCCGGGCACCGTGCCCTCCATCGCGTCGTCCGGGTAGAAGTCCCCGGTCGCGTCGAGGCGACGGAACACGAACTCGACGACGCGCGCACTGCGCGACGGGAACCTGAACGCAGCGCGGCGCAACGACTTCGTCCGTGACTCTGCCCCACCTCTTCCGAGCACCTTCACCGACCGGGACCCGGTCGGTGTCCGGTTCCTCCAGCGTAGGCAGCGGCCCACCGCCAGGACACCGCGCCATCCACCTTCCGCGCCAGCCACGGGCCGCAGACGACAGGCGGAGCGCGACGCGATCGGCACGCCTTGCCATCGGGGCAGGTGTGCGCCACTGTGTGGAACACAAGCTCGCTTCGAGGAACAGGGGCCACATGCTGTCGTTGGTGTACGTGAGCACGATGAGCCGACCGGTCACGGACGAGGAACTCGCCGAGATCCTGGTGGTCGGTCGCGAGAAGAACCTGCAGCTGGGCATCACGGGGATCCTCGCCCACCAGGGGAGCAACTGCATCGGCATCATCGAGGGCGACGACGAGGTCGTGCGGGAACGGTTCGAGGGCATCCGTCAGGACCCCCGTCACACCAACGTGCGCCAGGTCGCCGCGGACACCGTCGCGACGCGGTCCTTCCCGGAGTGGTCGATGGCGTTCCAACCGGCGGACCCGTTGATCAAAGAGATCCCGGGGTTCCTCGACCTCTTCGCCGACGGGCACGCACCCGACCCCGCCACCGGGACCTCGCGCGCGACGGCCCTGCTGGAGTGGTTCCGGAAGCACCCCCTGGCGCCGCTGACGAACCAGCACGGCGACGACGGCATCGAGCTGCGCACCCGGATCGTCAACGCGACGATCACAGCGCTGCACGACACCGGGGTCGAGCAGGTCGACGTCGACACCGTCGCCGCCCAGGCCGAGATGACCGTCGACGAGCTGCGCACCCACTTCCCCACCCGCGAGAGCCTGCTGACGGCGACGGTCGACCGGTGGTCGAGCTCCGTGTCACGGCCCCTGCGGCCGATCGCGGACACGCACGGCGCGGTCGCCTACCTGCACGCGCTGGTCGTGGCGTACTCGGAGGAACCGGCGCTGATGCGACTGCTCGCCTCGACGCTCGCCTCGAGCACCGACCCCGGGCACGAGGGCGCGGAGTACTACCGCACCCTGTACCTCCGGTTCCGTCGGACCGTCCGGGAAGCACTCGAGCGGGACATCCGGGTCGGTCGCGAACCGGCCACCATGGATCCCGCGCGTGCCACCGAGCAGCTCCTCGCACTCTACGACGGTCTCCGGATCCAGTCGCTCCTCATCGAGGGGTTCGACATCATCGCGTCCTTCGACCGTGCGGCGTCACGGCTGCGGCGGGGGTGGGCCGAGGACTACCGGCACACGGACCTCTTCGAGATCCCGGTCGAGGGCACGGGCGATCACAACGCCCGCGAGAAGCAGACCGACTCAGGGTCGTCGCGGTAGGGCCCGAACGGCTGGATCCGCACGAACCCGTTCCGGCTGAACAGCGCGGCGGCGTGCGGCTGCAGCACACCGAACTCGGCGACGACCGCCGGTGCCTGCAGCTCCTCGGCCTGCGCGAGCAGTTCGAGCACGAGCAGGTCGCCGACACCCTGACCGCGGGAGTCCGGTCGGACGAACAGCCGGCGGATCTCGAAGACCCCGTCCCCCGCGGCACTGAGCGACCCGGTTCCGAGTGCCAGGCCCGAGGGGTCGCGGGCGATGACGTGCACGGCGGCGGTCGCCCCGGTGAGCGGCCGTCCGGTGTCGGCCGACCGCCCGTAGATCCGGTCGACCTCGATCCGGGCCGCGGCGCGCAGCCGGACGGCGTCCTCGAGGTCGAAGGGCTCGGCCGCGACCGAGATCGTCAGGTGCTGCATGTGCTGTCCGTTCCTCGCCGGCACGGCGTCGTCGCGGTGCCACGTGGGTGATCGGTGTGCGTGCCGCCGCTCGAACCCGAATCGAGCGGCGGCACGGCGGGTGCGCTTCCGCTCGAACCCGAATCGAGCGGTCTCGCATGCAGACGGCTGGCGTCTGCCCGCGGACGCCCTAGCGTCCGTGGTCTGTGGTGGGTCTGGGTCATCCCACGAGGTCTGGGTCAGCCCACGAGGTCTGGATCAGCCCACGAGGTCTGGATCAGCCCACGAGGTCTGGGTCAGCTCACCAGGTCGAGGTCCCAGACGGGCGCGACGTAGGTCCGCGACCATCCTTCGCGCAGGCGGGTCACGGCACGGTCGAAGGACTCCAGCAGGTCCATCTCCGGCCGCACCATCGACTGCAGCTGCAGCCCCTCGTAGGTCGCGAGCAGCTGCTCGGAACCGCGTGCGGGCTCCATGGTCCGCGGCTCCCGGCCGAGCAGGATGTCCCGCTCGAGGGAGTGCTGCACGAACGCGTGGAAGCGCCGCCAGCGGGAGTGCAGCATCGGCGCCAGCGGGTGCTCCGGCGAGGCGGCGATGTTCAGGCTGGCGGTCAGGAACCGCATGAGCGACGGGTCGGCGATGTTGGCGGTCACGATCGCACGCAGGAACGGCACGGTGCCGTGCTGTTCTGCGAGTGGCATGAGCGGCGTGGTGCGCTGGTCGTTCCAGCGGTCGATCGTCGCCAGGAGCAGGCCGTCCCAGCTCGGGAACGTCTGGTCGACGACGTCGACCGACTCTCCGGCCTCGGCTGCGACGACGGCCGGGGTCACCTCGTGCAGCGGGCGGGCCCGGAGCGCGCGGATCATCCCCTCGACGACCGTCGAGCGGAGCGACGCCGGGTCCGGCGTTTCGATGTGCATGCATTCACCACACCAGGCACACGCGTCCCGCCAAAGCCCCCGAACGGGTCCTGTTCGCATATCGGACCACCGCGATCCGGTCACGGACCGCTGCTCACCACCGGCTGACGCCGCCGGTACACCCCGGGCGTCATGCCCACGAGTGGTGTGAACTGGTCGATGAACTGACTCGTCGTCGCCCATCCGCACGCCGCCGCGACGTCGGTCACCGAGGCCCCGCCGGCCAGCAGGACGAGCGCCCGGTGCACCCGCAGCTGTAACCGCCACTGCCGGTACCCCATCCCGGTCTCCACCCGGAACAGGCGGCTGAGCGTCCGCTCGCCCACGCCGACCTCGCGCGCCAGCTCGCCGAGTCCGCGCGGCCGTGTCAGGTCCCGTTCGACCGCGCGCACCACCTGCCGCAGCCGCGGATCCCGCGGCTGCGGCAGGTGCAGCGGCTGCTCCGGCGCGGACGCGAGCTCGTCCACGACGACCGCCCGCAGGTGCTCGATCGCCGTCTCGGAACGGCGAGCGTCCGTCGTCAACGCGAGCAGTGCCTCCCGGGCCAGCGCCGACACGGCGAGCACCGCCGGACCGGACGGGAGGCCCGTGGCTGCGTCCGCCGACAGGAACACGACCCGCATGTCGGTCGCCCCGTGGGCCCGGTGCCGGTGTTCGGCACCGGCCGGCACCCACGCGACGCGGTTGGGCGGCGCGATCCACGCGCCGTCGTCGGTGATGAGCGACAGCACGCCGGAGGCGGCGTGCACCAGGTGACCGAGCGGGTGCGTGTGCGTCGGGACGGTCTCGGCGTGTGCGAAGGCGAAGGCGGCCTCGGTGCGCAGGTCGACGGTCCGCGCGTCGACCGGCACCTGGCTGGATTCCGACATCGGGCGGCAGTCTACGTGTTCCGGGCCGGTGCCGAGCAGTGGTGGGATCGACCCATGACCACCGCCTCGATCCCCGTCACGACCACGAGACCTCGGCTCCTCGCCGGCTGGTACGTCGGCGCGGGCCTGCTGCTCATCGCGATCAACCTGCGGATGGGCGTGGCCTCGGTCGGGCCCGTGCTCGGGGCGATCGAGCGGTCGTTGGGGCTGTCCCCGTCGGCGGCGAGCCTGCTCACGACGATCCCGGTGTTCGCGTTCGGTGCGTTCGCGTTCCTGACCCCGGTGCTCAGTCGGCGCATCGGCCTGCACCGGCTGCTCGGCCTGACGATGGCGGTGCTGGCGATCGGCATCGCGCTCCGGCTCGAGCCGCACGGCTGGGCCCTCTCCGGCGGCACGGTCCTGGCCGGAGCGGCGATCGCGGTGGCGAACGTCTGCATGCCGGCCGCGATCAAGAGCGACTTCGCGCACCGGGTCGGGCTGATGATGGGCCTGTACTCGACGGCGCTGTTCCTCAGTGCGGCGATCGCGTCGGCGGCCGTCGTCCCGCTGATGGCCGCGTTCGCCGGGTCGTGGCGCCCGGCGCTGGCGTTCTGGGCGATCCCCGCGGCGATCGCGTTCGTGGTGTGGCTGCCGCGAGCGCTGCAGCGCCCGGACGCCCGGGTCCGTGCCACCGGCGCGGGTGCCGCCGACGAACCGACCTTCGCGCGGCTGCTCCGCGACCCCGTGGCGATCGCGGTGACCGGCTTCATGGGGCTGCAGAGCCTGTCGTACTACGCGTTCCTGACGTGGGTGCCGACCGTGCTGCAGGACGCCGGCGTCTCGGCGCACGCTGCCGGCCTGATGCTGGCCTACTCGAGCCTGCCGGGGATCGTGACCGGCATCACCGGGCCGGCGATCGCCCGACGCCTCCGCCCGACCTGGCTGCCGGTGCTCGTCGTCGTGGTGCTCTGCGCCGCCGGGTTCGCCGGACTGCTCGTCGCGCCGGCCGCGGGCGCCTGGGTGTGGATGACGCTGCTCGGCCTCGGGCAGGGCGGCGCGATCAGCCTGTCGCTGAGCTACATCGTGTGGCGCTCGCCCGATGCCCGGCACACCGCCCACGTCTCGACGATGGCGCAGGGCATCGGGTACCTGCTGGCGGGGCTCGGGCCGCTCGGCCTCGGCCTGCTCCACACCGCGACCGGGGGCTGGACCGTGCCGATCGTGGTGCTGCTCGTCCTGCTCGTGCTGCAGTTCGTGGCCGGAGCCGCCGCGAGCCGCGACCGTCACGTGCTCCGCCGGTAGCGCAGCGGTCTACGGCTCGGGGACCGCCACGATCCGGTTCTGGTACGCCCACACCACGGCCTGCAACCGCGACCGGACCCCGAGCTTCGGGAGCATCCGCGCCAGGTGCGACTTCACGGTCGAGACCTCGAGCACGAGTGCGACCGCGATCTCCTCGTTCGACATGCCCTGGGCGAGCAGCAGCAGGACCTCGCGTTCGCGGGCGGTGAGCACCCCGTCGGCCCGGTCCCCCGACACCGGCTGCAGGCTCCGTCGCGACACGAACTCACGCAGCACCCGCCGGGTCAGGGCCTGGTCGAGCGTCCCGTTCCCCGCGGCGACGTGCCGCACGGCGTCGACGATGGTGTCCGGCTCGGCGTCCTTGAGCAGGAACCCGGAGGCACCGGCCTCGAGCGCCCCGAACACGTAGTCGTCCAGGTCGAACGTCGTGAGCATCAGCACCGGGATCGCCGGGTCGGCGTCGGACGCGCAGAACAGCCGCGCGAGCTCGATGCCGTTCAGCACCGGCATCCGGATGTCCAGGCAGGCGACGTCGGGCCGCAACGAGCGCGCCAGCGCGAGCGCCTCGCCGCCGTCGGCGGCCACGCCGACCACCTCGATGTCGGCCTCCGCGCCGAGGAGCGCGGACACCCCGGCCCGGACCAGCGGCTGGTCGTCCGCCACCAGCACGCGGATCACGCGACCACCTCGTCACCGTCGGCGGCCTGCGCGACTGCGGCAGGTGCCTCCCGTCCGAGCGCCAGCTCCACCAGCCATCCGCCGGTGGCGGTGGGACCGGTCTGGAGGCTCGCCCCCACCAGGTCCGCTCGCTCGCGCATCCCCCGCAGGCCGTTGCCGCCCGACGGTGAGGTCGGCGCTGCCGGAGCGGCTGCCCGTGCGTTCTCCACCCGGATCACCACCCGGGCCTCGTCGCGGTCGTCGACGGTGACCGTGCACGGGGCGGACGGGGCGTGCAGGGCGGCGTTGGCCAGCGCCTCCTGCACCGTCCGGTAGACGGCGAGCTGCGCGAGCGGACCAACGCCGTCGGCCAGCGACTGTGCTCCTCGCGCGTGGTCGCCAGCGAGCACGTCGAGGCGCACGTCACTGCGGAACCGGGCACGCTCGACCAGGTCGACGATGCCGGCGACCGTCTCGACCGCGCGTTCGGCGGGGACGTCCTCGCGCAGGAGCCCGACCAGTCGGCGCAGGTCGTCGAGGACGGCGGTGCTCTGCTCCCGCACCTGACGGGCACCCTCGTGCGCGCGCTCCGGGTCGCTGTCGATCTGGCGGTCGATGACGGCGGCCATCAGGGCGATGCCGGACAGGTGGTGGGCGGCGATGTCGTGGAGCTCGCGGGCCATGGCGGCCCGTTCGCGGGACACCGCGGCGTCGACCAGGGCGTCCTGCTCACGGAAGACCGCGCTCGCCTCGGCGGTGCGGGCGGCGCGGACCTCGCGGCGGGAGCGCACCAGCAGGGTGACCAGGAGCGGGAGCCCGACGGCGCCGACGGCCTGCAGGACGCCCTGGCCGGCGGACCCGGTGATGCCCTGGACGACGTCACCGCGACCGGCACCGGAGGCCTGGTAGAACCCGATCGACTGCCCCACCACGACCAGTGCGGCGGCCCCGAGCAGCGCCGGCCAGAGTCGCGCCAGCGGCACCCGCAGTGCCGCGAGGACCACGGCCACGACCACCGGCAGGGCGGTCAGGCCGAACAGCGCGAAGGCCTGCGGAGCGAGGCCCGCGACCAGCACCGGCATCGCTGCGACCAGGAGCAGCACCGTGCGGGGTGCGCGACGGGCGGCGAGCAGGACCGCCGCCTGCGCCAGCAACCCGGCGGCCAGGACCGTCCACGCGGTGCTGAGCGGTGCCGGGGCGGTCGCACCGAGGGTCGAGCCGTCGGGGTCGATCGCGTCGAGCGGGGGCAGGCCGACGAGCAGGCCGAGGGCCACGATGGCCGTGCCGACCGCGACGAGCACGTCGACGCGGCGGTCGCGGGTGCGCTGCGCGCCGTCGCGCTGCGTGCGGGTGCGCGGGTCGCCGTCGCGCGGCGTACGGGTGCGCGGGTCAGCGGAGGCCATCGTGTGATCCTACGAGGCGTGTGCGGGCGGGGACCGGGGCGTCGATCGGCAGCGCGCGGCGAGCCGGGTCGTAGCCCAGGCGGCCGCGGGTCACGACGAGGAGCACCGCGGCAGCGACGGTCGAGGTGATGGTCAGGCCGATCATCAGCGTGCCGGCGGTCATGCTCGGGTACATCTCCGGGAACAGCGTCGAGATCGTGTTGTTCACGCCGACGTGCAACAGCAGGGCGAGGGGCAGGCTCTCGCCGGTCTTGTTGAACACCTGGATCATCACGACGTTGAACGTGATCGTGAACAGGGCGAAGACGACGGGCTCGCTCCAGTGCGCGTTCGGCCACCCGCCCCAGTCGCTGAGGTAGAGCGGCATGTGCCAGAGCGCCCAGATCGGACCGAGGATCGCAGCGGCTCCGAGCCCGCCGAAACGGTGCTGCAGGCGGGGCAGGGCGAAGTCGCGCCAGCCGGGCTCCTCGCTCAGGCCGGTGGAGAACAGCTGGATGAGCAGGCCGGGCACCAGTGCGGCGAACGCCAGCGCCGAGGGAGCGCGCACGTCACCGCCGGCGAAGGGCAGTGCGGACGCGACGATCATGGCCGGCACGACGACGAGCGCCAGGGCGTACCAGTACCAGGCGACCCGCCAACGGAACAGCCGACCGACCCAGCGACGCAGCCCCGGACGACCGTCGGCGACCGCGGTGACGATGAACGCGCCGCCCAACGGACCGAGCAGCGCCCCGGGCAGCACGCCGGTGAACTGCGCAGAGCCGAGGACCTCGGGGAAGTGCAGGTCCCACACACCCAGGCCGTGCGGCGACAGGATGTACGGGATCCACGCCAGCCAGCTCAGGCCGAGCGCGAGGGTGAAGAAGGACGCGAGTGGGTGCCGGGCGACGACGCCGCTGACTCCCCCACGCTCCTGCGGAGTGGTGCCGGCGGAGGGCCGGACTTCGGTGGTGTTCGTCATGCACACGACGCTAGGAACTGCGGCGTCGCGGGACGACCGGCTTCGGGATGCACCTGCCGGACTTGCATCGAAAGGTGCAGGCGGTGGCGGTCGCGCGGTGGCGCGGTGCACGGTGCGGTGTCCGCCGGCCCGGCGCGGCGCACGGTGCGGTGTCCGCCGGCCCGGCGCGGCGCACGGTGCGGTGTCCGCCGGCCCGGCGCGGCGCACGGTGCGGTGTCCGTCGGCCCGTGCGAGGTTGACCGCTCCGTGCGCCGCTACAACCCCGCACCGAGCCATCAACCTCGCACCGGACGAACAAGCGCGCACCGTGCGGGTCAGCGCAGCGCGGCGTCAGCGCAGCGCTGCCCGGAGTGCGTCGGCGATCAGCGCGAGCGCGGCGTCGATCTCGTCGGCGGCCCGAGCGTGGGTCGCCTCGGACCGACGGTAGGGGTCGTCGACGTCGTCGTCCGCGGGGTCGGCGGGCGGCGGGACGGTGCCGCGCAGGCGTGCGACCCGTTCGACCAGGGCCTCGGGCGAGTGCACGTCGGCCAGGTCATCGGGCTCGAGCCCCGCGAGCACCCGCGCGAACTGCTTGATGGTGAACGCCCGCTTCGTCGCCCGTGGAGCGAGCGACACCACGGCCGCGCGGTGCGACCGTTCGGCCGTCAGCACCAGGTCGGCCTCCTCGACGATCGCGGCCGTCAGGTACCGCGAGCCGTGCCCGGACGGATCACCGCCGAGCCGGACGGACTGCGCTGCAGCGGCGCCGTCCATCGCGGCACCGTCGTCGGCGATGGTGCCGGCCGACTCGACCACGAACGCCGCAGCGTCCGGGCCGAGTCGCGCCGTCAGGACCTGCGCGCCGAGCGGCGAACGACAGATGTTGCCACTGCAGACGAACAGGACCCGCATCGTCAGGCGCCGGCGCCGAGCAGGTCGTGCCGGACGACGATGGCGTCGCGGCCCGGACCGACACCGATCGCGGAGATCCGCGCGCCGGACATCGCCTCGACCGCCAGCACGTAGTCCTGGGCGTTCTTCGGCAGGTCGTCGAACGAGCGGGCGCCGGTGATGTCCTCGGTCCAGCCGGGGAACTCTTCGTACACGGGCTTCGCGTGGTGGAAGTCCGACTGGTTCACGGGGACCTCGTCCACGCGCACGCCGTCGACCTCGTACGCGACGCAGACGGGGATCGTCGACAGCCCGGTCAGCACGTCGAGCTTGGTGAGCACGAAGTCGGTCACGCCGTTGATGCGCGCGGTGTACCGGGCGATCGGCGCGTCGTACCAACCACAGCGGCGCGGGCGGCCCGTGGTGGTGCCGAACTCGAAGCCGTTGGCGCGCAGGAACTCGCCGGACTCGTCGAACAGCTCGGTCGGGAACGGACCGGCACCGACGCGGGTCGTGTACGCCTTGACGATGCCGATGATGCGCTCGAGCTTGCCCGGGCCGATGCCGGAACCGGTCGCGGCACCGCCGGCGGTCGCCGACGACGACGTCACGAACGGGTAGGTGCCGTGGTCGACGTCGAGCATGGTCGCCTGACCGGCCTCGAACAGGACGGTGTCGCCACGCTCCAGGGCCCGGTGGATCTCGAGGGCGGTGTCCGCGACCATCGGGCGCAGGCGCTCGGCGAAGGACAGCAGCGACTCGACCACTTCTTCGGCGTCGATCGCGCGGCGGTTGAAGACCTTGACGAGCAGGTGGTTCTTCTGGTCGAGGGCCGCTTCGACCTTCTGGCGCAGGATGTTCTCGTCGAAGATGTCCTGGATGCGGATGCCGACGCGGTTGATCTTGTCGGCGTAGGTCGGGCCGATGCCGCGGCCGGTGGTGCCGATCTGGCGCTTGCCGAGGAACCGCTCGGTCACCTTGTCGATCGTGCGGTGGTAGTGCGTGATGACGTGGGCGTTCGCCGACACGAGCAGCTTCGAGGTGTCGACGCCGCGGGCCTTCAGCGCGTCGAGCTCCTGGAACAGGACTTCGAGGTCGACGACGACGCCGTTGCCGATGATCGGCGTCACGCCGGGCGTGAGGATGCCGGAGGGCAGCAGGTGGAGCGCGTACTTCTCGCCGCCGACGACGACGGTGTGGCCGGCGTTGTTGCCGCCGTTGAACTTCACGACGTAGTCGATGCGGGAGCCGAGGAGGTCGGTGGCCTTCCCCTTGCCCTCGTCGCCCCACTGGGCTCCGATGATGACTGCTGCGGGCATCTGGTTCTCCTCACGTTGGCGGAGGACCTCACGCGACCAGGCGGGCCGGTGGTCCACCCGAGTCTATCGGACGGTCACCTCCGCGCCACCTGGCGCATGCAAGCGGTCAGCGCTCAGGCGCGGAAGAAGTCCTGGTACGACGGGTCGCCGACGGGCTGCGAGTAGCCGGGCTCGGCGAGACGCTGCTCGATCATCGCCTGGACCACGTCCGGCGGCGTGAGCCCACGACGGCGCCACTCGGTCGGGTTGGCCCGGAGCTGGTTCAGCGTGTTCTGCATGCTGCAACCCTGGCACCGTGTAACTAGTTTGTCTAACTACCTGTCCTGATACCGCGTCCACGGAGGTCCCCGTCGCGTTCCGTGAGCAGAAGACGTCGGGTCCGAAACTCGAACCCGACGTCTTCTGCTCAGTCGGCAGTGCGCACGAAGCGCGCGATCACCACCGTGCGATCACCGCCGCGCGACCACCGCGGTCTGCCCCGAGGTCGCGGTGCCGTCCTGGTACCCCTTCGCCGAGGCGACGACGCGCACCGAGAAGCGGTGACCGGCGTCCGCGGCGACGAGCGTGTACGACGAGCTCTTGGCGGTCGTCACGGCCTTGCCGTCACGGAGCCACTGGTACGAGTACGTGACACCCGTGCCGTCCCAGTTGCCGTGGCCCGCCTTGAGCTTCGACCCGACCTTCGCCGTGCCGGCCACCGAGACGCCGCTGCCCTTCTGCAGCTGCAGCGTCGGGGCGACCCACGTCGCCGTGGCGCTCTGGGCCTGGTTGCCCACCGCGTTGCCGAGGTGGAGCAGCAGGATCCGAGCGCTGGCGACACCGGGCGACCGCGTGACCTGGAGCGAACCCTGGTCGGCGAAGAGCACGCCCGTCGTCCCGCCCTGCGCGAAGGTCAGGGTCGGCTTCTCGGGGTTGAACGCCGCCTCGGACGTCTCGTCCACGACCGAGGAACCGCTCGTCGCCGCACCAGGGGCGTACGCCGACTCGGTCAGGACCGAGTAGGAGAACGTCTTCGTGGCGCCGATCGTGGCGGCGTCGACCGTCAGGACCTTCACGGTGCTGTCGAAGGTGTTGACGTCCTGGCCGGGCGCACCGCCGTTGAGCGGCTGGGCGTCGACGACCTTGCCGGTCGCCAGGTCCACCGTCGTGGCGAGCGTCGCGTCGATGGTGGCCGACTTGGCGTCGTACACCAGGTAGTCCGGCTCACCGTCGCGGTTCGTGTCGATGAGCACTTCGACGTTGGTCACGGCGCCGGGGTTGGCGTCGGGGCCGGCGGTCTGGATGCCGAACGCCAGGGTGCCGGAGGGCTTGTCGAAGCTCGCCCCGAAGGCCCGGATGTCCGCGGCCTTGAGCGACTGCGACGCCGAACCCTCCGGGAACGTCTCCTGCCCGTCGGTCCCACCGAGCACGAACGGTGCGACCGCGGCGTGGTAGCCGGTCGTCGCCGTGCCCTGGTCGACCGTCTGTCCGCGCAGCGGCAGGTCGGCGGTCTTCTGCGAGCCCGTGTACGAGACGCCCCCACCGCGGACCGCGCTCACCGGCTTCGGCGCGATGTACGTCCCGATCCGCAGCGGATCGGTCGTCGTGTCGGTCGGCGTGAAGGTGACGAGCCCGCTCGCAGCGGCGACGAACTCGCGTTCGTAGCCGTTCTGCACCGACTCCTGGGTGGGGTCGATGACGCGGCGGAGCTTGGTCGGGTCGGCGATCGTGACGGCGAGGGTCACGACGGCACCACGGCCCGGCTGGACCGTGACGCGCTTCGTGCTCAGCGAGAAGGCGACGCCGGGCTGGTCGACCTGGGCCTGGTAGGCCACGTCGTACGTGTGCGCCGTGGAGTCGGTGTTCTCGACGAGCAGGGACCGGGTCTCGCTGGTCTTCGCGGAGACCTCGACCACGCCGTACGACGCGGTGACGAGCTGGCCGTTCTCCACGCTGCGGACGGTGGTGTCGGCCGTGACCGCCTGCAGCGCGTCGACGCGTCCCGTTCCCTGGCGGAGCAGGGTCGCGGTGCCGTCGCCGTCCTCGACGTCGTGCGTCGCCGTGTTCATGAGTGCGGCCTTGACCTGCGGCGCACTCCACGTCGGGTGGGACTGGAACGTCAGCGCCGCGATGCCCGCGACGTCCGGCGTGGCCATCGACGTACCGCTCATCGACATGCGTCCGTCTCCGGTGCCGTTGGCCGCCGAGATCACGTTGACCCCGGGGCCGGCGATGTCCGGCTTGACGATGTCGCCGAACGATCCGTGCACGCCGCGGCTGGTGAACCCGGCGAGCGTGTTCACGGCCTCCGGGTCGGTGGCGAGTTCGAAGCCCTTGAGCTCGTCCGCGAAGCGCACGTGCAGGGTCCCCGCCTTGGCAGCGGCCTGGAGGCCCGTGGCGGCATCCAGCGTCAGCTCGGCACCGGGGATGGTCGCGTTCCCGGCGATGCCCGAGGCGAACGTGTTGATCGTGCCCGCCAGCAGGACACCGGTGCCGCCGGCGGCCTCGACGTTGTTGAAGCGCACGCCGGAGCCGCACTCGAGCGCACCGTCCGTCCACTTCAGCCAGACGACCTTGCCGGCGATCTTCGCGGCCTCCTCGGGGCTGAACGCGGCGCAGCCGTCGATGTTCGTGGTCGGGACGACCACGTCACCCTCGACCGGCAGCGTGCCCGTGAAGTTGGACGAGTACTGCGAGCGGTAGGTCTTCGCGACGTTCGCGGGGGCCGTGGCCTGCACGCCGTCGTACAACGACTGACCGGTGGCGCTCGCGGCGACGGTGAGCGCACCCTCGGCGTTGCCCGGCGAGCCACCGATGTCGGTGAAGTCGTCGGCGTTGCCCGAGGCGATCACGGGGAGCACCCCGCGGGCGGTCAGCGCGTCGATCTTGGCGTTGTCGGGGTCGTCCGGTGCGCCGTAGTCGGAGCCGAGCGACAGGTTCAGGACGTTGATGTCCTTGCCCTCGGTGAGCGCCTGGCCGACCCAGTCGAGCGCGGCGCCCGTGACGTCGGTCGAACCGCCGCCGTCACCGAACACCTTGAGGGCGTAGAGGCCGGCCTCGGGCGCGGTGCCCGGACCGATCCACATGTCCTGCACCTGCTGCGTGGTGAGCTTGGTGTAGTCGCCGTCGAACTGCTGCTTGTCGGCGGTCAAGCCGTAGCCCGCGATCGAGCCGGACACGTGCGTGCCGTGGTCGCCGCCCTTGCCGTCGATCGGGTTGTCGTCCGGAGCCGGCACCGGGTCGTAGGCCGGGTCGGTCGGGTCGGCGTTGTAGGTCGCACCGGCGAAGTCGTACCCGCCCAGGAACTTGGACGCGTCGTACAGGCTGGGGTCCGGGGCGCCGGAGCTGGCGTTCGCCAGGGCCTGCTGGTAGGCCGCGGTGGTGCCGGGTCCGCCGAAGTCGGCCTGCGTGTAGTCCAGGCCGGTGTCGAGGACGGCGACGTTGACGTCCTTGCCGGTGTGGCCGGTCTGCTGCCAGGCGTTGAGCGAGCGCGTGTAGACGTCGCTCGCGGCGTTCTTCGGCGAGACGCCGTCGGCGCCCGGCTTCACGAGGCTCGGGTCCACACCGGACGGCGCGGCGCTCGCGTCGGCGTTGACCGTCGGCTCGACGATCTCCTTCGGCGTGAGCGGGATGATGCTCTCGACGTCGGAGCGCTTCGCGATGTCCTGCAGCGCGGAGACGTCGGCGACGACCGCGACACCGGGGACGGTGTACTCGGTCGAGTAGAGCTCGGTGGAGTCGGCGTCGGCGCGCTTGACGGCGGCGCGGACGGCCGCGGTGGTCGACTCGATCGCCTTGACGCGGCTCTTCGCTGCCGAGGACTGGGTCCGCGACTTGGCGAGGTCACCGCCCTTCGCGGCGGCGTCCACCTCGAGAGCACCCTGGCCGGTCGTGCGCACGAAGGCGGCGACGGTCTTGGTGGGCTTGGCGTCACGCAGCGGTGCGGAGAGCTTCAGGTCGGCCACCGACACCCCGGTCGGAGCTGCGGAGGCCGCGCCCCCGACTGCGAGGCCGCCGCACGTCAGGGCCACGGCGGCGATGCCGGCGGTCAGGACGCGTGCGATGCGGTGGGAGTTCGGGTTCGGGTCGTGGTTCGGTGTTGCACGGTTCAAAGAGGGCACTCCAGGCTCAGTCCGTGGTTCGCATGAGATTGCTGTGAAGTTATGCGCTTACATTCAGAAAGGGCAGTCCGCACTTTGGGGGACACCCCCGTTCGAGGGCCGGTGTTCCTGTTAAGTTGCACACCCGTGTGCACGTTATTACGATGGGGTTCGTGACCACTGCTTCCCACCCCGCACGCGCACCCCGCCGCGACGCGACCGAGAACCGGGCAGCCCTCCTCGACGCGGCACGGACGTGCCTGCAACGCGATCCGGACGCCTCCATCGAGACGATCGCCGCGGCCGCCGGACTCTCGCGCCGCGCGGTGTACGGACATTTCCCGTCACGTGACGACCTCGTGCGCGAGGTCGTGACCTCCGGTGCGGCTCGCATCGCCGCGGCCATGCCGACCACCTCGGACCTGCAGGAGCTGCCGCCGGCCGCCCGGCTCGCCGCGATCGCCGTGACCCTCTGGACCGAGGTCTCACACGTCCGCTCGATGGCCCGGGTCGCCGTGCGCAGCCCCTTCGCCGAGCCCGTCGCCGAGGTGTTCGCACCCCTGCGCGCTCAGGTCCGTCAGGCGTGCACGCTCGGGATCGCCGAGGGCGCCATGCGCGATGACGTCGACCCGGCCACCCTCGGGCGCCTGGTCGAGGGTGCGTGCATCGCCGTCCTCGACGAGGCGACCCGGTCGGGCACCCCGGACGAGGCCGGACGGCGCATGGTGGTGCTGTCGGCGCTCGGCATGGCCGGCATCGACTGGCGCACCGCACTGCTGTCCGAACCCGCGGCCCCGGCCACCGGCTCCGCTGACTCCCCCGTGAAGGACCCCGCATGACGCTCGAACTGGACCACGTCGGCATCGGCGAGGAGCCCGGCGCGGCACTGCCCGTCGTCTCCGCCGTCGCCGCACCCGGACGTCCCGGGGTCGTCGCCGTCGAGACCGAGCAGGCCCCCGTGCTCGCCTCGCTCGTCGCCGGCGGCCGGATGCAGCCCGACACCGGGCGGCTGCTGCTCGACGGGCACGAGGACGCCGCCGCCGTGCGCCGCGCCTTCGCCCTCGTCGACACCCCGGGCGTCGCCGAGCCCTTCCCCGTGATGACCGTCAAGCAGATCGTGCGCGAGGAGCTCGCGTTCGCCGCCCAGCGCCCCTCGCGCGACCACGTCGACACCGTGCTCGAGGAACTCGGCCTGGGGCACTACGCGGACACCCCGGTCCAGCGGGTGCCGACCGCCGTGCGCGTGCGACTGCTCGTCGAGCTCGCGCTGCTCCGCGACGGCGTGACCGGCGTCGTCGTCACGGCACCCGAACGGCACGGCGGCGTCGTCGAGGAGTGGTTCGCGGTGCTCCGTGACGTCTCCCGTCGCGGTGTGACCGTCGTGCTCGTGACCTCGAAGGCCGCAGCCGCGACCGTCGAGGCCCTGCTCGACACCATCCAGACGCACGACGACGCCGCGACGCACGCCGCGCTCCAGACCGAGGGTCCCGACGACGCGGCCCTGTCCGACGGAACCGAGCCGGGCCTCCCGTCCGGCCCTTCCGTCACCGCAGAATCCGCAACCGTCCCGACGGAGGCAACCCCGTGACCACCACCTCGCTCGTCCGCGCCGAACTGGCGCGACTCACCGCGACCCCGCTCGCACGACTGGCGTTCATCGCCCTGATGATCGTGCCGCTGCTGTACGGCGGCGCGTACCTGTGGGCGAACCGCGACCCGTACGCCAAGCTCGACCAGATCCCCGCGGCGATCGTCAACCTCGACGCCGGCGCCACCCTCGACGGCGACCAGGTCGACTACGGCACCGACGTCACGAAGGAGGCGATCGACGGCGCCGACTTCAAGTGGACGAAGACCAGCGCCGCCGACGCGCGCTCCGGCGTGCGGAACGGCACCTACGACTTCGTCGTGACGATCCCACACGACTTCTCCGAGCACCTGGTGTCCGCGCAGTCCGACGACCCGACGCAGGCGAAGCTCGTCATGACGACGGCCGACACGAACTCGTACCTGGCCTCGACGATCGCCGAGCAGGCGGGCAAGACCATGCGCACCGCGGTCGCCGAGCGCGTCGGCAAGCAGGCGGCGAAGACCCTGCTCGTCGGGCTCGCGGACGTCCGCGACAGCCTCGGCGACGCCGTCGACGGGGCCGACCAGCTCGCCTCCGGCACCGCGAAGGCGGACTCGGGGGCCCGCAAGCTGGCGGACGGTACCGGCAAGCTGTCGTCCGGCGCAGCGGAGCTCGCGTCCGGCACGGCCGACCTGCCGTCGCAGACCCAGCAGCTGGACAGTGGGGCGCAGCAGGTGGCGTCCGGGGCGTCGACCCTGGCGTCCGGGCTGGCCAGCGCACAGCAGCAGACCGCGGCGCTGCCGTCGCAGACGCAGCAGTTGAACGACGGGGCGCAGAAGGTCGCCGCCGGCAACAAGAGGCTCGCCGACCAGATCGACGGGTACAGCTCCGACGTCGACGCACTGCAGCCGCTCGACGCCGACACCGTGCTCGCCGGGATCACCGACAACCTGCCCGAGGGCGTCGAACTCACCGAGGAGCAGCAGGCCGCGCTGACCGCCACCGTCACGGATGCCGTCACGCAGGTGAACACCACGGGCGCACAGGCGAAGAAGACCTACGCCACCGCGAAGTCGTCGGTGGACCAGCTCCGCGACGGATCGGCCCAGGTCGCGGCCGGTACCTCGTCGTTGGCGGCCGCGACTCCCGAGCTGTCCTCCGGCATCGCGTCGGCGGCGACCGGGGCGTCCACGCTCTCGTCGGGCGCCTCGCAGGTGGCAGCCGGCACGTCTGCGCTCGCGACCGCCGCACCCACGCTGTCGTCAGGTGCTTCGTCACTCGCCACGGGCGCAGCGTCCGCCGACGAAGGTGCTTCGTCGCTCGCATCGGGGCTGGACGAGCTGAAGACCGGGTCCGCGAAGCTCGCCGCGTCGCTCGACGAGGGCCGCACGAAGATCCCCGCGTCGAACGCCTCGGAGCGGGAGTCGCAGGCCTCGGTCATCTCCGACCCGGTGAAGGTCGGGGACGACAACGTCGCCGCGGCGTCGAACTACGGCGCCGGCCTCGCGCCGTTCTTCATCTCGCTCGCGGCCTGGATCGGCATGTACGCGCTGTTCCTCATCCTCAAGCCGATCTCGAAGCGGGCGATCACCGCGGTGCGGAAGCCCCTCGCGGTGGTGTTCGGCGGCTGGCTGACCCCGGCGCTGCTCGGCCTGGTGCAGATGGTGGCGCTGTTCTTCATCGTGCGGTTCGCCCTCGACCTGAACGTGGTGCACGTCAGCGGCACGATCGGGATCATGGTGCTCGCCTCGGCGACCTTCGCGGCGGTCATCATGGCGCTCAACGTGCTGCTCGGGTCGGTGGGACAGTTCCTCGGCCTGGTGCTCATGCTCGTGCAGCTCGTCACCGCCGGCGGGACGTTCCCGTGGCAGACGCTGCCGGGGCCGTTGGCCGCGCTGCACTTCGCGCTGCCGATGACGTACTCGGTCGACGCGATCCGGCAGACGATGTACGGCGGGAACCTCGGCGCCGCGTGGTCCGACGCGGGTGTGCTGCTCTGCTGGCTGCTCGGGGCGCTGCTCGTGTCCTTCGTGGTCACGGCGCGGCAGACCCGCTCCCGCACACTGCGCGACCTGCGCCCGAGCCTGATCGGGTAGCGGGGGGCCGCGTTCGCTTGGTGAGCAGAAATGGTCGGGTGGCGTCAGGCCACCCGACCATTTCTGCTCACGAAGTGCTGCGCCCGAGGGGCAACGACACCATCTCGCCGCCGAGGAACCGCAGGTCCTCCGGCGGCAGGTCCGCCCGAGCGTCGGGGTCGAGCGCGCGGGACGCGTCGTCGCGCGGGACGAAGCCGATCGCCTCACCCGCGGTCAGGTCGGCCGGCGACCCGGTGTTCTGCGACAGCGCCCACACGACGTGGTGCCCCGGTTCGCGCAGGTCGACGGTCGCGAGCACCAGGCGCGCCAGGTCGTCGGGCGAGCTCCACATCAGGAGCGCTCGCGACGACGACGGCTGCTCCCCGAAGGCCCCGATGCGCGCCGAGACGATCGACATGTCGTACCGGTCGGCGAACAGGCTGCCGAGCAGTTCCATCGCCGCCTTCGTCACGCCGTAGTAGGTGTCCGGCCGCGGCAGTCGGTCGCCCGGCACGCTGCCCGGTTCGTCGAGCGGCTCGGGGACCCGGCCGACCGCGTGGATCGAGCTCGCGAGCAGCACCCGGAACACACCGTTCGCCGCCGCACGCTCGAGCACGTTCTTCGTGCCGGTCAGGTTCGCCTCGAGCAGGTCGCCCCACGCGGCCTCGGTCGGGATGCCGGCCAGGTGCACCACGGTGTCCACCCCGGCGAGCGCGACGTCCAGCGCAGCGGGGTCGTTCACCGAGCCGGAGACGAACCGCTCCCCGGCGACGACCGGGTCGTCGGGCGTCCGTTCGTCGAGCAGGACGAGGTCGTGTCCGGCCGTCAGGAGCCTGGGCCGGAGAGCCGCCCCGATGCGTCCTGCGGCCCCGGTGATGAGCAGCGTCGCCATGCCGCGGACGCTACCCGCGGCGCACGAGCAGTTCCCTCAGGTGGTCGACGGCGCCGGACACGTGCACGCCCAGGTCCGACTTCGTCCACCGCACGACCGCCCAGCCGAGCTGTTCGAGATCGCGGTAGCGCCGCAGATCACGACCCCACTGCTCGGCGTCGGTCCGGTGCTGGTCCCCCTCGTACTCGATCACGATGCGCTGCTGCGGGTACGCCATGTCGACACGCCCCACGAAGCGCCCGGCCTCGTCGAGCACGTCGACCTGCAGCTCCGGCTCGGGCAATCCGGCACGCACGATCGTCAGTCGCGCCAGGGTCTCCCGCGGCGAGCCCGCCCCGACCCGCACGAGCTCGAGCGCCACCCGCAGCTTCCGGACTCCTGCGCGCGCCCCGGCCCGGTCGAGCGCTCCGCGCAGGTCGTCGATCGTCGTTGCACACCGCCGGATCGTGACGATCGCATCGCCCAGTGCAACGAGCTGATCGATGCTCAGGAGCGCACCGCAGTCGACCCACAGCGCCGCCGGAGTGCTCACGGGCATCCCCCAGCGCTCGGCGACGGCAGCCCGGTCAGCGGTGATGCGGTGTCCGACGACTCCGGTCCGACGTGGTTGGGCCGCGGGGATCAGACTCGTGATGTGCACCGGCCCTGCGGCACCGACGGGTACCGGCAGCTCCCACAGCACAGCTGCCGAGAGGTGGCTGACGAACTGTCCGGGCAGCAGGACCGGCCGGAACGCCCGGATCCGTTCGACGCCGTCGGGTGGGCGTCCCCGCGCCCAGCGGATCGATCGGGTCGGCCGGAACAGGTCTCGCCGTCGGAGTCGTTGGCGGCTGACACCCGCACGGTCGGCGGCCCTGACGTCGAACGACCGGTACCGGAGCCGGGGTGGAAGTGGGCGTGCTCGCATGCCGTCCACACTCGCGCCCCCGCGCAAGGTCCACACGCGCGAACGCACCTTCCGTGCACAACGTGCCCCGGGCCTCCCGTGTGGAGGAGTGACCACGCGCACATCGTGAGCAGAAATGGTCGAGTCCGCACCACGGACCCGACCATTTCTGCTCACGAAGCGCACCGACCCCCGCGACCCACCCCCCACCCCGCGCATGTCACGTCAACCGCTACGATCGACGGACGAACCAACGGAGGTCGAAGCGCATCATGGGAGACGGCAAACCCGCGACCATCTACGACGTCGCCGCGCGCGCCGGGGTCTCGAAGTCCCTCGTCTCCCTGGTGCTGCAGCGCTCCCCCCGGGTGAGTGACCAGCGCCGAGCCGCCGTGCTCACGGCGATCCAGGAGCTCGACTACCGGCCCTCCACTGCCGCGGTGTCCCTCGCCGGCACCCGCAGCCGCACCGTCGGCGTGGTCCTCGACGACTTCCGGAATCAGTGGTTCGTCGACCTGCTCACCGGGCTGCGCGAGGCCCTGCAGGACCAGGGTCACCGTCTCGTCGTCGCGGACCGGTTCCTGAACACGGGGCTCGACGCCTCGCCGGTCGAGGGCTTCCTGTCCATGCGCGTCGAGGGCATCGTCATCGCCGGCGAACCCGACACCGACCTGGCGATCCCGGCCTCGATGCCGGTCGTCATCGCCGGCGGGCGCGTGTCGATCCCCCGCGCGGACACCGTGGCGAACGACGACCGGGCCGGCGGCGGCATGGCCGCGGAGCACCTGCTCGCGCTGGGCCACACGCGGCTCGGCTTCGTGGGAGCGAGCTCGGCAGCGTCGAAGGAACGCCGCGCAGGGTTCGAGGGCGCAGCAGCCGGGGCGCCAGGAGCGGGCGACCGCGCGACGGTCGCCGTCGTGGTCCTTCCCGGCGAACCCACCGAAGAGGCCGGATCCCGCGCCCTCGGCGCCCTGCTCGACGAGCACCCCGACGTCACCGCGGTGTTCGCCGCCAACGACGTGATGGCCCTCGGAGCACTGTCCGAACTCGCCGAACGCGGACTCCGGGTCCCCGAGGACGTCTCCGTCATCGGCTACGACGACACCCCCGTCGCCGCCACGCGCTACGTCGGCCTGACCAGCATCGACGACCGCAGCGTCGAGATCGGCCGCGGCGCCGGCGAGCGCCTGCTCGCCCGCATCGCCGACCCGGGGCTGGCCGCCACCGAGTCCCTGGTCGAGCCCCGCCTGGTCGCTCGCCGCACGACCGCCCCGCGCTGACGCGGCTGCCGGGAGGCCCGTCCCGCGTCCGCCCCGCCCGCTTCGTGAGCAGAAATGGTCGGGTCCAGGGCCCGTACCCGACCATTTCTGCTCACGAAGTCGCGTCGGCAGGCGCCGCGTGCTGCACGATCCAGCTGTGCATGACGATCGCAGCCGCCGCCGAGGCGTTGATGCTCCGCGTCGACCCGAACTGCGTGATCTCCAGGTGCCCGGACGCCCCGGCCACCGCTTCGTCGGTGAGCCCGGGGCCCTCCTGGCCGAACAGGAACACGCACCGCTCCGGGATCGCCGCGGTCTCGATGCGATCGGCGCCAGGGGTGTTGTCGATCGCGATCACCGGGCGCTGCTCCTCGGCCATCGCGGCCAGGAACGCCTGCACGTCGGGGTGGTACCGGACGTGCTGGTACCGGTCGGTCACCATCGCGCCGCGCTTGTTCCAGCGCCGCCGCCCGATGATGTGCACCGTGCCGGCCAGGAACGCGTTGGCGCTCCGCACGATCGACCCGATGTTCAGGTCGTGCTGCCAGTTCTCGATCGCCACGTCGAACGCGTGCCGGCGGGTGTCGAGCTCGGCGACGATGGCGTCCATCGACCAGTACCGGAAGTGGTCGAGCACGTTCCGCGAGTCCCCCGCCGCCAGCAGCTCCGGGTCGAGCCGCGGGTCGTCCGGCCAGGGCTCCGGGTGCGGGCCGACGCCGTTCGTCGTCAGTTCGTGCGTCGGGGCGGGCTCGTCGGTCACGCCTCCAGGGTAGAGCCGCGGCGAACCGGGCCGGTCGGCGCGAGTCCGACGAACGTGGTCCAGCCGAACGCCCGCCGCGTCACGGTGTCACTGCGTACCCGGGCGGAGGAAGTCCTCCGGCACGGCACCGGCGTTCGTCGCCGCGAAGATGCGCTTCCGATCACTCGGACGGGTCGGGTCGAACACGACGACGACGGTCGCTCCGAGCACCGGGCCGGTTCCGTCGCCGAACCCCTCGGTCCGGTCGACCCAGCGCTGTTGTCCCTGGAGGTCCGTGAACGTGAAGGTCCAGCGCAGCAGCGTGAAGGAGGCGTCGTGGGCGGTCGAGCCGCTGACCGCGGTGACGATCCCGTCGACCCGGCGCCCCGCACGCAGCAGCTGTTCGAGCCGACCGCGTCGGCCGCCCTGCCCGCGGCGTGCGACCGTCCCGCCGATCAGGGCGACCAGCGCCAGCGCGGTGACCAGTGCGGGGATCCACCACGCAGCGGCGTACCAGATCCAGCCGCCGATGCCCCAGACTTCGTCGCGGCCGAACGCCGGGTCGACGGTGGTCCCGACGCGGTCGACGGGCGCCCACTGCGTCGCGGTCGTCCACCAGAGCCCGGCTGCGGCGCCGACGAGCCAGATGCTCACCGGTCCCACCCCGACGAACTCCGACGCCCGGCCTGCGAAGCGGTGGTTCCACTTCGAGTACATGCCCAACGTGACGATCGACCCCGTGACCGCGACGGGCATCGCCCACCACGGGTACTCCGGGTCCGGCGTGTCCGAGAACACGCTGTTGACGGTCATGTCCCGGATGGTGCCGAGGACGGACCCGAGCGCGTACCCGACGACGACGCCGACGGCGAGCAGGAGCGCCGCCCACACGATCGTCATGACCAGTGCACGGGCGCTGCCCTGCTGCGCGGCGGCCTTCGCACGGAGGGCGGCGGCCGGATCGGTGGTGCTCATGATCGACGTGCGTGGTCGGTCAGTACGAGTACGTCGGATCGGGGGCGTTCGCCGCGAGGACCGCGATCGTCACGAACAGCCCGATGTACAGCAGCGTGACCACCCCACCGACGATGACCGCGGCGAGCGCGAGGCCGCGGCCCCCCTCGGATCGTCTGCGCGCCTGCGGCATCGCGACGAGACCGAGGATGAACCCGATCAGCGGTGCGACGAACGCCGCGA
Organism: Curtobacterium sp. PhB172; assembly: GCF_003752545.1. Lineage (NCBI taxonomy): Bacteria > Bacillati > Actinomycetota > Actinomycetes > Micrococcales > Microbacteriaceae > Curtobacterium > Curtobacterium sp. PhB172. The sequence goes on from NZ_RKIF01000007.1 coordinate 298,331, forward strand.
CGAGCGAGATGATCGCGAGGGTGTTCGTGCGGTGCGGGACGGAACCGTAGGGCTGCGGAACGGAAGACTGTGGGGATTGGTACTGAGTGGACATCGTGAAAGACGGTATCTCACATCTTTTTTTGTTGGGAAGCGTACCGAAATTCAGCGGACGCGCGATTCGATCCCGGCGACGAGGACGTCGAGCCCGAGCGCGAAGCGGGCGTCGTACGAGTGCTCCCCCAGGAGCTCCCCGACGAGCGCGTGCCGCTCGGGACGCCCGGCCTCGGCATCGCCCCGCCCGATCTCCACCGAGGTGTGCCCGACCACGAAGTCGTACACGACGAAGAACGCGTACATCGCCTCGGCATCGGCCAGCCCGGCGGAGCGGAGCGCCCCGACGACCTTCGCCACGACGGCGTCGGACTCGGTGGACACCAGGGCCCCGCGCCGGCTGTGCGACTCGAGCACCAGGGGGTGGGTGCGCATCAGGTCGCGGAACGTCGTGGCGAAGGTGCGCACCACGGCGTGCCACTCGTCCGGCCAGACGAAGGTGGCGGTGAACTCGTCGACGGTGCGACGGACGAGTTCACCGTGCAGGTCGTCGAGGCCGCCGATGGTCCGGTGCACGGTCATCGGCGCGACGCCGAGCCGCACCCCGAGCGCACGGAACGACAGGCGGTCGAGGCCGTCCTCGTTCGCGATCGCCGTCGCGGCGTCGATCACCTGCTCGCGGCTCAGCACGTTGGGCCGGCCCCGACGTCGTCGCGGTGTCGCCTCGACCAGATCGGGAGCCGCTTCCAGGTCCGGCACCGCAGCGGGGCGGGGCGTGGCGGTCGGGGATCCGGGTTCGACGAGCACGGCGGGTTCTCCTTGATTCGGTACGTGTCCCGAAAAGCCTAGGGCAAAGCCGAGTGGCGTTCGGTGACTCGACCATCTCGGGTCCGGAGCCGACGCGCAAGAGCCGATCCGCGCCTCCCGGCCCCTTCGAAGGAACCCGTCTGACGGGCCGGCCCGTCGGCCGTGCGCAGTAGGGTGAGGCCATGGCGACCCGCGACGACGTCGAGTGCTGGCTGACCGACATGGACGGCGTGCTCGTCCACGAGAACCAGGCCCTCCCCGGTGCCCCCGAGCTCATCCAGCAGTGGCTCGACGAGGGCACCGAGTTCCTCGTCCTGACGAACAACTCGATCTTCACGCCGCGTGACCTCAGCGCCCGGCTCCGGAGCTCGGGCCTGCACGTCCCCGAGGAGCGCATCTGGACGAGCGCCCTCGCCACCGCCGACTTCTGCAAGTCCCAGATGCCCGGCGGTTCGGCGTTCGTCATCGGCGAGGCCGGCATGACCACCGCCCTGCACGAAGCCGGGTTCATCATGACCGAGACCGCCCCCGACTACGTCGTCGTCGGCGAGACCCGCAACTACTCGTTCGAAGCGATCACCAAGGCCGTCCGCCTGATCCGCGACGGCGCCCGCTTCATCGTCACGAACCCCGACGCCACCGGCCCGTCGGCCGAAGGCGTCCTGCCCGCCACGGGTGCGATCGCCGCCATGATCGAGAAGGCGACCGGCAAGCAGCCGTACGTGGTCGGCAAGCCGAACCCGATGATGTTCCGCTCGGCGATGAACCGCATCGGCGCGCACTCCGAGAACACCGGCATGATCGGCGACCGGATGGACACCGACGTGCAGGCCGGCATCGAGGCGGGGCTGCACACCGTCCTCGTGCTGACGGGCATCAGCGACCAGGCCGAGATCGACCGCTACCCGTTCCGTCCGAGCGAGGTCATCTCCGGCGTGCACGAGCTCGTGCGCACCGCCCCCTTCGAGGTCGAGCTGTAGCGGTGCGCTGGGACCCGTCGCGGTACGCCGCGTTCGCGGACGACCGCGGGCGCCCCTTCCACGACCTGGTCGCGCAGGTCGCGTGGCCAGCGGACGATGGACGGGAGGCCCCGCGGCGCGTCGTCGACCTGGGCTGCGGTCCCGGGTCCCTCACCGCCACGCTGGCAGCGCGGTGGCCTTCGTCGCCGGTGGTCGGGATCGACAGCTCGGCGGAGATGCTCGCGTCGGCTGCGGCCGACCCCGCTCTGGCGGGCCTGCCGAACCTGTCGTTCGAGCTCGGTGCGATCGAGGACTGGACGCCCGGGCCGACCGACGACGTCGTGGTGACGAACGCGGCGCTGCAATGGGTGCCGTCGCACGTGGCGCTGCTGCCGCGGTGGCTCGACGCGATGCCGTCCGGATCGTGGTTCGCGATGCAGGTGCCGGGCAACTTCGGGTCGCCGTCGCACGCGCTGATGCGGTCGATCGGGGCCTCCGGGCCGTGGGCCTCCGCGCTCGACGGCGTGCTGCGCGAGGACCCGGTGCTCGACCCCGCCGGCTACCTCGGCATCATGCTCGACGCCGGGTTCGCGGCCCGCGCGTGGGAGACGACCTACGCGCAGCTGCTGCCGGGCGAGGACCCGGTGCTCGACTGGGTGCGCGGCACCGGGCTGCGACCGGCACTGGCTGCCCTCGACGCCGCCGACCCGAGCGGTGCGCTGACGGCGGACTACGTCGAGCGGTACCGGGTGGCGCTGCGCGAGGCGTACCCGGCGAGCGCCCACGGCACGGTGTACCCGTTCCGTCGGGTCTTCGCCGTCGGCCGCAAGCCCTGAGGCGTCAGCGGCGGGTCACTCGACGGTGACGAGGGTGCCGAGCGGCAGTGCGTTGACCGCGGCGACGGCATCGGCGTCGAGCCGGACGCAGCCGTGCGACACCGTGCCCGAGGTCGTGGCGTTCCAGTGCAGGCCGATCAGCCCGCCGTCGTGGCCAACGTACGGCTCGTCGGCGGCGCCCGAGTGCAGCGACGTGAGCTGGATCGGGTGGTCCCCCGTGCCCTGGGCCGGGTCGACGTAGCGCTGCTCGAGGTACCCGGTCACGTCCGTCGGCGTCGGGGTGTCCGCCGTGCCGACTCCGGCGTCGAAGCGCTGCAGGGTCGTGCCGGCTGCGTTCACGACGGACACGGTCTGGTCGGTCGTCGAGATCACGATCCGGGAGCGCGGTGTCGCCGTCTCCCGGAGCGCGCGGACCGGCACCCACGCGGCGGTCTGCGCGGCGGCGCCGGTGGTCCCCGCGGCTGACGGCAGCTGCTGGCGAGCAGGGGTGAGGACGAGCTCCCAGTCGCCGTCGCGTTCGACCCCGACGACGGTGGTCGGTTGCCGCAGGAAGTCCTGCGCGGCGAGACGGGCGACCGGGCGGTCGCGGTGGGCACCGAACAGGGGTGCGTCCGCGGGCAGGTGGAACACGGTGTCCGACCGCACGGTGCGGTCGAAGGGCATCAGGCCGGCGATGACGGCGGAGTACTGCGCTTCCGGCAGCTTCGCGACCGCCGCGGCGTCGACGTGCGGGACCGCGGGCGCGGCAGTGGCCGGGGTCGTCACCGGTGCGGCGGCGGTGCGGTCGCTGCCGAGGAGCGCGGTCGTGACGAGCCCGGCCGCGGCGAGCACGGCGAGGGTGGCACCGGCGGTGGTCCAGATGGTGCGCGTGCGCATGACGTGGCTCCGAGGAAGGTGGCGAGCGGGGAGGAGTGGAGAGCGGAGAAGGGGGAGGGCGAGGGGGTGGAGAGCGGTGGGGGCCGGTGCCCGCGGGGTGCGGGCACCGGCCGGTCGCATCGGTGGTGCGGTGGTGCGAGGGGTCAGCCGCTGACGACCGGCAGGTGGATGCCGGTGCCGCCCGTGGTCGCGCCGGGGTCGGTCGCCACGCCGGTGCCCGTCCCACCCGTGCCCGTCCCGCCGGTGCCGGATCCCGTTCCCGTCCCGCCGGTCGCCGCCGCCGGGGTGACGGTGATGGCGAGTGGTGCGGCCAGCACCGAGTCGCCCGTGCTGGCGACCAGGTCGACCGTGTGCGCACCGGTGGCGGTGCCGGCAGGGATCGTCACGGTGCCGGCGACCGTGCCGTCGGCGGCGACGGTCAGGGTGCCCACCGTGACGGGGTCGGAGTGCAGGACGACGGACAGCGTCGTGCCGGCGGTGAAGCCCGTGCCGGCCAGCGCCAGCTTCGACCCGGCTGCGACCGACGATCCGTGCGGCGCGGTGAGGACACCGGTCAGCACCCGCGCGGTGCCGCCGGTCGACAAGACCTCCACGGCACCGTCGGAGGCGACCGACACGGTCGCGCTCGTCGCGGCGGCGAGGTCGAGTCGCTCCCACGAGCCGTTCGCCGTGCCGGTCTGGTCGAGCGGGTAGCCCGAGTCGATCTCCGTCTGGGCGAGCACCGACGTGCGCTGGGCGTCCGTCAGCGTCGGGAACGTGGTGCGGAGCAGGTTCTCCGCGCCGGCGGGGACGGAGGGCGCCTGGCCGGCGGTCCCGGTCTTCGCGAAGCCGTAGGTCATGCGCTCCTGGTAGACCCGCACGGCCGAGGCACGGTCGGTGACGATCTGGGCGGTGCCGCCGGGGATCGCCTTCCCGCCGTAGGGGTTGTCCGTGTAGGGCTTCTCCTCGGCGATGCACTTCGCCAGGGTGTCGCCGCACTGCTGCTCGAGGTACCGCACGAGCTCGGCGCGAGCGGGCTCGAGCACGTCGGTGCGGTACTGGGTGTCGGACCAGCGGGCTGCGAGGGCGGCTTCGCCGTCGATGCGCCCACCCATGATGTCGAGCGGGTAGTGCACGCCGAGGACGATGCGGTCGTTGCCGTTCTCCGACGTGCGGGCGAGGATCTCCGGCGCGAGCTCGGGGACGAGCGTCGCCAGGGTGATGCCGGCCTGGTACGCCGTGGTGGTGTGTCCGCTGGGGTACGAGCCGCCCGTGCAGATGCCCGCGGTGCCGTAGCCGGCGTCGAGGACGACGTCGTTCGGCGAGAACTCGTGCGTGGTGTCCGTGGCGACCGGGACGCGGGTGATGTCGAGCGTGCCGTCGGCCGAGGCCCACGCCTTGCCGGCGCGGTTGGCGGAGACCGACGAGGCGTTCACCGTCGCGGGGGCGCAGCCGGTCTGGTCGTCGGTCGCGGGGAGCGTCGCGGTGGTGGTCGCGGGCAGGTAGGGGCGCGGGTAGCTGTAGTGGGCCTTCGCGGTCCCGGTGCTCACGTACGCGCCGGTGCTGCCGTTCGAGCTGTTGATGACCGCGCTCGTCAACGGCAGGGCGCCGTCGAGCCGGCCCCGCACGTACGCCTTCTCGAGCACGTCGCCGAGCCCCTGGGCGACCGTGGAGGACTGGTCGTAGGCGGTGTTCGTGGCGTTCTGGTACTCGGAGTCCTGCAGCGCGGTGAACTGCTGCGCCGCGGTGGCGTTCTGGTTGATCCACGAGGTCAGCTGGTCGTTCTTCGCCAGCGTGGCCGGGTCGACGACGGTGCCGTGCAGGTCGTTGGCGCCGCTCGACGTCCAGAACTGGTCGTACCCGCTCAGCAGCGAGACGAGGTCGGGCTTGGCGGAGTCGCTCGGGTACGTCGTGGCCGCCTCGGCGACGAGGGGTGTCCCGAGCACGAGTGCGGTCGCGGCGACGGCGACGGTCACCCCGCGGACAGCGGTTCTGCGCATGTGTGGTGGCCGCTCGGGGACCGAGCGGCGCTCCTCTCTTGGTACCGACTTGGAATCACCACGACGGTAAGGAGAGGCGGTTGCCAGCGCGCGAACGGGGGTCTACCGCGAGGTGAACCGGACCGCAGGCTGTGCGGGTTCGAAGCCACGGGCCTCCAGGGCGAACGCCGCCATCGGCGGCACCGAACGCCAGCGCTTCGCCAGGCGACGCGGACGGTCGTCGCGCCACGCGACCATGCCGCCCGCGACGATCCCGAACGCCAGCACCAGGAACGAGAACAGGCCGATCAGCCCGAGGCCCACGAGCCGACCGGTGTCCGACGGATCGGCGGTCGCGGAGTACCCGATCGACCCGAAGTCCCAGAACGCGTGCAGCAGCACCGGCACGAGCAGTGACCCGGTCACCCGGCGAGCGACGTAGAGCGTGGAGCCGAACGACGCCGCGAACACGACCTGGACCAGCGTCGGTCCGATGCCGGCCCCGGCGAGCGCGTTGAGCAGGTGCAGCAGCCCGAACAGCACGCACGACAGCGCCCACACGCCGAACTCGGGCACCCGGCGCCGGAGCCCGACCAGCAGCGTTCCCCGCGCCATCAGCTCCTCGAACACCCCGACGAACAGCACCCCGACGGTGAGCAGCAGGAAGTAGCGCACGGGCAACGCTGCCCAGTCGATGAACGGCAGGCGCACCACGCACACCACCAGGACCAGAGCCGGAGCCAGTGCCGACCAGCGCAGCGGTGTCCGGGTGCGGTCGACGGTCGCGATCCGCCACCACCCGAGTCCCGTGACGACCACGGCGAGTGCGACGGCGGCGATGCCCTCGGGGACGACCAGGGACCGGACGACGCTGTCCACCGTCTGGCCGAGGGTCGGGTAGTCGTCGCTCGGGCGCGACCGCCACGCACTGATCGCTGCGAACACCACGAGCGGCGCGAGGCCGACGAGCAGCGAGGGCGGGACCGGCCAGCGGCGGCGACGGGGTTGGTGCACGTCCCGGTTGTACCAGTGCAGCCGTACGATTGGCGGTATGCGCCTGCCCTCGTTGTCGACCATGGCCGAGGACTACGTCAAGCTCATCTGGAAGGCCGGGGAGCGCGGTGGCGCCGGACTGGCCACGCGGGACATCGCGGCGACGCTGAAGGTGTCGGCCTCGACGGTGTCCGGCAACCTCAAGAAGCTCGACCGCGACGGCCTCATCGAGCACACCCCGTACTACGGCGTCGTGCTCACGCCGCTCGGGCACCAGGTCGCCGTGGCGATGGTCCGACGGCACCGGCTGATCGAGTCGTTCCTGGTGTCCCGCCTCGGCTACACCTGGGACGAGGTCCACACCGAGGCCGAGGCACTCGAGCACGCGGTGTCGGAGCGGTTCCTCGACCGGGTCGACGCCGACCTCGGGCACCCGACGCACGACCCGCACGGCGACCCGATCCCCGCCGCGGACGGCACCGTCCCCGCGACGCTCGGCACGCTGCTCGGTGCGATCGAGCCCGGTGCGTGCGGCACGGTCGACCGGGTGTCCGACGACGACCCCTCGCTGCTGCGGTACTTCGACGAGCTCGGGGTCGGCCTCGGCACCCACCTGCGGGTCGAGCGGGTGCGGGACTACGCCGGCGTCATCGCGGTCTCCCGACGTGGGGCCGACGGCGCCGAGGCGCTCGTCGACCTGCCCGCCGCCGCCGCGTCCGCGATCTGGCTGGCCCCCGACGCCGACTGAGCGGGCCCGCCCGTGCGCCCGCGCCCGCCCCGCCCGCCCCGCCCGCCCGCGCCCGTTGAGGTTCCGAAATCTCGGAACCTCAGCGCGCTCAGGGGCCCTCCGTGGAACCTCGGCGACGAACCGACGGCATGTCGTGGAACCTCACGCGAGCCCGGCAGCCGGCTCCGGCCCGCCCCGTGACGGACGGGAGGCCCTTGGCGGCGTCGCCACGGGCCTCCCGTCCGTCAGCTGGTGACGTCCACGGCCGCACTCACCCCTTGGCGGACCGGGTCCGGCCGAGCGCCACCTCGCGCCGAGCCCGCTCGAGAGCGAGCGCGGACGCAGCGTCCGGGTCGTGCAACAGCCGCTCCGTGTCGGCGACGTGGTCCCGCACGGCACCGGAGCCGCGCTCGGCAGCTGCCGCGAGCACCGGCGCCACCGTCTCCTCACCGAACCCGACCAGTGCCCGCGACAGGCTGAGCCGCCGTTCGCGCGGACCGACCCCGAGCTGTACCGCCAACGTCCGGGCCAGGTCGGCCCGCTCGTCGTCGGGCACGAGCGCGACGGCGGTCCGCCAGGCCGCGCGGAGCACTTCGTCGTCGTGGTCCGCGAGCAGCGGGCGCACCGCCGGCCAGGCCGACAGGTCGCCGACCTTCGACAGCGTGTGCAGCGCCTGGCTGCGGGCCTGCGGCTCGGAACGGGTGAGCGACGGGACCACCCGCGCGACGACGTCGGCCGACGGGTGCCGAGTCAGCGCCCAGGTGAGCATGTCGCGGACGGAGAAGTCCGGCTCGACGGCGCACTGCTCGACGAGCACGTCGAGGTCGGCCGCGTCCGGGGTGGTCCCGGCGGCCATCACGGCCTGCAGCCGCACCGAGGAACGAGGGTCGGCGAGGGCATCGGTGAGTGCGGTCATGGGTCCATGCAACCCGCTGCCACCGGGGCCGTGTCAAGCCTCGGGGCATAGCGTCGGCCGAGGAGCGGTTCGCACCGAGGACCGCTCGCCCGACCACGAAAGGACCCCGTATGCCCCGCATCGGTACCAGCGACCTCCACGTGTTCCCCCTCGCCCTCGGCGGCAACGTCTTCGGGTGGACGGCGGACGAGTCGACCTCCCACCAGGTCCTCGACGCCTACACCGCGGCGGGCGGCGACTTCATCGACACCGCCGACGTGTACTCCGCGTGGGCCCCCGGCAACGAGGGCGGCGAGTCCGAGCGGGTGATCGGTTCGTGGCTCGCGGCCTCGGGCAAGCGTGACGACGTCGTCATCGCCACGAAGGGCTCGCAGCACCCGCAGTTCCAGGGCCTCGGCGCGGACACCGTCGCCGCTGCCGCCCGTGCCAGCCTGCAGCGCCTCGGCACCGACCGGATCGACCTCTACTACGCGCACTTCGACGACCAGTCGACCCCGCTCGAGGAGACCGTCCGCGCCTTCGACCAGCTCGTGAAGGACGGCATCGTCCGCTACACCGCGATCTCGAACTACTCGAAGGACCGCGCCGAGGAGTGGATCCGCATCGCGACCGAGAACGGCCTCGCGCAGCCCGTCGCGATCCAGCCGCACTACAACCTCGTCACCCGCGAGCCGTACGAGTCCGAGATCGCCCCGCTCGCCCACGCGCACGGCCTCGGCGTCGTGCCGTACTTCGCGCTCGCCGCCGGGTTCCTGACGGGCAAGTACCGCTCGAAGGAGGACTTCGCCGGCAAGGACCGCGAGGGCCAGGTCTCCGGCTACTTCAACGACGAGGGACTCGCCGTGGTCGACGCCCTGTCCGCCATCGCCGAGGCCCGCGACACCGAGCTCGCGACCGTCGCCCTGGCGTGGCTGCAGGCGCAGCCGGACGTCGTCGCGCCGATCGCCAGCGCCCGCAACACCGAGCAGCTGCCGGCGCTGCTGGCCTCGGCGGAGCTCGAGCTCAGCGCCGACGAGCTACAGACCCTGTCCGACGTGTCGGCGAAGGTCCCCGCGGCCGCCTGACCCGCGCATACCTCGACCCCGAACGACATCCCCGACGTCGCACGACGTCGGGGATGTCGTTCGTTGCGCACGCGGGCATCACCGGCGCGCAACGAGCGACGAGATCGATGTCGTACGACGTCGACGGTGTCGTTCCACGTCGACCGCCCCACCGGCCCGCCGCAGCCGCCAGCCACGCGCAGCCGCCCGCCGCCAGCCGCCCGCCGCCAGCCCTACGCCCCCGGCGCCAACGACGCCGTGAGCTCCTGCCCGGACGACCGCGTCACGAAGCACGAGATGAACCGGTCGCCCTGGTCCCACGTCGCCTGGTCCGGCGCGTACGACCCCTGCACCTGCACGTCCCCGACGGCCGCAGCGGCCGAGGCGTTCAGCGCCGCGTCCGACTGACACTGGTCGGCCGCTTGCGTCGCGAGGGCCTCGGCCCCCGGGTAGGCATCCCCGTCCACGGCGATCCGTGCGGTGAGCTGCCCGATGTGCGGCGTCGCGCAGTCGACGACCGTGAAGCTCTGCGCCCAGGCGTTGGTGAACGGCGACAGGCACTCCCCGCCGGCCAGGTCGGTCCAGGCGTGCTCGCCCGGCAGCGCGGGCGTGGTGGCGAACTGGAGCGTGGCAGCCGGAGCAGCGGCCTCGTCCGAGGGAGCGGCAGACGCCGCAGCCGAGGGAGTCGCCGGAGCCGACGACGCTGCCGCCGGTGACTTCGTCGGCGCGATCTCCTGGTCGGAGATGTTGTTGCCGAGGATCCACTTCGACAGCAGGAACACCAGGACGATGAGCACGACGATCAGGGCGATCGAGCCGTAGACGAGCAGCTGCTTGCCGCGCTTGCCCTCGCTCCGCAGGCGCGCCGCCCCCTGGTTGATGAAGTTGTCGCGCTCGACCGGCTGGCCGGACGGAGCGGGAGCAGGCGACGACGCACCGGCACCGGCACCGGCAGCGGCAGCGGCAGCGGCAGCGGCAGCCGACGGCATCGCAGCCGCCGGCATCATCCGCGTCCCGGTGTCCTCCGGGTCGTAGCCCGTGCCGCCGAGCTGCCCGACGGCCTCGGTGCCGAACAGGTCCTTGATCGCACTCGTGTCGCTGGTCTCGCGGCCGTCCCACTCGGACTGGTCCAGGTCGTCCGGCGCAGCGGCCGGCAACGCCGTGGGCTGCGCCCCCGTGTCGTCCCCGCGCAGGCCGAGCACGGCGTCCAGGTCGTGCCCCACCGCAGGCGGCAGGTGCGCTGGGGACGCGGGCGACGCAGCGGGTTCGACGAGCGGCGGAGCAGCGGCGGTCGGCAGCGCGGTGGTCGCCGCGTCCTCCGGGAGGCCCGTCCCCGACTCCGCCCCGTCACCGGCGGCGGGCTCCGGACGCACGTCCAGTGCCTCGGTCGGCGCCGCAGGAGCAGGAACAGCGGGAGGGACAGCGGCAGCGGGTGGGACGACGGCCGGCGGGACGGCAGCCGGTACCGCCGGGGGCACCGGGAACGTCCGCGGCGCCTGCGGCACCCCGTCGACCGGGGTGTCGACCTCGCCGGAGACGACCTCGGCGTCGGCGTCGGCATCGGCGTCGGCATCGGTCTCGTCCGCCAGCGACCACGAGCCGCCGCCGAACGCCGTCGTGTCGAACGAGTCGCCGGTCAGGGCCGTCGGGACCTCGCCGGTCTCGTCGTGGCGGATGGCCCAGTCGAACGGCCGGTCCGGTCCGGCGCCCTGCGTGGGCACGGGCCCCGTGCCGGTGATCCGGAGCAGGTCGGTGAAGCTCGGCGGCTCCTCGGACGGGGGCAGCACGTTCTCGACGCCGAGCGGCTGGTGTGCCACGGGCCCGGTGGGCGGGACGGCTGCGCCGGAGCCGGTGGCACGGCCGAGCCAGTCGACGTCGGCACGGCCCTCGCCGAACGGGTCGACGCGGCGACGTTCGTCCTCGATGGCCTGCGACGCCGCGGCGCGTTCGTCGCGGTGGGTCTGCGCGGTGGGCAGCACGATCGACGAGGGGTGCGGCGCGGTGGGGTTCGGCGGCACGACGGCGGCCGGCGGGATGCGGTCGTGCAGGGTGGAGCGCTCGTGCTCGGCGGCGGCGTCCGGGTTCTCCGACGGTGCCGACAGCTGCTCGGGCATCGAGATCGCCTGCGTCGCGCCGTCGTCCAGCACCGGAGCGGCAGGCGCGGAGGGCGCCTCGGGCGCCGGCGCCTCGGGGGTCGCAGCCTCGAACGGCTCCGGCAGCGGTGCGCCCGTCTCGCGTGCGGTGCGCTCGGCCTCGCGGCGCTCCCGTCGCGAGGGCCAGTCCTCCTCGCCCCGCGGGGCGCCGAAGATGTCCGCGGCGCTGCGGAGACCGTGGAACGGAGCGTCCGGGTCGGACGCGCGCCGGGCCTCCTGGCCGTCCACCCCGTCGGCACCGTCGGCCGCCGCTGCGGGACCGGCTGTGTCCTCGGGGTCGCGCGCGTCGTCCGGACGCTCCCCGCTCACGCGGTCAGCCCCAGATCAGCCAACCCGATGGCCGCGAAGTAGGGGTACCCGGCTGCCTCGATGGTCTCCTTGGCGCCGGTGTCGCGGTCGACGACGACCGCGACGGCGGCGATGATCGCACCCTCACGCTCGAGCGCTTCGGCCGCCTTGAGCGGCGAGCCGCCCGTGGTGGAGGTGTCCTCGAGCACGACGACGCGCTTGCCCTTGAGGTCCGGGCCCTCGACCTGCTTGCCGCGGCCGTGGTCCTTGGGCTCCTTGCGCACGACGAAGGCGTCGTAGGTCAGGCCCTGTGCGGCGGCCTGGTGCAGCACGGCGCTGGCGATGGGGTCGGCGCCCATGGTCAGGCCACCGACGGCGGAGACGTCCGGCACCTGCTGCACGAGCTCGGTCATGACCTGCCCGATCAGCGGCGCGACCCGGTGGTCCAGGCTGACCTTCCGCAGGTCGATGTAGTACGTCGCCTTCTTCCCGCTGGTCAGGGTGAAGTCGCCGTGGAACACCGCTTCGGAGGAGATGTACTGGATCAACTGTTCGCGCGCGTCGGTCACAGCGCACAAGGGTAGCCGGTCGGACTCACAGCGCGCTCCCCCGTCCTGTGGGGTCGTCCCGAGCAGCCCTCGGTACGCTCCGGGACATGCCCCGAGCACCGCGTCGCTCCGCCGTGGCGCCCGCTCCGTCCGGCGGCCGTCGGTCCGGCGGCGTGGCCGGGGCGATCGGACGGGAGGCCCTGGGCGCCCTGGTCGCGCTGGCCCTGGCCGTCATCGCCCTCCGCCACGTCGTCGCCACCGAGCGGGTCGCCTTGCTCTGGTACGACGGCGACTCGGTGCTGCTGCCCCTGGTGCACCGGTCGATGCAGCTCGGGCAGCCGTTCGAGTGGGCGATGTCCCCGGCGCTGTTCTTCTTCCCCGAGTTGCCGGTCTACCTGCTCTGCGCCCTCGTCACGGGTACCCCGCAGCAGGCCCTGGCGCTGAACGGGGTGCTCGTCCTGCTGGCCGTGTACGCGCTGGTGCGGGCTGCCGCGAACGAGCTCATGCCGTCGGCCGGACGAGCGGCCCGCATCACGGTGTCGGCGGTGAGCGTGGCGTTCGTGACCCTGCTGGTGCTGACGGAGTCGTCGGGCACCGCGACGTCGCTCGAGCTGGCGTCCCTGCTGCTGACCACGACGTACTACTACGGCGTGGTGCTGGCGATGCTCGGCACCGCGGTGCTCGTGCTCCGCGCCGTGCGGGTCGGGCGAGCGTCCGTCGTCGTGCTCGTGGTGCTCGGGCTGGTGGCGCTCTGCACGACCGCGTCGAACCCGCTGTACGTGCCGTGGTCGGCCGCACCCGTCGTCGTCACGCTCGTGCTGCTGGCGGCGGTGCGCCGGGTGCCGTGGCGTCCCGCGCTGCTGCTGTCCGGCACCGTGACGGTCGGGTCGCTGCTCGGGTACCTGGTGCGGATCCCGCTGCAGCCCTTCGTGTCGCTCGACCCGTCCACCTACGTCCAGCCGTCGCGCGCCGTGGAGACCCTGCAGTTCTTCGCGGCGCTGACCGACGTGCGGGCCGGCACGGCCGCGGGCGACGCCGGGCTGTTCCTGATGTTCGTCGGGGTGCTCGTCACCGTCGGCGGCACGGTGTGGGCCTGGCGGGTCCGGACCGCGCGCACCGTGCTCGTCGCGACCGCGTTGCCCCTGGTGACCGTGGTCGCGGCGTCGATCGGGGTGGTCCTCGTCGGGTCGGAGACGCCGCGGTACCTCGAGCCCGTCGTCACCGCACCGCTGCTGGCCCTCGTCGCGGTGGCCGAACTCACGCGCACCGCGGTCCGCCGCACCCGCGTGCACCGGCCGTTCCGCGGGGTCCGGGCCACCGTCGCGATCGCCGCCGTCGCGGTCCTCGCCGCCGGGGTCGCCACCGCACCGAGCACCGCGCACGCCGTCGCCACGGCCCGGTACAGCCCGTCGTCCTGCCTGGACCGCTGGGCGGACGGACGGTCGGTCACCGGGGTCGGGCAGTTCTGGACGGTGCGGCCGCTCGCCACCTACTCCGCGACGAACGTGCAGCTGCTGCAGGTCCGCGACACCTTCGACACGTACCCGTGGCTCGTCGACCTCGGGGCCTACCGTGACGCCGACCCGACGTTCGTGGTGGTCGGGTCCCACGACCTGTGGACCACCGCGGTCGAGGACTCCCTCGGTGCCCCGGCGACGATCACGCACTGCACGGGGTTCGACGTCTACGACTACGCGGGGACCTCCGGCGCGGACGTCCTCCGGCGCGACGTGGTCGGCAGTGCGGACGAGATCCGTCAGGAGCGCGAGTTCTAGGAGTTGTCCACAGCGGCGCGTCGGCGTCCGATCTTCTCTGTACGGATGTATAGGCTCGTGGTCGATGTCTCGCCCCACCAACCACCGCACCCCTCGTGCCTCCGTGCGCCTCCGCCTCGCCGTCACCGGACTGGCACTCGCGGGCCTCGTCGGCACGGTCGTCGTCGATGCACCCACTGCCCAGGCGGTGACCTACCCCACGTGGGACGAGGTCAAGAACGCCCGCGGCAAGGAATCGGCGAAGCAGGGGCAGATCACCGAGATCAAGGGCATCATCAGCGACCTCGACGCCAAGGTCGAGGCAGCACAGGCGAAGGCGCAGGAGCTCGGCGACGTCTTCTTCAAGGCCCAGGCCGTTTCGCAGGAGAAGGCGGAGGAAGAGCAGCAGCTCCGCGCGAAGGCGGACGAGCACGCGAAGGTCGCCGAGCAGAGCGCCGCGCAGGCCGGCCAGTTCGCCGCGCAGATGGCCCGCTCCGGCGGCGCCGACGTCACGACCTCGGTGCTCACCAAGGGCGAGGACGCCCGCGACCTGCTCTACGACCTCGGTGCGCTGAGCAAGCTGTCCGAACAGGCCGACCGTGTGCAGGCCGCCGCGGCCGTCGACGCCGGCGTCACTCGTTCGCTCGAGGCCCAGGCCGACCGCGCTGCTGGGGAGCTCGAGCGGCTCGCCGCGAAGGCCGAGGCCCGCATGCAGGAAGCCCAGGCTGCGTCCGATGCCGTGCAGACCGCCTACGACGAGCAGCAGTCGAACAAGGCCCGTCTCGACGCCCAGCTCGCGACCCTGGTCTCCGGCCGCGTCCGGACCGAGGCCGAGTTCGCCAAGGGCGAGCAGATCCGCAAGGCGGCGGAAGCCAAGGCTGCGCGCGAGGCCGAAGCCCGTGCGGCACGAGCCCTCGCAGCCGCAGCGGCAGCCAACGCCAGCAGCGGATCGTCCGGCGGTGGTGGCGGCTCCGGCAGCAGCGGCTCGGGCAGTGGCGGTTCCGCCGGCTCGGGCGGCGGCCAGGGCTGGGTCCGCCCGGCCAGCGGCTACGTGATCAGCCCGTACGGCTACCGCGTGCACCCGATCACCGGGATCGTCACCAAGCACGACGGCACCGACCTCGCCAGCGGCTGCTCGACGCCCATCGTCGCGGCGTCCGCCGGCACCATCGACTACGTCGGCTGGTACGGCGGCTACGGCAACTACGTCCGCATCAACCACGGCAACGGCGTGAAGACGGCCTACGGTCACATCGTCAACGGTGGGTTCCGGGCCAGCCCGGGACAGCAGGTCTCGGCGGGGCAGCTCATCGCCCTCGTCGGTTCGACCGGCGCCTCCACCGGGTGCCACAGCCACGTCGAGGTGCACATCAACGGCGCCACGACCGACCCGGTGCCGTTCATGTCCACGCGGGGCGTCGCCTTCTAGTCCCTCCGATCGCACACCAAACCGCCGTCCGCTCCCCGCGGGCGGCGGTTTGCTGTTCTCCACAATCGCGTCCGTGCAATTTCACACTGCACCGCTGAAATTCTACATTTCCCCCATCGGTCAGTTCGGATGGTGGGGGGACGATGGGGATCGAGTTCGACGACGCAGCGGCATCGCGGTTGGTCGACTGCGCGGCGGAGGTGGCGATGACCCTGCGTGCCAGCGCCGCACCGCGCCGGAGCAATGCCGAGGCTGCGCTGCTCGATTTCGACGGTGCGTACGCACGCCTGTTCGAGGCCGCACGGCTGACGGAGTCGACCGACCGCATCCGGCTCGCGAAGGGGCTCGAGGCGACGGTCGACCAGCCTCGGATCGCCCAGCGGCAAGCGGACGAGGAACGGCAGCGCCTGGCCGACCTGGCTTCGTGGCGGCAGCGCGAGACCGAACGTGAGCTCGTGCGCACCGCTGGCGGCGTGCCGATGCAGCCCGTGCTCGACTGGACCAGTGCGGTCTTCGACCCGAAGCCGTCGAGCACACCGAAGCGCCCGTCCCCGGTGTCCGCGACCTTCAGCCCCCAAGCCCGCCAGCGCACCGGCGGTGGTCGCTCCGGCGGACGCAGCAGTGCCGACCCGACCAGGCTGCGGCAGTTCAGCGCGACCGCCCGGGCACAGGACGCCTCGACGGAACAGGACCTGGTCCGGGTGCGCAACGCCTGGATCGCGTTCACGAGCCGCTGCAACTGGGTCTCCATCGACGGTGCCACGCTGCCGGGCGGGTTGGGCGACTACCTCGCCGAGAACGCCGAGGACGCGTCCTGGGTCGACCGGATCGCGGACGCCTTCAGCGCTGCCGGCGGGGGCTCCCTGGCGAACACCGCGCTCGACGCTGCCGCGGCGTCGACACTCCCGTCAGGGCTGCAGCGGCTGCTCGATCCCTCCCTGACACCGGCCGAGGTCGCAGCGGCCTGGGCCGCGCTCGGCTTCACCGACGCCGACGTCCGCGCGCTGCCGCTGGCGACGCAGCTGCAGTTCGCGGGGCTCGACGGGGTCCCGGCGGCGCAACGCGACATCGCATCTCGCGCAGTCCTCTCCGCAGCCGCGCGGGATCCGGAGCGGCTGTACCGGCTGATGGGGTTGGCGTACACCTACGGGGCGGTCAGCCTCGACGAGTTCCGGGAGCAGGTCATCGCGCTCCGTGACGGACTCAACCGTGCCGATCGCCTTGCGTCAGACATCCGCGCTCCCTCGAGCGCCGTCGCGCAGCTCGTCGGGTTCGGCGTCTCGAACGGGGCGCTCGTCGCCGCCGTCGCGCTCGGCGACCTGGACACGGCGTCGAACGTGACCGTCAACGTGCCGGGTGCGATGACCACGCTGGGCAGCATGGATGAGAAGGTCCGCGCTGCGAGCGGCCTTCTGGGAACCGCGTGGAAGCATCGACGATCAGAGTCGTTCGCAGTCGTGTCGTGGGTCGGGTACCGCGCCCCGGGTGTCATCGAGGTCCCGCGCCAGGACCGCGCGTACGCGGGCGGGGCGAACCTCGCTTCGTTCCTCGACGGCGTCCACGACAGCCGCGGCGCGGCACCGCTGTCCGTGACCGTCCTCGGGCACTCCTACGGCTCCACCACGGCGGCCGAGGCGCTTGCACAGACCCGGCACCGAGTCGACTCGTTCGTCACGTACGGATCGGTCGGTATCACCGACACCACGAGACCCGAGCACCTCAACGTGGGCCGGGTCTACGCGACCGAAGGTGCGGAGGACCACATCGCGAGATTCGGGAGGATCGGGCGCACCGATCCCCGCGACCTGCGCGACGTCGGGACGTTCAGCGCGGAAGCCGCCCCGGGCAGCAAGTCCGTCACCGGTCACGACATGTACCCGGACAGCGGCGTCGGCTACCTGTCCCGCGACGCCACGTCGCAGCAGACCATCGCCAAGATCATCGCGATGGGGAAGCCATGATGAACACCATGCAATCGATGCTCCGCACCTTCACGACGGCAGTCCTCACCCTGGGACTGCTGACCGGGTGCGCGGCAGGAGGAAACCAGATGCCCACCGACGCAGCCGGCCTGACCCAGGACGACGTCGCGGAGATGTCGCTCCACCAAGAGTTCGACGCTTACCGGGACCACTACGAACACATGCAACGGCTCCTGAAAGCCGCACAGCTGCAAGTGCACGACGGCGAGTGGGAGTGGGGCGGCGGCGACCGCGTGCCGCTGATCGGTGGTGACGGCGTCGCGCCGTTATCGGGCTCAGACACGAAGAACAGCTACGACATGAGCAGTACCAGACTCTGGTCCCCACCCGGCGCGATCAACCAGGAACGCGACCTGCAACCGATGATCGACTACTTCACCGAACAAGGCTGGCAGGTCGAACTCCGGACCATCACCGGCGACGAAGAAGTCTGGGCCACCACCGGCGACGGCTGGCAGATCCAGTACACCGCCCAGGAGAACGGCGACAACCCCCTCACAGTCTACAGCGAGCCGTTCTGGACCAACGACGCCGACGCCCTCTCCGAAGCAGTCGGAGGACGGAACAATGCGGACTACCCCGGTCATTCGCTCCCGGGCGTCTTCCCGCCGTTCCCCGCATGGGACGACCCCATCGTCAGCCCACCGAAGATCTGACGGATGCTCCGCACCTTCACGACGGCAGTCCTCACCCTGGGACTGCTGACCGGGTGCGCCGCGGGAGGAAACCAGATGCCCACCGACGCAGCCGACCTGACACAGGACGACGTCGCGGAGATGTCGCTCCACCAAGAGTTCGACGCCTTCGGGGACCACTACGAACACATGCAACGGCTCCTCAAGGATGCGCAGCTCCAGGTCTACGACCGCGAGTGGGAGTGGGGCGGCGGCGACGACCTGCCGCTGATCGGAGGGGACGGCGTTGCCCCGCTGCCGGGCGCGGACACGAAGAACAGCTACTACATGCGCAGCGGACGACTCTGGTCACCCCCTGGCGCCGCAGGCGAGCAGCGCGACCTGCAACCGATGCTCGACTACTTCACCGATCAGGGGTGGACCATCGAGCAACGCGACATCACCGGCGACCACGAGCTCTGGGGGTACACCGGCGGCGGCTGGCAACTCATCTACACCGCTCAGGAAAACGGCCGCTACACCCTCGAGGTCTACAGCGAACTGTTCTGGACCAACGACGGCCACAAGCTCCGACGAGCCGTCGCCGGCCGTTCCCTGGCCGACTTCCCCGATCAGTCGCTCCCCGGCGTCCACCCCGCCTTTCCTTCGTGGGAGGACCCGATCATCAACCCACCCAAGATCTGACACTGCAGATACGGCACACCCTGGTCGCTCAGACGTCGTCCACGTCGGCGTTCCAGAGCGCGCGGTACCAGGCAGTC
The DNA here is from genome assembly GCF_003752545.1 of Curtobacterium sp. PhB172. NCBI lineage: Bacteria > Bacillati > Actinomycetota > Actinomycetes > Micrococcales > Microbacteriaceae > Curtobacterium > Curtobacterium sp. PhB172. The sequence continues at coordinate 317,029 of NZ_RKIF01000007.1, forward strand.
CGTTCCGGGTCGTCCGGAAGCCCGTAGGCCTCGTGGAACAACGGCCCCCACCCGGGCCCGTAGTTCCACCCGAGCGCCATCGTCGCCACCGCCAGGTCCGCCCAGCGGTCCGCGACGCCCGTGGCGTCCAGGTCGACGTGCCCGCTCCACCGACCGTCGGCACCGATGAGCGTGTTCGGCGTGCACGGGTCTCCGTGACACACCACCGTCAGGTCGCGGGGAGGCTCCGGCCCGAGACGGTCCGTGTCGGCACCCACCGCGCGGGCCCGGTCGAGCCGCGCCGCCGTCGACCACTCGAAGGGGCAGTCGTCCACCGGCAGGGTGTCGTGGAACGCGCGCAGGCCCTCGCCCACCGCGACCACCGCGGTCCGGGGTTCGTCGTGCCAGCGCGGGTCGACGGCACTCCACCCGGGGACGGCACGGGTCCGCAGCCACACGCCGTCGTCATCCGCACCGTGGTCGAGCACCTCGGGCACCCGCACGTACCGTGACGCCCACTCCAGTCGCGCGGCCTCGTCGCCGATCCACCGGCCGTAGGCGTGCGGCAGGACCTTGACGAACTCGTCGGCGTGCTCGTCCGGTCCGATCCGGAAGGTCGTGCCACCGATCTCGTTGTGCCAGACCAGGGCGACCTCGCGGCCCCGCGCAGCCTCGGTGACCACCCGTGGCACCGGCACCACGGTGTCCGGACCCGGCAGCCCGCCGATCGACCGCACCACGACGGCCCTAGTGCACGCGGTCCGGGCGCGAGGACCCGGCCCCACCGCGCGCGATCTCGAGCAGGACCGGCAGGCGTTCGCCGAGCAGGGCGTCCAGGTCGGCCACGACGGCCTCGACCCGTTCGGTGACCTCGCGCGGTGAGGCACCCCGGCGCGGACGGACCCGCACCCGGATCGCCCGGCCGCCGCGGACGCGGTAGACGTCGACCGCGAGCGAGGCCACCTGCGGCAGCTCCCCGATCGCGGACGACAGCGCGTGCTGCACGGCCGTGGACTCGACGCGTACCGAACCGGCGACGCCGTCGGCTGATCCGTCGCTCTCGACGACGGTGCCCTCGCGGCCCCCGCCGAGCGTCGTCAGCACCACGATCGCCAGGACGCCGACGACGACCCCGCCGCCGAGCACCCACGTCCACGACAGCAGGGAGTCATCGCGCGACGTGTCCGTGCCGAGGCCCGCGAGTGCATCGCCGGCCGTGCGCCACCAGGACGCCACGAGCGGCAGGCCCTGGGCCGTCTGCACCAGGATCGCACCGACCCCGGCGACGAGCAGGACGAGCCCGACGACGACGAGCGCCGTCCGGCCGAGCCCACGGTTGGTCGCGTTCATCCGTCGACCCGTCCGGTCGGCTGGACGCGCACCCGTGCAGCGAGGGCGGGGAGCGCGTCGATCGCGGCGAACTCGTGCTCGACGGCCTCGGTCGCGGCCACGGCGGGCACGTCGACGCCGGCAGCGGGACGCAGCACGACCTCGACGGTCCGGCGGCCCACGGTGCCGACGGCGGCGTCCGGCCCGAGCCGTGTGACGGAACGGGCGGCACGTGCCGCGGCGGATGCGAGCACCTCGTCGTCGACCACGACGGCGAGCCGGTCGGATGCCATCGCGTGGCGCGGGCGCCGCTGCGGCAGGAGCCCCTGCAGCAGGAACACCAGACCGACGAGGGCGACGATCGCCGCGATCCCGACGACGAGCGTGGTGTCGAGGCCGTCCGGCGCGGCGAGGGCGGCGTCCACCACCGCGCGCGGGTCGACGCCGAGGACGTTCTGGTCGAGCAGCACGAGGGCACCGGCGAAGACGGCAGCGGCGGCGAGCACGAGGGTGATGAGCATCGCGATGACGACGGCACCCGACCGGGACACGTGGGTCTCGCGGCGGAGCAGACGGCGGTAGGTGGCGGCGTGGTCGGTCGACGGTGCGGGGCCGGCTTCGGGAACCGATGCGGTCCGGTCGTCCACGGCGGTCACCGGACCCTCCGAGGGACGTCGACGACCGACGACGCGAACGTCACGGTCACCCGGGACACCTGTCGGCCGGTGATGGTCCGGAGGCGCTCGGCGATCGTGCCACGGGCCCGGTGCGCGCTCGTGACGACGGGTTCGTCGGGGACCGCGTGGCTCCCCAGCACGGGCAGGGTGAGCGGGGCGGTGATCTCGACCGCCAGCGCGCCGCGACCGTCGTCGGCGACCCGGGCACGGACCTCCCGGAAGGCCACGCGCAGCGCTTCGGCGGCGACCGCCTGGGCGGTGTGCACCAGCGCCGACGTGCCGATGCGGTCGGAGCCGCGGAGTCGGACGCCGCTGTCGCCGACCGTGGCGACGGCGTCGTCGGTCACGACGAGCTCCGGCGTCCGCGCAGCACGTCGACCAGGCGACGCACGTCGACGTCACCGGCGACGATGCGGGCGACCAGCCCGCCGACGGCCATGCAGACGGCGACGACCACGAACGCCCAGAACCCGAGGGTCACCGCGACGATCGCGAGGAGGGCGCCGACGCCCATCCCGACGACGGTGGCGTTCACCGGACCCGGCCCTCGCGGACGTCGCCGTCGAGGTCGTCGGCGGTGCCGTTCAGTGCCGGGATGTTGACGTCGTTGATCGCGATGTTGACCTCGGTGACCTCGAGCCCGACGAGCTCGGTGACGGCGCTCGTGACGGCGGCGCGCACGGCGGACGCGACGTCCATCATCGGGATCGGGTAGTCCACGACGATCGTCAGGTCGACGGCGACCTGGGTCTCGCCGACCTCGACGCGGACGCCCTGGCCGAGCGCGCTCGAGCCGATCGCGTCGCGGATGGCGCCGAAGGCCCGCGAGGCATTCCCGCCGAGGGCGTAGACGCCGGGGACGTCACGCGCGGCGATGCCCGCGACCTTGGCGACGACGGTGTCGTCGATGATCGTCTTGCCCTTGGCCGTGACCTGCGTGGTGGTGGTGCCGGTCGTGGTGCCGGTCGTCGCGGTCCCGTCGACGCGGTTCGTCGTCGATGCCATCAGTGCCTCCTGCGCTCGCTTGCTGGACTTCCAGCGAACACCATCGTGCCGCGCTGCGCCCGAGAGCGGCAGGCGGCGCGCTGCACGGCGGGGTCGGTCGTCCCCGGTAGGTTCGATGCCATGCGCGTGGCGACCTGGAACGTGAACTCCGTCCGCACCCGAGTGGGGCGGGTCGTCGACTGGCTGGTGCGCGAGGACGTCGACGTCCTCGGCATGCAGGAGATCAAGTGCAAGCCGGAGCAGTTCCCGGTGCAGGCGTTCGAGGACGCCGGCTACCACGTCGAGGCGCACGGCCTGAACCAGTGGAACGGTGTCGCGTTCGCCAGCCGGCTGCCGATGGAGGACGTGACCCGCGACTTCCCCGGCCAGCCCGGCTTCCTCAAGGGGCACGAGGGGCCGGACCTGCCCGTCGAGGCCCGGGCCATCGGCGTCACCGTCGACGGCGTGCGCCTGTGGAGCCTGTACGTGCCGAACGGGCGCGAGGTCGGCGACCCGCACTACACGTACAAGCTCGACTGGCTCGCGCAGCTGGCCGACCGCACCGCCGAGTGGATCGCCGCGTCGCCGGAGACCCCGCTCGCGCTGATGGGCGACTGGAACGTCGCACCGCTCGACACCGACGTGTGGGACGTGCGCGTGTTCGAGGGGCACACCCACGTCAGCGAACCCGAGCGCGCCGCGTTCCGTTCCTTCGAGCAGAAGGGGCTGCAGGACGTCGTCCGGCCGATCGTGCCCGACGGCTACACCTACTGGGACTACAAGCAGCTGCGGTTCCCGCGCAACGAGGGCATGCGCATCGACTTCGTGATGGGCTCCCAGGCCTTCGCCGACGTCGTCACCGACGCCTCGATCCACCGCAACGAGCGGAAGGGCGACGCCCCGAGCGACCACGTCCCCGTGGTGGTCGACCTCGACCTGGACACGTCGCTCGACGACGACCGCCCGATGATCTTCTGACTTCTGTTACGCCCGGCGTCCGCCCTCGTTGAGCAGGTGACAGCGCCGACGTAGATTTCCTGCACCGAACCCCTTCGAGAGCAGGTGAAGCCATGTCCCGCACGACGATCCTTCCCATCCAGCGCGTCATGGCGAACGCGGCCCCCGGCGCCTGGCGCGACGGCATCGTCGTCGAGACCCGTCCCGCCGACGCCGTCGTGGTGTTCCTGGACGGCTGCGTGACCCAGCTCCGGGTGGCGGACGCCGACACCTTCCTGTCGGTCGGCGACCCGATCGCCCACCACCCGGTGGCGGAGATCCTGAGTGCGGGCGGTCATCAGACCACGGCACGCAGCGCGTAGCCCGTCGGCTCAGGCTGACATCGAGGCGAGCATCGCCTCACACTTCGCGACCATCTCGTCGCAGGCCATGGCGCAGTAGCGGCACGACTCGTCCATGTCCATGTGCTTCCGGCACTCGGCAGCACACATCGTGCCCATCGTCATCACGGCCATGAGCATCGCCTGCATGCTCGGCAGGTCCATGCCGGCCGGACGCATCATCATCCGCATGCCGGTGTCGGCCATCATCGCCGTGTTGGAGCACATCGCGGCGCACGTGGCCATCTCGCCGCCCATGCGCATGTCGCTCGCGGAGCACATCGTCGCGGCCATCGACGCGGCGTTCATCGCCATCATCGTGTCCTGCATCACGTCCATGTCCATCTCCATGGGCATGTCCGTCATCGACATGTTCTTCATCATCGCCATCGTGTCCATCGGAGGTCTCCGTCCGTCGTGGTCCCGAGGCGGGTCCGCCCCGTGGACGCCAGCGTACGCGCGCCCCCGATGCGCTTCGTGAGCAGCGATGGTCGAGTCGGTGACCGCGACCCGACCATTCCTGCTCACCATCCGCGGTGCACGCGACCCCACGGCGGACGGGAGGCACGGTGCGCCCCCGCCACGGGCCTCCCGTCCGCCTCGCGGTGCGCCCAGGGCGCGTGGCACGCCGGCGTCTCCGCTCGACGCCCGCCTGCGCGCGAGACGCCGCCGAATTCGGCGGCGTCTCGGCGACGCCGAGGCGTCTGGGCAGCACGACGGCGTCACGCAGGAGCAGCTGCACGCCGGCGTGCTCGCAACACGACGGCGTCTCGAACACCGAGGGCGCGCTAGGGGTGCAGCAGCGCGGCGATCGCGACCAGGACGGGGACCGAGCCGATCGTCGAGATGAGCACCACGTCGCGGGCCACCGGGACCGCCGCGTCGTAGCGCTGCGCGTAGTTGAACACGTTCTGCGCCGCCGGCAACGCCGCCAGGGTCGTGAGCACGAAGACGTCCTGGTCGCCGAGCCCGAACACGAACCGTGCGAACACGTACGCGACCGCCGGCATCACCACGAGCTTGATCGACGACGCCACGATCACGTCCGTGCGGATCGCCGGGTCCCGCAGCGGGGTCGCACCGTGCAGGCTCATCCCGAACGACAGCAGGACGACGGGCACGGCAGCCGCGCCGACCAGCGAGAACGGCTCGAGTACGGGGTCGGGCAGCGTGATGCCGGTCGCCGAGAACACCAGGCCGACCAGTGAGGCGATGATGATCGGGTTCCGGAACGGCCCGGAGATCCGGCGTCCCCAGCCGCCGGCGCCCGAGGTCGCGGCGTCGAGGATCGTCAACGCGACCGGCGCGATGACGATGAGCTGCAGCAGGATCACCGGCACGACCGCGGTCGCCTGCCCGAGCACGTAGACGGCGACCGGCAGGCCGATGTTGTTCGCGTTGACGTAGCTCGCGGCCAGGGCCCCGACCGTCGTGGTGGTGACCGGTCGCCGCAGCACGAACCGGAAGACGGCCGCCGCTCCGAGTGCGACGACGGCCGCGCTCAGCAGCGAGACCCAGAGCATCGGGGACAGCAGCGACTCGATGTCGGCCGAGGCGATGGTGTGGAAGAGCAGGCAGGGCATGAGCACGAAGAACGCGAGGCGACTCATCACGAACTGCGCGTGCGGGCCGAGCAGTCCGATGCGCCCGACGACGTACCCACCGGCGATGATCGCGCCGATGATCGCGAAGCCGGTCAACACGCCACCCATCGCGTCCATCCTTGCACCATGTGACGTCGCTCAGGTCGGAAATGCGTTCGCATCGAATACCGTTGCAGGCACCATGACCTCGACGAACGCCGACACCCTCACCCGGTCCACCGACTCCAGCCAGCCCCTCGTGCCCCTGCTCGAAGAGCGCTGGAGCCCCCGTTCCTACGACGAGACCGCGACGATCTCGGACGAGCAGTTCGACGCCGTCCTCGAGGCCGCCCGCTGGGCTGCGTCGGCCATGAACTTCCAGCCCCGCCGCTTCATCGCGGGCCGTCGTGGCACCGAGACGTTCCGCAAGATCAACGAGAACCTGCTCGGCTTCAACGCCGCCTGGGCCTTCCGCGCCAGCGCCCTCGTCGTCGGCGTGCTCGAGACCGTGACCGAGGACGGCGACGAGCGTCCCTTCGCGCAGTACGACCTCGGCCAGTCGCTCGCCGCCCTCACCGTCCAGGCGCACGCCGAGGGCCTGCACGTGCACCAGATGGCGGGCATCGACGCCGCCGGCCTCCGCGCCGCGTTCGACCTGCCGGAGCGCTTCCTGCCCTTCACCGTGACGGCCATCGGCACCGTCGCGCACCCGTCGCAGCTCGACGAGAAGGCGGCTGAGCGCGAGGTCGCACCGCGCACCCGCCTGCCCCTCGACGAGGTCGTGCTCGTCAAGGAGTAGTCCTCGGCACCATCGTCCGGCCGCGTCCCTGTGGGGCGCGGCCGCTGTCGTCTCCGCCGCCGCCGCCGCCGCGTAGTATGTAGTGACATGCAGCCCGAGATGAACTTCTACACCCGCAAGTGGGTCCGCCCCGAGGACCTCAACGCCAACGGCACCCTGTTCGGCGGCAGCCTGCTCCGCTGGATCGACGAGGAGGCCGCGGTCTACGCGATCATCCAGCTCGGCAACGGCAAGGTCGTCACGAAGTACATGTCGGAGATCGAGTTCGTGTCCTCGGCGAAGGAGGGCGACATCGTCGAGATCGGCCTCGTCGCCACCCGCTTCGGCCGCAGCTCGCTCACGATGCGGGCCGAGGCGCGGAACCTCTTCACGCACCGCAGCATCCTCACCATCGACGAGGTCGTGTTCGTGAACCTCGACGACGACGGCAACCCGGCACCGCACGGCTACACGGACATCACGTACGACCGCGACCGGGTCCCCGCGACGCACCGCGCCTGACCCGCGTGACCCCGCAGACTTCGCGCAGCAGTCGCGTGCGGTGAACCCAGCACCCGGCATGTGATCGGTGGCCTCTGGCAGGATCGGGGCATGACCACGCCCCGCCTCGTCGCCTTCGACCTGGACGACACCCTCGCCCCGTCGAAGTCCTCCCTCGACCCCCGCATGCTCGAGACCTTCGCGTCCCTGCTCGAGGTCGTGCCGGTCGCGGTCATCTCCGGCGGCAACTTCACGCAGTTCGAGCAGCAGCTCGTCACCCCGCTCCGTCACCGCGACGGCCTGACCCTCGACGACTTGCACCTGCTGCCGACCTGCGGCACGCGGTACTACCGCTGGTCCGACGACGACTGGGCCCTGCAGTACGCCGAGGACCTCGCCGACGACCAGAAGGCACGCGCCCTCGCAGCGGTCGAGTCCGTCGCGAAGGACGCCGGCTACTGGGAGTCCGAGACCTGGGGTGACATCCTCGAGGACCGCGGGTCGCAGATCACCTTCTCCGCGCTCGGCCAGGCCGCTCCGGTCGACGTCAAGAAGCAGTGGGACCCGACCGGCGCGAAGAAGGACGACCTGCGTCGCCGGGTGCAGGCGGAGCTCCCCGACCTCGAGGTCCGATCCGGCGGCTCGACCAGCGTCGACATCACCCGCAAGGGCATCGACAAGGCGTACGGCATGCAGCGTCTCGCCGAGATCACCGGCATCGCGCTCGACGACATGCTCTTCGTCGGCGACCGGCTCGACCCCGAGGGCAACGACTACCCGGTGAAGGCCCTCGGTGTGCCGTGCCACGCGGTCGAGGGGTGGGAGGACACCGACGCCTTCCTGACCGAGCTCATCCCGACCCTGCGCTGACCCCACACTGACCCCGCGCGAGACGCCGGCGTCTCGCCAAGACGCCGCCGAGCCTCCGAGACGCCTCCGATCTCGGCGGCGTCTCGCGCACGTGGCGGCGTTATCCGGACACGCCGGCGTCTTCCGGTGGGCCCGCCCCGCGCCTCCGAGCCGTCGTCGCCCCGCGTCGAGAGCCGCGGGCGCGCGCTCAGCCCAGGCTGCGGACGGCCTCGACGAAGGCGCGGATCTTCGCCGGGTCCTTGACGCCACGCTCCGACTCGACGCCGCTCGACACGTCGACGCCGTCGGGGTCGAGCGCCTCGACCGCGGCGACGACGTTGGCGGGGGTGAGCCCACCCGCCAGGATCCAGGCCTCGTCGATCCCGCCCTCGATCACGGCGGGGTCGATCAGCCGACCGCTGCCCGGCACGGCGGCGTCGAGCAACAGCAGGTCGTGGTCGTACGAGGCGCGCTGCTCGGAGGTCTCGCGCAGGTAGTCCTCGGCCGCGAGGGCCCGGATGGTGAAGAAGCCGGCGTCGCGGGCCCGGGCGAAGTCGGTCGCGGCCTCGCCACCGTGCAGCTGCAGGGTGGTGAGCCCGACCTCGGACGCGATGCCGACGATCTCGTCGATCTTCTGGTCGCGGAAGACCCCCACGGCGTCGATGCCGTCCGGCAGCCGTTCGACGAGTTCCTTCGCCAGGTCGGCCGTCACGGTGCGGGGGCTGTTCGCGGCGAAGACGAACCCGACCGCGTCGGCGCCCGCGTCGACGGCGGCGTCCACGGTGTCGGGCGTCGACAGGCCGCAGATCTTGATCCAGCGCTGGTCGGTCATGCTGTCCATCCTGCCAGGGACCACGGACGAACGGGACGCGCGGGCTGCCTCAGTGCAGCATGCCCGCGACGTAGGCGGAGCCGCACGCGACCAGCACGCCGAACGCCGCGAACGAGCCGACGAGCACGTTCCGCCGACGCCAGCGGCGGACGGCCGAGAAGGTGCCGCGCTTCGCGTGCCGGTGGGCTGCCCGGTGCATCCGGTGGTCGCGCTGGTGCTTGACCCGCTCGGGTCCGAGCGGTACCGGGCCGGTGACCTGCGTGGAGCCGCCCCGCAGGGCGTTCGCGATCGCGACCGCGGTCGGACGACGCTCCGGGTCGCGGGCCGTCATCCGGCTGAGCAGTTCGCGCCACTCCGAAGCGACGTCGTCGGGGATCTCGGGGTCGTGCCGCAGGCGGGCCAGTGCCGCCTCGATCAGGGTGCCCGAGTACTCCTGCTTGCCGGTCAGGGACTCGAGCAGCACCAGTCCGAGCGAGTACACGTCGGTGGCGAAGCTGATCGGTTCACCGGCGACCTGCTCGGGGCTCAGGTACGCCGCCGTGCCGATGATCGTGCCGTCGTTCGTCAGGCGCGAGCCGTCGACGAAGTGCGCGACGCCGAAGTCGGTGAGCTTCACGGTCCGGGCGAACCCGGACGAGCCCTCGTCGCTGATCAGGATGTTGGCGGGCTTGACGTCGCGGTGCACGATGCCGCGGGAGTGCACGTAGGCCAGGGCATCGGCGAGCTGGGCGCCGAGGTCGGCCACCTCGTAGTTGTGCAGGGCCCCCTCGGACAACCGGCGCAGCAGCGTCGTGTCGGCGATGAGCTCCATCACGATGAACCGGTGCGGGCCGTCGGGGAAGTCGTGCGTGCCGGCGTCGTAGAGCGGGATGAGCCCGGGGTGCGACAGCATGCTGAGGAGCCGGATCTCACGCTCCTGCCGGACGCGGTCGGCAGTCGTCATCTTGTCCGGCGTCGCGAAGAGCTTCACGGCGACGGCGCGGTAGGTGTGCTCGTCGCGGGCTTCGTAGACGGTCCCCATGCCACCCGTGCCGATGAGCTTCACCAGTCGGTACCGGCCCGACAGGACCGTCTCCGTCCGCAAGCCGTCGAGCAGGGTCATGGTGTCCGTCGTTCCGTCGGGAGCCGCAGGTTCCGCGGCTGCTGCCGGCGTGTTGGCTCACGAGAAACGGTACGCGTCCGACTCCCGTTTTGGGCGGGTGTTATGACATCGTGATCGGCGTACTTCCCTGTGTTCATGCGGATGCATCAGGGTACCGTTCGACCTCCGACCAGGGTGAGCGATCACGCAAGGAGGACAGCGATGGCACTGACGAAGGGTGACGAGGTGCACTGGAACACCTCGCAAGGGAAGACGACCGGGAAACTCGTGCGGAAGCGCACGAGCGACTTCGAGTTCGACGGTCAGACGTTCAAGCCGACCGACGACGATCCGTACTGGATCGTCGAGTCGGAGAAGAGCGGCAAGCAGGCCGCGCACAAGGAGTCGGCGCTGACCAAGGCCTGACGACCAGCGGCTCAGTCGCGGGCGGGCTCGGCGCGACGACGGCCTCGTGCGCCCCCGCTCGCGGCACCGTCGCCGTTGCCGCCTCCGTCCGAACGACGGTCTGCCCGCCACCGTCGGACCCGCCGGACCACGAACGTCACCACGACGACGGCGATCGCGACGTAGAGGACCCGGTCGATCCACTCGGTGTACTGCTCGACACGGTCGTACTGGGAGCCGAACGCGGCACCGAGCAGCACCAGGGCGCTGTTCCAGATGCTGCTCGCGATGATCGTGAACACCGAGAACGTGCCGAGGTGCATGCGGTCGGCGCCCGCGGGCAGGGAGATGAGGCTGCGCACGATCGGGACGAACCGGCCGAAGAACACCGCGCTCTTGCCGTGCCGGTGGAACCACGCGGCGGCCTTGCGGAAGTCGTCCTCGTCGACCAGGGGGAGCTTGCCGAACCACCGTGTGGTGCGCTCGAACCCGATCTTCGCGCCGAGCCAGTAGAGCACCAGCGCCCCGAGGTAGGACCCGAGCGTCGCCAGCCCGAGGACGAGCACGAGGTTCATCTGCCCGGCACCCGCCAGGAACCCGGCCAGCGGCAGGATGACCTCGGACGGGATCGGCGGGAACACCGTCTCGATGAAGAGCATGAGCGCGACGCCCCACTCCCCCAGGGCGTCGATGATCTGGAGCACGAGGCCGGAGAGTCCGCCGAGGTCCGAGGGAGCGGTGGAGTCGCCGGTGGCGACGGTCATGGCACGGGCGGTCACGGCAGTCGTCATGCCCCCAGCATCCCTGAGCGCCCTGTCAGGACCCGGCGCGGTACCTGAACGTCAGCCGAGTCCCATGTGCGAGGCCCGCACGTGCGTCAGCGACCGTGCGAGGGCGCCGCGGGCAACGGCGTCGCGACCCACCGTCGACGGCACGATCTCGACGGGGTGCCGGAGCCGGGGCGTGACCACCGCGGCGAGCGCCTCGGCGAACACCGGTGCCGCCGGCAGGACCTCGCCCCCGACGACCACGACCTCGGGGTCGATCGTCGTGACGAGCTGTACGACGCCCGGCGCCACGTCCTCCGCGAAGGCGCGGACGACGTCGACCGCCGCCGGGTCCGGAACGCCATCGCCGACGCGACCCGGCGCTGCGCCCCCGCGCCCGGCCGCGGCGAAGACCGACTCGAGGTCCGTGTCGGACGTGATCCGGGCCTCCAGGCGGGCCGGCGCACCGGGCCAACCGGTCGAGGCCAGGCCGCCCATCTCGCCAGCCGCCCCGCGCGCCCCGCGCGCCAACGCCCCGTCGATGACGTAGGCCGCACCGATCTGCCGACCCATCACCAGGTACAGGCCGTCCTGGACGCCCCGGAAGCGCCCCCACATCGCCTCGGCGGTGGCGGCGAGCTTGGCGTCGTTGTCGAAGAACGTCGCGATGCCGGGGAAGAGGTCCTGGATCCGGCCGGGCACGCGGCGCTCGACCCACTCGGGCACCGCGACCGTGTAGTCGATCTCGCCGGCGCGGTCGACGACGGCGGGGACGCCGAACGTGGCGGCGAGGACCGGGGACGCCTCCGAGCCGGCCGTCAGGCGGCGGACGACGTCCTGCACGCTCGTCCAGGCCTGCTCCGCGTCGGCGAGGTCGGCGTAGCGCTCCTCGACCCGGGTGAGGGTGTTCCCGCGAAGGTCGGCGCGGATGCCGACGATGCCGTGCAGTCCGAGGTCGACGCCGAGCACGGAACCGGCGGTGGCGTCCGCGGCGAAGCGCTTGGCGCGGCGGCCGGCCTTGTTCGGGGTGGCGATCGCCTCGGCCTCGGTCACCCAGCCCTCGTCGACCAAGTCCGCCAGCGCTGCCTCGACCGTGGGGCGGGAGAGCCCGACGGTGTGGCTGAGCTCGGTGACGGTGCGCGACGCGTCGTCGCGCAGGAGTTCGTCGAGGATGGCCCGGGAGTTCATGAGTCGGAGCACGCCCGGCGTCGTCCCCACGACACTCGGGATCGTTGACACGGTCTCGTCCACGGCCATAGCCTCCACATTACGAAAGATCATTGAGGAATGGTGGACTCCGACATGCTCATCCCACGACCGCGCCGCGCCGTCCCCGGTACCGGCGCCTTCGAGATCACCCCGTCGACCCGCATCGCAGCCGACGCAGCGAGCGGATCGGTCCGACTGTACCTGCAGCAGACGCTCCGGGCGTCGACCGGCCAGCCGGTCCGCGACACAGCGGAAGACGGGGCGGCCTCCGGCGATGTGCCGGTCCGGACGGGTGTCATCTCGCTGCGCGTCACCGACGATCCCTCCCTGCCCGCCGGCCCGCCGTCGCCTGAGGGCGAGCGCGCCGAGTCCTTCCGCCTGACCGTCACCCCCGACGGCGTGGACGTCGCGGGCGGCTCGGCCGCCGGCGTCTTCTACGGCGTCCAGGCGCTCCTCCAACTGCTGCCCGCCGATGTGTACCGCAGCGGCCGCGTCGGCACCGGGCCGTGGTCCGTCCCGTCCACCATCGTCGAGGACGCCCCCGCCTTCGCCTGGCGCGGCGTCATGCTCGACGTCGCCCGGCACTTCCGCACCAAGCACGAGGTCATGCGCGTCGTCGACCAGCTCGCGGCGCACCGGATCAACCGGCTGCACTTCCACCTCACCGAGGACCAGGGCTGGCGCATCGAGATCCGGAAGTACCCGCGCCTGACCGAGGTCGGGTCGTGGCGTCGCGAGTCCCAGGTGGGCGCACACGTCCCCGACGCCGACGGCGTGCTGCGCCCGGCATCGTTCGACGGCCGCCCGCACGGCGGCTACTACACGCAGGACGACATCCGCGAGATCGTCGCCTACGCGGCAGACCGGTTCGTCACCGTCGTCCCCGAGATCGAGACGCCCGGACACGTCCGTGCCGCGTTGGCCGCCTACCCGTCGCTCGGCGTGCACCCCGAGACGCCGGTGGAGGTCTGGACCGAGTGGGGCATCGCCGACGACGTCCTGAACGCCGACGACAGCACCGTCGACTTCTTCAAGGACGTCCTCGACGAGGTCATCGCGCTCTTCCCCTCGCGCTACATCGGCATCGGCGGTGACGAGTGCCCGAAGGTGCAGTGGGTCGAGGACCCCCGCACGCAGGAGCGCATGCGTTCGCTCGGGCTCGAGGACGAAGAGCAGCTGCAGGCCTGGATCATCGGGCAGCTCGCGGCACACGTCGCCTCGCACGGGCGGCAGGCGTTCGGCTGGGACGAGATCCTCGAGGGCGGCACGCTCGACCCCTCGGCGACCATCGTGTCGTGGCGCGGTCTGACCGGCGCCCGGACGGCGGCGAAGCGCGGACACGACGTCATCTCGTCGCCCGACGACCAGGCCTACCTCGACTACCGCCAGAGCGACCTGGCGACCGAGCCGATCCCGGTGTCCATCGTGCTGACGGTCGACGACGTCTTCGGGTTCGACCCGGTGCCGTCCGGCCTGACCGAGTCCGAGCGCGCCCACGTCATCGGCGGCCAGGGCAACATGTGGACGGAGCACGTGGACACCGCCCGGAAGCTCGACTACCAGCTGTTCCCGCGGGTGGCGGCGTTGGCCGAGGCGCTCTGGTCGGCCGACGTCACCGGACCGCGCGACGTCGCCGAGTTCCGCGGGCGGCTGGCCGAGCACACCGCGCGGCTCGAGGCGATGGGCATCGAGTACCGGCACGAGGCCGGGCCCTTCCCGTGGGAGCAGCGCCCGGGCGTCCCGGGGCGGCCGCACTCGCGCGAGGACCGTGCCGCCTACATCGACGCGGTCACGGCCAACATCGCGGAGTAGGGGGGGCGGGCACGCGCGGGCGCGGGGCCTCGCGCGCACGCTCGCGCACCGCGCCGAGGTTCCACGACCCGCCGCTCACTTCCGCCGAGGTTCCACACACGCCCCCGTACGTCCGTGAGGTTCCGAGATCTCGGAACCTCACGGGGTGGGCGCGACCACGGACGGACGGGAGGCCCGGTGCCAGCTGGCACCGGGCCTCCCGTCCGACAGGTGGTGACGTCGACTACACGGCGACGGCCACGCGGTCGTCGGCCGTCTCGGACACGGCGGCGTCCGCCGCCGGGGCCCGGCGCACCCACTTCTTCAGGCCGACGAGCACCAGTGCGGACACGATCGTGCCGGCCAGGATCGCGACGATGAACATCGCGACGTCCCCGATGGCGAAGAAGACGAAGATCCCACCGTGCGGCGCCCGCGAGGTCACACCGGCAGCCATCGAGATCGCACCCGTGACCGCGGCACCGACCATCGAGGCCGGGATGACGCGCAGCGGGTCGGCTGCGGCGAACGGGATCGCTCCCTCGGAGATGAAGGACGCGCCGAGCAGCCACGCGGCCTTGCCGTTCTCCCGCTCGGGCTTCGTGAAGCCCTTGCGGTACAGGACGGTCGAGGCGAGTGCCAGGGCGAGCGGCGGCACCATGCCGGCGGCCATCACGGCCGCCATGATCTCGAACGGCACGACGTTCGTGGCGGTCCCGGCTCCGAGCCCGGCGACGGCGAACGCGTAGGCGACCTTGTTGACCGGGCCTCCGAGGTCGAAGGCCATCATCAGGCCGAGGATGATGCCGAGCAGGATCGCCGAGGCGCCGGAGAGCGAGTTGAGGAACTCGGTCAGCTGGGTCATGAGCCAGGCGATCGGTCCACCGAGCACGAGCAGCATGAGTCCGGAGGCGATGATCGACGCGAACAGCGGGATGATCACGACGGGCATCAGGCCACGCAGCCAGCGCCAGGTCGGGATGCGACCGATCCAGTACGCGGCGGCACCGGCGATGAGGCCACCGATCAGGCCACCGAGGAACCCGGCGTTCATGAAGACGGCGATGGAACCGGCGACGAAGCCGGGCGCGATGCCGGGTCGGTCGGCCATGGCGTAGGCGATGTAGCCGGCGAGCGCTGCGACGAGGAAGCCGAGCGACACGGAGCCGATCTGGAACGCGGCGGCACCGAGGTAGTAGCGCAGCCCCTCCGGCGGAAGGTCGACCAGGTTGTAGTGCTGGAGCGCGAAGACCGCGTTGTTCACGCCGTCGTCACCGTGGGTGAGCGCGATGCCGTAGCCGGCGAGCAGGAAGCCGAGCGCGATGAGCAGCCCGCCGCCCGCGACGAACGGGATCATGTAGCTGACGCCGGTGAGCAGCCAGCGCTTGAGCGCCTGGCCGAAGTGCTCGTTCTTGGCGGTGGACCCACCGTCGACGGCTGCGCCGCCCTGCACGCGTGCGGCGTTCGGGTCGTCCGAGGCGCGGATGGCCTCGGCGATCATCTTGTCGGGCTCGTCGACGCCGCGCTTGACGGGCCCGGACACGAGCGGCTTCCCGGCGAAGCGACCGCGGTCGCGGACGTCGACGTCGACCGCGAACACGACGGCGTCGGCGCGGGCGATGAGGGCGGGGTCGAGGGGCTCGACCTGCGAGGACCCCTGGGTCTCGACGTGCATCTCGGCGCCGGCGCGCTGCGCCGCGGCGACGAGGGCGTCGGCCGCCATGTAGGTGTGCGCGATGCCGGTCGGGCAGGCGGTGACGCCGACGAAGACCTTGCGGCCCGGCGCGGGTGCGGCGGTCGGACTGGAGGCGCTGCTCGCCTTCCCGACGCCGGCTTCGGACACCTCGCCGCTCACCTCGCGGTCGACGAGCTGGACGATCTCGTCCGGGGTGGCTGCGGCGCGCAGGGCGGCGGTGAAGTCGTCGCGGATGAGCGCGCGGGCCAGGGTCGAGAGGACCGTCAGGTGGTCCTTGTCGGCCCCCTCGGGCACGGCGATCATGAACACGATGTCGGCGTCGCCGTCCGGGGCGCCGAACGACACCTTCCGGGCGAGACGCGCGAACGCGAGGGTCGGCTCGGACACCGATGCCGAACGGGCGTGCGGGATCGCGATGCCACCGGGCACGCCGGTGCCGACGCTGGCCTCGCGCTTGATGGCGTCCTCGGCCAGGACCCGGCCGTCGGCGGCGCGGCCGGTCGCGGCGACGCGGTCGGCGAGGACGCGGATGACGTCGGCCGAGGTGGCACCGAGGTCCTCGTCGAGGCCGACGAGCTGGGCGCTGATGAGGCGCGGACTCGAGTCTGCGGACATGTGCTTGCTCCTTCGCAATGGCGCTGGTCGCGCGGGTCGTGCAGGTGTTCGGGGAGTGGGGGGGGGTGTTCGAGCGGGCGGTGTTCGGGCTGGGGGGGGTCAGGCGGGCTCGGGTGCCGGGTGCGTCGTGAGCACCCGGACCGAGATCGCCGTCGGGTCGGTGTGGTCGAGGGCGGGCACGTCGCTGCCGGGCAGAGCAGCGGCGGCGGCTCCGGTCGCGACGGCCTGGGCGAGGCGCTGCTCGGGCGACGCTCCGGCCACCTCGGCGAGCAGGTAGCCCGCGAGCGAGGAGTCCCCCGCGCCGACGGTGGAGCGGGCGACGATCCGCGGTGCGGCGGCGGCGAAGGCGCCCTCGTCCGACACCAGCACGGCGCCGGCGCTGCCGAGGGTCAGCAGGACCGAGCCGACGTTCCGGTCGCGCAACCGCTCTGCGGCGGCGACGGCGGCTTCGAGGTCCTGCTCGTAGGTGTCCGGGTCGCCGCCGACGACCTCGGCGAGCTCCTCGGCGTTCGGCTTGACCAGGTCGATCCGCTCGCCGGACTGCAGCAGGGCGGTGAACGGGACGCCGGACGAGTCGACCGCGATCCGGACGTCCTCACCGTGGCGTGCACGGACGGCGCGGACGAGCACGGCGAGCGCGTCGTCGGGGAGTCCGGGCGGGAGTGATCCGGCGAAGACCACCCAGCGGGCGGCGGGTCCGGTGGCGGTCGCCGCGGCAGTGTCGGCGACCAGGTCGGCCAGGTCGTCCAGCCGACCGGCGAGCGACGGGCCGGGCTCGTTGAGCTTCGTGGTGGTGCCGGTCGGCTCGGTCACGGTGACGTTCGAGCGGAGCGGCGCACCGATCGGCAGGGCGGCGGTCGGGATGCCGCGCGTGGCGAGCCCGAGCAGCACGGGGTCGAGCTCGTCGCCGGGCAGCACGGCGATGGTGTCCCCGCCGCTCGCGACCACGACCCGGGACACGTTGACGCCCTTGCCGCCGGGCTCCGCGGTGGAGCGGGTGGCGCGCTGGACGGCGCCGCGCTGCAGTTCGCCGGAGAGCTCGATGGTGCGGTCGAGGCTCGGGTTCGGCGTGACGGTGACGATGCGGCGGCTCATGCGACGACGACCTCGACGTCGGCGTCGGTCAGGGCGCCGGCGAGGTCGGCCGGCGGCTCCTGGTCGGTGACCACGGTGTCGATCTCGTCGAGCCGGGCGAAGCGCATCAGGGCCTCGACCCCGTGCTTCGCGGCGTCGGCGAGCACGACGGCTCGGCGGGCGGCGAGGACGTAGGCGCCCTTGACCGCGGCCTCGTACTCGTCCGGGGTGCTCAGCCCGAAGCCGGCGGACAGACCGTTCGTGCCGACGAACGCGATGTCGGGCCGCAGGGCGCTGATCTGCTCGACGGTGGCGGTCCCGACGGCGGCGCTCGTGACCCCGCGCACCCGGCCACCGAGCAGGTGCAGCTCGACGTGCTCGCTGTGCTGCAGGGTCGCGGCGATCGGGACGGAGTTCGTGATGACGGTGAGGGTCGCGCCGGCGGTGGCGGGTTCCCAGCGTGCGAGTTCAGCGGCGACGGCGGCGCAGGTGGTGCCGGCGTCGATCGCGATCGAGCCGGTGAAGGTCGAGGGCACCAGGCGCATCGCGGCGCGGGCGATCTCGGACTTCGCGGAACCGTGCTGCCCCTCGCGCTCGGCGACGGAGAGTTCGACGACGCTCGAGCGGCCGATCGGCACCGCTCCCCCGTGCACGCGGCGCAGCACCCCGGCGGACTCGAGGGTGTCGAGGTCACGGCGCACGGTCTCGGTGGTGACGTCGAAGTGCTCGGCCAGATCGGCGACGGAGACCCGGCCGGCGTCCTGCAGCGCTGCTGCGATCGCGTCGTGCCGCTCGGTTGCGTACATGCCCGAACTCCTTCGTTCCCGTGGGTTTCAGGAACCATAAGCCACAAACCCACACAAACACAACCACCCCGCCCGCATCCCCTCCCCCTCCGTCCCCGAGGTTCCGAAATCTCGGCATCTCGTGGCGCCCACAGCCCGTCCGTGGAACCTCGGCGGACCACACGCGGCATGTCGTGGAACCTCGGCGACCAGCGCCGGGCGTGTCAGCGCGAGCGATCACCTGCGGCCGCGCGCCTGCTCCCGAGCACCCCGAACGCACGAGCACCCCACACGCCCGAGCACCCCGAATGCACCAACAACCCACACGCACGAACACCCCGCCGCGTGTGTGCGACGGGGTGTCCGGTCGAGCGTGTCAGCCCTTGACGGCTCCCGCGGTCATACCGCTGACGAGCCGGCGCTGCACGATGAGGAAGAAGACGACCACGGGGATCGAGAACAGCACGCTCGCCGCCATCAACCCACCGAAGTCCGTCCCCTTGTTCGTCGAGAAGCCCGCGAGCCAGACCGGCAGCGTGTACATCCCCTGGTCCTTGAGCATCACGTACGCGATCAGGTAGTCGTTCCACGCCGCGATGAACGCGAACACGCTCGTGGCGATGACCCCGGGCATCACGAGCGGGAACAGCACACTCCACAGGATCCGGAAGGTGCCGGCCCCGTCGACCTTCGCGGCCTCCTCGATCTCGACGGGCACCGCGACGAAGAACCCGCGCATCACCCAGATCGAGAACGGCAGCACGCTCGCGACGTACGCCAGGATCAGCCCGACGTAGCTGTTGAGCAGACCGAGGGTCTGGAACGACAGGAACAGCGGGATGAGCAGCGCGCCCGACGGGATCATCTGCACGAACAGGATGCCGACCAGGATCGCCCGCCGCCCGCGGAACCGGAACCGCGACAGCGCCGCTGAGGCCAGGAACCCGACCACGATCGACAGCAGCACGGCGGCCACCACGACGATGGTCGAGTTCCGCAGGTAGACCAGGAAGCCCTCTTGTGTGAGCGCGCGGGTGAAGTTGTCGAGCGTGGGGTGCAGCGGCGCCCAGATCGGGGTCATGGTGGTGACCTCGTCCGCCGGCTTGAAGGCGGTGTTCACCATCCAGTAGATCGGGAACACCCACACCAGGCAGAACACCACCGCGATGGTGTTCGCGACCACGCGCGGCTTCCGCTTCCGCGAACGCACGGGAACCGGCGCAGAGACCGGCGCAGCACTCGAGACGGTCACAGGTCCTCCTCCCCGCTGCGGACGAGCCGGCGGATGTAGTAGCTGGTGAGCGCGCCGAGGATCACGGTCGAGATGACGGCGATCGCGGCGCCCTGGCCGTACGCGTTGGAGACGAACGACTTCACGAACGTCCAGATGCCGAGCGTCAGGGTGGCCTCTTCCGGGCCGCCCCTCGTGAGCAACCAGATCTGGTTGAAGACGTTGAAGTCCCAGATCACCGACAGGATCGACACGAGCAGCAGGGTCGGAGCGAGTGCCGGCAGCGTGATCGCCCGGTACATCGTCCACGTCGAGGCACCGTCGAGCGCTCCGGCCTCGTAGTACTCCGGAGCGATCTGCGACTGAGCGGCGTAGAGCGTCAGGGCGACGAACGGCACGGCCTGCCAGATCACGAGCGTGAGCACGATCGTGTACGCCTGGCCGGGGTGCGACGCCCAGTTGTCCTGCGTGTGGTCGCCGAACACCCGCAGCTGCGTGATGAGCCAGTTGAGCACCCCGTAGAAGGGCTGGAACAGCCACTGCCACACCAGGCTCGAAGCGACGTTCGGCATCGCCCAGGCCAGCACGAGCACGACACTGACCACGGTGCGCATCGCGACGCCCAACCGGGTCAGCAGCTGCGCGACGCCCATCCCGATGACGATCGTGCCGAGCACCATCGCCCCGGTGACCAGGACGGTGCGCAGGATGACCGGCCAGAACGACGCGTCGGTCAGGACGTTCGTGTAGTTCGAGACGCCCGCGAACCCGGCTTCCCCGGTGAAGATCGCCCGGAGCCCGTAGTCCTGGAACGAGATGACGACGAGCCGGACGAGCGGGTAGACGACGAGCGCGAGCAGCAGGATCGCCGCGGGCGCCAGCAGGACGAGCGGTGCGCGCGACGCCACCGCCGACCGACGACGCGCCCCGCGGCCGGGACGAAGCGGCCGCCCCGACCCGGCACCACCGATGCCCCCGGTGCCCGCGCCCCCGGTCCCCCCGCCGCCGGCGACCGGCCCGGACTGCTCCGAACCGGTCGCCTGCTCTGCAGTGGAGGTCATCGACTACTGCTGCGCGTTCAGCGCGGTCGTGAGGTGCTTCGAGAAGCCCTCGGCGGCCTGCTCCGGCGACTTCCGCCCGGTGGCGATGTCCGCGAACATCGACTGGAACGACGCGTCGCCCTCGATGGTCGCCCAGCCCGGCGTCGCCGGGGTCGGACGGCTCGTGCCCGCTGCCGCGAAGTACGGCTTGTGCAGGGTGTCGACGTCGTCGGCCACGGCGTCGAGCAGCTCGGTCGAGTTCGGCTCCCAGCCGTCCACACCGAACACCTGGTCCTGCTGGAACTCCTTCGAGGTCAGGATCTTCAGGTAGTACAGCGCGAGGTCCTGGTTGGCGGCCTTCGTCGGGATCCCGAGGTCGGAGCCACCGAGGAACACCGGCTGCGTCTTGCCGTCGGTCTGCGAGGGCATCGGGAACGTACCGATCTGGTCGGCGAGCGCCGGCTTCGCCGTGGTGATCGAACCGATCTCCCACGCCGAGCCGAGGAACGCCGAGGTGTTGCCCTGCGCGAAGACGTCGCTCTGCGAGGGCTTGTCGGTGTTGATGTCCTGCGTCGACTTCGCGGAGTAGTCGTTCTGGAACGTCTTCCACGCCGTCAGGCCCTTAACCGCATCGGCCGAGTCGAGCTTCCCGGTCCACTTGCCGTCCTTGTCGGAGGCGATCTCGCCGCCGGCGTCCCACACCCACTGCAGCCCGCCGTACCAGTACTGGCCGGGCATGTAGAAGGCGGAGAAGTCGCTCGCCGTGTTGGCGGCCTTGACCTTGTCCAGGTCGGCGGTGAGCTCGTCGTAGGTGGTCGGCACGTCGGTGACGCCGGCGTCCTCCCAGACCTTCTTGTTGTAGACGACGGCCCGGTTGCCGGCGAACAGCGGAGCACCGTAGAGCTTGTCGTCCACCGTGGCCGGCCCCTCGAGCCCGGTGAGCCAGGTCTGGCCGTCCTTGAGCTCGTCGCGGTACGGCGTCAGGTCCATGAGACCGCCGGCCGCTGCGTAGACCGGTACCTGGGTGTTGCCGAGGTCGACCACGTCCGGGGCGTCGTCCTGGGCGAGCGCCGTGGTGAGCTTCGTGGTGATCCCGTCCCACTGCTGGGTCTGGATCTTCACCTTCGCCCCGGTGTCCTTCGTGAACTGCTTCTGAGCTGCGTCGAGGACCTTGTCGCTCAGGTCGCCGTTCATCATCCAGACGGTGATGGTCTTGCCCTTGCCATCGGGTGTGCCGATGGCCTTCGTGCCGCCGTCGGAAGCTCCGTTGCTTCCGGCGGAGCACCCGGTGAGGGCGAGCGCGGCCGCCAGGCCGAGCGCACCGAGTGCGGCGAAACGCGTGCGTGTCACGTTGACTCCCTTGGTCCGGCCTTTATGAAAGGTCGTTGCGTATTCGCAATAGAAGACCTTCCGAGAGCCCTTGTCAACCGTTGGATCGGTCCCTGTGAGCGGGTTCGATCCGCGTGTTTCCGGGGGATCACGGATGGCGAACAGATCGTCGCCAACGCTTGACGCGACTGGTCATGACCAGGCATGATCTGCGCCACGCGTCGACGGGGTGGACGGAACGACCGGGAGGCCCGGTGCCGGTCCCGCAGACCGGCACCGGGCCTCCCGGATCACCACCACGGCCTCAGACGGCCGCCAGGGCGGACGTCGGTGGGATGCGCGCTGCGCGCGCTGCCGGGTACCACCCGGACACACCGCCGATCACGACGGTCGCGCCGAGCCCACCGCCGACGGCCCACAGCGGGATCGCCACCGGCCACCCCTGCGCCAGGGCGAAGGCGACCGTCACCCCGACCCCGATCACCACACCGGCCACCCCGCCCAGGAACGACAGCAGCAGCGACTCGACCAGGAACTGGTCGCGGATGTTCCGCCGCCGCGCTCCGAGGGCTCGCCGCACCCCGACCTCGGCACGACGTTCCAGCACGGTGATCACCATCGTGTTCGCGACGCCGATGCCGCCGACGAGCAGGGCCACACCGCCGATGCCGACCAGCAGCCCGGTGAACGAGTCGTCGGTCGCGTCCTTCGCGGCGAGCGCGTCGGACGGCCGGGTCACGCCGACGTCCTGCGGGGACCCCGGACTGATCGCGTTCGCCAGGACGTCGCGAGCCGGTGCGACTCGCGACGGGTCCACCCGGGTGTAGACGGCGGTCGGCGCTCCGTCGAAGCCGAGCTGCCGGGCGAGGCCGCGGGGGACGAACACCTGGCTGTCCAGGTCGTCCGCGAGTGCGATCGGCTCCAGGATCCCGACAACCTGCACCCACTGCCCGCCGATCCAGACGCGGCTGTCGGCACGGACCCGGTCGATGCCGAGTGCCGCTGCGGCGGCCGCACCGAGCACCACCTGCGGCGGAGCCACGACCGAGTCATCGATCCAGCGCCCGGACCCGATCTCGCCGCCGAGCACGCGCGGCACGTCGCCCCAGGCCGCCATCACGCCGATGCCCTTCGTCTCGGGCGGCGGGATGAACTCGTTGCGGTAGACGGCCGCGTCGAGCACGGTGCCGACCGCGGCAGCCGACTGCACGTCGTCCTGGCGGAGTGCCGACTCGAGTGCGGTGGACGGCAACGGCGGCACGTCGCCGAACCCCTGGGCCTGCGTGACCGTCAGGACGTTGGTGCCGAGGGCGTCGAGCACCCGGTCGAGCTCCGCCTTGCTCGACGACGAGATCCCGACGACGGCGATCATCGCGGCGATGCCGATCGCGATGCCGAGCGCCGACAGGACGACACGGCCGGGTCTGGTGCGCAGCCCGAACACCCCGAGCCGGAGCAGGTCACCCGCGGTGACCGCGGACCGGAGGCGACGCCGGGCGTTCACGCAGCACCCCGGATCGCGGAGGCGAGCGCGGCGGAGGCGGTGCCGCCGTCCGTCCCGGAGTCGTGCTGCACCTGGCCGTCCCGCATCCGCACCCGGCGCGGCAGCGACGCGGCCAGTTCCAGGTCGTGGGTGATGACGACCACCGTCGTCCCGCAGTCGTTGAGTTCACGCAGCAGCGCGAGGATCGCCGCCCCGGACGCCGTGTCGAGGGCACCGGTCGGCTCGTCCGCGAGCAGGATCGTCGGCTCCCCGACCAGTGCCCGGGCGATCGCCACCCGTTGCTTCTCGCCGCCCGACAGCTGGTTCGGCCGGTGGTCCAGACGATGCCCCAGCCCGACACGACGGAGGGCGTCGACCGCGCGTCGGTGTCGCTCCCGTCGGCTCGTCCCCGCGTAGAGCAGGCCGTCCGCGACGTTCTCGGTGGCGGTCGCCCCGTCCTGCAGGTGGAAGTGCTGGAACACGAACCCGATGTGGTCGGCCCGGAGCAGGGACAGTTCGTCGTCGGTCATGGTGTCCACGTCGTTGCCGGCGATCGTCACGGTGCCGGAGGTGGGGCGGTCCAGGGTGCCGATGACGTTGAGCATCGTCGACTTGCCGGAACCCGACGGCCCGACGACCGCGACGAGTTCGCCCGCGTCGATGTCGAGCGAGACCCCGCGGAGGGCACCGACGTCGCCGTAGGCCTTCACGACGTCCCGGAGCGCGAGCACCCGGCCGTCGGTGGGCTGCGCGCTCATCCCGGCACCACCACACGGTCGCCCTCGGCCACGTTGCCCGTGACGGCGACCCGGCCGGCCGCGGTGAAGCCGGGCGTGACGGGCACGCGTTTCGTCGTGCCGTCCTTCCGGACCACCTCGACGGCGTACTGCCCGCCGGCGCCGGCGACCAGCGCGGCCACCGGCACCGACAGCACACCCCGCTCGGTCGTGCCCTTCGCGTCGACCTGTGCCGAGGCGGCGGCTGGGAGCTTCCGGTCGCCCGACTCGAAGGCGACGGAGACGTCGACCTTCGTGCTGCCCTCATCGCTCGTGTCCGGTGCGACGTCGGTGACCTCACCCGCCATCGGGGCGCCGGCGCCGTTCACCCGCACCGCGACCTCGGTCCCGACCGCGAGCCGTTCGGCGTCGGCCTGCGACACCGTGGCGACCACGATCCGCTTCGTGCTCGTCACGTGCAGGACGTCGCCGCCCTCCCCGGCCGCGGGTTGCCCGAGCTGCCCGTCGACGGCCGCCACCCGGACGTCCCCGTCGACGAACACGACGTCGTCGGCCGTCAGCACCCCGGTCACCCGGTGTCCGCGGTCCCGCTGCCACTGCTCGACTCCGCGCTGGGTCCTCGGTCCGAAGGTGTCGTCCTGGGCGACGTCGTACCCGAGGGCCGCCAGGTTGTCGTTGAGCTGCTGCACGTCGGTGCCCTCCAGTCCGCGCTCGAGCGACCGCCAGAG
Organism: Curtobacterium sp. PhB172; assembly: GCF_003752545.1. Lineage (NCBI taxonomy): Bacteria > Bacillati > Actinomycetota > Actinomycetes > Micrococcales > Microbacteriaceae > Curtobacterium > Curtobacterium sp. PhB172. Next base: position 341,849 of record NZ_RKIF01000007.1, read on the forward strand.
CGGCACCGTGCCGTGCATCGCCCGGACCCCGCGCTCGTCGACCGCGTACACGAAGTCGTCTCGGCGCAGGACCTGTCCGGGCTTCGGCAGCCAGGTCAGCGTCCCCTTCGCGGCCCCGGGCACGCCGGTCGCCGCCCCGTAGCCGAGGGTGCCCGCGAACACCTTCGAGTCGGTCAGGTCGCCGCGCTCGACGGTGACGGTGGTCCGGGCCTTCGTCGGTGCGTCGGCGGCGGATGCACTGGTCGCACCGGACGTCACGTCCACGATCGCCCAGGTGCCGATGCCCGCGGCGATGACGGCCACGAGGACGACGCCGACGATCACCGTCCGCCGTGGTCGGGACCGGGTCACTTGCCGGCCTCGGCGCCCAGCCCGTCGAACGCCGTGCGCTCGCACTCCTGCGCCACCTCGGCGAACGCGTCGGGATCCGACGGCTCGTACGCCGCCTGGTCGTCGGGGTAGTCCGCGAACCCGTGCTCGCGGATGCACTTCGCCGCCTTCCGCGCGGCTTCGGCGCCGCCCGGGATCGACTCGGCCGGCTCGGCGGCGTCGCCCGCCGTGCCGGAGTCCGTCGCGCAGGCAGCCAGGTCGGTCTGCCACTGGTCGGGGTCCACGCCCTCGGGGACGCCGACCGAGCTCGTCGTGTCGGCTCCGGCGGGATCGGGCATGTCGTAGCCCTTCTCGCGCATGCACGCGGCCAGCGAGACCGCCTTGTCCTTGCCACCGGCCGCCGTCGTGGCGTCCTCCTTCGGCGTCCCCGAGCACGCGGTGAGCAGTGCGGGCAGCAGCAGGGCCGCTGCGGCGACGGCGACGAACGCGCGCGAGCGGCGGATCGAGGTGGTGGTGATCGTCATGGTGGTCTCCTTCGTGCCGTGGACGGAGCGGGACCGGTGGTCCGCTCCGTGTTCGTGCCACCAGGACACCAAGCGCGGTGTTTCGCGCCGGGTACGCCGACGGTTACGTCGACGAAACGTCGACCCGCACCCGCAGCCCACCGCCGTCGCGCGCCGCGATCGAGAGCCGCCACCCGTGCGCCTGCGCGACGGCTGCGACGATCGACAGCCCGAGGCCGCTGTGCCGGTGCGCGGCGGCGCTGTCCGGGCACCGTCGGAACGGTTCGACCAGATCCGGCGCGACGCTGCCGGGGACCACCGGCCCGGAGTTCTCGACGGTGAACCCGCCCACGTCGGTGGTCACGCGCACGAAGCCACCGGGCACGTTGTACTCGACGGCGTTCCCGACCAGGTTGACGAGGAGCTGGCGGACGAGCGTCGGCTCGCCGCGCACCCCGACGGGAGGCCCGTGGCGGCGCGCACGGGACAGGGTCACGCCCGCCTCGTGGACGGCGTCCCCCACCCCGCTCACCACGTCGTCGACCGTGCCGTCCAGGTCGACGGGCTCGGTCGCGCCCGCCAGGCCGCGGTCGGCCTCGGCGAGCAGGAGCAACGACTCCACCAGTCGCTCCGTCCGGCGGTTCTGCTCGAGCAGCTCGTCGCGGGTGCGGCGGACGTCGTCGGGGTCGGCGTCGTCGGGCAGCCCGATCTGCATCGCCGCACGTTGGACGGCCAGCGGGGTCCGGAGCTCGTGCGAGGCGTGGGCCACGAAGCGTCGCTGGCTCTCGAACGCGGTCTCCAGGCGGCCGAGCAGGTCGTCGACGGTCCGGGACAGGCGTCGGAGTTCGTCGTCGGGGCCGCCCAACCCGATGCGTTCGTGCAGGTTCGACGCCGAGATCCGCTGCGTCGTCGCGGTGATCCGGTCGATCGGCCGGAGCATGCGCCGGCTGACGAACCACCCGACACCGCCGGCGAGCACACCGGCGCCCGCGATGCCGACCGCCGACCACTGCCACTGCTGCGTCGCCACGACGGCGACGAGCATCGTGCTCTGCGCCTGCGCGGTGGACGACGGATCCGGCTCGCTCCGACTCTCCGGGGACACCGGCGCCGGCAGCGCCGGTCCGGTCGCGGTGTCCGACCCCGGCATCCGTGTCGAGATCGAGCTGATCGACGTCACGTTGACGAACACGAGCACCGCAGCGGTCAGTGCCATCGACGCGAGCGCGAACACCAGGGCGGTGCGCGCCCGGATGCTCCAGGTCCGCCGGAGCCGTCTCACAGCGCGTAGCCCTCGCCCGGGACCGTCCGGATCGGATCGGGGCGGCCGAGCTTCTTGCGGAGCTTCGACATCGTCACCCGTACGGCAGCGGTGAACGGGTCGATGTTCATGTCCCAGACCTTCTCGAGCAGTTCCTCGGCGGAGACGATGCGACCGTCGGCTCGCAGGAGCGCCTCGAGCACCCCGAGTTCCTTCGAGGTCAGGTCGAGCGGTCGGCCGTCACGGGTGGCCATCCGGCGGTTCGTGTCGAGGACGATCCCGGCGCGTTCGAGCACGGGCGCGACCGGGGCGACGCTGCGGCGGCCGAGCGCCCGGACGCGGGCGACGAGCTCGGGGTACTCGAACGGCTTGGCCAGGTAGTCGTCGGCACCGAGCTCGAGGCCGTGCACGCGGTCCGTCAGGGTCGTCGCCGCGGTGAGCATGAGGATGCGGGTCAGGCTGCCGCGCGACGCCAGCCGACGGGCGACCTCGTCGCCGTGCACCCCCGGGACGTCACGGTCGAGCACCACGACGTCGTAGTCGTTCACCGTCAGCAGTTCGTCGGCGCGGTCGCCGCGGTAGGCGACGTCGACGGCCATGTCCTGCCGCGACAGGCCCTTCGCGACGAGGTCGGCGAGGGCTGCTTCGTCATCCACCACGAGTACACGCATCCGGACATTACATGCGATATACCTCGGTGTCCGCTGGGTCGAGGTGGACGACCCCGGTCTGCTCGTCGATGCGGATCCGGAACCCGCCCGTCGGGGCGCCGGGAACAGCGGTGAGCGGCAGGCTGTCGGTGGTGAGGTGCTCCATGCCCCCAGCCTGTGAGGTCGACTGTTTCGTCGCCGTAACGCGCGTGCCAGCCGCGACCCTCAGCGCGACGTGTCGAACGGCACCTCTCCGTGGTCGCTGACGCCGGCACGCTGGCGGTACGCCAGGTGTCCGCCGAGGTACCCGCCCACCCCCACGACGCCGAGCGCGGCGAAACCGAGCAACTTGCCGGCGCCGTGGTTGCCGTTCTTGCGCTGCCACCACGACAGGCCGTACAGCGAGATGCCGACCCAGTTCACGGCCTGGTGCACCCATCCCGTGCGCAGCTGCTCCCGGTCGAGTTCGGACCAGTCCACGTACCCGGCGACGCTCGCGCTGCCGGACGACACGAGGCCGACGCCGACGAGGGTCTTCGCGGCCTTCGCGTTGCCCTTCCCGCCGAACACGTCGAGCACGGCGGCGGAGATCCACGCCCCGAGCGGCACCTGCACCATGAGCGGGTGCAGCGGGTGCCCGAACGGCACGCCGTGCAGCACCTGTCGCAGGGCCTTCGGCCGGGCGAGGGCGTTCACGACGGAACGGTCGATGTCGACGGCCTTGTCGAGCACGCTCGCGTGCTCGACGGAGTCGGTGAGGCGACGGAACGCGCGGATTTCAGGCATGCCCTGGAACGTAGGCCTGGAGGCGCGGGGCCGGTCTCAGGGACCGGCACCGCGCCTCCAGGCTGGTGCGTTCCGGTCGGCACCTACTCCTCGACGACCTCCGCCAGCTGGAACGGCTCGACGGTCAGACCGTCGCCGTCCTCGGCGACGTCGACCCGGACGGTGTCGCCGTCGCGGACGTCACCGGACAGGATCGCTCGCGCCAGCTTGTCGTCGATCTGCCGCTGCATGAGGCGGCGGAGCGGCCGCGCACCGTAGAGCGGGTCGTACCCACGCTCGGCGAGCCACCCGCGCGCCTCGGGCGTGACCGCGAGCTCGAGTCGGCGGTCGGTCAGGCGACGGGCGAGCCGGTCGACGTAGAGCGACACGATCTGGCCGAGGTCGTCGGCCGTCAGGGCCTGGAACACCACGATGTCGTCGAGTCGGTTGATGAACTCCGGCCGGAACGCCTGCTGCACGAGCTCGCGCACGGCGTCCTCGCGCTGGTCGTCCGTCAGCGTCAGGTCGGTCATGAACTGCGAGCCGAGGTTCGACGTGAGCACGAGGATCGTGTTCCGGAAGTCGACCGTGCGTCCCTGCCCGTCCGTCAGTCGGCCGTCGTCGAGCACCTGGAGCAGGACGTCGAAGACCTCGGGGTGCGCCTTCTCGATCTCGTCGAGCAGGATCACGGAGTACGGGCGACGCCGGACGGCCTCGGTGAGCTGCCCGCCGGACTCGTAGCCGACGTACCCGGGCGGGGCGCCGATCAGCCGCGAGACCGAGTGCTTCTCGCCGTACTCGCTCATGTCGATGCGGACGAGGGCCTTCTCGTCGTCGAACAGGAACTCCGCGAGCGCCTTGGCCAGCTCGGTCTTGCCGACGCCGGTCGGTCCGAGGAACAGGAACGATCCGGTCGGACGGTCCGGGTCGGAGATGCCGGCACGGGTGCGACGGACGGCCTCGGACACGGTGTTCACGGCGGTGCGCTGTCCGATGATCCGGCGGCCGAGCTCGTTCTCCAGGTGCAGGAGCTTCTCGGTCTCGCCCTGCAGCAGCCGCCCGAGCGGGATGCCCGTCCACTGCGCGATGACGGCGGCGATGTCCTCGTCGGTGACGCTGTCGTTCACCATGCGGTCGGCGGACTCGGCCTGTTCGGCAGCCGCGAGCTCCGCTTCGATCCGGGGCTTCTCGGCGTACTCCAGGCGTGAGACCGTCGCGTAGTCGGCTTCGCGCTGGGCGCGCTGGCTGCGCATGTTGAGGTCGTCGAGCTGCTGCTTCAGCTCGCCGATGCGGTTCAGGCTCGCCCGCTCGGCCTGCCAGCGCTGCTCGAGCTGGCCCAGACGTTCCTCGCGCGTGCGCAGTTCGTTCCGCAGGGTCTCGAGTCGTGCCTTCGAGGCGTCGTCCTTCTCCTGCTTGAGCGCGAACTCCTCGACGCGCAGCCGATCGACGTTGCGCTTCAGTTCGTCGATCTCGACGGGGCTGGAGTCGATCTCCATGCGGAGCCGGCTGGCGGCCTCGTCGATCAGGTCGATCGCCTTGTCGGGCAACTGCCGGCCGGAGATGTACCGGTTCGACAGGCTGGCCGCCGCGACGAGCGCGGAGTCGTTGATCGTCACCTTGTGGTGCGCCTCGTAGCGCTCCTTGAGCCCACGGAGGATGGCCACGGCGTCCTCGACGCTGGGCTCTCCCACGTAGACCTGCTGGAAGCGGCGTTCGAGGGCGGCGTCCTTCTCGATGTACTCGCGGTACTCGTCGAGCGTCGTCGCCCCGATGAGCCGCAGTTCGCCGCGCGCGAGCATCGGCTTGAGCATGTTCGACGCTGCGACGGACCCTTCGCCGCCACCCGCGCCCATCAGCGTGTGCAGCTCGTCGATGAACGTGATGACCTGGCCGTCGGAGTCGTTGATCTCCTTGAGCACGGCCTTGAGGCGCTCCTCGAACTCGCCGCGGTACTTCGCACCGGCGATGAGCGAGGAGATGTCGAGCGAGACGAGCCGCTTGTCCTTCAGTGAGTCGGCGACGTCACCGGCGACGATGCGCTGCGCGAGCCCCTCGACGACGGCGGTCTTGCCGACGCCGGGCTCGCCGATGAGCACGGGGTTGTTCTTGGTGCGGCGGGTGAGCACCTGGCTGACGCGTCGGATCTCGGAGTCGCGTCCGATGACCGGGTCGAGCTTCCCGCTGCGAGCGATCGCCGTCAGGTCGACGCCGTACTGCTCGAGGGCGGTCTTCTGTCGCTCTTGCGAGTCAGGAGCACCCTGGAGGTTCGCCATGCGTTCCGTCCTTTCGTTGCGGTGGTGTTGTACTTGAGTCTACTGCACTCAACTTACGTCGGCGCGGGAAGATTCCGGATCCCGACGGCGCTGACGACCGCGCCGGCCAGCAGGAGGACGGCCATCACGACGACCGCCCGGTGCAGGCCGGCGACGCTCATCTCACCGCCGAGGACCACGCCTGCGAGCGCCACCATCACCAGGCCGGCGATCCGCGCGATCGCGTTGTTCACGGCCGAGCCGACGCCGGCCTCGGACTGCGGCACCGACCCGAGCACGGCGCTGGTCAGCGGTGTCACCATGAGCGCGATCCCGAACCCGATGAGCACGAGCCCGGGGAACACGGCGACCCAGTAGCCGTCCGGCTGCGCACCGACCAGCAGCATCAGGAGCGCACCGACCGCTGCCACCGCCGGGCCCGCGGCCATGAACCAGCGCGGCCCGTACCGTCCCGCCAACCCGCCCACGGCCGAGGACACCAGCAGCAGGACCACCGTCGGGGGCAGCGTCGCCAGGCCGGCGAGCCAGGCCGGGAACCCCCAGATCTCCTGCAGGAACAGGGTCACCACGAAGAAGACCATGCTCAGGGCGCCGTAGATCGACAGGGTGGCGAGGTTGCCCACCGCGAAGTTGCGTGCCCGGAACAACGCGAGCGGCACCAGCGGCGAACCGGTCGTCCGGGTCACGTGCAGCTCCCACGGCACGAACGCCCCGAGCGCCAGGGCACCGAGCACGAGCGCCGTGACCACCACCGGGGCGTCCCACCCGAGCCGCTCCTGCTCGATGAGCCCGAGCACCGCCCCACCGACCCCGACGACCGCCAACACGGCGCCGACCACGTCGATGCGAGGTCGGACGGCGGGGTGCACGTCACCGGTGATCCGCAGCACGAGCGGGATCGTCACCGCGATCGGGACGGCGGTCAGCACGAAGATCCACCGCCAGCCGACGCTGTCGACCACCAGCCCGCCCACCACGGGCCCGAGGATCGTCGACGCACTCGACCAGGCGGTCCACGTGCCGATCGCCTTCGACTGCGCCGCCCCGCGGAACGCCGCGACGATGAGGGCGAGCGCGCTCGGAGTGACGAGGGCCCCGCCGACGCCCTGGAACGCCCGCGAGACGATCAGGAACTCCCCCGTCGGCGCGATCGCACACGCGACCGAGGCGATCCCGAACACGACGAGCCCCCACGTGATGATGCGCACCCGGCCGAACACGTCCGACAGTGACCCGGCGACGAGGATGAGCGATCCGAGCGTCACCAGGTACGCGTCGACGGTCCACTGCTGCACGACGAGTCCGCCGCCGAGCTCCTGCCGGATCGCAGGGAGCGCCACGTTGACCACGCTCGAGTCCAACCCGACGACGAACGACGACAGGATCGCCACCACGAGAACGGTGCGCCGGTCGTCCCGGAGCGGCGCGGTCGCGCGGGGTACGGCAGTGGTCATGTGCTCATCCTGCGCCCCCTCGGACCGCTGCGCGCCCCGCACGACGAAGCCCCCGCGACCGATGTGGTCGCGGGGGCTGCCGACAGGACGGGGCTGGGTGTCCTGAGCTGGGGTTCTAGCGCCGGGAGTCGGTGTTCGGCTGCGCACTCGGGCCGGGGTTCAGGACCGGTCCGGCAGCGGGCTCGGCGGGAGCGTTCGGCACGGTGTTGGTCGGGGCCGCGGTGTTCTGCACCGTGGTGTCGCCAGCCTGAGCCTTCTTCTCGTCGTCGGTCATCTCCTTCTTGAAGATGTTGATCGACTGCCCGAGGCCCTTGGCGAGCGCCGGGAGCTTCGTCGCGCCGAACAGCAGGATGACGATCCCGAGGATGATCAGCAGGTGTACGCCGCCGAGGTTTCCGAGCATCATGACTCCTTGATCTGGAACTGGTCGCCGTCCGCAGGTCTTCTTCGACCCACGCGGCGGAAGTCCGTGTTCTCCCCATCGTAACTCTCCCGCTCCCCGATGCCCAGGCCGGGGACCGGAACGGACACCGTTCGCACAGGGAAGGCGCGAGGGTGCCTCCGCGGTGGAGTGCCTCAGTACGCGCCGCGCGACCGCAGCACCGATGGCACCGTCCGGGCGAGGATCACCAGGTCGTGCAGGAACGACCAGTTCTCGACGTAGTGCAGGTCGAGCCGGACACCGTCGGCCCAGTCCAGGTCGGACCGTCCGCTGACCTGCCAGAGGCCCGTGATCCCCGGGGTGACCAGCAGCCGTCGATCGGCGAAGTCCTCGTACAGGGCGACCTCGCGCGGCAGGGCGGGACGAGGACCGACCAGGCTCATCGAACCGGTGAGCACGTTCCACAGCTGCGGCAGTTCGTCGAGCGACGTCTTCCGCAGGAACGCCCCGACGCGCGTGACGCGGGGGTCGTCCTTCATCTTGAAGAGCGGGCCCGCACCCTCGTTCGCTGCCTGCAGTGCTGCCATCCGCGCTTCGGCATCGACGCACATCGTGCGGAACTTCAGGATCGAGAACTCCTCTCCCCCACGGCCCACGCGGGTCTGCCGGAAGAACACCGGACCGCGGTCGTCGAGCCGGATGATGACGGCGATCACCGCGAGGACAGGTGCGAGCAGCAGCAGACCCGTGCCGGCACCGAGCACGTCGAGCACCCGCTTGCCGGTACGACGCCGGTAGTCGGGCGTCTCGACGTGCATCAGCGGCAGGCCGTCGACGGGCCGTTCGTGCACGCGGCCCGCGGCGATGTCGGACAGGGGTGAGGACACCACGAGCTCGACGCCGTGCTCCTCAAGCTGCCACCCCAGGCGGCGCAGGCGCTCGTGCCCACCGCGCACGGCACCGGCGACCACGACCGCCGAGACGCCTTCGGACCGAGCCAGCGCGAGGACGTCGTCGATCCCGCCGACCACGGGAGCGCACGCAGAACCGAGGTCGATCGTCGTCCCGCCGGGCACACAGTCGGTCACGACCGCGCGGACCCGGTACCCGGCGCTCGGCGTCGCTGCGATCCGTCGCCCGACGTAGCGGACGTCTTCGGTTTCGCCGACGATCAGGACGTCCTGCAGACGTTCTCCCCGGGCCCGGCTGCGTGCGAGGACGGTCCGGACGACCCACCGGCCGGCCAGCAGGAAGAGGAGCCCGAGCGGGAAGGCGATGGCGACGTACCCGCGGGCCAGGTCGAGCTGCGCCGCGTAGGCCACGATGGCGACGGCCGCGACGGTGACGAGCGTCGCGGTGACGAGGCGGCGGTACTCGTCGTTCCCGATGCCCGCGATCCGCGGGTCTCGGGTGCGGAAGGCCGACAGCATGACCATCCACAGCACCACGATCGCGGGGGCCGTGACGAACTCGATCCAGCCCGCCTGCGGGCGGACCGTGGCGAGCTCCCACGGGAACCGCACGACGTGCGCGATCGCGAACGCGACGAGGAGCACCCCGACGTCGAGGAGCGCGACCATCGGTGCGAAGCCGCGTCGGGCACCGGCAGGAGCAAGGACTGCGGCAGGGGGTGCAGGTGCGGGTGCGGGTGCGGGCACTGCCGCGGTGGTCGGGCGCATCGCGAGCGACATCGTGGGGGCCTCCTGTCGACCGGATCGACAGGAGGCCGACCGGACGCCGGAGTCATCGGGTCATGACAACGAGCGGCGTACTCCCGAATATATCACTGTGTCGTTCTGCATATCAATGGCCGAGGGCGCGGTCCACGGTCCACAGGACGGGTTCGGCACGGAGCGCCGGGATGTCGGCCTCGGTCACACCGGTGAGCCGGAAGGTCACCCGTTCCCCGGGCAGCAGGGTCATGAACCCACGGTCGACTGCACCGGTCGCGGCCACCCGGTCGGGCTGCACGAGCAGGTCACGGACGAGCGTCTCGGCCTCGACGGTCAGGTCGAGCCCGCCGTCGACGGGCGTGAACGACGTACGGTACCGCGCGGGTTCCCACCGCACGTCGACGTCGGGCCCCGGTGTCCAGACCGCCCGACGCCAGTCCATGTCCGCCACGATGAGCTCGCCGGCGGGGTCGTCGACCACGCCGACGGACTCGGGCAGGGCGACGACGGCGACCCCCGCAGACGACAACCGGACGGGCAACGACGCCTCGGCCAGGATCGTGCCGGCCGTGGTGACCCGTCGCACGCGCACCACGCTGTCGTGGCCGCCCCTCGTGGACCGGACTGCGACCTCGACGGGCGAGGACCCGAACGAGCCGGGCGAGACGCCGAGCGAGAGCGTGTCCGCCAGGTCGCCCAGATCAGCCGTCTCGCCGGCGGAGGCCGAGTGGCCGGGGTGATCCGGGCCTCCCGTCCCATCCGCACCGGACGCGACCGGCGAGTCGGGCGCGACCGGCGAGCCAGGTGCCACCGCCCCCGAGACCGGGGACGCCGGAGAAGCCGGCGAAGCCGCCGGCCCGGAGACGGCAGACGGCGCGACCGCCACCCGCGACACCGGACGGATCGTCAGCAGGACGTCGTCGTACAACCGGCGCAGCTCGTGCGCGAGGGGCTTCAGCCGCCCCGCCGAGTCGATGGCCGACCACGACGACACCGGCCACAGGTCGTTGAGCTGCCACATGACCACACCCGTGTTGCGCGGCCAGTGCGTGCGCCAGTGCTCGACGCCCGTCGCGATGGCGCGGGCCTGCTGCAGCTGCGTCAGGTAGTGCCACGCATCGAACGAGAAGGGCCCCGTGCCGAACCGCGGCTCCACGCCGCGGGCCAGCTTGCCCATCCCATCGGCCGCCTTCTGGTGGTGGACCACCCCGGGTGCGTCCTGCGACAGCACCTCGTCCCCGACGCCGTCCCGCAGCGTCCGCCACGCGGGCGGTGCCTGCCAGCCGAACTCGGAGACGAACCGCGGCACCGAGCCGCGGTAGGCGGTGTCGGGCAGGCGGTTCCAGGCGTCCCACGAGTGGTGCGTCTCGTGGTCGACGTCGTTCGCGGGCAGCGACTCGGCGCCCGACCACGGCGACGCCACGGTGTAGAAGCGCGACGGGTCGACCGCGTCGACGATCGTCGGCAGCAGGTCGAGGTAGTAGTCGAGGCCCCAGCCGCGGTCACCGAGCGAGTCCGCCCAGCCGTCCACGTCGTGCAGCCAGATGTTCTCGTTGTTGCCGTTCCACAACACCAGCGAGGGGTGCCGGGCGAGGCGGGCGACGTTGTCGCGGGCCTCGGCGATGACCTCGCTGCGGATCGGTTCGACCTCGGGGTACGCCGAGCACGCGAACGGGAAGTCCTGCCAGACGAGCAGGCCGAGCTCGTCGCAGACCTCGTAGAAGTCGCGCGACTCGTACACGCCGCCGCCCCACACGCGCACGAGGTTCGTGCCGAGCGAGGCCGCAGCGGTCAGACGGGACTGCAGTCGCGCGCGGTCGACGCGCGAGATGATCACGTCGTCCGGGATCCAGTTCACCCCACGCACGTCGATCAGGGTCCCGTTGACGTGGATGCCGAAGGGACGCCCCATGTCGTCCACCTGCGTGTCGATCCGCGTCGACCGGAAACCGGTGCGGAACGTGTCGCGGTCCAGGACCTCACCGTCGACCGTCTGCAGCTCGACGACCACGTCGTACTGCGCCTGCGCGCCGTAGCCGCGGGGCCACCAGCGCAGCGCCTCGGGCACGCGCACCGTGACGACGGTCTCGTCGTCCTTCGGTGTCAGCTGCGCCCGCGACCGCTGCCGCGTCGGCGTGCCGTCCTCCTTGAGACCACTCACGGTCACGACGAGCACCAGGTCGTCGTCCTCGCCGTCCTGGTCCAGGTCGTTCAAGCCGGAGCGCTCGACCGTGATGTGGGCGTCGAGCACGCCCTCGCCGGCCTCGACGTCGACGAGCGGTCGGACCTCGCGCAGCCGCGCGGTCGACCACCGCTCGATCGCGACCGGTCGCCAGGGACCGCTCGTGACGGCGGTGAGTCCCCAGTCCCAGCCGAAGTTCGACGCCATCTTGCGGATGTACGGGAACGGCTCGTCGTACGGGCCCGGCATGCTGCCGGCCTTCGCGGCGACCCGGCCGGCCTCGCGGTACGGCGACTCGAACAGGATCTCGAGGTCCTTCGTCGTCGCGCCGGACCCGGTCTGCACGCGCGCGTCGAAGCGGTAGCGCCGGTGCATGTTCCGGGTCGTGCCCACGACGACGCCGTCCAGGCTCAGTTCGGACACGGTGTCCAGGCCGTCGCAGACCAGGTCGACGCGCTCGTGGCCCCGCGGGTCGACGTCGACCGCGGTGCGGTAGGCCCAGTCGGCCCGGCCGACCCACTTCGCGGCCTGCTCGTTCAGGTGGAAGGTCGGGTCCGGCAGCAGGCCCTCCCGCTCCAGGTCGGTGTGCACCTGCCCCGGCACCGTCGCCGGGATGCTGCGTCCCGCGACGCCGTCCGGCGCGCCGGTTCCTCCGGCCATGGTCACGGTCCAGCCGTCGCGGAGTTCCTCGCGTTCGAGGGTCATGCGGGTCCTTCTCTTCGGCGGACGGGGTGTCCGTCGCCTCGGTCGGGACGCCGGCCGGTGGCCCGCCCCGTGGCCGGTTGGTCGGCCTGGAGGCGCGGCACCGGTTGCCCGGGCGTCGTCACGTCACGCGCGCGGTCGGGTAGGGCTCGCGCATGGGGGTGCTCGGCGATGCTAGTACGGGATGCTTTCGGCAACCTACGTGGTGACAGCTCGACTTCGTGGTGACAGCGCGGTCTCGCGCGTGCAGGGTGGGGAGGTGATCACCGTTGCACTCGCCAGGACCCTCCGCGACGCCGGCCTGCGCTGGCACCCCGAGACGGGCGACCGGTTCGTCATCGACAAGCCCGACGTGGACGAGGACGTCTACACCGTGTCCGAGATGACCGTCGAACGACACGACTCCCCCACCGGCACGATCCTCGGCTTCAACGGGACGACCGAGTGGGCGCTCGACTCCGTCACCGCCTCGGAGTCGCTCTGGCTGCCACGTGAGGACCAGCTGCGCGAGCTCCTCGGGCCGTCGTTCATCGGGTTGACCCGGGTGTCGGTGAGCGGCCGGATCGTCTACACGGTCACCGCGACGATCGACGGCACGGACCGCAGCTTCGCATCCGAGGTCCCCGCGATCGCCTACGGCCAGGCCCTGCAGGCGTACATCGCCGCCGCGCTGTCCTGAGGGGCACGCCCGGGGTGCCCGATCCTGGACGTTGCCGGAATGGCTGCTGGGGGTCGTTTGGTTGCATGACACCATGACCGTTCCGAACATCACCCTGAACGACGGCAAGACCATCCCGCAGCTCGGCTTCGGCGTCTTCCAGATCGACCCCTCGTCGACCAAGGAAGCGACGCTCACGGCGCTCGAGGTCGGCTACCGCCACATCGACACCGCCGAGATGTACGGCAACGAGAAGGAGGTCGGCGAGGCCATCGCGTCGTCCGGCATCCCTCGTGACGAGATCTTCGTCACCTCGAAGCTCAACAACGGCTTCCACGACCCTTCGGCAGCTGCCGAGAACGGCAAGAAGTCGGCCGACCTGCTCGGCGGCTACACCGACCTGTTCCTCATCCACTGGCCGCTGCCCACCGTCTCGGACTTCGTCCCGACGTGGAAGGCCCTCGAGGAGCTCTACGCCGCCGGCACCTCCCGCTCGATCGGCGTCAGCAACTTCCAGGCGCACCACCTGCGCCGTCTGCGTGCCGAGACGGACGTCCCGCCGGCCGTGAACCAGATCGAGGTGCACCCGTACCTGGCCCAGGACGAGCTCCGCGCCGTGAACAGCGAGCTCGGCATCGCGACCGAGGCGTGGTCCCCGATCGCCCAGGGTCTCGTGCTCGACGACGAGACCATCACCCGCATCGCCGGTGCCACGGGCAAGACCCCGGCGCAGGTCGTGCTCCGCTGGCACATCCAGCGCGGCGACATCGTGTTCCCGAAGTCGGTCACGCGCGCCCGCGTCGAGGAGAACTTCGCGATCTTCGACTTCGAGCTCTCCGATGAGGACATGACGGACATCACGACGCTCGACAAGGGCCACCGAACGGGTCCGGACCCCGACACGTTCGACTACGTCCCGGAGTAGTCAGCAGTTCCCACGAAGGGCGGTCGCGCGGTGCGCGGCCGCCCTTTCGTCATGCCCGTCGGGACGCGGTGACGGTGAACTTGTCGGTCCGGACGACCTGCCGGGTCGGTCCGACGACCTTCTCGAGCACCGGTCGGTACCGCAGGTGCGAGTTCCAGACACACCACAGTTCACCGCCGGACTGGAGGATCGTGGCCGCGTTCCGGAACATCGCCTCGGCCGCGTCGGTGGTCACCGTGGTGTCCGCGTGGAACGGCGGGTTGCAGAGCACCAGCTGGGCAGACCCGGCTGCGAGCTCGTCGCCGGCGTCGGTGCGCAGTGCCGTCACCCGGTCCGCGACGCCGTTCGCCTCCGCCGTGGCCCGCGTCGACGCCACCGCGATCCGGGACACGTCCGTCGCGACGACCTTGACGTTCGGTCGGCGCAGCGCGATCGCCGCCGCGATGACGCCGTTGCCCGATCCCAGGTCCACGACGGTCCGGGCCGTCGGCACTGCGTCGTCCATCGCCTCGAGCAGCACCCGGGTGCCCTGGTCGAGCGAGGTCCCCGCGAAGACCCCACCGTGTGCGACGAGGGTCATGCCGAGGTCGTCGACGTGCACCGACCGCGGCCACGGGTTGGTCGCAGCAGCACGGTTCGCCTGGGCACGCAACGGGTCCTGCGCGATGAGGAGCCGCGACTTCCCCCACCCCCGTGACGCCGTGACCTCGCCGAACGAACGACGCAGCACGTCGTTCTGCGACACGTGCATGTACTTCACGTTGCCGCCGCACAGCAGCACGACGTCGGGAGCCGCGAACCGAGCAACTGCTCGGGCGATCTCGTCGAGCCGGTCGTGCGACTTCGACAGCCGCAGCACCACGAGTCGGACGTCGCGGAAGGCGTCCTCGAGCGAGTCCGGGTGGTGGAAGCCGCGCAGCCCGAACGTTCCGGCGTTCGCCTCGAGGGCCCGCTCCCCCACGAGTGAGTCCTGCACGACACGGATGTCCGAGGCACCGTACTGCGTGATGAGTCCGAGCGTCAGGACCCCGAGCCGATCGTCGACGACGGCGACCTCACCGGGCTGCCGCAGTGCGTCGCCGTGCACGTGCGGTGCCTCGTCGATGAGGAACCGGTCGGTGCCGTCGATCGCGATGAGATCCGGGGCGGAGTCGTCGCGGCGGCGGAAGAGGTCGGCGAAGTCTGGCACCGCGTCAGCGTACCGATCGCTGCCGGAGTTCCGGTCAGCGCGGCCCGCGGTACAGCACGATCTGCGTGTTCCGCTGCGGCCGCGCACCGGCCCGCAGCGACACCGCGGCCCCCGTCGTCGTCGCCGCGAACACGCGCGCGCCCGGCCGGTTGATGAGCTGGTCGGCCAACGCGGTCTCGAGCTCGCGCACCCGGTCGCGCAGGTCCTTGTTCTCGTTCTCCAGGTCGAGCACGCGCCGGATCCCCTCCAGCGACACCCCCTCGGAGCCGAGGCGCGCGATCTCGCGCAGCTGCGCGACGTCGCGCATCGAGTAGCGGCGGGAACCGCCGCGGGTCCGGCCGGGCACGACCAGGCCGAGCCGGTCGTACTGCCGCAGCGTCTGCGGGTGCATCTCGGACAGCTCCGCGGCGACCGCGATCGCGAAGACGGGCGAGTTCTCGTCCATGTCGGTCATGGCGTGTTCCTTCCGTCGTTCGCGTGGTGGTGAAAACCAGCCTGGAGGCCCGGCGAGCGTCCGTCAGGAAGCCGCACCCCGCCTCCAGGCCGGTTTACTGCTGTGGTTGCGTGACGCTAGTCACGCGCCTTGGCGAGGAGGTCCTCGCGCGGGTTCTCGTCGGGAAGCGCCTCGGCGAGTGCCTCGACGGCCTCACGCTGCTTGTCCGACAGGTGCGACGGCACCGCGACCTGGACGGTCGCGAGCAGGTCGCCCGTGCCGTTCTTCGTCGCGACGCCACGGCCCTTGACGCGCAGGACGCGACCCGACGGCGTGCCGGGAGCGACCTTCAGCTTGACGGGCGAACCGCCGAGCGTCGGGACCTCGATCGTCGCGCCGAGGGCTGCCTCGACGAACGTCACGGGGACGTCCACGCGCAGGTTCAGACCATCGCGCTCGAAGACCGGGTGCTTGCGGACCGAGACGGCGACCACCAGGTCACCGGCCTCGCCGCCGTCGGGCGAGGGTTCGCCGCGGCCGCGGAGCCGGATCTTCTGGCCGTCCGCGACCCCCGCGGGGATGCGGACGTTCACCGGGCGACCGTTGCCCTGCGACAGCTTGACGGTGTCGCCGGCGATCGCCGTGGTGAAGTCGAGCGTGGTCGACGCCGTGACGTCGCGACCCTTCGTCGGTCCACCGAAGCCGCGGTAGCCGCCGGAGGTCTGGCCGAAGCCACCACCGCCGCCGAACATCCCGCCGAGGATGTCCTCGAAGCCGCCCGCACCGCCCGGGCCGCCCTGGCCGAATCGGACGCGCTGTCCGCCCCCGCCCTGCTGCCCGAACATCCCGCCGAAGACGTCCTCGAAGCCGCCGCCCTGGCCCCCGCCGCCCGCCGTGAAGCGGGCGCCGGAGCCCATGGCGCGGACCTGGTCGTACTCCTGGCGCTGCTCCTTGTCGGAGAGCACCGAGTAGGCCTCGCTGATCTCCTTGAAGCGGTTCTCCGCCGCGGCGTCACCCGGGTTGGAGTCCGGGTGGAACTGCCGCGCGAGCTTCCGGTAGGTCTTCTTCAGCTCGGCCTCCGACGCGTCCTTCGACACTCCGAGGACCTTGTAGAAGTCCTTGTCGAACCAGTCCTGACTGGCCACTGGTACCTACCTTCCGTTCCGGCTCAGGCCGGGACCGCCACCGCGACCTTGGCCGCACGCAGGACGCGCTCGCCGAGCTTGTAGCCCGGCTCGACGACGTCCGCCACGGTCTGGCCGGTGGCACCCGGGGTCGGGAGCTGGACGATCGCCTCGTGGATGTTCGGGTCGAAGGCTTCACCCTTCTCGCCGATCTGCACGAGCTTGAACTTGTCGAAGCCCCCGCGGATCTTCTGGCCGATGACCTGCATCGGACCCTCGGCGAGGTCACCGTGGGCCTCGGCCCGGGTGAGGTCGTCGAGCGCCGGCAGCAGGGCCCGCACCACCTCGGCGATGGCGACCTCGCGGTTCGCCTCACGGTCACGCTCGACACGCTTCCGGAAGTTCACCAGCTCGGCCTGTGCACGGAGCATGTCCGCACGCATCTCGGCGACGAGGTCACGGTCCGTGTCGGACAGCTTGTCCTCCTGGATACCGCGGGCTGCGTCGTCGAGCAGGGCCTGGTCCTCCGGGGAGAGGTCGTTCGCCGCGTCCGTTGCCGGGCCGCCGGCGGCGGGGCCGTCGGTCGGCACTTCGACGTCGGGCCCCTCCGCCTCGATGAGGTCCTCGGGCTCGGCCGCGTTCGTGGCGTCGCCCTCGACCTGAGGGTCTTCCTCGTTCGGCACGTTGTCCTTGGGATCCGTCATCGCTACTTCTTGTCCTTGTCGTCCTCGTCGTCCACGACCTCGGCGTCGACGATGTCCTCGTCGTCCGCCGGCTGCTCACCCGCGGGCTGCTCGCCACCGGCTGCGCCGGCCGCTGCGTCCTGCTGGCTGTAGATGGCCTGGCCGAGCTTGCCCTGCGACTCGTTGAGCTTGTCGAAGGCCGTCTTCACGGCGTCCTCGTCCTCGCCCGCGAGCGCCGACTTGAGCGCGTCGACGTCGGCCTGCACCTCGGACTTGACGTCCTCGGGGAGCTTGTCGTCGTTCTCCTTGATGAGCTTCTCGATCGAGTAGACGAGCTGCTCGGCCTGGTTGCGACGCTCGTTGGCCTCGCGGCGGGCCTTGTCCTCGGCCGCGTGCTCCTCGGCTTCGCGGACCATGCGCTCGATGTCCTCCTTCGGCAGCGACGAGCCGCCGGAGATGACCATCGACTGCTCCTTGCCGGTGCCCTTGTCCTTGGCGGACACGTGCACGATGCCGTTGGCGTCGATGTCGAAGGTGACCTCGACCTGCGGGACGCCACGGGGAGCCGGCGCGATGCCGGTGAGCTCGAACGTGCCGAGCGGCTTGTTGTCGCGGGTGAACTCGCGCTCGCCCTGGAAGACCTGGATCGCGACCGACGGCTGGTTGTCGTCAGCGGTCGTGAAGGTCTCGCTCCGCTTGGTCGGGATCGCGGTGTTGCGGTCGATGAGCTTCGTCATCAGGCCGCCCTTGGTCTCGATGCCGAGCGACAGCGGCGTGACGTCGATGAGCAGGACGTCCTTGCGCTCGCCCTTCAGCACACCGGCCTGCAGTGCGGCGCCGACGGCGACGACCTCGTCCGGGTTGACGCCCTGGTTCGGGGACTTGCCACCGGTGAGCTGCTTGACGACCTCGGCCACGGCGGGCATGCGGGTCGAACCACCGACGAGCACCACGTGCGCGATGTCGTTGACCGAGACACCGGCTTCCTTGATGACGTCGTTGAACGGCTTCTTGGTGCGGTCGAGCAGGTCGGAGGTCATCTGCTCGAACTGCGCGCGCGAGATGGTCTCGTCGAGGTTGAGCGGGCCCTCGGCCGTGAGCGTCAGGTACGGCAGCTGGATGTTCGCCGACATCTGCGACGACAGTTCCTTCTTGGCCTGCTCAGCAGCTTCCTTCAGGCGCTGCTTGGCGATCTTGTCCGTGGACAGGTCTACGCCGTGCTCGTCCTTGAACTTCTTGATCAGGTAATCGACGATGCGCTGGTCCCAGTCGTCACCACCGAGGCGGTTGTCACCGGAGGTCGCGCGGACCTGGATCGTCGAGAAGTCGTCGTCCTTGCCCACCTCGAGCAGGGAGACGTCGAACGTGCCGCCACCGAGGTCGAAGACCAGGATGAGCTCGTCTTCCTTGCCCTTGTCGAGGCCGTAGGCCAGGGCAGCCGCGGTCGGCTCGTTGATGATGCGGAGGACGTTGAGGCCGGCGATCTCACCGGCGTCCTTCGTGGCCTGGCGCTCGGCGTCGTTGAAGTACGCCGGCACGGTGATGACCGCGTCGGTGACGTCTTCACCGAGGTACTGCTCGGCGTCGCGCTTGAGCTTGCCGAGGGTACGGGCCGAGATCTCCTGCGGCGTGTACTTCTTGCCGTCGATCTCGGTGGTCCAGTCAGTGCCGACGTGACGCTTGACCGACGCGATGGTGCGGTCGACGTTCGTCACGGCCTGGCGCTTGGCGGTCTCGCCGACCAGGACCTCGCCGTCCTTGGTGAAGGCGACGATCGACGGCGTGGTGCGGAGGCCCTCGGCGTTCGCGATGACGGTGGGCTCGCCACCCTCGAGAACGCTGACGACCGAGTTGGTGGTTCCGAGGTCGATGCCTACTGCACGTCCCATGTGTGGTGCTCCTTCTTGCTCGAGGTAAGTCGTTGGACTTGCGTCCGATGGACTCAACTCTACTCAGGACTCGGTTGGCGTCAACTCCGTGAGGCCGAAGTTGCGTCGATCCCACTCAACTCCCAGGTCGCGCTTACCAGCACACCGAGCTGGGCTGTGAATATTTCACATGCTAGTATTGGCACATCATGTGCGGCACGAGCCGCTGCATGGACATCCTCCCGAGCGCCGCGTGAGCGGCCCGTCCTGAAAGATGCACATGTCAAGCAAGAAGAGGGCGGCCACCGCCCTGAAGTCCTTCGGCGCAGCGGGTCTCGCTGCCGCCACCATCGTGAGCGGCCTGTCCTTCGGTCCCGCCGCTTCCGCCACTTCGACCGGCGCAGGAACCCTAGAGAATCTTGGATCTACCGCGCTCGTGTGGAAATCGGGTTCACAGTTCCAAACTATCAATGGCGACAGCCGGCTTGTCACGAGATCATCCTTCGGAGCGGCAGCGGGAGAAGCGACACCTACTTTTCAAGTCGAGGTACTCCGCGAAACCGGAGAGGGCTTCCGCCTGCGGACGAAGCGCAACGGAAGCTGCCTTGTGCCCCAGTACTTTGATCAGGTGGGCGTCGATCGCCTTGATTTCGGCGGCTCCTGCTCCGCCGCTGATACTCTCTTCACTATCGACTCGAATAGCAAAGTCCGCTATCGTTCGATCGGGCGGAACCTCGGCCCCGTCTTCGTTCGACAAAGTGACGGCAGATATGGCCTCGGATTCGGCTCCGGTTACGAATTTCCAGGGCTCAAGGAACTGATCGACTCCGCCGGGCGCGATCTCACAGCGAGTATCTCGAAGGTTGATAACATCGCGAAAAGCGCGGTGGTTTCGGGGACGGCGACTCCAGGTGCGAAGGTGTCGATCGGCGACCAGGAAACCACCGCGGACAGCTCCGATGGCTCCTGGTCCATCACGGTCACCGGCTTGAAGAACGGCGCGAACGAGCTCACCGCCATCCAGAAGGTCAACGGCACCGAGGTCGACCGCAAGACCGTCACCGCGACCATCGTCGAAGGCGGCACCCTCGTCCCCGGCACCACCGACCCCGTGAACCTCGAGCGCGGTGCAACCACGGACGTCCCCTTCACGGTCAAGAACAACGAGACCCGCTCCGACATGGTCGGCACCGTCGAGCTCACCGCCCCCACCGGCACCACGTTCGACACCACCCAGACCACCGTCGCCGCGAAGTACCGCACCGGCGACAGCGGCTCGTGGAACTCCTACGCCAAGCTCGACCTGAAGAACGCCGCCTTCAGCGACAACAACACCAAGGTCCGCTTCACCGTCGACACCGACGGCGGCAACATGGTCTCCGGCGAGCAGTACCGCTACACCCTCAAGGTCATCACCCCCGCCAACGCACAGCGCGGCGACTCGACCCTGAACTACACCTACGCCGGCACCAGCGACAAGGGCGCCTACCGCGCCCAGGGCTCCACGTCCACCAAGGTCAACACCGCAGCCCTCACCGCGAAGGTCGACTCCGTCGACAACATCGCCAAGAGCGCCGCCGTGTCCGGCACGGCAACCCCCGGCGCGAAGGTCACCATCGGGAACCAGGAAGCCGACGTCAACTCCGCCGGCAACTGGAACCTGACCGTCACCGGCCTCAAGAATGGCGCGAACACCCTCGCCGTCATCCAGAAGCTCGGCAGCACCGAGATCGACCGCCAGTCGCTGACGGTCAATGTGCAGGAGCTCTCGACCACGCTCGGGTTCCACGGCATCACCGCGACGCCCGACGCCGGCACGTTCTTCACCAACGGCACTGAAGGCGTCGTCAAGTGGAAGCCGCAGCCCTCGTCCGGGAACACGGGAATCGACGTCAAGAACAACGAATCGTTCTCCTGGTCGCTCACCCTGCCGAAGGGGTACCGCGCCAACGGCCTCCCCGCCAAGGACGAAAGTGCGACGTGGAAGAACGAGTGGACCGCTGCTGACAACAGCGCCGGTGAACAGGTCGTCACGCTCACGATCACCAACGTGTCCGGCCGAACCCTCACTGGCCAGGCGACCACGCAACCGGACCGCTCGTTCAAGATCAAGGCAAATGCAGCTCCCGCCGCCGACACCACCATCACCGGTCGGTTCACGCCGCCGCCGTCCTACAGCTCGTCGAGCCCACAGGGCACCGCAACGCTGAAGGCCGCAACCGCGTTGACGGCCAAGGTCGACTCCTTCGACAACATCGCGAAGACCGCTGTCGTCTCGGGCACGGCCACCAAGGGCGCCGAGATCGCCATCGGCAACCAGAAGACCACCGCCAGCCAGGCGGACGGCTCCTGGTCCATCACCGTCACCAACCTCGCTGACGGCGAGAACTCACTCACCGCCGTCCAGACGGCAGGGGGCGCCCGGATCGACTCGCGCAACCTCACGGTGACCATCGTGGACGGGGGTGGCATCATCGCCGACTCCACCGAGAAGGTCGCCCTCAAGCGCGGGACCACCACGACGGTTCCCGTCACCGTGAAGACCACCGTCGACCGCACCAACCCTGACGGATCGATCACCTTCACCGCCCCCGCCGGCACCACGTTCGCCGGCGCGGACGACGCCGCAGTGGAGTACAAGAAGCCGGGCGAGGAGTGGAAGTCCTCCGCGTACCTCAACCAGACCGAGGGCTCGCTCTCGGCCGACCGGAAGACCCTCACCTACAAGGTGTCCTCGACCGGGAACTTCACGGTCCCCGAGGGGTCGCTGATCCGGCTCTCCGCCAAGGTCGCCACGCCGTCGGACGTCAACGGCTCTACCGGTTCGGTCGGGTACACGTTCACCGGCACCAGTGGCCAGGGCAACTTCTCGGCCGCCGGGAACACCGCGACCGAGATCCGCACGATCGCCGACCTCGTGATCGGGGCACCGGTGAACGGCTCCACCGTCACCGTCCCCCGTCCCACGTTCTCGGGCACCGGTGACGAAGGCGCCACGATCCGCGTGGAGTCCGCTGCCGGCCTCACGATCGCGGAGACCACGGTCGTGGACGGCAAGTGGTCCGTCCCCGCACGAACCGACCTCACCGACGGCTCGTACACGCTGAGCGTCACCCAGACCCCGACCGAGGGGAACCCCGTCACGAAGCAGGTCTCGTTCACGGTCGACATCGCGGTGAACGGCGGGCTCAGCATCGGCGATGCGGGGACCACCGAGCTGAACCGCGGTGGCAACGCCGGTGTGCCGTTCGTCCTGCACAACGACCGGACCGTCACCCGCTACGACGGCGGTCAGATCGTCTTCACCGCACCGGAGGGCACGACCTTCCCGGCGCAGACGACCGCGCCGGCGCACTACCGTCAGAGCTCGGCCGACTCGTGGAAGGTGGACCGACGGTTCGATCTCAAGGGCGGCACCGTCAGCAACGACGGCAAGACGATCACCTTCGACTGGACCCCGACCTCGTCGACAGGCGACGCGAGCAACCTCGACCGCAAGTGGACGATCCAGGTCGCTACCCCGGCGGGCGCACCCATCGGCAACACCTCGATGGGCGGCCACATCACCGGCAGCACCGACCTCGGCACGATCGACCTCACCGGGAGCTCGGCGACGAAGGTCACGACCGCGGCGCTGACCGCTGCAGTCGGCTCCGTCGACAACGACGCCAAGACTGCCGTCGTCTCCGGCAAGGCGACGCCCGGTGCGGACGTCACGATCGGCGACACCACCGTCACGGCCAACGCCACGACGGGTGACTGGTCGATCACCGTCACCGGCCTCACGAACGGCGACAACCGCCTCACCGCGGTCCAGAAGGTCGGCAGCACCGAGATCGACCGTGTCACCGTCACGGCTTCGGTGTCTGCGTCCGACCTGGTCATCGAGACCCCGGCGAACAACTCCACGATCGACACCCCGCGTCCGACGTTCTCCGGAACCGGTGACGAGGGTGCGACGGTCACCGTGAAGTCCGCCGCCGGCCTCACCATCGCCGAGACCACGGTGAAGGACGGCAAGTGGTCGGTCCCCGCGAATGCCGACCTCACCAACGGCACCTACACGGTCAACGTCACCCAGACGCCGACCGCGGGCAACCCGGTCACCAAGCAGGTCACGTTCACCGTCGACGTCCCGGCCCCCGTCACCCCGCTCGTGATCGAATCGCCGGAGAACAACGGCACAGTCGACACCAAGCGCCCCACGTTCTCCGGAACCGGTGACAACGGCGCGACGATCCTCGTCAAGAACGCCGCGGGCAACACCATCGCGACCACGACCGTTCAGAACGGCAAGTGGTCCGTCCAGCCCACCGCCGAACTGCCCGACGGCCGCAACGTCGTCGACGTCACCCAGACGCCCACCGGCGGCCGCGCACCCTCCACCGAACGCGTCACCTTCACGGTGGATGCGACCGTCCCGGTCACCCCGCTGACCGCGGTCGGTGCGTTCGACGAGGACGTGACGAAGCCCGCGACGATCTCCGGCGCCGCCGAGACCGGCGCGACCGTGATCGTCAAGGACAGCCTCGGCAACGAGGTCGGCCGTGCCACTGCGGTCGATGGGAAGTACTCCATCGACGTGCCCCCGGCCGGTGTCAGCGACGGCGTCAACGACTTCACCGTCACGCAGACGGTGAACGGCGAGGTCTCCTCCCCCGTCGACGCATCGCTCGACTACGGCACCGTCGCACCGATCCGGATCACCTCCCCCGAGGACGGGTCGACCGTGCAGCCCACCGGCCTGACGTTCACCGGCACCGGCGACAACGGTGCGAAGGTCACCGTCCGCGGCTCCTCGTCCGCCATCGCCTCCGGCGACGTCGTGGACGGCCAGTGGTCTGCTCCGGTCACCCGTCAGCTGACGAACAACGTCTACCGTCTGTGGGCGGTGCAGACCACCAAGGGTGGCCGCACCACGAACCAGCCGATCACGATCACGATCGCCGACCGCGAGGTCGTGGCGCCGCTCACTGCGACCGCAGCGTTCAATCCCAACGACGAGAACCTGCCCGCGGCGATCTCCGGTACTGCCGAGCTCGGTGCGACCGTCACGGTCAAGGGTGCCGACGGAACCGTCATCGGCACGGCGACCGCGAGCAGCGGCCGGTACACGATCACGATCCCGGCGAACAAGGCGCACTTCGGAGTCAACGACTTCACGATCACCCAGACCGTGAAGGGCAAGGAGTCCGCTCCGCTCAACCGTTCGCTCGACTACGGCACCCCCGCGGCCCCGGTCATCTCGACCCCGGACAACGGTGCCACCGTCGTCAACGGCTCGATCCGCTTCACCGGCACCGGAGCCACCGGCGCCAAGCTCGACATGCGCGGCAACGTCTCCTCGATCGGTGAGACCCGGATCGAGAACGGCGCCTGGGTCGTCGACGCCAACCGCGTCCTGACGCCGAACCGGTACGACCTGCGTGCAGTCCAGACCACCAAGGGCGGTCTGACCCAGCAGGTCCGGATCTCGGTCGAGATCCGCGACTCGGCCGAACTCACCGCCACCGCGGCGTTCGACCGCACCGACGAGAACCTGCCCGCCACCATCGGCGGGTCGGCCCAGAACGGTGCCACCGTGACCGTCAAGGCGGCCGACGGCTCGACCATCGGCACGGCGACTGCCGCGAACGGCCGGTACTCGATCACCGTCCCGGCGAACAAGGCCCACTTCGGAGTCAACGAGTTCACCGTGACGCAGACCGTCAACGGCAAGGTCTCGACACCCGTCGACACCTCGCTCGACTACGGCAACCCCGTCGCCCCGGTCATCTCGACCCCGGAGAACGGTGCCACCGTCGTCAACGGTGAGATCCGCTTCACCGGCACCGGTGCCACCGGCGCCAAGCTCGAGATGCGCGGCAACGTCAGCGCGATCGGCACGAGCACGGTCCGAGACGGTGCCTGGACGGTCGACGTCACCCGCCAGCTCACGCCGAACGTCTACGCGCTCCACGCGCTCCAGACGAGCAAGGGCGGCCTGACGCAGAAGGTCGACATCCGCGTCGTCGTGACGAACGAGTCGATCGCACCGATCACCGCCCAGGCCGCGTTCGACACGACGGACGAGAACCTGCCGGCGAAGGTGTCCGGTTCGGCCCAGACCGGTGCGACCGTGACGGTCAAGGCTGCCGACGGCTCCACCGTCGGCACCGCCACCGCAGCGAACGGCCGCTACTCGATCACGATCCCCGTGGCGAAGGCGCACTTCGGTGTGAACGACTTCACGGCGACCCAGACCGTGAAGGGCAAGACCTCTGCACCGGTGAGCACGTCGCTCGACTACGGCAACCCGGCCGCTCCGGTCATCCTGACCCCGGACAACGGTGCCACCGTCACCAACGGTTCGATCCGCTTCACGGGTACCGGCGCCACCGGCGCCAAGCTCGACATGCGCGGCAACGTCTCGTCCCTCGGTGACACGAAGGTCACCGATGGTGCCTGGGCAGTCGACGTCAAGCGGGACCTCAAGCCCACGGTCTACGCGCTGCACGCGCTGCAGACCAGCAAGGGCGGGCTGACCAAGAAGGTCGACATCCGCGTGACCGTCGAGGACAAGAAGGTCGCGGAGCTCACCGCCGCGGGCAAGTTCGACGACAACGTGGAGCGGAACGCCACGATCGGCGGCAAGGCGCAGGACGGCGCAACGGTCGTCGTCCGCGAAGGCGCCCGTGTCATCGGCACCACGACCGCGGCTGACGGGGAGTACTCCGTCGAGGTCGCCCCGGCCGGCCCGGGTGTCCGCACCTTCACCGTCACCCAGACGGTCGGCGGCGTGGTCTCCCCCGCGAAGACCGCGACGCTCGACTACGGCACGGCCGCTCCGGTCGTCGTGCAGACTCCGGCCGACGGTGACCGCGTGTCGGGCACCGGCGTGACCTTCACGGGCACCGGCGCAGCAGGCAGCAAGGTCGTCCTCGGCGGCACCTCGAGCCGCCTCGGTGAAGCCACCGTGAACGACGAGGGCAACTGGTCGATCACGATCGAGCGCACGCTCAGCCCGCAGCTGTACACGATGTACACGAAGCAGATCACCAAGGGCAACCTGATCGGCGACGCGGTGACCACCACCATCACCGTCACCCGCTAGGAACCCCAACACTGAACGGCCCGACCCTCTCGAGGGGTCGGGCCGTTTCGGCGTTCCCGGACGCACGGACGGTCCGGGAACTGGTCGATGCGGGTGTCTGCTCCGCGGTCATGTCGAGCGCGGGGTCCGGTGCCGTCCGCCGCGCGCGCACCTCGGCGGTGGGAAGCCGACGTGGTGTGGACGCGCCCAGTCTCGCCCGCACCCCGTCGACGCTGCGTGGAGAACACCAGCCACCGACACCGCGCAGTGCGCTCCCCGAGGTGAGACCGTCGAGTAGCAGCAGCACCAGCGGTGCGGTGCTCTCACTGACCGCTCGGTGTCGTTGCGGAGCATGCGCGCGTGGCAGGGAACGCAGACGCGCTCACACGCACACAGGCACCAAGGAACAAGGACCAAGGACCAAGGACCAAGGAGCAAGGAGCAAGGAGCAAGGAGCAGCGCACAACGACGAAGGGCGGTCCGGGAATCCCGGACCGCCCTTCGTGGTGATCGTCAGAACGCCGCGATCCGGTGCCGCACCGAGCCCTGGAGCCGGCCACAGGCGGCGCCGAGGCGTGTGGCGGCGGTGATGCGGGCCTCCTGGCCGGTGGGAGCCAACAGGACGGCTTTGCCGGTCGACGCCCATTCGCGCGCAGAGTCGCGGACACGCCACCGGGCACCGGCGGCGCGGTGTGCACGCAGGAGCCGGGCGTCGTCCACGCCGTAGTGGAACGCCTGTCGGAACGCACCACGCGCGCCGCTGCGGAGGCGGTACTGCAGCACGGCATCGGGGACGAACACGATCGGCGCGCCCGCCGCGGCGACGCGCCAGCAGAAGTCGATGTCCTCGCCGCAGCGCATGGTCTCGTCGAAGCCCTCGACGGCTTCGAGCAGGTGGCGGGCGACACCGAGCGCGCAGCTCGGCGAGTAGGACAGGTGGCCGAACTTGACCGGCAGGGACGTCGTCGACGCCGTCACGCGAGCGGCGAGGGCCGGCAGGTTCAGCGCGTCGTAGGCGAGACGACCGCCACCGATGCCGTGCTCTCGCACCGCGACGGCCATCGCGGGGATCCACCCGGGCTGGACGACGTCGTCTCCGTCGCAGAACAGCACCACGTCGTACTGCGCCGCACGCCAGCCGACGTTGCGCGCGTGGCTGGGTCCGCGGACGTCCGAGGCGTCGACGGCACGCACGAGCCAAGCGTCCGGCCAGGTCGTCTGGTCCGCGAACCGCTGCAGGGTGTCGGCGTCGACGGCGTTGGCGGCGAGGACGACCTCGACGGGGCCGGCCTGCTGTTGGCCGGCAAGGGCATCGAGCTGTGCGCGGAGGGCGAGGTCGACGGACCCGACGGGGACGACGACCGAGACGCCGGCGCCGCTGCCGGGCTCGACGTCCGCTGCGGCGTCGGAGTCGGCCGGAGCCGGGCGCAGCCGTGCGGCGAGCACGACCACGTCGCGCCGCACGCCGGGCACCACGAGGACGGCCAGGGCGATCGCCACGGCCGCCGCCGCGCACCCGACGGCGATCGTCAGCCACGGTCCGAGCGCGAGCTGACGCGTCGCCAGTGCGGCCCAGCCGGCGACGAGTGCCACGAGGCCGGGTCGGACGACCGGCACCACGAGGTCGCGCAGCGTGAGCCCGGGGAGGCGTCCGGCGATGACGAACCCGGGCACCACGAGCAGCAGTGCCCCGATGGACGACGCCCAGGCCATCCCGGTGACACCCCACGGAGCGCCGATGACGAACGACGCGACGACGAGCGGGCGGCTGATGAGCGCCCAGGTGGTCTGCCGCTTCCCTTGCCCGGTGGCGACGAACACCCACACGGTGACGTAGCCGAGCGTCTGGGCCAGGCCGGCGAGCACCAGGATGCGGAAGATGGGCACCGAGCCCGCCCACTCCGGGCCGAACAGCACGGCGACGACGGCGTCGGCGAGCACACCCAGCACGGCGAAGGTCGGCCAGAGCACGTACCCGGTGAGTGCGGTGAGGCTGCGGTAGTAGCGGGCGAAGCGGGCGCGCTCCCCCGCGACCTTGGCCAGTACGGGCACGGCGACGCGTTGCAACGGCCCGTTGACCTGCTCGAGCGGGATCGTGAGCAGCTGCCCGGCCTGGGCGTACAGGCCGGCGGCGACCGGGCCGAAGGCCGCGCCGACGAGCACCTTGTCGGTGTTCCGCGCGGCGAAGTTCAGGAGCTGGACGAGCGACACGTTCGCGGCGAAGCCGAGCTCGGCGCGGACCGTTCGCAGTCCGGCCGGCCGGGTGGGCCACCACGGGCACACGACGAGCGTGCCCGTGGTGAGGACGGTCGCGAAGACGAGGGCCTGGGCGACGAGCGCGAACGATCCGGCACCGGCGAGCGCGAGGACCAGAGCGGTCGTGGCGCCCGCGACCATGGCGAGCACCTCGACGACGGCGAGCGCCCGGAAGCGCAGGTTCCGCGCCAGCAGCGCGCCGGGGACCGCGCTGGCGCCTGCCGTCGCGAACACCACGGCCAGGAGCCCGATCGAGCCACCGGATGCGGGGAAGCCGAGTACGGGCCCGAGGGCGGGAGCTGCCAGCGCGAACGCACCGGCGATCAGGACTCCCAGCCCGGCGCTGAGCAGGTGGAGCGTGGACGTCGCTGCCGCGGTCAGCGTGGGTGCCCGGGTGACGAGCGCCCCGACTCCACCCACGCGGAGCAGTTCGGCCAGGCCGGTGAGCAGCAGGACGACGACGGCGAACCCGTACTCGGACGGGCCGAGCAACCGGGCGATGAGCACGACGGTGACCAGCTGCACCACGAAGCGGGTCGCGGTGCCCGCAGCCGTGATCAGACCACCGCGTGCCGCTGCGGTGGCGAGGGGCGCGGAGGGTCGCCAGTCCGGCGATGCGGTGTGCGTCATGACGACCCTCCGGCGGGCGCGGTCGGTGGAGACCGTCAGCGGGTGACGAACAGGTTGTCGGTGCCCTTGTCGGAGATCTTGGGCTTGCCGTCGGTCGTGATCCGGTTGGCGTTGCCCGTGACCTGCACGGAGCCGACCTTCTTGGCGGCGACGTCGTTGATGGTGCCGGTCATCACGAGCTTCTCGACGTTGCCGAGGTGGATGACGGCGTTGCTCGCGGTGATCTCGACCGAGGCGCAGTCGCCGACGGTGACCTCCTTGTTGCTCTGGTCGATGACGACCTTGCCGTCGACGCACTCCGCCTGGGCCTTCTCGATGTCGGCGGGCGGCGTGGAGAAGCCCTTCTCGAGGTCGACCTTCGCGCTCGCGCTCGAGGTCGGGGTCGGCTTCGGCTTGTCGTCGCCCGTGCCGGAGCAGGCCGTGACGGCGGAGAGGATGCCGACGGCGGCGAGGGCGGAGGCGATGACGCGGGGCATTCGCGAGGAGGTGCGCATGACGGGTTCCGTTCTGAGGTCGGGAGGAGCAGGCGTGAAATAACAATTTCACCATCTATACAATACTGGTATTCTGCATACATGACAACTCGGATGCCTCCCCTGGTCGCGATGCTCACGCACAGCGCCGCATGCTCCGGAGCAGAGCTGTTCATCGCTCGGGTCGCTGCTGCGCGGGTGCGCGTCGACGTCGTCGTCGTGCTCGGTGAGCACGGTCCGCTCGAAGCCGTCCTGGATCAGCTGGGCGTCGACCACGAGGTCGTCGCCCTCGACGATGACGTCCGGACCCACACGGCCGGCTCCGGCGGCGGACTCGTCCGGAAGGCCCGATCGACCCTCACGACGACCCGAGCCCTCGCTGGCCGGCTCCGAGCCCTCGGCGTCGACGTCGTGCACACCCACTCGGCCAAGGCCCACCTGTACGGCGGGCTCGCCGGACGCCTCGCTCGGATCCCGGTCGTCGCGCACGTGCACGATGTCGTCGGCGGACCGGGGACGTCCCGCCGGAACGCCCAGGTGCTCCGGACCGCCCTGGCCGTGCTCCCCACCGGTGCGATCGCGAACTCCCACACGACGGCGAGGTCGCTCGGTCGGTCCCGGCGCCGTCCAGCGGTGATCGGGTGCCCCGTGGACGTACTTTCGGCGCCGCCCGCTGCGCCGGATCGTTCGCCGGGCTCGTTCACGCTCGGCATGATCGGTCGCCTGACCCCGTGGAAGGGACAGGACGTCGTCATCCGGGCGTTCGCGGCAGCCCGCTCACGCGGGCTCGGGCCGGACTCCGAGCTGGCCGTCGTCGGTGCAGCGCACTTCGGCGCCGATGCCGACTTCTCGAACGAGTTGCGCGCGCTCGTCACGGACCTCGACATCGAGGACGCCGTCGTGTTCCGAGGACACCGTTCCGACGTGGCCGCCGAGATCGCCGCGTGCGACGCCGTCGTGCACGCCAGCACCCGACCCGAGCCGTTCGGCCAGGTGGTCACCGAGGCGATGGCACTCGGCCGGCCCGTCATCGCCTCGGCTGCAGGCGGCCCTGCCGAGATCATCACCGACGGTCACGACGGCGTGCTCGTCGCTCCGGGCGACGTCGATGCCCTCGCGGACGCGATGCTCCGGCTCGCTGCCGATCCGGGGCTCCGTGCTCGGCTTGCGGTGGGCGGGCGCCGCACGGTCGAGCAGTTCGCCACCCCCGTGGTCGTCGAGCAGATCGAGTCGGTACTGCTGCGCGCCGCGCGGCGCACACGCTGACCCCGGGGCACGCCCGTCGGTCGTCAGCCGACGGTCTCGACGCACCGCATACGGACGGGAGGCCCGTGGCGGCCTGACCACGGGCCTCCCGTCCGCCGGTCGCCCGGCCACGGGCACGGCGCGAGCCCGTCAGGCGGCGCGACCGCCGATCGGGATGCCGGTCCACTCCGCGACTTCGCGCTGGAAGCGGGCAGTCGAGAACACGGCTGCGCGTCGCCGACAGGCAGCCGGGTCGAGCCGCGCTGCACGCTCGACGGCCTCGGCCAGGGTCGCGTCCTCGAGGTCGTGCAGGACGGTGCCGCTCGTGCCGTCCTGCACCGAGTCGCAGGCACCACCTTCGGCGTTGACGACCACGGGCGTGCCGAGTGCCATCGCCTCGACCGGCATGATGCCGAAGTCCTCGACCGGTGGGAACACGTAGACGGCCGCACGCTGCAGGAGCGCCGCGAGGTACGCGTCCGAGGGCGCCCGGACGAACGTGACGTGCACGCCGGAGTCGGCGGCGATCGTCCGCAACCGCAGGTCGTCCGGACCGTCGCCGGCGAGCACCACCGGACGGCCCGACGCCCGGCCGGCCGCGATGACCACGTCGAGACGCTTGTACGGCACGAATCGTGATGCCCCGAGCACGAAGCCTTGCGGCAGCGACTCGAGCTCGGCACGCTCGTGGCCGTCGAGCACGGTCGACCAGTCGTCGACCGCGGTGAGCCGCTCGACGCCGACCGGCGGGTTGATCACCCGCGCGTCGACACCCCAGCTGTCGCGGATGCGTCGCTGCACGAAGCGGCTGTTCGCGGCGACGTGCCGGAGCCCCCGCGCACGACGACGGTCGACGGCCCGGAGCGCGGGCGCCGCTGCGCGAGCCAGGACGGTGGCCCCACGTGCGTCGAGCTCGGGGTTCCACAGGTAACGCGCCGGCGTGTGCACGTAGGTGTACTGCCGAGCGGGGTCGACGCCGGACACCCGGGCCTGGTGGGCGAAGAGGTGCGAGCTGACGAGTGCCCAGTCGTACTGCCCGACCTGCCGCAGCCCGTGGCTCCACAGTGCGGGCAGGAACGGCACGGCCAGCGCCTTGCGCCCACGCAGGGGCGAGCGGGCGATGGCGCTCTCGACGACGCGTCGCCCGGCGTAGCGTTCGGGGGCGTCGTTCCAGAGGCCGAACAGGTCGGCAGCCGGGTAGGCCTCGGCGAAGGCGTCGACGACGCGCTCGGCGCCGCCCACCGCCTCGATCCACTCATGGACGAGCAGTCCGCGCACGGTCGTCTCCCTTCTGGTCGGCCGGGGCGTTCCCCGGGTCGGTGGGCAGTGCACGGGTGGCGCACGCCGTGATGGTGTCGATCGCGGCCGCGGCACGCGTCCGCATGGCCTCGAAGTCGAGGTCGTCCCCGCGGACCGGATCGGTGATGTCGTCGTCGGTCGGTGTGGTCGGCGCAGTGTCGATCCGGTTCCGCGCGAGCAAGGCCGGGAAGTCCGCCCAGAACCCCACGCCCACCAGGTCGCCGTCGAGCAACGGTCGGGCGAGGCGGTCGAACTCGGCCAGCGTGAACGTCCGGCGGAGCAGCCCCGGAGCGAGGTCGAGTACCCGTGCTCGCTGCTCGCGCTCCAGGGTGAGGACGAGGTCGTGCCCCACGAGGATCTGCTCCGTGAGTCGTCGCGACGCGAAGTCGGCAGGGTCGCCGCCGTCACGGGTGACCGCCTGCGCGGATCGGGGGAACATCGGCGTGCCGGGGCTGGCGTGCGTTCCGGCGCTGTCGACGTGGAAGCCACCGGGGTCGGCCGCGGCGAGGCGGGCACGCAGGACGCGTTCGACGTAGGGGGAACGGCACACGTTCCCCTCGCAGACGATGAGGACCGAGGTCATGCGGGGGCTCCTGTCGGGGTCGGGGTACGTGTGCGGTTCGGGATCGAGGTGGTCGCGTCGGGCGCGCTCGACGGCCATGCGCTCGCCGCGCACGCAGCGAGGAAGAGCCAGAGGACCGGGGTGGAGAGGTCGGGCGTGCCCACCAACTTCGCGGCGAGGAGCGCCGTGAGGCCCGCGGCGGCCGCGGCGGCTTGCGGGGCCCGGAAGCCGCGTACGAGCACGCCGACCACGAACACGGCGAAGGCAAGGGTTCCGGGCACGCCGACGCAACTGAGCAGGGTCATCCCGAAGGACGACGGCCGGTTCGCTCCGAGTCCGGCGCCGAGCCCCAACGTGTCGCGGACGACGCCCCAGCTGAAGACATCGGCACCGGTGCGTGCGTCGTACGACTGGCTGCCGACCTTGTCCTCGACCAGTTCCTGCACGGGCGCCGCCAGCTGGTCGCCGATGGTCAGGGCCACGATCGCGAGCACCAGGCCGCCGAGCACCATCCAGACGGTCCCGACGCCGCCGCGCACGACCCACCGGACAGCGAGCACCACGGCCGCGAGTGCGATCACCGCGGCCGATGCGACGACGGCGGTGCCGGATGCCGCCTGCAACAGGTTGGCGCACGAGAGCACTGCAGCGACCCACCAGAGCGACCGGGCGCGGCTGGGCGAGCGCAGGGCGGTGATCACGAAGTAGGCGGCCGCCGGCAGGGCGAACGCGGCGAGCTCGCTCGGCTCGCTGAACACGCCGCGCAGGCGCTCACCGGGCACTGCGAGCGAGTACTGGATCGGCATCGTGTCGGTCAGCGGGCCGAAGAAGTCGATCCCCGCCTGGACCAGGACACCGCGGACGG
Organism: Curtobacterium sp. PhB172; assembly: GCF_003752545.1. Lineage (NCBI taxonomy): Bacteria > Bacillati > Actinomycetota > Actinomycetes > Micrococcales > Microbacteriaceae > Curtobacterium > Curtobacterium sp. PhB172. The sequence goes on from NZ_RKIF01000007.1 coordinate 375,306, forward strand.
CCGTCAGGACGGTCCCGACGAAGAGCGCCGTCCGGAGCGCGGTCGCGGTCCCGCCGGTGCGGACGAGGAAGAGCAGGACGCACGCGGCCAGCAGCAGGTACGAGAGCTGCGCGACGTTGCTGACGGAGTGGGCGAGTGTGCCCGGGTCGAGCAACTGGTCGTCGATGCCGTCGCGGGGCACGAGCACCCGGGCACCCGCGAACAACCACGGCGCGGCCCCGGTGACCACCGTCGCCCACGCGAGGAAGACGGCGAGCGCGTTCGCCGACCAGTGCGCGGTGTGCAGCGGTCGCGTGCGGAGCAGTGCGGCGCCGGCAGCGACGGCTGCGATGGAGAACATCGGGATGCCGTTGCCGGCGACCACCACGGAAGCCGTGGCCGGCAGCCCGCCGCCGATTCCGATCAGGACTGGCAACCAGGAGCGACGCGCGACGAGGGCCACCGCGACGACGACGGCGAAGACGATACCCAGGACGGTCACGGCGGTTCACCTTTCGGTTGCACTGATATTTCATATCAACTACTATGAGTATCACACAACCGCAATGATCCCGAAAGGCCCCCGTGACCCTCGCGCAGTTCCTCGACGTGCTCCGACGGCGCTGGCCCTCGGTGCTCGTCGTCACCGTCCTCGCCACGGCGACCGCCATCGGGCTCTCGTTCGTCCAGACACCGCAGTACCGTGCCTCGAGCGAGGTCTTCGTCTCGGTCGCCGCGGGGTCCTCCGTGACCGACCTGAGCCAGGGGAACAACTTCTCGGCAGCTCGCGTGAAGTCCTACACGGCACTGGCGGTCACCCCCCGCGTGCTCGGAGCAGCGGCGCAGCAGCTCGGACTCCCCCGGGGCACCGACCTCTCCTCGGTCGTCTCCGCGACGTCGACGAACGACACCGTGATCATCGTCGTCAGCGCGACGTCGGCGTCCCCGACCCGAGCCGCAGCCATCGCCAACGCGGTCACCGAGCAACTCGTCGGCGTGGTGGACGAGGTCGAGCGCTCAGCCCAGAAGAACGCGCTGGTGCACCTCAGCGTCTTCCAGCCGGCACACGCGCCGTCCGTTCCGTACGCACCGCGAGCCTCCGTCACCATCGCGGTCGGGTTGCTGGCCGGCCTCGCGCTCGGGCTGGCCCAGGCGGTGCTGCGCGAGGTGCTCGACACGCGACTGCGGTCGTTCGAGGCGCTGCGCCGCCTCTCGGGTGCGAGCGTCCTCGGTGAGTTCGCGGTCGACGAATCCGTCGCGAAGCACCCGCTCGTGTCCTCCGAGCACAGCTACAGCACCCGGGCCGAGAGCTTCCGCCAGCTCCGGACCCACCTCACCTACACGAACCTGGACGGCGCCTCGCAGAGCATCGTGGTCACGAGCGCGACGCCCGGTGAGGGCAAGTCGTCGACTGCCGTGAACCTCGCGCTCATGCTCGCGCAGAACGGGTCCCGCGTCCTGCTCGTCGACGCCGACCTGCGCCGACCCACGATGGGGACGTACCTCGGCATCGAGAGCCGCGTCGGGCTGTCCACCGTGCTCACGCGCCAGGTGCAGCTCGATGACGCCGTGCAGGTGGTCGGCGCGGACAACCCGTTGCACGTGCTGGCTGCCGGACGCGTGCCGCCGAACCCGAGTGAGCTGCTCAGCTCGAGCCGCATGGTCGACCTCGTGCGCCAACTCGAGGCGAGCTACGACTACGTCATCGTCGACGCTCCTCCGATCCTGCCCGTCACCGACCCAGCGGTACTCGGCGCGATCTGCTCCGGTGTGCTCCTGGTCGCGAGCGTGAACGGTCAGACCAAGCGCGCAGACTTCGTCGCTGCGGAACTCACCATCCGACAGGTCGGGGCACGCGTGCTCGGCCTGGTCGTCAACCGACTACCGGCACAGCGTCGCGCCAAGACCTACTACAACTACGAGCCGTCCGCGCCGGTGAGCGAGAGCCCCCGCCGGTCGTCTCGAGCCCGACGCTCCCCGGAGGAGACCCGATGACGCGCACCACCCCCCGTTCCTTCGTCTACCTCGGTTGGCAGGGGTACGACAACTTCGGCGACGACCTGCTGCACGAGACGTGGCAGGCGGCGCTCGCACACCCGCTCGACGTCGAGGCGCCGCTCACCGCCCGGCACTACCTGCGCCGAGCGCCGAGGTTCGCGACGGATCGTGCGCGGCTGTTCGGCCGCGAACGGGTCGTCCTGCTCGGCGGCGGGACGACCGTGGGCTTCGCGACCTGGGCCGGGCACGCCGGACGCGCCCAGCGGAACTACCGAGCGGCAGCGACGATCGGGCTCGGCCTGGGCGCCGCTGCATCGCACGACTCGTACGCACTCGGCAGTCAGCCCCACGACTGGGATGCCTGGCGGGCGCTGCAGGACTTCGTGCTGCTCGGGGTGCGGGGCCCGCTCACCGAGCACGAGGTGCGCGAGCACCTGTGCCCGACGGAGGTCGTCGGCGACCCGGCACTCCTCTACCCGCAGCTCGTCCCCGTCGTCGGCTCCGCCCACCCGGGCGGGCGCATCGGTGTGGGCCTCGGCTCCGATCCGCACACGCGCTTCGACGTCGAGACGGTGTCCGCAGCGGTGGACCGCTACGCCGGGGCACACGACGTCGCCGAGGTCGTCGTGTTCGCGTTCTGCCCCGCCGACGTCGCGACCGCGCGAGCCGTGTCCGCGCGGCTGCGCACACCGGCGACCGTGCACACGTACACCGACGTCCTGACGACGATGCAGACCATCGCCGGCTGCGACCTCCTGGTTTCGGAGCGTTTGCACGGCGTGGTCGCTGCGGTGTCGCTCGACGTCCCGACGGTGCCGTTGTCGTACGCCTCGAAGTGCGACGACTTCTGGTCGAGTGTCACCGGGCTGCCGTCACCGATCACCGTCGGACACGACGTCGACGAACTCGTCGCGGCGATGGAGGCCGCGGACGCACTCCGCACGACGATCCGACCGCGGACGGCAGAACTCCAGCGCCGACTCACCGCTGTCCAGCGCTCCCTCGTGTCCTGGCGGGCTGGTACGACCTCCACCGCCGAGCTCCGCACCGCCTCGGAGGCCCGCTCGTGACCATCGACCACCGGTTCCACCTCGTCATCTCGACGAACCGTTCGCCGGAACACCTGTCGAGGTGTCTCGCGTCGATCGACTCCACGACCGTGTCGGTGTTCGTCACCGTCGTGGAACAACGTCCGGAGCCGGATGCGCTCGCCGTGCTGCAACCGTTCATCGACGCAGGCCACGCCGAGTACGTCCACCACCCGGTCGTGCGTGGCGCGAGTCGTGGACGGAACGCCGGCATGGCTCGGCTGCGCGGTGAGATCGTCGCGTTCCCGGACGACGACTGCTGGTACGAGGTCGGCACGCTCGAACGACTGTCCCAGCGGTTCGAGGACCCGGCGCTCGACGGTGCCTCGATCCCGTGCCGCTCGACGGACGACAGCGGCACGATGCTCCGCTGGCGCCGTCGTGCTTGCCGGGTCACGGCGCGGAACATCCCGCGGACCGTGGTGTGCGCCGGCATCCTGCTGCGCCGCTCGGTGCTCGTCCGCACGGGTGGCTTCGACGAAGAGCTCGGCACGGGCGGCGGCACGCCGTGGGGTGCTGGCGAGGAGAACGATCTCGTCCTCCGCGCACTCGGCGCCGGTGCGCGGATCCGGTTCATGCCCGATCTGTGTGTCCGGCATCCCGACTTCCGGGCCGGGGGCATGACGGACGAGACCCTCGCGAAGGTCCGTCGCTACAACCGCGGCTTCGGGAGGGTGCTGCGCAAGCACCGGCTATGGGGCCAGGCAGCTCACTGGATCGCTCGGTCCCTGGTGGGCACGGTGGTGTGCACCCTGCGCGGCGACCGTCCTGCCGCACGCTTCCAACGGACGCAGATGGTCGCCCGGCTGCAGGGGTGGCTCGGCCGCGACGACGAAGGGCGCGTGCACCCGATGGTGTCGACGGTGCCGTCGGTCCCGACGCGCCCCTGACCCGGCCGGTCAGCTCCGGCTCGGCCCGGCCCGCAGGATCGGCCGCTCGAGCGCGTACCACGACACGGCAGCGACGCCGATGGCGAGGACGGCGATCACGGCGCGGACGGGTCCCTGCGTCTCGTGACCGTCGAGCCGGACGGACAGCAGGACGAAGTGCCAGAGGTAGAGGCCGTAGGAGATCGTCCCGAACCAGCGGAGCGCCCGAGCACGAAGCGGCAGGACGGCGCCCCGCACGATCGGCAAGATCGCCGCTGCTGCCAGCACTGCGGCCCCGGTCTCGATCCAGCGCGGGAGCCCCGGGACGCCTGCACCCCACGGCAGGAGGGTCACCACCGACCCGAGCACCAGGAGGAGGACGGCGCACCACCCGACGGCGCCCGCGGTTCGAGGGCCGAACGACTCGCCCGCTCGGGCGCGCTCCGCAACGGCGACGGCACACCCGAGCAGGAGCGCGTACACCGAGGTGTCCAGGGAGTACGCGACCCAGTCGTACGGCATCGTGACGTTCGCGACGCCCCGCCACAGGAGGGCGACGACCAACAGACCGACGAAGGCCCCCACCGCCACGGCCCGTCGTCGGCGGGCGATGGCAACGAGCAGCATGACCAGCGGTGGCCAGACCAGGTAGAACTGCTCCTCGACCGAGAGCGACCAGGTGTGGGCGAGGACACCCATGTCGACGCCGACTGCTCGGGCGAAGTCAGCGGTGTGCGTGCCGGCGAACACCAGCGGACGCCAGTGTTGCGCCAGGGACGGGTCCCGCGCGAGCAGCAGGAGCAGCGGTGTGACCACGAGGACGACCGCGTAGGCGGGCACCAGACGCCGGACACGTCGGAGCACGAAGGCGCGCCAGCGAATGCGGCCCGACGAGGCCACCTCGGTGAGCAGGATCCTCGTGATGAGGAACCCGGACAGCACGAAGAAGGTGGTCACGCCGACGACACCGCCCAGCGGCAGGACGGACTCTGCCGTGTGCGACCCGACGACGAGCAGGACGGCGAGCCCCCGGAGGCCGTCGAGCCCCGGCGCACGGTGGAGTTTGAGATCCGTCGACCGCCGACCGCTCGACCGCACCACCGCGCGCGTGGCGAGCGGCGCTTCGTTCAGTCGTGCCACGACACGAAACGCGGCATCCACGTCGCGCTCATCGACAGGCGGCCGTTGGCACCCGTCACGGAACGGCTGGCACCGTACGCCTCTGTCAAGGTGCCGCCGCCCGGGAGCGCCACCTGCACGGACCGGGTGGCGAACCGGTCTGCGGTCTGCCAGACGACCCGCACGTGCCGACGGCCGTCGGCCGAGTCGAACCGGACCTGGCGGACGTCCCCGGTCCGGAGGTCCGCGGCGTAGTGCATCCCCGCGAGGGTCCGCTGCATGGTGGCGTACGCGGCCGCTGCCGGCTTCGGCTCGTACCCGAGGGACGGACGTTCGGTGAGACCGAAGGCCCGGTACGTGCCGTCTCCCTGTACCCGGTCCGGTGCCGACATCTCGAAGGTGAAGACGCGTTCCACCCCGTACTGCGCTGCGAGCACCTGTGTACGCACCACGAAGGCAGCCTGGTCACCCGTCGGTACGCCGGCGGCACCGGCAGTCGGCCAGCCGACCTCGCTGATCCAGATCGGCAAGGTCGTGCCGTCGGCGCGTGGGTGGGCGTCGACCTCGGCCCGCAACCACCGCAGCGCGTCCTCGATGCAGGGGTTCGTCGCGACGCAGTGCTCCGGCGCCCAGGGCTCGTTGTACGGGTGGATGCTGACGGCGTCGACGTGGTCGGCACCACCGAGATCGAGCCACTCCGCCAGCCACGCACGTTCGGAGTCGGACACCGCGTTCTCGGTCGGGCCGACGATCCGTGCGTCGGGGTCCGCGACCCGGATCGTCCGGGCGGTGAGCTCACCGAGGGCGATGTACGACGCCGGGTCCGACGGCAACGCGCCGTGGTTGTTCTTCCACTCGTTCCAGACCTCGAACGAGCGGTCGGCCTCCGGGTACCGCGCCCGCATGTGCCGGACGGCAGCGTCGACGTACCGGGTCCACGCCGCTGCCTGCACCGGGTCGGACACGTCCGGCGGCGACATCGCCGACGCCGTGTACGCGGGGTGCCCGTAGTCGAGCACGAAGAGCGGGTGCATCGACCGCTCGGCGACCAGCGCGTCGACGCGGGCGTCCGTGGGACCGAAGTCGAAGGTCCCCGGTTGTTTCTCGACGGCGGTCCACTGCAGGTCCTGCCGGTAGCTCCCCGCACCGAGCGCGTCGAGGGTGGGGAGCGCTTCGGCCACGGGGCCGGGGTTCCCGCCCACCGCGAGCCCGAACGACGGATCACGCTCGGCGCGTTCCGTCGTGACGACGAAGCGGGTGGTCGCCGCCGGAGAGCTGTCGACCGTCAGTCGGTACAGCCCGGGGCCGAGCTCGAGCCGGGCCCACACGTCCACCGATGCGGTCGGCGTGCCGGCAAGGACCGCACCACGGACGACGACGGCGCCGTTGGTGTCCGTGACGCGCCACGCGGTGCCCGGCGCGATGCCCGCCGCCGCGAAGCGGACGTCACGGTTGTGCGTGAACAGCCCGTTGCTCGTGGTCGCGCGGACCGTGGGGACGGCGGCCGTGTCAGCGTGGGCCGTGCGGTGCATCACGGATTCGGCACCGGCGGTCGCTCCGATCGCCGTGAGGAGCGCCAGCATCCGCCCGACGCGTCGACGACTGCTGCCCGTGGTGCACCGGGGAGCCCGAGGGCTCCGGAGGCGCTTCGTTCGCGGTGGTGTCATGCGGCGAGTGTGCACGCATCCCGGGGCGATCTGGAAACATTTCATATTCACGACAGGAGCCATGCTAACCGAGCGGGGTAGTGTCGACCCGTGCGATGGAGTCGAGTGAACTGGCCGTCCGTGGGCTACGTCTCCCTCGAGGACTTCGACGGGCAGCGGGAACACGTCGCCCGCGTGCTCGAGGACGCTCCCCCGGCCGTCGCCGCACTCCTGACCGTCAAGTGGACGGACTCCCGCATCGCGCGCTGGGACGTCGAGCACCCGGACCTCGCACACCCCGACGACGACGACGATGACGACGACACCGGGACGACGGTCGACCTGCCCGGGCACGGTGTCCCCGACCCGGTCGTCGTGTACACCGAGGTCATCGTCCGCAACGACGAGGTGCTCGACACCCCGGACGGCCTGTGGCGCCGGTGGAACCACGCCAGGGTCACCCTCCGACTCCGCGACGCGGTGGTCGATCCACCCCACACCGATCCCGCGGCACTGCTGGCCGGGGACGCCCACGTCGTGCGCGGCGAGCTGGAGTACCTGCACGAGCTCGACCAGTGGGAGCTCCGCCTGCTCGTCTCACCGCTCGGCGAGGTCGCGATCCGCTTCCGGGGCGTCCGGGTCGCGATCCGCAGCGTGCCCGAGTCCGTCTACACGGAGCTCGACGCACGGCCGGCGCGCGGCTGGAACGGCCCGGTGCCGGACGGCTGGGTCGAGTACGCCACCGAGGTGGTGCGTGCCGCCGCCTACGGCGACCTGGGCGGACTGCACCTCGCCGACGACGCGAGTGACATCGACGACGTCGACCCGCGCTGGGGCTTCGCCCCGCTGCACGCCGCCGCGTGGTTCGACCGGCCCGAGATGCTCGAGGAGCTCCTGCGCCGCGGTGCGTCACTGCAGCTCACCGACACCGAGGGGCGGACGCCGCTGACGCTGGCGATCGACCGCGACGCGCGCCGGGCGATCGACGTGCTCGTGGCTGCGGGCGCCGACCTGGAGGCCCGGGACACCGACGGCAACACCCCGATCGTCCGCGCCGCCTGGGGTGGCCACGGTGCGATCGTGCGGTCGCTCGCCGCCGCGGGTGCGGACACCAGGGCGCTCGGCTCACGGGGCGCGTCCCTGCTGATCGCCGCGGTCGACTCCGGCGACCCGGACACGGTGCGGTCCGTGCTCGCGCTCGACGTCGACGTGAACGCCGAGGACGACGAGGGCTCGACCGCCACCGCTCGCGCAGAACTGCTCCGCGACCGAGCGGTCGCGGAGCAGTTGGCGCACTAGTACTCGGGGAGCTGATCGAGCCAGCGGGCTACTCCGCCGCCTCGATGGCGTTCGCCTGGGCCACCCCGCCGTACCAGCGGGCCGAGTCCTTCGGCGTGCGCTCGAAGGTCTCCGGGTCCCACGACACCAGGCCGAAGGTCGGACGGAAGCCGGACGCCCACTCGTAGTTGTCCAGGAGCGACCAGTGCTGGTACCCGAGGACCTCGATGCCGTCCTCGATGCAGCGGTGGATGCCCTCGAGGGCGCCCTGCGTGTACGCCTGCCGGCGGGTGTCGTCGGCGGTGGCGATGCCGTTCTCGGTGATCATCAGCGGGACACCGCCGGACAGCTCCCACGCGCTGCGCAGCCCGTCGGCCGAGGCCTCCGGGTAGAACTCCCAGCCGGTGAGGGTCGTCTCGACGTCGTCCGCAACGGGCAACGGACCGGAAGCGCCGATGAACGTCCGGGTGTACGCCTGCACGCCGAGGAAGTCGTCGCCGGCGGAGTTCTCGAGGTACCAGTCGTCGCGCGGGTACCCGTACTCGCGGAGCATCGCGTCCGCGCCGGGCTCACCGTTCGACTTGAACGCCTGCGTCGCGACGGTCCAGCCGCTCTGGATGCCACTCACCTGGGAGAGCACCTCCCGCGAACGCTTGTGGGACTCGAGCAGGGCGTCGGCCACGCCCAGGTCCGGGTTCGGCAGGCCGTACGCCACCAGGTTCGACGCGTCCTCGCCGCCGGCGAGCATCGCCGCGATGTTCGGCTCGTTGATCGTGCAGACGTACCGGACACCTTCGGACACCACGGGCAGCGCGGCCTCGGTGTAGCGGGCGAACAGGTCGGCCGCGTCGGGTGCGCGCCAGAAGCCGTCGCGTTCGAACCAGCGGGGCACCGTGAAGTGCATGAGCGTGACGATCGGCTCGATGCCGAACTCGTGGCAGGCGTCGGCCATGCGCCGGTAGTGGTCGATCTCGGCACGGCTGACGAACCCGCGCTCCGGCTCGATGCGCGCCCACTCGATGCTGAACCGGTACGAGTTCAGGCCGAGCTCGGCGGCGATCCGGATGTCCTCGCGGTAGCGGTGGTAGCTGTCCGCGGCGTCGCCGGAGGGTTCGACGATGGTGGTGTCGGGCTCGTGCTCGTGCACCCACCAGTTCGAGTTGACGTTGTTGCCCTCGATCTGGTGCGCGGCGGTGGCGGCGCCCCAGAGGAAGCCCTTCGGGAAGTCGAGCGTGCTGATGACGGGGTCCTTTCAGTGGGCGTTCATGAACGCATCGAAGACGGCGACCGTGCCGAGCGGGTTCTCGATCTGGGGGCCGTGGTAGCTCTCGGCGATCACCTCGTACGACGCACCGAGACGCGACGCCATGTCCGCCTGCCACGGGATCGGCCAGGCGCCGTCCCAGACGCCGTGCGCGACGAGCACCGGCAGTCCGGTCGCGCGGAGTTCCTCGGTGGTGTCGGCGCGGTCCTCGAGGATCGCCGCGCCGCCGAGCACGCTGAGCACGCTCGTGTGGTCGAAGCGCTCGCGGACCATCCGGGCGTCGTCGGGGAGCTCTGCGTCGGGGCGGCCGGCCCAGAGCGGGTTCTGCGCGTCGAACAGCGCGCGGTTGGAGCACGTGTCGGCGACGATCGTCTTCTCGGCGGCCTTGCGGTACGACCAGCCGTGCGGGCCGGAGCAGAACATCGTCACGTCGCGGAACGAATTCGGCGAGGCGATCGCAGCGGCGCGGACGATCACGCCGCCGAGCGAGTGGCCGACGAGGTGGACCGGAGCGCCGTCGTCGAGCAGTCCGGCGACGCGGACGACGTCGGCGGCCTCCTGCTCGAGCGTGTACGCCGTGCGGTCGTCGGGAGAGACCGAGTCGGCCTGTCCACGGCGGCTGATCGCCACCGCCGACCACCCGGCGTCGCGGAGGAGCGGCAGGAACGTGCGCCAGTCCTCCTTCGAGCCGGTGTAGCCCGGGACGATGAGCACGACGCCCTTCGACACCCCGGACGGCACGATCCGGTAGGCAGTGAGGCGGCCGATCGGCAGGTCGATGCCGACGACGTCGACCCCGTCCGGTGTCGGCAGGTGGCCGAACGCCGGCACCGCCGGGAAGTCGTGCAGCGTCGTCACAGCCGGCCCTCCGCGAGGGCGCGACGGGGGTTCGGCACGGCGTCGAGCAGGGCGATCGTGTACGGGTCCTGCGGGTTCTGCAGCACCTCGGCCGTGCGTCCCCGCTCGACCACGGCACCCTCGTGGAGCACCATGATGTCGTCGGTGATGAGCCGCGCGCTGAGCAGGTCGTGCGTGATGTAGAGGAGCGAGACACCCCACTGCTCGCGCAGGTCCTCGAGCAGGGCGAGCACGCCGGCGCGCAACGTCACGTCGAGCATCGAGACCGGCTCGTCGGCGATGATCACCTGCGGGTCGGACGCGAGTGCCCGGGCGATGACGACGCGCTGCCGCTGCCCACCGGAGAGCTGGTGCGGGAGCTTCTGCGCGAACTGCTCGACCGGGGTCAGGCCCACGGTCTCGAGGAGCTCGAGCACGCGGCGCCGGGCGTCCTGCCCCGTCAGGCCCGTGTAGTTCGCGATCGGGCGGGACAGCGTGTACTCCACGGTGTGCAGCGGGTTGAGCGCCGCGTACGGGTCCTGGAACACCATCTGCACCTCGGAGCGGAGGTCCCGCAGGCCGCGCTTGCCCAGGCGTGCGACGTCGAGGTCGCCGAACCGGACGGTGCCGGTCGTCGGCTTCTCGACCCCGGTCAGGAGCTTCGCGATGGTCGACTTGCCCGAACCGGACTGGCCGACCAGGGCGAGCGACTGCCCCGGCTCGAGGGTGAACGACACGTCGCGCACCGCCTGCACGGGCTGCTCGCCACGGCGCGGAGCCGGGTAGGTCTTCACGATGTTCGAGACGACGATCGGGTTCTTCGCCGCCGAGCGCTCACGCGACCCGACGGTGCTGAACGACGACGTGGCCTCCTGCCGCTTCTCGCCGGACGTCGCACGCTGCGAGCGGTCCGGGAAGCCGGGCAGGGACACGATCTCGGCCCGCGGGTCGGCGTAGTGCGACAGCAGCATCTGCGTGTACTCGTCCTGCGGGTTGCGCAGGAGCTCCTTCGAGCCGCCGTCCTCGACGATGCGGCCCTCGTGCATGACGAGCACGCGCTCGGTGGCCTCGAGCACGATGCCGAGGTCGTGGCTGATCAGGATCGCCGTGAAGCCCTCGGCCTGCTGCAGCTCGATGATCGTGTCCATGACGGCGTGCTGCACGAGCACGTCGAGTGCCGTGGTCGGCTCGTCGAACACCATGAGCTGCGGTTCGAGCGACAGGGCCAGGGCGATCGAGACACGCTGCCGCATGCCGCCGGAGAGCTCCCCGGGGAACCGGGCGAGCATCGACGTCGGCAGCTTCACCTTCTCGATGAGCTCCTTCATCCGGGCGTCCCACCGGTCGCGCGACACGTGGCCGTGCGCCTTGAAGATGTCGATGAAGTGGTTCCGCACGGTGCGCACCGGGTTGAGCGCGTTCATGCCGGACTGCAGCACCATCGCGAAGCCGCCCTGGCGCTGCTGCCGGAGCGCTTCCTCGTCGAGGTCACGGATGTCGTGACCGTTGAAGACGATGCCGCCGCCGTTCGTGCGCGCCGGCGGCTTCTGCAGACGCGTCAGCGCGTAGCCGAGCGTCGACTTGCCCGAACCGGACTCGCCGACGAGGCCGACGAACTCGCCCTTCCGCAAGCTGAACGACACGTGGTCGACCGCCTGCACGGCCGTCTGGCCGGCCGATTCGTACACGACCGACAGGTCGCGGACGTCCAGCAGGACGCCCTGGGCGTCACCACCGTCGGACGGGAGGCCCGTGGCGGCGCCGTCCCGCGCCTCCAGGCCGTCTGCTGGTTGCGTCGTACGCGAGCCGCTCATGCGGTCGCCTCCTTGCGCTTCGGGCGCGCGCCTTCGCGCAGCCGCGGGTTGGACACGGCGTCGACGCCGAAGTTGATCAGGGTGAGGCTCATCGCGAGCAGCGCGATGCAGAGGCCGGGGGCGAAGAGCAGGATCCACTGGCCGGTGAGCAGCGCGTTGGAGTTCTGCGCCCAGTAGAGGATCGTGCCCCAGCTGACGATCGACGAGTCGCCGAGCCCGAGGAACTCGAGGCCCGCCTCGGCCAGGATCGCGCTCGTGGCCGCTCCGAAGAACGAGCCGACGATGAGCGAGGTCATGTTCGGCAGGATCTCGCGGAACACGATGCGGGTCGCACCGTCACCGGAGAACTGCGCGGCCGTCACGAAGTCGCGACCGCGCAGGGACTGCGTCTGGCTGCGCAGCACGCGAGCGCCCCAGGCCCAGCCGGTGACGACGATCACCGCGATGATGACCGCGATGCCGCCGTTCTGCAGGTACGCCGCGATGACGATCATCAGGGGCAGGCCCGGGATGACCAGGAACAGGTTCACGATGAAGCCGATGACCTCGCCGATCCATCCGCGGACGTAGCCCCAGCTGAGGCCGATCGCGACGGCGACGAGCGTGGACAGGATGCCGGCGACGGCACCCACCATCACGGAGATCCGTGCGCCGTAGATGATCTGGGACAGGACGTCCTCGCCGGCGGCGGTGGTGCCCATCCAGTGGTCGGCGGTCGCGTCGGCGGACCGGGCGAAGCCGTTCTGGCTGGCACCGTACGGGGCCAGGAGCGGCGCGAAGATCGCGACCAGCACGAACACCGCGAGGATGATGATGCCGATCCGGGCCTTCGAGTTCGACCAGACGACGCCGAACTGGCGGGCGATGCTGCGCCAGCGGCTCGGGGCCTGCTGCTCGTCCTGGGTCCGGACGGCGACGGTTGCGTTGGGGGTGCTCGTGTTGGTCATCGACGCGTCCTCGGGTCCAGGACGCCGTACATGACGTCCACGATGAAGTTGGCGATGAGCACCGACACGGTGATCATCAGGAAGAGGGCCTGCATCAGCGGGTAGTCCTGCCCGATGACGGCGTTGAACAGCAGGTAGCCGATGCCCGGGTAACCGAAGACCTGCTCGACCAGCACCGAACCGCCGACCACGCCACCGAGTGCCAGACCGAAGCCGGTCAGGTTCGGCAGGATCGCGTTCCGAGCCGCGTACCGGACGGCCACGGTGCGGCCTCGCAGACCGTTCGCCTCGGCGAAGGTCACGTAGTCGTCACCGAGCGTGTTGATCATCGCGTTGCGCATGCCGATGATCCAGCCGCCGAGGCTCGTCACCAGGATCGTCACCGCTGGCAGCACCGCGTGCTGCAGGGCATCGGCTGCGAACGCTCCGTTGAGCCCCGGGGTGGTGGTCGCCGAGTAGGCGCCCGTGGTCGGGAACCAGTGCAGCACGTAGCCGAGGAAGAACAGCAGGAGCAGGGCGGTCCAGAAGTACGGGAACGTCGACATGAACGACCCCGACAGCGTCGGGAGCGAGTCCAGCCAGGTGCCGCGCTTCCACGCCGCCGCGACGCCGATCAGGGTGCCGAGGACGAACGCGAGGATCGTCACGACGCCGACCAGGATGAGCGTGTACGGCAGGGCCTTCGACACGAGGTCGCCGACCGGCTGCGGGTAGAACGTGTAGCTCACCCCGAAGTCGAGCGTGACGACCTGGTGCAGGTAGTTGACGTACTGGTCCCACAGGTTGCCCGTGGGGACGCCGAGCTGGGCCTCGATGGCCTTCTTGGTGGCTTCGGTGACGGGGCCGTTCTGGCTGAGCTTCGCCAGCGCGGCGTCCGACGGGCTGCCCGGCATGAGGCGCGGGAGCACGAAGTTCAGCGTGACCGCGGCCCAGAGGGTCAGGACGAAGAGGACGAGTTTCTGGAGGATGTACTTCACTTCTGGTCCTCTTGCTGCTTCAGGATCTCCTGGCCGGCTGCGCTGTCCCGGAGCCGTAGCTTCGAGAAGATGAGCAGCGGTGCGGAGTCGTAGTTCTGCGGGGCCATGTACGGGTCCTCGGCGCTGGGCCAACCGACGAACTTGCCGGTGTTGAACAGCCCCCAGAGCCCGCCGTAGTACATGCCGATCACGGGCAGCTCGTCGTACACGATCTCCTGCAGCTGGTTCAGGATCTCCTGCTGCTTCGCGGTGTCCGTCGTCGCCTTGTACTCGTCGAGGAGCTTCTGGGTGTCGGCGTTCTTGTAGCGCTCGTAGTTGTTGACCGTCGACTTGCCGACCGGTTGGTAGAAGTCGCTGCTGAGCAGGGAGTTGAACGCCTGGTAGACGTCACCGTTGCCCATGCCGCCCATCGCCATGTCGAACGTGCCGTTGTTGATGTTCTGCTGGTACCCGGCGGGCTGCGGTGCCTGGATGGTCACCTTCACGCCGATGGCCGTCAGGTCGCGACGGACCTCCTGCGCGGCGCGGAGCCAGTCCGAGTAGCCGTTCGCGGTCATGATGGTGATGGACAGCTGCTTGCCGTCCTTCATGATCTTGCCGCCCTGCTCGGTCCAGCCGGACTTCGCGAACGCGGCCTTCGCAGCGTCGACGTCCTGCGCGACCATGCCCTTGTCGGGGATGTCCGGGTTGAGGTACTTCTCCTGGTTCGGCAGGATCAGGCCGGTCTGGCCCGCTGCCGCCAGGTTGCCCTCGGACGCGGTCTCGGCGATGTCGTCACGGTTCAGCGCGAGCGAGATGCCCTTGCGGACGTTGACGTCGTTGTACGGGGCCTTCGTCAGGTTCGGGATGAGGCCGATCACGCCACCGGCCGGGAACCACCACTGGTTCGTCTTCGACGCGGCGCCCCAGGTGCCCTTGACGTCGGAGATGAACGAGTACGCCCAGTCGTAGCCGCGGGTGACGGTGTCGAGCTGCGTGTTCGTCGCCGGGAGGATGAGGTGCTTGATGGCGATCTTGTCGGCCTGCCAGTACGTCGGGTTCTTGTCCATCGAGTACTGCTGGTCGGTGTAGTTGCCGAGCACGAACGGACCGGTGCCGACCGGGTTCGGGTCGCGGAAGGTCGTGGGGTCCTTCACGCCGCCCCAGTGCTGCTCACCCAGGATGTACGTCGCGCCGATGATGTTGAGGCTGGGCACGTCGTCGCTCTTGAGGTGGAAGACGACGTGGTCGCCGTCCACCTCGATGCTCTTGATGTGCTGCCAGGCGCCCTTGACGTCCATCGCCGGGAACTTCTTCAGCAGGTCGAACGTGAAGACGACGTCCTTCGCCGAGAACGGGGAGCCGTCGGACCACTCGACGCCCTGGCGGATCGTCATGTCGATCGTGCTGGCGTCCGGCTGGCTCCACTTGCTGGCCAGCCACGGGGTGCCCTTGCCGTCGAGGGGGTTGATCTCGATGAGCGGCTCGTACATCCACTTGGAGGCCGTGCGGGCGTTCGCGATGTACGGGTTGAAGTTGCGGTCGAACAGCGGGTTGCCGTGGTCCGCGTTGATGAGCATCGTGTCCTTGCCGATCGTGGGATCGGGTTCGGACCGGACCTGGATGCTGCAGCCGGTGGCCATGAGGGCCACGGCCGCGAGCCCGGCGATCGCCGCGACGAGGCGTCCGCGTCGTCGGGTGCTGCCGGGGCGCGTTCCGGGAGCGCGGGTCCCGGGGTCGCGCTTGCCGCGCGTGCGCTGTGGGGGAAGCGTCATTGCTCGGTCGACCTCCGTGTCGAATCGGTACTGGGTCAATGTATGCGCTTACATCGCGTCGCGCAACACCGGGGTTCCGTGCGGGGGTGGTACGTCGTGGCGGGCGGTAGCAGCGAGGGTCGGAGCGGGGGGCGGAGCGAGGGGCGGAGCGAGGGTCGGAGCGAGGGGCGGAGCGAGGGTCGGAGCGAGGGTCGGAGCGAGGGTCGGAGCGCACGGTGCGCGTTCCGTCGCCGGGCGCGAGGCTGCCCGCTCCGTGCGCGGTTACAGGCCCGCACCGGGCGGTCAACATCGCACGGGATGAGCAAAGCCGCACGGTGCGGACGCACCGCCGCGCCATGCGCCGCGCCATGCGCCGCGCCGCTCGCCGCGCCATGCGCCGCGCCGCTCGCGGCACCGCTCGTCACAGCGCCGGCGGGCAGCTCTCGCGCAGCAGCACCTCGACCGGCAGGCGGACGGCGCGCGGCGGTCCCTCGCGGTGGTCCAGCCGGTCGACGATCGCCCGCACCGCTGCACGCCCGAGCTCCCCCATCGGCTGGTGCACGGTGGTGAGCCGGGGCGACGAGAACCGCCCGGCGTCGATGCCGTCGAACCCGGTGACGACGACGTCCTCGGGCACGCGCAGGCCCCGGGCGGTGGCGGCGTCGAGCACCCCGAGCGCCGACTGGTCGTTCGAGCACACGATGGCCCGGGGCACCTCGTCCGCCAGCAGCGTCGCCGCCAGCTCGCGCGCCCGCGCCCGGCCGAAGTCACCGTGCACCACCCGGACCGACGACGCCGGCACCCCGTGGTCCGCCAACGCCGACCGGAAGCCCGTCGAGCGCTCCATGTCGTCCGGCGAGTCGATCGGGCCTGCGACGTACGCGAGCGACCGGATGCCGAGCCGCCCGATCACGTGCGACGCGAGCGTCCGCATGCCGGCGCTGTTGTCCACGCTCACGGAGTCGAACCCGTGCGACCGCCGGTCGTCGGCGAGCACCACGACCGGGATCCGACGCGCGACGTGCTCGAGCAGGTCGTCCGGCACGGTCTGCGCGAGCACGGCGAGGCCGTCCACCCGGCCGGCGACGTCGTTGACGATCACGTCGCGCGACGACCCCCGACCGGCGGCGACCATGAGCGCGAGTCCGCGCTGCCATGCCTCGGTCTCGGCGCCGCGCAGGACCTCGTCGAAGTACAGGTTCGAGGAGAACGGCTGCGTCACGTGGCGGCGGTCGTCGACCACGCGGACGCCACCGTCGGTGACCAGGTCCGGCCGTTCGTCGGGCACCACGTCGAACCCGGGCAGCAGCAGTCCGACGACGCCGGTGCGCTTGCCGGCGAGGGCTCGGGCGTTGCCGGAGGGGACGTAGCCGAGGCTGCGGATCGCCGCTTGGACGCGGTCCCGGGTGCCCTCGCGGACGGCGTCCGGCGTGCGGAGCACGCGCGAGACGGTCGCGATCGAGACGTTCGCGGCACTGGCCACGTCGTAGACCGTGGGAGGTGCGGTACGTGGTGCAGCCAAGCCGTGCCTCCCGTCCGACGTCCGCTGGTGCGCACCGGGGCGGCGCGGCCGCACCATCCTAGGCACGGTCCGTGACGGCACTTCTCCACATGTGACGAAAGCCCTTGCGGCGGCCTGAGCGACCGCGCGACACTGTCACGACCTCAGTACGTCCCGTGAGGAAGCGCACCGGCGGGCAGGATGCCCGCGAACACCACGATGCCCACACGCAGGGGAAGGACACCGACATGTCACAGGCGACACGATCCGGAAGCAAGCTGGCGAACCGCGCGAGCCACCACGAGGCCGAGGTGCGCGACGCGCTGCTCGAGCGCACCGACGGCGGCGGTTCGACGTTCGACCAGCTCGACGCGACGGAGGAGCGCGCGGACCGCCCGTAGCGGGTCACGTCCGTCGTCGACCGGGCGACGGCCAGGAGGCGCGGACCGGCAGCAGCTGTCGGGTCGCGTCTCCGGGGCGGTCGCGTCCAGGGCGCTGCTCGCGCCACGGCGGACCGGGTCACGCGCGGTGCGTCCCGCCAGGCCCCGCGGTTCGTGCTCCGTCAGGTCACGTGGTTCGCGCTCCGTCAGGTCACGCGGTTCGCGTCAGCGCTCGGTCGCCCCGACGATCGTCATGCCCGCGCCGCGCAGTCGGCGGCGCTCCTGTGCGATCCAACCGAGCAACCGGTCGTTCGTGCCGGCGACGTGCGCTGCGACGAGCCCGGCCGCACGGTCGGCGTCACCGTCGCGCACGGCGTCGATGATGGCGCTGTGCTCGTCCCACGCGGCGTCGCGGGCCTCGGGCGTGCGCACCTCGATCCACCGGGTGCGCTCGAGACGGGTCAGGGCATCGGCGATCGCGTCGGTGATGAACCGGTTGCCGCCGAGCGCCGCCAGGTCGAGGTGGAACGTCGAGCCCATCCGGATGCCGGCCTGCTGGTCGGGTGTCGGGCGCAGGGCGTCGAGGTGCCCGCGGACCTCGGCGAGCTGTTCGGCGCTCGCCCGCTCGACCGCGAGTCGGGTGGCGGCGGGTTCGAGCACGCCGCGGAGTTCGGCGAGCGAGGCGATCTCGTCGAGGTCGATCGGGGTGACCGTCCACGAGCGACCCTCGTGCAGGATGAGGCCCTCGCGCTCCAGCCGCGAAAGTGCGGCGCGGACGGGGGTGCGTGAGGCGTGGAACCGCGCTTCGAGTCCGCGCTCCGAGATGCGCTCACCCGGCGCGATGTCGAGCGTCAGGATCGCGGCACGCAGGTTGTCGTAGAGCTGGGCCGTCTGCGACACCGGGGTTGCATCGGTCGTGTCGGTCACGGCCAACAACTCTAGCGGGGACACCGTCGGAATGGTATACCGTTGTGGTATACCAATTGCTTCCGACTTGAAACGATGCGAGCCACCACGATGACCGCGACCGCCGCACCCCCGACGCCCACCACGATCGGCCGCCGAGCGTGGACGATGCTCGCGCTCGGGGTCGCCGCGCAGGCCGCCGGAACCCTCGTGGTGACGGCTCCCGCTCTGCTCATCCCGTACCTGCACGCGAACGGTACGTCGCTGACCATGGCGGGCGTCCTCGCCGCCGCGCCGACGTTCGGCATGGTCCTGACGCTCATCGCCTGGGGCGCGATCACCGACCGGATCGGCGAACGGATCGTGATCGCCGGCGGACTGGTGTTGACGACGCTCACGGTGGTCGGGGCCTGGCTCGCCGCGGGAGACCCGGTGCTGCTCGGGCTGGCGTTCCTGCTGGGCGGCATGACGAGCGCGTCGACGAACGCCGCGAGCGGCCGGGTCGTCGTCGGGTGGTTCCCGAAGGAACGGCGCGGGCTCGCCATGGGCATCCGGCAGATGTCGCAGCCGCTCGGGGTCACGCTCGCGGCGGTCACGGTCCCGCAGCTCGCCGAGGGGTCCGGGATCCGCGCGGCCCTCGTCCTGCCGATCGTCCTCTGCGCCGTGCTCGCGGTGCTCTGCGCCGTCGGCATCCAGAACCCACCGCGGCCGGCCCGGCACACGGCACCAGCCGACGCGACGGCGAACCCGTACCGGGCGAGCGGGTTCCTCTGGCGGATCCACGCGGTGTCGATCCTGCTCGTGGTGCCGCAGTTCACCCTGTCGACCTACGGGCTGGTGTGGCTCGTCGGACTGGGCTGGTCGACGGCCGCGGCAGGGCTGCTCGTCGGGGCGTCGCAGTTCGTCGGGGCGATCGGGCGGATCCTGGTCGGGGTGTGGAGCGACCGGGCCGGCTCACGCGTCGGGCCGCTGCGGATCGTCGTCGTGAGTGCCGCCGTCGTGATGGGGCTGCTCGCGCTCGTCGACGTCACGCACCTGGCTGCCGGAGCCGTGTTCCTGGTCATCGCGACGAGCGTCACCGTGGCGGACAACGGGCTGGCCTACACGTCGGTCGCCGAGGCGGCCGGGCCGTTCTGGTCCGGTCGCGCCCTCGGGACGCAGAACACCGGGCAGTTCATCGCGGCGAGCGCCGTCGGCCCGGGCATCGGCGCCCTGGTGACGGCGCTCGGGTTCGCGGCGTCGTTCGGCATCGTGGCCGTGCTGCCGCTGCTGGCGCTGCCGCTGGTCCCGCGCGCGGACCGGTCGCACGACTGATCCGTGCGGTGCGGGGCCGCCGAGGTTCCACGACTCGCCGCACGCGGTTCGCCGAGGTTCCAGAGAACCGCGGCGCGAGCCCCGAGATGCCGAGATTTCGGAACCTCGGGGCTCACGCAGGACGCTCGCGCAGGACGGCGCGCTCGCTAGGCGGGGACGACCGGACCCACGGGCCAGCGGAGCAGTGCGGCGGCGGGAGCTCCACCGGGCAGCGACGCGGCGTTGACGAGCACGAGCTCGGCGTCGGTCAGCACCGCGGCCCGCACCATCGCGCACACCGCCGGCACCGCCCCGATGACCGGCGTCCCCGCGGCCTGCTCCGGTGCGGTGGCGACCCACGGCGCCCCGGCGAGTGCGAGCAGCGTCCGGTCCCCGATGGCCACGGCGTCGAGCGCGACGGTCGCGCCCTGGGCCTGCTGCAGCGCCTCGACGACGGGTCCGAGGCCGGTGACGACCTGGTTGTCGCCACGGCCGACGTGCGTGCGGAGCGAGTCCTCGAGGTCGTGACGGCGGGTGGCGACGACGCGGGCGAGTGCGGTCTCGACGTGCTCGACGAAGGCCTGCTTGGAACCGGCGTCGGCACGTGGGTCGCCCGGGAACACCGACACGAGCGCGCGGGTCTCCGACGACAGCGCCTTCACCAGCAGCTCGCGCGCGGTGACGTCACCGGCGACGACGACGAGTCCGGGGCGGATCGTCCGCACGGTCTCGTCGACGGCGGCAGCGGTCTCCGACGAGTTCTGCTTCCAGATCTCCTCGGTGTGCTGCTGCCAGTGCGGCTGCTTCCACCCGGTGCCGGCCTTGGCGTAGTGCAGGGTGTCGTTCCGTCCAGCCACCTGCTGCTCGGACGCGTCGGCCGCGACCGGGGCGTGCCCGAGGCGGTAGGCGCGGAAGGCCCCGCCCTCCTTGCCGGCGTGGACCACCAGGAACGGCAGGTCGACGGGACGGTGGGCGACGAGCGGCACCAGGTCCGGTACGGCTCCGACGCCGACGGACTCCGATCCGTGCAGCGGCCCGGGCAGGACCTCGCTCAGCACGACCTCGCCGTCGTGCACGAGCACGTACCGGGTGACGGGCGAGGGGACGCCGGGCTCCTGCTCGAACTCGGTGGCGACGGCGTCGACGACCTCGTCGGACGCACCCTGTGCCCGGAGCCCCTCCTCGACACCGCGGAGCTTCAGCGCCGCCTGTCGTCGGGGATCCTCGACGTTGCCGGAGACATCGGCGTAGGCCCAGGCCCAGGTGCCGCCGCCCTCCAGTCGCTCTCCCAGGATCCGGTGCAGTTCGCTCGTCGCGTTGGTCGACGTCATGGCAGCTCCTCTCGGACGGTTGCCGGAGCCGATGAGCTCCGGCGCTCTCACGTGCGACCACACTCCACCTCGCCGCCACCGGGCGTCCACAGTCGGGAGCGAACACCCAGGCGCGAATCTGCAACGACGCTCGGTTTTGTGGTTGGCTGACCTGGACCCCGAATCGACGACGAACCGGAGTGCGGCAATGACGCCTCGACCACGACCCATCTCCAGACGACAACTCCTGGGCTTCGGCATCGGCACGGCGGCGGCAGGGCTGCTCGCCGGCTGCGCGGTCCCCGGGTCCACCAACGTGAACAAGGCCGCCCTCGTGCCGGCCGCCGCGTCGGGCGAGACCGTCCAGCTCACCTACTGGGCCTGGTTGAAGGACCTGCAGAAGGTCTGCGACGTCTGGAACAAGACGCACCCGAACATCCAGGTGTCGGCGAACTGGATCCCCGGTGGCAACAGCGGCGGGTACCAGAAGATGTACTCCGCGCTGGCGGCCGGCGGTGGTCCGGACATCGGCCAGGTCGAGCTCCGGCAGATCCCCGAGTTCATGCTCGCCAACGGTCTCGTCGACCTCGCCCGCTACGGCGCGAAGGACTTCGAGTCCAAGTACGACGAGGCGGCGTGGGCGCAGGTGTCCTTCGTCGACGGCATCTACGGCATCCCGCAGGACACCGGCCCCATGGGGTTCTACTACCAGACCGCCCTGCTCGAGCAGGCCGGTGGCGAACCCCCGACGACGTGGGACGAGTGGCGCGACCTGGCCGAGAAGGTCCGGAAGACCGGCAAGCAGAACTACCTCGAGGTGTTCCCGGTCTCGGACGCGTCACCGTTCGCCGCGTACGCGCAGCAGGCCGGTGCCCGCTGGTTCAAGGTCGACGGTGACGAGTGGGTCGTCGACATGACCGACGACAAGACCCTGATGGTCGCGGACTTCTTCGACGGGGTCATCGACGACAAGCTCGTCGACACCAGCGCCGGTGCGTACTCCCCCGGCTGGTACGCGTCGGCCGCGAGCGGCAAGATCGCCGCCGTCACGAGTGCGAGCTGGGGCGACGCCCTGATCGAGTCCGTGCAGGGCGGCGAGGGCAAGTGGAAGGTCGCCCCGATGCAGAAGTGGGGTGCCGACGGCTTCGGCTCGAGCGCCATCGGCGGGTCGACGGCGGCGGTCCTGGCGAACGCGAAGCACCCGAGGGAGGCGCTCGAGTTCATCACGTGGATGACCACCTCGAAGGAGGGCATCGACGCGATGATCAAGTACTGCGGCATCGGCTGGTCGCCCGCGGTCGACTACATCGGCAAGCAGCGTGAGCAGCCGTCGAAGTGGTTCTCCGGCCAGAACTACAACGAGGACGTCTTCGTGCCGGCCTCGAAGGAGCAGAACATCGACTGGTCATGGTCCCCGGTGACCCAGTCGGCGTTCACGAGCCTGCAGAACCAGTTCCGCCGGAAGCTCACATCCGGCCTCAAGCTCTCCGACGCGGTGGAACTCGCGCAGCGGGAGATCGTCCAGTCCTTCAAGGACAAGGGCCTCAGCGTCAGGACGGCACGATGAGCCAGCAGACCAGCACGCGACCCGCTTTCCGCACGAGCACGAAGGCCACGAGTGCGCAGAAGCGCGCCCCGTGGATCCTGCTCGCGCCGTTCCTGGCCCTGTTCCTGCTGACGTTCATCATCCCGATCATCAGTGCCCTGTTCCAGTCGTTCACGACGGTCGACCGCGAGGGCCTGTTCGGCGAGGACGGCGTCGTCGGCAAGTTCGCCGGCTTCGACAACTACGCGATCGCCCTGCAGGACTCCGGCTTCGTCGCCTCGATCGGCCGCATGCTGCTCTTCGGCATCGTGCAGGTCCCGGTGATGATCATCGCCTGCACGATCCTCGCGCTGCTGCTCGAGTCGGCGAGCGCCCGCTGGCCGGGCTTCTTCCGCGCGATCTACTTCATGCCGTACGGCGTCCCCGGCGTCATCGCGACGATCCTGTGGTCGTTCCTGTACGTGCCCGGCCTGTCGCCGATCGTGTCGCTGCTGCAGTCGATGGGGCTGCAGCCGGACTTCCTCGGTGCGAACAGCGTGCTGTGGTCGATCGCGAACATCGTCACGTGGACCTACACGGGCTACAACATGCTCATCATCGTGGCGCAGCTCAAGTCGATCCCCGGCGAGGTCTACGAGGCCGCGAAGATGGACGGCGCCGGGCCCTTCCAGGTCGCGTGGCGGATCCAGATCCCGCTGATCGCGCCGGCCCTGGTGCTCACCACGGTGTTCTCGATCATCGGCACGCTGCAGCTCTTCGCGGAGCCGCAGATCCTGTCCACGGTCGCTCCGGCGATCGACACCGAGTACACGCCGAACTACGCCGCGTACACCAACGCGTTCGCGTTCAACGAGTA
This sequence comes from Curtobacterium sp. PhB172, assembly GCF_003752545.1. Lineage (NCBI taxonomy): Bacteria > Bacillati > Actinomycetota > Actinomycetes > Micrococcales > Microbacteriaceae > Curtobacterium > Curtobacterium sp. PhB172. Next base: position 398,647 of record NZ_RKIF01000007.1, read on the forward strand.
CGGCGTCGCGAGTGCGCAGGCGGTGATCATCGCGCTGGCCGCGTTCATCCTGTCGTTCGCGTTCCTCGCGTTGACGAACCGCGCGCCGAAGGACGAACGCGACCGGCGCAAGCGGGCCAAGCGTGACGGCCTGGAGGCCCGCACCGCGCTCCAGACGCGCGCTGCGGCGGGCAGCACCGGTACTTCCCAAGCCGCCCCGGGCCTCCAGGCCAGGTCCGGTCTGCAGAACGGAACGAAGGGGGCGGACGCATGACCAGCGAAGCCATCGAAGCGCCGGCCACGGCGAAGACCGCCGTCCCCGTGGACACCACGTCGATCTCGGCGCACCAGCGCCGCAAGCTCGACCGGTCCCCGCGCTCGCAGATCGTCGTGACGGGCATCCTCGTCGTCGTCGCGCTGTACTTCCTCGTCCCGCTGTACTGGGTCGTCATCGCCGCGACGAAGACGACCGGCGCGCTGTTCTCGACGAACGGGTTCTGGTTCGGCGGCGAGTTCGCACTGTGGAGCAACCTGCAGCAGGTGTTCACGTACGACGGCGGCATCTTCGTCCGGTGGATCGCGAACAGCATCCTGTACTCCGGCGTCGGTGCGGTCCTGGCGACCTACTTCGCCGCGGCCGGCGGGTACGCCCTGGCGAAGTACGACTTCAAGGGTCGGCAGTTCGTGTTCGGCACGATCCTCGGCGGCGTGCTCGTGCCCGGGACCGCGACGGCGCTGCCGCTGTTCCTGCTGTTCTCGACGCTCGGCCTGACCGACACGTACTGGAGCGTGCTCATCCCGAGCCTCGTCTCCCCGTTCGGCCTGTTCCTGTGCCGGGTGTACGCAGCGGCGTCGGTGGACACCACGCTGCTCGAACAGGCACGCATCGACGGTGCCAGCGAGCTCCGGATCTTCCACACCGTGGTGCTCCGCCAGATGACCCCGGCCCTGGTGACCGTGTTCCTGTTCCAGGTCGTCGGCATCTGGAACAACTTCTTCCTGCCGCTCATCATGCTGGCAGACCAGAAGCTGTACCCGATCACACTGGGGTTGAACAACTGGCGCTCGCAGGTCGACCGCCTGCCGGAGTTCTACCAGCTCACCACCGGCGGGGTGCTCGTCTCGGTCATCCCGCTCGTCATCGCCATCATCGTCCTGCAGCGCTTCTGGCGCGGGGGCCTCACGGAAGGATCGGTCAAGGGTTGACCAACTCCGCACTCGACGACCTCCACTCGACCTCGCCGGGTTCGGCATCACGGCTCCCCCCGCGGGCCGCGCTCCACACCGACGCACCGTCGCTCTCGCTGAACGGCGACTGGCGCTTCCGGTGGTCGCCGGTCGCATCGGTGTCCGACGCGTTCGCCACCGACGCCGCCGTGGAGGACGACCCCGCGTGGGGCGAACTGCCGGTGCCGTCGCACTGGGTCCTGCACGGGCACGGGTCGCCGAGCTACACGAACCTGCAGTACCCGTTCCCGATCGACCCGCCGCACCCGCCGGACGAGAACCCCACCGGTGACCACCGGCGCACGTTCGAGCTGCCGTCGTCGTTCGCGGCGGCCGGTCGGGTGCTGCTGCGGTTCGACGGCGTCGAGTCGCACTTCCGGGTGTGGTTGAACGGCACGCTCGTGGGCTGGTCGACCGGGTCCCGCCTGGCGACCGAGTTCGACGTCACGCAGCTGCTCCGTCCGGGGTCGAACGACCTGGCCGTGCGGGTGCACCAGTGGTCGGCAGCGTCGTACCTGGAGGACCAGGACCAGTGGTGGCTGCCCGGGATCTTCCGCGACGTGACGCTGCTCGCCCGTCCCACGGCGCCGATCGACGACGTGTTCGTCAGGGCCTCGTGGGCGCCCACGTTGGGCAGTGCCGCGACGGCCGGGACGGCTGCGTCCGGACGCCCGGCGACCGGCAGCGGGACCATCACGTTCCCGACGCTGGACGCTGGCTTCCCGGTGCGGTTCGCGGTGCCCGACCTCGGCGTCGACGTGACGTGGGCGACGGCCGACGAGGTCACTCCGGTCGAGGTCGAGGGCGTCGAGCCGTGGAGCGCGGAGCTGCCGAAGCTCTACGACGCGACGGTGTCGACCGGCACCGACGCCGGCGGTGCCGCCGGTGGCGAGACCGTGTCGCTCCGGCTCGGCTTCCGCACCGTGTCGATCGAGGGCGACCGGTTCCTGGTGAACGGCGAGCGCGTGGTGTTCCACGGCGTGAACCGGCACGAGACCCACCCCGTGCGCGGCCGCGTCTTCGACGAGGAGCACGCCCGCGCGGACATGGCGCTCATGAAGCGGAACAACGTCAACGCGATCCGCACCTCGCACTACCCGCCGCACCCCCGCGTGCTGGACCTCGCCGACGAGCTCGGCTTCTGGGTGATCCTCGAGACCGACCTCGAGACCCACGGGTTCATCTTCACCGGCTGGGTCGGCAACCCGTCGGACGACCCGGCCTGGGCGGACGCCTACCTCGACCGCGTCGCACGGACCGTCGAGCGGGACAAGAACCACCCGTCCATCGTGATGTGGTCGCTCGGCAACGAGTCCGGCACCGGCCGGAACCTGGCGGCGATGTCGCAGTGGGTGCACGACCGCGACGCCGAGCGGCCCGTGCACTACGAGGGCGACTACACGGGCGAGTACACCGACGTGTACTCGCGGATGTACCCGTCGCTGCAGGAGACCGAGTCCATCGGTGGCGGCACCCCGACACCCCTGCTCGGTTGTGGCCCGGCAGAGGCCGCACGGCAACGCTCGAAGCCGTTCATCCACTGCGAGTACGTGCACGCCATGGGCAACGGCCCCGGCCAGATCGCCGAGTACGAGGCCCTGGTCGACCGGTACCCGCGCCTGCACGGCGGGTTCGTGTGGGAGTGGCGCGACCACGGGCTCCTGGCGCAGACGGCGTCCGGACAGGACTACTACGCCTACGGCGGCGACTTCCACGAGGTCGTGCACGACGGCAACTTCGTGATGGACGGCCTGGTCCTGCCCGACGACTCCCCGACGCCCGGGCTCGCCGAGTTCGCGGCCGTCGTCGCCCCGATCCGCCTGGCGGTGTCGGACACCACGATCCTGGTCGAGAACCGGTACCACTCGGCCTCGACCGCCGGACTCCGGTTCTGCTGGACCCTGTCGCGGAACGGCGTCGTCGAGGCTTCCGGCCGGTTCGCCGCCGGCGTGGTGGCGGCCCGCGAGTCGGCGACCGTCCCGGTGCCGTCCGAGGTGCTCGACGCGGCCACCGCCGAACTCGCACCCGGCGACGAACTCTGGCTCGACCTGACCGCCGAACTGGCGGGCCCGACCGCGTGGGCGGACACCGGCCACGTCGTCGCACGCACCCAGCGGCTCGTCGCGAGCCGTGTGGCGGACGCACCACGGGCCTCCCGGCAGGGGTGGGACGGCGACCGTCTCGGCGACGGGACGTTCTCGGACCGCGGCGACCTGGTGTCCTGGAAGGGACACGAGGTCGCAGGACCACGCCTGGAACTCTGGCGCGCCCCGACCGACAACGACCGCCTGGCGTCGCAGGGCGGCTACGAGACGGCGGACCCGGTACTGACGCACGGCGTCGGTGACCCGGACGCTCCCCCGTCGGCCTCGCGCTGGCGGGACCGTGGACTGGACCGGCTGACCCACCGCCTGGTGTCGGTGGAACGGACCGAATCCGGGCTGGAACAGCGGGTGCGGGTGGCGGCGGCGAACAGCGGGTGGGGCCTCGAGGTCACGCACCGCTGGACCCTGACGTCCGACGGGCTCGTGCTGCAGACCGACGCGGTGCCGTTCGGGGCGTGGGACGTCACCTGGCCGCGGATCGGGGTGCGGTTCGACCTGCCGGCCGGGTTGGCCGACGAGACGGCCACGTGGTTCGGCACCGGGCCGCTCGAGTCGTACGCCGACTCGTCGCACGCTGCCCGGGTCGGTCGGTTCACCGCTCCGGTGCGGTCGCTCGGGGTCGAGTACTCGCGGCCGCAGGAGACCGGGCACCGGCCTGCTCTGCGCTCGTTGTCCGTCGGGCCGTTCACGGTGTCGACCGTGGGGTCGCACCGTGCGGGCTTCACCCTCTCGCCGTGGACCGCGCAGCAGATCGACCGCGCCGAGCACCCGTACGAACTGCCGACGTCGGACCACCTGTACCTGTACCTCGACGCGGCACAGCACGGGCTCGGCAGCCGGGCGTGCGGCCTCGACGTGCTACCCGAGCACCAGCTCTGGCCGCAGGCGTTCTCGTGGAGCGTGGCGCTGGCGTAGGGGTCGGGTCGGGTCCGGTCGGGTCCGGTCGGGTCCGGCTCGTCCGCGCCCCGCTGTCGTCGTCGCGCCCCGGCTCTTCGGGGCGCGACGACGGTCACGGGGCGCGATCTGTCGACTGCGCCGCAACCGCGCTGCCTACGCGTCGGCGGACAGCGCGCGCAGGGCCTCGGGGTCGCTCGCGTTCAGGAAGTCGGTCAGGCGCTCGGCCTCGCCGGGCTCCTCGATCGCCTCGGCCGCACGGCGCAGCGCGAACAGGGCACGGAGCACGCCCCGGTTCGGCTCGTGCGCCCACGGCACCGGACCGGCACCGCGCCAGCCGGCCTTGCGCAGGGCGTCGAGCCCGCGGTGGTACCCGACGCGGGCGTAGGCGTAGGACTCCAGGCTCGCGCCGCGCTCCCAGGCCTCGTCGGCGAGCAGGGCCCACGCCAGGCTCGACGACGGGTGCGACACCACCACGCTGGCGATCGGGGTGTCGGCAGCGAGCGCCGCGGTCACCTCGGGTTCGGCGGGGAGCAGGGTCTCGGGGTTCGTCGACGGGTTCGGCAACAGGTTCTCCGGCATGCCCCCAGCCTGTCATCCCTTGCGCGTCCCCGTGGCCGGGATTACCGTGGGAGGCACCTCGTCGTCATCACGAGGCCCCCGGGGCGGGAGACCGACCGGCGGCACGGATGGCGGACACGGGGGTCCCCGACGGAAGAAGACGGATTGCTGTCGATCACCGGTTCTGCTCAGCCCACGCGCTGACACCGTGATCGCGCGCCCCGTCGGGCGCTCCACCGCACAGCGGTGGGTTCGGTGTCGTGCGCCCAGCATCGACACCGGGAGGCATCCCCATGCCCAGCAGTCCATCCGTCGTCCTGCACGACGTCACCTTCGCCTGGCCCGACGGCTCCGTCGCGCTCGACCACCTCACCGCCGCCTTCGGGCGTGGCCGGACCGGCCTGGTCGGGAGGAACGGGGCCGGCAAGTCCACGCTGGTCCGGCTCGCGACCGGCCGGCTCCACCCCACGTCGGGCACCATCTCGACGTCCGGCCCCGTCGACCACCTGCCGCAACGCCTGGCAACGGGGACCGACGACGCCGTCGCCGACCTGCTCGGCATCCGGTCGACGCTCACCGCGCTCCGGGCCGTCCTGTCCGGTGACGCGTCGCCCGAGCACTTCGAGGCGGTCGGCGACGACTGGGACCTCGAGGAACGCGCTGCCGCGGCGATCGCGAGCGTCGGACTCGACGGCGCCGACCTGGAACGCCCGGTGTCGACGCTGTCCGGCGGGCAGTCCGTGCTCGTCGCCGTCGCCGGGGTGCGGTTGCGCGGCCGTCCGATCGCGTTCCTCGACGAGCCGACGAACAACCTCGACCGTCGGGCACGAGGGCTCCTGCTCGACCTGGTCGACGACTGGCGCGGCACCCTCGTGGTGGTCAGCCACGACCGGGAGCTCCTCGAGCACGTCGACGAGACGTGCGAGCTCCGCGCCGGCGCGATGACCGTGTTCGGCGGGACCTTCAGCGCGTTCGAGGAGCACGTGGCCGTGCAGCAGGCGGCCGTCGAACGCGAGGTCCGGGTTGCCGAACAGCGACACCGCACCGAGAAGCGGCAGCGCATCGAGGCCGAGACGAAGATCGCCCGGCGCGCTCGCGCTGGGGTGAAGGCCGTCGAGAACATGCCGAAGGGCTACGCGAACGAGCTGCGGAAGAAGGGCGAGCAGACCGCCGGCCGGCTTCGCGTCGGGTACGCGGACGACGAGGCCGCCGCACTCGCCACCAAGCGCGAAGCCGAACTCCGGCTGCGCGACGACGAGTCCATCCACGTGACCCTGCCCGACCCGGACGTCCCGGCGTCACGGCAGATCGCGACCGTCACGGTGCGCGGGCGGGACGTCATCGTGCAGGGGCCGGAGCGCATCGCGGTCACCGGGGACAACGGCGTCGGGAAGTCCACCCTGCTCGAACAGCTCGTCGGTTGGCCGGAGGCCCGGGCGCACCCCCTGCCCGACACCGGTGCCGTCGCCCACGTCGAGCGGATCGCCTACCTGCCGCAGCGGAAGGACACCCTCGACGACTCCGCCACGGTGCTCGACAACGTGCGCCGGGACGCCCCGCACGTCGCCGTCGCCGAGGTCCGGAACCGCCTCGCGAAGTTCCTGGTGCGCGGCGACACCGTCGACCGGCTCGCGGGGGCGCTGTCCGGCGGGGAGCGCTTCCGGGTGGCGTTGGCGAGCCTGGTGCTGGCCGACCCGCCGCCGCAGTTGCTGGTGCTCGACGAGCCGACGAACGACCTCGACCTGACGAGTGTCGACCAGCTCGTCGACGCATTGCGGGCCCACCGCGGCGCGCTCGTCGTGGTCAGTCACGACGAGACGTTCCTCGACCGGCTCGAGCTCGACGCGCGCATCGAGCTGTCGTAGCCCGCTGTCAGCGCCGTCGGGTCGGTCGGATCGCGAGCGACTCGACGGTGCCGCGCTCCGGCAGGTCGACGACCGTCCGGACCGCCGCGGCCACGTCCTCCGGCGCCAGGTAGTACGCGGTGTCGTAGTCCTCGCCGAGCTTCTCGGTCAGCGCCCGCTGCATGTCCGAGTCCGTCCGGCCCGGGTGCACGCTCGAGACCCGGACACCGTTCGCCCGTTCTTCTTCGCGCAGGGCATCGGCGAAGGCCCGCAGCGCGAACTTCGACGCCGCGTACACGCCACCGCCGGGGCCGGAGTGGAACCCCGAGCCGCTGTTGATCGGCACGACGATGCCCCGCGCCGCCCGGAGTGCCGGCAGCGCCACCCGGGTGAGCTCGGCGACCGCGAACAGGTTCGTGGCGAAGACCTGCTCCCACACGGCACGCGGGGTGTCGGCGATGGTCGTGCCCTGCTCGACGCCGGCGGAGTGCACGAGCACGTCGAGCCGGTCGGGCAGCGCCGGCAGGTCCCCCGCGCCGAGGTCACCGACGAACGGCGCGGCGCTCGGCAGTTCGGCGACGAGGGCGTGCACCGCCTCGGCGTTCCGTCCGCCGACGAACACGTGGTGGGTGCGACCGAGGTCGGTCGCGATCGCGCGGCCGATGCCGCGGGTGGCACCGGTCACCAGGGCGACCGGACGGTTCTGGAGCTGTTCTGTCGTCACGTGGGCCAGCCTACGGAAGCCGGGCCGGGCCTCCCGTCCGGTTCCGGGATCTGTGGAGAACCGTCACCGCGACGACCACCGCGACCACCAGGACGGCCACCGCTGCGATGCCCCACGGCGAGCCGGCCAGCGCGGCGACGACCGCCCAGAACACCGCGAGCCCGACGGTGGCGTAGAGGAAGGCCCACGCGACGCAGCCCGGCACCATCGCGATCGTGTACCGCCACCACGCCACGCGGGCGAGCCCGGCGGCCGCGTTCATCACCGTCTGCAGCCCGACCACCACGAAGCTCACCGTCACCACCGGCAGGCCCCAGCGTTCGAGGAGCACCGAGCCGCGGCGGACCGCCGGCGAGTGCAGCCAGCGACCCCAGCGGGAGCGCGAGGCACCCGTCACCGCGAGACGCGCGACCCAGTACGTGGCCTGCGCGCGGCAGAACACGATCACGAAGAGCGCGAGGACGAGCTGCCAGAACGGCAGCCCGTCGAGGAAGGCGGGCACGGTCGCACCGTAGCGCCTCCGTCCGGAGGAACGCCTCCGGGGGTCAGTCGCCGTCGGCGCCCTGCCGGATCCTGATCCCCTCGAGGACGTCCTGCGCCCGCTTCTCGTCCTGCTTCTCGATCTGGCGGGTGTCGCGCTCGGGGAGCTGGATGTCCTCCTCCGCCCGGATGCCCGCCTGCAGCTGCCGGCCGCGCTCGAGCTCGGCGTCGAACTCGGCACCGAACAGCAGCGCGTTGTTCGTGATCCAGAGCCACAGCAGGAACACGATGACCCCACCGAGGGAACCGTACGTGGCGTTGTAGTTCGAGAAGTTGGCGACGTAGAACCCGAAGCCGACGCTCGCGATGATCAGGATGAGGATCGCCAGGATCGACCCACCGCTCACCCACCGGAACTTGGGCTGCTTGACGTTCGGAGCCCAGTAGTAGAGCACCGCGACGACGATGATCGCGACGACGAGCAGGATCGGCCACTGCACGATCAGCAGGACCGTCGCGGCGGCGTCGCCGAGTCCGATCACGTCGCCGAAGCTCCGCGCGAGCGGGCCCGAGACGAGCACGAGCAGGCCGACGACGAGCATGACGACGGTGAACACCGTCACGCCGAGCATGGTCGGGCGGAGCTTCCAGATCGGTCGGCCCTCGCGGACGTTGTAGATCCGGTTCATCGCCCGGCCGAAGGCGCCGACGTACCCGGAAGCCGACCAGATCGCGCCGACGATGCCGACCACGAACGTGATGCCGGCAGCGGGCGACCGGACGAGACCCTCGATCGGGTCCTTCAGCAGGTCGACGACGCTCTGCGACCCGACGTTGCCGATGATCGTCAGCAGGGAGTCGATGGTCTTCTGCGGGTCGGACACGAGGCCCAGGATCGAGACGATCGCCAGCAGTCCGGGGAAGAGCGCGAGCACCGTGTAGTAGGTCAGGCTCGCCGCGAGGTCGGTGCACTGGTCGCCGGTGAACTCGCGGAGCGTCTTCTTGAGCGTGTAGACGAGCGTGGGCTTGGTGAGGTCGGTGGGGCTGTCCGGCTTCCGGGAGTCGTCCGGGTCCGGCTTCTGCTGCTCCTGCGCCATCGGACTACCCCCGCGCCTTCAGGGCCTGCTTCGACCGCTTCACGGCGGCCTTGCGGTTCTTGTTCGCTCGTCGCTGCACCGCGGCGATGCCGGTCTGCTGCTTCACGCGGGCCTTGTGGGCCGGGTCACGGTCCAGCGCCTGCTCGGCGGCCTTGGCCCGGGCCTTGCGACCCTTGCGGCCGGACTGCGCCTGCTCCTTGGCCGAGGGGCCGTCGCCGCGCGCGCCGAACGGCAGCAGCGCGGTGAACGCGGAACTGGCCGGCGGTGTCGCCAGGTGTCCGGCGGGGCGGTTGCGGATCGCGATGCCGGTGATGATCGCCGCGATCCCGGTGAGACCGGTGATGCCCATGGCCACGAGGGGCGTGGGGTCACGGTGCCAGCGCTGGCGGGTCTTCGCGGCGGCGAGGCGTGCCCGCGCCGGGAGGTTCGCACGGCGCTTGAGCTCGGTGACGGTGTCGGTCATGCGCTCACGCGTGCGGACGTTCGCGAGTTCGAGCTCGGGGAGACTGTCCTTGGCCATTCCCCAGTTTCTACACGGCTGGGCCGGGGGCGCGCCCAGATGGCCGCGGCGCGGCACCTGCGCGAGGCGGTGGACGTGACCACCGGGCGGACGGGAGGCCCGTGGCGGGCCCGCCACGGGCCTCCCGTCCGTCGGGCACGGCGTTCAGGACGGGACGACGACGTCCTCGGGCTGGCCGCTGGCAGCCGAACGACCAGCTGCCTCCATGAGTGCGAGGCTGCGCAGGTTGTCGCGGCCGCTCGTCGCCGGTGCCGGGCCGCCCTCGACCGAGCGGGCGAAGGCCTGCAGCCCGCCCTGACGGTCGGTGTGCTCGAGCACGGGCAGCTCGACGGGCTCGGCCTCGTCGTCCTGGGTGCGGCGGAGGGTGACCACGTCGCCGTCGACCGCGTTCGGTGCTCCGTCGCGGCTGGTGAACCAGAGTTCGCCGTCCTCGCCCTGGATGCTCCACTCGCCGGCCCACGCCGTGCGGGGGCCGCGGCTCAGCCAGCTGCCGCGGTAGCTGACGACCAGCCCGCCATCGAGCTCGATGAGCATCGAGGCGATGGCTTCGTCCTGGTACTTGCTGTACGACGGGAAGGTCGCCTTGGCGAAGACCCGGACGGCCTCTTGTCCGGTGACCATCCGGAGCAGGTCGAAGTGGTGGATCGCCATGTCGTTGATCATGGCGTGCGGGAACTTGTAGTGCGGGTGCTCCTCGAACGCCAGGTCGTTGTCCCACTGCCGGAAGTCGACGTTGATCGCGGAGAGCTCGCCCACGGTGTTCGCAGCGAGCAGGTCCTGCACGGCGCGCGGTGCCGGGTACCAGCGGTAGTTCTGGCTGACCTGCAGCACGAGGCCGAGCTCCTCGGCACGGCGCACGGCGGTGACGGCCTCGTCCGTGGTGTTGGCGAACGGCTTCTCGACCAGGACGTGCTTGCCGGCGTCGAGGGCCTCGAGCGCGAGCGGCACGTGGGTGACGGCGGGGGCGGTGATGACGACGGCGTCGGCCTCGACCCCGGCGAGCGCCTCGGTGAGGGACGCGAACGCGGCGGACGCGGGCAGCCCGAGGTCCTGCTGCACGGCGGTCAGCGTTGCCGGCACCGGGTCGACGATCCCGACCACCTCCACTTCGGAGACCTCTGGGATGGCGGTGCGGGCCCAGTTGCCGCCCCACCCTCCGAGACCGACGTGGATGATCCGGACCGTCATGCGTGCACTCCTTCGTGGCTGCCGCGTCACGACTCCCGTGACGCGTCCGTCCAGTCTGTCAGTGCTGCGCGCTGCGGGCGCTCTCGGTGCCGCGCGCGGCGGGCGCCGTCGGTGCTGCGCGCGGCGGGCGCCGTCGGTCCTGCGCGCGGCGGGCGCCGTCGGTCCTGCGCGCGGCGGGCGTCGTCGGTCCTGCGCGCGGCGGGCGCCGTCGGTCCTGCGCGCGGCGGGCGCCGAGGTTCCACGACATGCCGTGTGCGCGGCGCCGAGGTTCCACGGAGCGCGTCGGGCGACGTCGAGATGCCGAGATTTCGGAACCTCGACGGGACGCCGACGGGACCGGCGGGACGGGACGGGACCCGGGCGCTCAGTGCGTGAAGGCGTAGGCGATGAGCGCCATCGTCACGATGAACCCCGCCAGGTAGTTGATCCAGAGGAACCGCTTCCACCCGGCGTTCGCGGCCTCGGCGCCCTGGTCCGTGATGTTCCACCACGGCAGCACGTTGAGCGCGTACGGGATCACGACGACGGCCGCGATCGGCCCGGGGAACGCCGAGAACAACAGCGCGACGCCGGCGACCAGGTACGCGACGAACGCGAGTCGCACGGTCGCCCGCGCACCGATGACGGTCGCGACGGACCCGATGCCGCCGGCCCGGTCGGCCAGGACGTCCTGCACCGCGCCGAACGCGTGCGAGGCGACGCCCCACAGGAAGAAGGCGATGCAGACCGCGACGAGCTGTCCGGTCCAGTGTGGTCCGGCGAGCGCCAGGCCGTAGATCGCGGGCGAGACGAAGTGGGTCGACGAGGTCAGGGAGTCGAGGAACGGCTTCTCCTTGAACCGCAGCCCCGGCGCCGAGTACGCGATGACGGCGAAGACGCTGATCGCGAGGACGAGCCACGACCACGGCCCGTTCCCGCTCACCGCCCCGAGGACGACGAGCGCGACCAGGAAGGGCACGTTGGTGACGACGACGGCCCAGAGCGTGGTGCGGTGCACGCTCTTGTCGAGCAGCGCCCCCTCGACGCCGCCCTTGCGCGGGTTGCGCAGGTCGGATTCGTAGTCGAAGACGTCGTTGATGCCGTACATCGCCAGGTTGTAGGGCACCAGGAAGTACACGACGCCGACCAGGAACGCGACGAGTGAGAACCCACCGCCGCCCTCGACGCCGACCCCGCTGCCGAGCAGGTACGCAGCACCGAACGGGTAGGCGGTGTTCACCCAGCTGATCGGGCGTGACGACACGAACAGGGCGCGGAGGGTCGACGGCCTGGAGGCAGTGCTGGCGTTCACGGGGCGTCCTCCGGTGGTGCGGTGGTCGGGTCGGGCGCGGGGCGCGCGGCGGCCGGGTCGCGTGGGCCCGTCCGGTCGAACAGGACCCACAGGCTGGGCAGCAGCACGATCGCCGCCATCGCGTACGCGAGGTCCTCGACCGGGATCGCCCCGATCTTCGCCCCGCTGATGAGCGAGGGGTCGTAGGCGACGATGCGCAGGGTCACGATGACGTTGTCGAACACGATCGTCATCACGAGCAGCGCGATCCCGGCGACGAGCGACGTGACGAGCGCGATCCGACGCCCGGACCCCGGTGCGCGTCCCGCCGCTCGTGCACGGCGCGCGGCCACGACGCCGGCGACGACCGCCACCACCGCCACGACGGCGAAGAACGGCAGGGCCAGGAGCGCGTAGGCGCCGGAGCCGGTCACGGGCGCCGCCGTCCGAGCGACCGCTGCACGACGGGCCGGACGAAGCCGACCAGGTCCATCGTCGAGTAGCAGAGCAGCAGCAGGAAGAAGAGCTCCTCGAGCGGGACCTCGGGGGCGAGGAGCACCCCGGTCAGCAGGTGCTGCGGGCCGATGAAGAAGATGCCGTACGCGACCCCGGCGACGTCCCACACCATGAAGAACGCGACGCCGACGACCATCACCGCAGCCGCACGCCACGGCGCTCGCCAGAAGAACAGCCGGAAGCGGGCGTCGAGCACGATCATGCCGATCAGCGACACGACCAGGCCGGCGAGGTACATCCCCGGCATCAGACGGTGCCGGCCTGGTTCCGCGGGGTGCCGAGCGGCGTCGGCAGCGGCTCGGTGCTCGTGTCGCCGTGGATCCGCTTGAGCAGGACCTCGGCGCTGATCAGGCACATCGGCAGACCGATGCCCGGGATCGTGGACGCCCCGGCGTAGTACAGGCCCTCGACCTTGGCCGATGCGTTCTTCTCGCGGAAGAACGCACTCTGCTTGAGCGTGTGGGCGGGGCCGAGCATCGACCCGTTCCACGCGTTGAGGTCGTCGGCGAAGTCGCGCGGGCCGATCGTCCGACGGACCCGGATGCGGTCCCGCAGGTCGGGGACGCCCGAACGCTCGGCGACGACGTCGATGGCGCGGTCGGCGATCTGCTCGACCTCGTAGTCGCCGGCACCGTCGATCCCGCCCTTGCCGATGGACAGGTCGGCGGGCAGGGGCACCAGGATGAAGAGGTTGCTCGAGCCGCGGGGCGCGACCGACGGGTCGGTCTCCGACGGCGCGCAGACGTAGATCGACGCGGGGTCGGGGACGTGCCGGTCCTTGCCGAAGATCGCGCCGAAGTTCGCCTTCCAGTCCTCGGTGAACACCAGGGTGTGGTGCAGCAGGCCGGGCGTCGGTCCGTCGATGCCGAGGTAGACGAGCACGGCGCTCGGTCCGGGGTCGCGGGTCTTCCAGTGCTCAGCACCGTGGGTGCGGTGCTCGCGGTCGAGCAGCTGCATCTCGGTGTGCTGCAGGTCGGCGGCGCTCACGACCAGGTCGGCCGGGGCGGTGTGCTGCACGCCGTCGCGGTCGCGGTGCACGACCCCCGTGGCGACGCCGTCCTCGACGACGATCCGTTCGACCTTCGCGCCGGCGATGATCTTCGCGCCCTCGGCACGGGCAACCCGCTCGACCGCGGCGATCACCTCGGTGATGCCGCCCTTCGGGTAGAGCACCCCGTCGGCGAGGTCGAGGTGGCTCATCAGGTGGTACATGCTCGGTGCGGCGTACGGGCTCGTGCCCAGGAAGACCGCGGGGTAGCCCAGGATCTGCCAGAGCCGTCGGTCCTTGACCGCCGAGGCAGCGCGGGACGACAGCGGCTGCAGCAGGAGCCGGGCGAGCTTCGGCAGGCGACGGAGCACGTCGGGGGCGGCGAGCTTCGTGAGGTCCTGGAACGTCGTGTACAGAAACCGACGGATCGCCATCGCGTAGGTGTCCTCGGCCGAGGCGAGGTACTTCCGGATGCGCTTGCCGGCTCCGGGCTCGACGGACTCGAACAGCGCGATGTTCGCCTCGGCGTCGGCGCGCAGGTCGATCGGCTCGTCGTTGCCCTCGCTGTAGACGCGGTACCCGGGATCGAGCTTCACGAGGTCGAGTTCGGCGTCGGCCGAGGTGCCGAGCAGCTGGAAGAAGTGGTCGAACACCTCGGGCATGAGGTACCACGACGGCCCGGTGTCGAACCGGAAGCCGTCGCGCTCCCACGAACCGGCACGGCCGCCGAGCTGCGACCGCTGCTCGAGCACGGTCACGGCGAAGCCGTCCCGCGCGAGCAGCGCCGCGGACGCCAGTCCGCTGATGCCGCCGCCGATCACGACGGCGCGTCGAGCGGGCACCTTGCGCCGGGTGGTGGCGGCGACGACCGTCGGACGGGAGGCGCGGGGCGGGGTCATGACGTGCCTCCTGGCCGACGGGTGGCCACCTTCGACCGCACGGGGGCGCGTCCGGCGAGCACCTGTGCGGCCAGGCGCGCCTTCACCGGGTTCGGGACGCGCACGCGCGTCGTCACCAGGCGCGTCGCCGGCGTGCGGGCGATGCGGTCGTTGAGTTCCTGGAACAGGGCGTGCGCGAGTCCGACGGCGTTCCGGGCGTCGGCCGGCAGCAGCCGGATCGTCCGGGCCGCGTGGTCGAGGTCGCCCTGCACGTCGGCGACCAGGCGCTGCTTCGTGGCTTCGTCGAACGAGCGGATGTCGACCCCCGGGAAGTACGAGCGGCCGAGCACCTCGAAGTCGGCGTGCAGGTCGCGCAGGAAGTTCACCTTCTGGAACGCGGCGCCGAGCGCACGGGCTCCCGCGACGAGCTCAGCCTGGTCGAAGGTCGGGCGGCCGGCGCGGTACACGAACGCACGCAGGCACATCAGCCCCACGACCTCGGCCGAGCCGTACACGTACGCAGCGAACGAGGCGTCGTCGTGCTCGGTGCGCTCCAGGTCCATCCGCATCGACGCGAAGAACGGCTTGGTGAGCTCCGCGCCGAAGCCCGTGACCCGTGCACTCCGGGCGAACGCGTGCACGACGGGGTTCACCGAGAAACCGAGGGCGATCGCGCGCTCGGTGTCGGCCTCGAGCTCGTCGAGGACCGTCCGTGCCAGGTCGGGGTCGAGCCCCGCCTCGGTCGCGGGACCGTCGACGACCTCGTCGGCGACGCGCACCAGCGCGTAGACGTTGCGGATGTGTTCGCGGGTGTCCTTGGCGAGCAGCCGGCTCGCCAAGCCGAACGACGTCGAGTAGCGGTCGATGACGACGCTCGACGCCGCCTCGGCCGTGGCGTCGTACAGGGGGAGCCGACCGGACGGCGCGCTGCCGGTCCGGGTGGTGTCGGTCGTCACCGGGCGCGCTCCACGAGTTCGGTCACGAGGCCCTCCAGGCGGTCGGCGAGGTCGTACGGCAGTCCGGAGAGCTCGGCACGGGCGAGTGCGACGTGGTCGGCGATCCGGGACTCGGCTGCGGCACGGGCGCCGCAGGTGACCAGGGTCGCACGGAGTTCGGCCGCGCGGTCCTCGGTCAGGTCCGGGTCACCCAGGTAGGGCGCGATGTCCTGCCAGCAGTCGGTCGTGGCCGCGTACGCGATGAGCATGGTCCGCTTGCCCTCGCGCAGGTCCCCCAGCACGCTCTTGCCGGTGGTCGTCTCGTCGCCGAACACCCCGAGCAGGTCGTCGACGATCTGGTAGGCGATGCCGATCTCGCGGCCGAAGGCGCCGAGCGCGGTGACGACGGTCTCGGGCGCGCCGGCGAGCACGGCACCGGACTGCAGCGGCGCCTCGAACGAGTACACGCTCGTCTTCGCCCGTTCCATCGCCAGGACCTCGTCCACCGTCGGCATCACGCCGAGGGCCAGGTCGACGTCGGTCATCTCACCGGCGGCGCTGGCGAACACGGCTTCGTCGAGCAGTTCGAGCAGACGCCCGCGACGCTCGCCCGTCACACCAGAGGACTCGATGAACCGCGGTGCGCCGGAGAGCGCGAGGTCGCCCGCGATCACGGCGGCGCTCATCCCGCGGTGCTCGGCGGTCGGCAGCGGCAGCCCACCGGTGGTGCCGGCGTCGCGGTAGGAGCCCGCGACGTTCGGCTGGCCGCGGCGCGCCCAGTCACGGTCGATGACGTCGTCGTGCACCACCAGCGCGGTGTGCAGGAGTTCGTAGGCCGCGGCGACGTGCGCGGCGGCGTGCACGTCGTCCCCGCCGAGGCCGAGGTACGCGGTCAGCACCATGCGCGGCCGGAAGCGCTTGCCGCCCAGGCTCGCCTTGCGGAGCACCCGCCAGAGTTCCTCGGACGGACGGCCGTAGCGCGCGGCACGAGCCGAGGACACGACGAAGAAGCGCTCGAGACAGTCGTCAACGAGCGCGAGGTCGATGTGCGCCACGGTGGCCGCTTCCTCGCTCATTGGCCTAACCTATCGGTGCAGATGAGCGCTTTCCCGGAAACCGTGGTCCTGCTGGCCGACGACCGTACCCCGATCGGCACAGCGGACAAGTTCACGGTGCACACAGACCACACGCCCCTCCACCTGGCCTTCTCGTGCCACGTCCGCAACACCGACGGGGACGTCCTGGTGACCCGTCGCGCCCTGTCGAAGAAGACGTGGCCCGGTGTCTGGACGAACACGTTCTGCGGGCACCCCGGCCCGGACGAGTCGTTCGAGGACGCCATCGCCCGCCGGGCATCACGCGAGCTCGGCATCACCGTGCGCGACGTCGAGCTCGTGCTGCCGGACTTCCGGTACCGCGCGGTCGACGCCTCGGGGATCGTCGAGAACGAGGTCTGCCCGGTGTTCCGCGCCGTCACCGATGACCTGCCCGCTCCCGCGGACGACGAGGTCGCCGAGTACGCCTGGGTCTCCGAGGACTCGCTGCGGGCCGCCGTCGCCGGTGCGCCGTTCGGCTGGAGCCCCTGGCTGGGCTGGCAGCTGACCGAGCTCGAGGCCGCGGGCCTGCACATCACCCGCTGATCCGGCGCGCCCGCCTGGGCCGAGACTCGGGCTCAGCGACACTCCTCGTGCCGGCGAGCACGAGAACCGTCGTCCAGGCCGAGCCTCGGTCGAGCGCGGCCGAGCGCTTGGCTCCCTCGTGCATCCGGAGTAGGGTCGGACGTCGGCCACGGTTGTGGCCACGAGGCTGCGCACCGCGGCCGCACGACCAGGAGAAGGGCAGGTGAGGCGCGATGTCGGGTGACCATCCTCGCGCGGGCCGGCAGCCCCTCCCCCTCGCCGCCGCGCCCGTGTCCTAGATCTCCTCCGCCCGCTGCGGTCCGTCCGCGGCATCGCGCCTGCCTGCTCCCGACCACGAGGAGCACGCGCATGGCAATGATCGACAACGCGATCTACGTCGAAGGACGTCGCATCGATTCTCCGTCGACCCTGTCGCTCGGCGCACGCCACGAGGTCGCACGGTGCGACCTGGCGTGGATCGGACTCCTCCGCCCCGACCCGAAGGAACTCGACGCCGTCGCGACCGAGTTCGACCTGCACGAGAACGCGGTGGAGGACGCCCGCAAGGGGCACCAGCGCGCGAAGCTCGAGCGGTACGGCGACACGCTCTTCCTGGTGCTCCGTCCGGCCTGGTTCGACCGCGCCGAGGGCACGGTCGAGTTCGGCGAGGTGCACCTGTTCGTCGGCGACCGGTTCGTGGTGAGCGTCCGGCACGCCGAGCGCCCCGACCTCGCGGCACTCCGCGCCCAGGTCGAGGCCGACCCCGAGTTCCTGGCGCTGGGCTCCGAGGCCGTGACCGCCGCGGTGCTCGACGAGGTCGTGGACGGCTACGGCCCGGTGGTCGAGGTGCTGCAGGACGGCATCGACGCCATCGAGGACCAGCTCTTCGCCGGGCAGGTCGACCCGGGTGTCTCGAAGCGCATCTACCAGCTGCTCAGCGAGGTGCTGTCCTTCCAACGCGCCACGAAGCCGGTGCCCGCGATGGTGAAGGGCCTGCTCCGCGGGGCCGACAAGTACGGCGTCGACGACGAGGTGCAGCACCGGCTGCGCAACGTGCTCGACCACGCCCTGCGCGTGACGGAGCGGGTCGACTCGTTCCGGTCCCTGCTCGAGAACGCCCTGACCCTGCACGCGACCCTGGTGTCGCAGGAGCAGAACGAGGCAATGCGGCGGATGACCAGTGCGAGCCTGGCGCAGGGCGAGGAGAGCCGGCAGCTCGCCCGCGCCGCGCACCGTCAGGGCGAGGAGGTCAAGAAGATCTCGTCGTGGGCGGCGATCCTGTTCGCCCCCGGCCTGATCGCCGGCGTCTACGGCATGAACTTCGACCACATGCCGGAACTGCACTGGCGGTACGGCTACCCGGTCGCGATCCTCGGCATGCTCGCCCTGATGGGTGTGCTCTGGGCGATCTTCCGCAAGCGCAACTGGCTCTGACACGCAGCGAGGCCGCAGCGTCGAGGACGTTCAGGTGGCGTCGATCCGCCGGACGTGCATAATGATCTGGCCCGGAATGTGAACGTGCACATCGACGTGCCACGGCCCCGGGCGGAAACGAGCAGCAATGGCGTCATCGCGGGCACAGCAACCGCGTTCGCCCAGCATCCGTGACGTCGCACGGATCGCGGGCGTCTCCCACCAGACCGTCTCGCGGGTGCTGAACAACTCCGACGCCATCCGCGACGCCACGCGCGACAAGGTGCTGGCGGCGATGGAGCAGCTGCAGTACCGGCCGAACCGTGCGGCGCGGGCCCTCGTCACGAGCCGCACCCACACGATCGGCGTCCTGACGGCCCGCCGCGCCCACTACGGCCCGGCGGTCGCACTGCAGGCGATCGAGGACGCGGCGATGCTGCGCGGGTACTCGGTGACGACGGCGAACATCGCCGAGGCGACCGACACCGCCGTGCGTGAGGGGCTTGGGCACCTGCTCGACCTGGACGTCGAGGGCATCGTCGTCATCGCACCCCAGCAACGGGTGTTCGACCTGATCGAGGAACTCGGCATCCGCACGCCGTACGTGACGATGCGGGCCAGCGTCGGCGAGGACCCGACGGCCCTGTGGGTCGATCAGATGGAGGGCGCGCGGCTCGCCACCGAGCACCTGCTCGACCTGGGTCACGAGTACATCCGGCACATCGCCGGCCCGCAGGACTGGATCGAGGCCGACGCCCGCATGCAGGGCTTCCTCCGTGCCATGTCGGACCGCGACATGTCCGTCGTCCCGCCGATCCTGGGCGACTGGACCGCGGACTTCGGCTACCAAGCCGGCCGAGAACTCCTGCGGTGGCGGGACTGCACGGCGGTGTTCTGCTCGAACGACCAGATGGCCCTGGGCGTCATGCACGCGGCCCGCTCGTACGGGCTCGACGTGCCGGGCGACCTGTCGGTGGTCGGCTACGACGACATCCCCGAGGCGAAGCACTTCTGGCCGCCGCTCACCACCGTGCAGGTCGACTTCGCCGAGCTCGGCCGCCGCTGCGTCGACCTGCTCCTGCCCGGCGAGGACGAGCTCCTGCGGCCGATCGACATCGTCCCGCAGCTCGTCGTGCGCGCGTCCACGGGGGCCCCGCGCGGTCGTTGACGCGCCGCTGCACACCTTGCCGGAGCGGGCATACCTGGTCGAAAGAACGCACCAGGTACGCCCGATTCCGCCAGGTACGCCCGGCTCCAGACGCGACCGACAGGCGGACTGGAGGCCCGTGTGGACGCCGCCACGGGCCTCCCGTCCGCCCAGTGGGAACGCACGCACCGCGTGCGGAACTCCGCACGATCACCCCAACGCGGGGGACGTGATCAGCCTGCTTCCGCCAGATCACGCAGGCCGTTACGAAAACGCGACCAATCCGAATTGACAGCCGCACCGGGGCTGTGCGTAAATTACCTCCGTCCAGCCGATGTGACCGTTCACATGAGCGTCACACCAGCGGGGCACCGGACGCGACAACGAAGTCCACGCAGGCCACCTGCGCCCATTCGCTGCCGCAGCAGAACCACCCGAACAACTGCCGCATCGCAGCGGCAGAAGGAGATGCACTGTGGCGTCAACCCCGATCGACACCGGCCTCGAGACCCGGTCGATCACCGCACCCGAGACCATCCTCGAGATGCGCTCGATCACCAAGGAGTTCCCTGGTGTCAAGGCGCTCTCCGAGGTCTCCCTCAACGTCCGCGCCGGTGAGATCCACGCGATCTGCGGTGAGAACGGCGCCGGCAAGTCGACCCTGATGAAGGTCCTGTCGGGCGTCTACCCCTACGGCACCTACGACGGCGAGATCGTCTTCGAGGGCGAAGAGGTCCGCTTCGCGAACATCAAGCAGTCGGAGCAGGCCGGCATCGTGATCATCCACCAGGAGCTCGCGCTGATCCCGGAGCTCTCGATCACCGAGAACCTGTTCCTCGGAAACGAGCCGGGACGCTTCGGGCGCATCGACTGGACCGCCGCGCAGCTCCGCGCCCAGGACCTGCTCGCCCGCGTCGGGCTCGCCGACGACCCGGACACGCAGATCAAGAACATCGGTGTCGGCAAGCAGCAGCTGGTCGAGATCGCGAAGGCCCTGCACAAGGACGTCAAGCTCCTCATCCTCGACGAGCCGACCGCGGCCCTGAACGAGAACGACTCGCAGCACCTGCTCGACCTGATCGTCGGGCTGAAGGCCAAGGGGATCTCGAGCATCATCATCAGCCACAAGCTCAACGAGATCGAGCAGATCGCCGACGAGATCACGATCATCCGTGACGGCAAGACCATCGAGACGCTGAACGTCAAGGGCGACGGCGTCAACGAGGACCGCATCATCCGCGGCATGGTCGGCCGGTCGCTCGAGAGCCGGTTCCCGGACCGCACCCCGAAGATCGGCGAGACCTTCTTCGAGGTCCGCGACTGGACCGTGCAGCACCCGCTCGACGCCAGCCGCCTGGTCTGCAAGGGCTCGAACTTCCACGTGAAGCGCGGCGAGATCGTCGGGTTCGCGGGCCTGATGGGTGCCGGTCGTACCGAACTCGCGATGAGCCTGTTCGGTCGTTCCTACGGCACCTGGCTCGGCGGCGAGATCATCAAGGACGGCCACGAGATCAAGGTCACCAACGTCCAGCAGGCGATCCAGCACGGCATCGGCTACGTCTCCGAGGACCGCAAGGCCCTCGGCCTCAACCTGCTCGACACGGTGAAGCGGTCCACGGTCTCCGCCGACCTGCAGAAGATCTCGAAGGCCGGTGTCGTCGACTCGCTCGAGGAGTACTCGGTCGCCGAGAAGTACCGCAAGATGCTCCGCACCAAGGTGCCCAGCGTCGAGGAGAACGTCGGCAAGCTGTCCGGCGGCAACCAGCAGAAGGTCGTCCTGTCCAAGTGGATGTTCACCGACCCGGACATCCTGATCCTCGACGAGCCCACCCGCGGCATCGACGTGGGCGCCAAGTTCGAGATCTACGGGATCATCCAGCAGCTCGCGGCCGAGGGGAAGGGCATCATCCTCATCTCGTCCGAGCTGCCGGAACTCCTCGGTCTCTCCGACCGGATCTACACCATCTTCGAGGGCCAGATCACCGCTGACCTCCCGGCCGACCAGGCCGATCCCGAATCGCTCATGCGCAGCATGACCTCCGCGCGGAAGGGCGCCACCGCCTCATGAACAACCTGAAACTGCTCTTCGGCAAGGGCAACAGCATCGGCCAGTACGGCATGATCATCGCGCTCATCGTGCTGCTCGCGTACTTCGCGATCACCACCCAGGGGCTGATCCTCGAGCCCACGAACGTGATCAACCTGTTCCTGCAGTACTCCTACATCCTCATCCTGGCGCTCGGGATGGTCATGGTGATCATCGCCGGCCACATCGACCTGTCGGTCGGCTCGGTCGCGGCAGTCGTCGGCATCATCGTGGCCCAGTCGATCGCGGTGTGGAACTTCCCGGTCTGGGCCGCGATCCTGCTCGGCCTGGTCGTCGGCGCCGTGATCGGTGCCTGGCAGGGGTTCTGGGTTGCCTTCGTCCGCGTCCCGGCGTTCATCGTGACGCTGGCCGGGCAGCTCATCTTCCGTGGCGTCAACCAGATCATCGGCAACTCGACGTCGGTCCCCGTGCCGGACAGCTTCACCCCGATCGGCGCCGGCTTCCTCGGTGACTTCGGGCCCGACTTCGGCTACAGCAACGGCACGCTCCTGCTCGGCCTCGCCACCATCGCCGCACTCATCATCATCGAGGCGCGCGGACGCGCACGGCGCCGCAAGATGCAGGCCGAGGTCCCGCCGCTGTGGGTCTCCGTCGTGCGCACCGGCATCCTGGTCGCCGTCACGCTCGTCGCCACGTACCTGTTCGGCGCCGGCCCGGTCGGTACCTCGGTCCCGATCGTCGCGATCATCCTCGGTGTCCTGACGATCGTCTACGGCTTCGTCACGAAGAACACGATCTTCGGTCGCCAGGTCTACGCCGTCGGTGGCAACTCCAGCGCCGCCGTCCTGTCCGGTGTCTCCGCGAAGAAGGTCAACTTCTTCGTCATGATGAACATGTCCGTCCTCGCCGCCGTCGCCGGCATGGTGTTCGTCGCCTACTCCGGTGCGTCCGGACCCGCGGACGGCACCGGCTGGGAGCTGGACGCGATCGCCGCCGTGTTCGTCGGTGGCGCCGCCGTGGCCGGCGGTGTCGGCACGATCTCCGGTTCCATCATCGGTGGTCTCGTGATGGCGCTGCTGTCGAACGGCCTGCAGCTGATGGGCCTCGAGTCCAACAAGGTGCAGATCATCCGCGGTCTGGTCCTGCTCGTCGCCGTCGCCTTCGACGTCTACTCGAAGTCGCAGGGACGTCCGTCACTCATCGGCGGCATGATGCGGCAGTTCCAGCGGAAGGACACCGAGCAGAACACGGTGGCCGCCCAGCAGCCGCGGTCCATCGAGGACCAGCCGGACAAGATCACCCTCCCCTAGCTCACACCTCCCCACAGCGGGGCCTCAGGCCCCACCCCTCCTCAACGAAGAGAAAGCAATCACATGCGCAAGAAGATCGTCGCCGGCCTCAGCCTGGCGCTCATCGCGGGCCTCGCCCTCAGCGGCTGCTCGTCGCGCGGCTCGTCCGACGACGCCGGCAGCGGCAGCTCCACCACCATCAAGAAGGGCGACCTGATCGGTGTCGCCCTGCCCGCCAAGACCTCGCAGAACTGGGTCCTCGCTGGTGCAGCGTTCAAGAAGTCGATCGAGGACGCCGGCTTCAAGGCCGACATCCAGTACGCCAACGCCGGCAACCCCGTCCCGGACCAGCAGTCGCAGATCTCGGGCATGATCACCAAGGGTGCGAAGGCCGTCATCATCGGTGCGGCCGACGGCTCGCAGCTGACCGCGCAGGTCAAGTCGGCGAAGTCCTCGGGCGCCGTCGTCATCGCCTGGGACCGCAACATCCTGAACACGACGAACGTCGACTACTACGTCGCGTTCAACAACTTCAAGGTCGGTCAGCTGCAGGCCGAGGCGCTGCTCAAGGGCCTGAAGGAGAAGAAGGGCGACGGACCGTACAACGTCGAGCTCTTCGCCGGTTCGGCTGACGACGCGAACGCGACCGTCTTCTTCAACGGTGCGATGGACGTCCTGCAGCCGAAGATCGACGACGGCACGATCAAGATCGTCTCGGGCCAGACCACCTTCCAGAAGGTGCAGACGAAGGGCTGGCTCGCGCAGAACGCCCAGTCCCGCATGACCGACCTCCTCTCGCAGTACTACTCAGGCAGCACGAAGCTCGACGGCGTCCTGTCGCCCAACGACACCCTCGCCCGTGCCATCCTCACCGCGACCAAGGCCGCCGGCAAGGAGAACCCGGTCGTGACCGGGCAGGACTCGGAGACCGCTTCCATCCCGCTCATCATGCAGGGCACGCAGTACTCGACGATCTACAAGAACACCACGGAGGAGGCCCAGGCGGCCATCGACCTGGTGTCCGACCTCGCCGACGGCAAGACCCCGAAGACGACGAAGGACAAGAACAACGACAACGGCAAGAAGATCGTGCCGGCCGTCGAGCTGACGCCGATCCTCGTCACGAAGGACAACGCGGTCGAGGCCTACAAGGGCAACGACGCACTCGAGGAGCTCGCCAAGAAGGGCTGATCTCGCCAGTACACACGGACGGCCCCGTCTCGCTTCGGCGAGACGGGGCCGTCCTGCGTGGTCGTGGGGCTGCGGTGCGGGCTGCGGTGCGGGCTGCGGGCTGCGGGCTGCGGTGCGTGACGCCGTCGTCTTCGCACGGCGCCGACATGTGCTCGAGACGCCGCAGTATTCGGCGGCGTCTGGGCGGGATCCGGGCGGGGAGCGACGACGCCGGCGTGTTGCGGAACCCGGTCCGCCCGAAGACGCCGGCGTGTTGCGGAGGGTCAGGGCCGGGTCGCGCGAAGACGCCGCCGTGTTGCGGAGGGTCAGGGTCGCGACGCTCGGAGCCGCCGCGCCGCCTCCGCCAGAGACGGCACGTCGGTGCGGGCCGTGCCGAACACCACCGCGCGGGTGGTGTCGAAGTAGCGTCGGGTCAGCCGGTCGCCGAGGTCGGACACCCGCGACCACGGGATGTCCGGCTCGCTCGCGGTGACGGTGCTCGGCAGGACACGGACCGCTTCGCCGATCTCGACCAACCGCATCCGGACGGCGTCGTGCACCAGGTCCTCGGGCAGCCGCTCGTCGCCGACGTACCGACCGATGGCCTCGCACGCGCCGATGACGTCGTCGAGTCGATCACCGACCAGCCGGGGCGTCACCGGCTCCTGGCTCACAGGGGCACCGCGCGTCGGACGACCTCGGGGCTCATGCCGGCGGCGTCCACGACGTCGACACGCACGCCGAGCAGTCGCTCGGCGTCGTCCTGGATGCGCATGAGCGCGAAGATGCCGAGCCCGGCGTCGACGTCGATCATCAGGTCGACGTCGCTGCCCGGGCCATCGTCTCCGCGGGCGACGCTGCCGAACAACCGCGGGTTCCGACCGCCGAAGCGCTCGACGACGGCGATCAGGTCCTGTCGTGCGGCGGCGACGCGTTCCCGCAGGGGCGGTGGGTCCTCGACCGGCAGCAGGTCGATCGACGTGGTGAAGCCCGCCGCCCGGAGCATGCGCTGGAGCGCGGCGAGCGAGGGTTCACGGCGGCCGTTCTCGTACGTGCTGATGACGCTCTGCGTGACACCGGCCCGACGAGCGAGCTGCACCTGCGTCAGTTCGGCGCGGTCACGGGCGTCACGGATGAGCGCGGCCGCCGACACCGTCGGCATCGGACGTGGAGGGACTGCGGACATGCTGCAACGATACACAGAATGCGACATTTCGTCCGCTGGGAGACATGGCGGTGTCGACTCGGAACGACGTCATCGATGTCGCACGACATCGTTGACGTCGTTCCGGGTCGGGTGAACCGCGGTCAGGGTCGCGCCGACACGTCCGCGCGGTGGAAGTTCTGCGCCGAACGCGACGGGGTCGGCCCCCGCTGGCCCTGGTACCGCGACTGGTACTCGGCCGAGCCGTACGGCTTCTCGGCAGGGCTGGACAGCTGGAAGAAGCACAGCTGCCCGATCTTCATGCCGGGCCAGAGCTTGATCGGCAGCGTCGCGACGTTCGACAGCTCGAGCGTCACGTGGCCGGAGAACCCGGGGTCGATGAAGCCCGCGGTCGAGTGGGTCAGGAGCCCGAGGCGTCCGAGCGAGCTCTTGCCCTCGAGCCGCGCGGCGATGTCGTCGGGCAACGTGACGACCTCGTACGTCGAGCCGAGCACGAACTCACCGGGGTGCAGCACGAAGGCTTCGTCCGGGTCGGTCTCGACCAGCCGGGTCAGGTCGGGCTGGTCGACCGCGGGGTCGATGTGCGGGTACTTGTGGTTGTCGAACAGCCGGAAGAACTTGTCGAGCCGGACGTCGATGCTCGACGGCTGGACGAGCGAGGCGTCGTGGGGGTCGAGACCGATCCGGCCCTCGGCGAGCTGGGCGGTGATGTCGCGATCGGAGAGCAGCACGCCGTGCAGCCTAGCGGCAGCGGACCCCCGCCGATATGCTGCGAGGCTGTCCGGAGCCGGGCGGCGTCGCACCGCCGGGAGGAACCGACATGACCGCGTACACCGTCCACGAACTCGTGGTCCCCGCCACGATGGACGACGACCCGGGGACCGTGCAGGCGTTCCGCGAGTGGCTCGCCGTGTCCGACGCCGCCGAGGTCGCGGTGCACGGGCTCCGTGAACTCGTGTGGGTACCGGACGAGTACCTGCCGATGTGCCACGAGCCAGGAGCTCCGAGCCGCCTGTTCGCGGTGCGCGACGAGACCGGCGCGACGGTCGCCGCCGGGTCGTACGACACCAAGCAGGAACCGGGCACGAGCAACTGCTGGCTGGCCGTCGGTGTCGCGCCCGAGCACCTGCGTCGCGGGGTCGGGACACTGCTCGCCGACCACCTCGAGGGCATCGCCCGAGCCGAGGGACGCACGCAGTGCAAGACGTACGCCGTGTCCCGCCAGGTGGGTTCGGCGTCCGGGCCCGGGTACGTGCAGGCGCCGACGGGATTCGGTGCCGTGCCCGAGGACGAAGCGGGGGTCCGGTTCCTGACCGGCCGCGGCTGGCGGTTCGGGCAGGTGAACCGGATCAGCCGGCTGCCACTGCCCGCCGACCACTCCGTCGTGCGCGAGCTGCACGACCGGGCGTCGGCCGCTGCCGGACCGGACTACGCGGTGCACGCCTGGACGGGCCGGACCCCCGACGAGTGGCTCGAGGGCATCGCGCTGCTCGAGACCCGGATGAGCACCGATGCGCCGTCCGGCGACATGGACGAACCCGAGGACGTCTGGACCCCCGAACGACTGCGCGCCCACGAGGACGAGCTCGCCCGGGCACCTCGCACCATGCTCACCGTCGCGGTCGAGCACGTCCCGAGCGGGATCCTGGCCGGCTTCACGCAGGTGGCGGTGCCGGACGACTCCGCGCGCGCCGCGATGCAGTGGGACACCCTGGTGCTGCGGGAGCACCGCGGCCACCGGCTCGGGTGGCTGCTCAAGGTGGTCGGGATCGAGGAGCTGGAGCGGCGCTTCCCGGGCCGACCGTCGATCATCACCTTCAACGCCGAGGAGAACCGCCCGATGCTCGACGTGAACGAGGCCGTCGGGTTCGTGGGCGTCGGCAGCGAGGGGATCTGGGAACACCGCCCGGCGTAGGGTTCCCCCATGGCGCGCTCACGGGGGATGGACGATCTGGTCAGCGACGGGGTCTTCCTGGCCTGGGAGGCGCAGCTGCAGCTCGCCGACCGGTACGACGACCACGAACGCTGGAACGTCGACCTCGCCGCCGGCACCCTGCAGTTCGTCGGGCCGCACCCGGGCGAGTTCCGGATCCAGCTCCTGGGGTCGGCCGCACCGGGGCCGCGTACCTGGCTCTGGGGCTGGGCGAATCCGTCGCAGTACCCCGCGTCGGTGCTCGCCGCCGCGAACGCCACCCGCGCGCTGGGCGAACGGCTCGGCATCCCGGAACTCGTGCAGGGCGAGGTCCCGTTCGGCGAGCACCGGCAGGCCGACGCCGCAGACGCCGGGTACGAGTTCGCGTGGGACATGTCGATCGCGGCACGGCTGGCGACCGGCTCGTGGTTCGGCTTCGGCGGGCACGTCGGCGGAGGCTCCCGCCTCTGGGTGCTGTTCGAGGGCCTGCTGTTCGCGCCACCGACGGTGCCCCGGATGGTCCGCGTCTTCGGTGAGGGCCTGCAGACGACCGAGGTGCACGACCACCGCCGCGCTGTGGGGAGCTGGGCGTCGCTCCGCGGTGTCCCCTGGGACGGGCGCACGCTGACGTTGGCGGACGGGACCATCACGGTCGACTTCGACGAGCTGGGCCGGATCCGCGACCTGCAGGGGTCGTCGGCGCGAGCCTGAGGCGGGCCGCAGCGCGCGCTGCGGACTGACACCGCGCCTCCAGACCGACCCGCCTACCATGGAGGGTCCGCGGTCTCGCGGACGCACGCGTCCCTGGAACAAGGTTGATGACCGTCACGTCCCCCGCAACCCAGCCCGGAGGCCCGGCGCCGGAATCCGCGCCCGTCACCGCGCGCACGTCCACCGTCGCGACCGTGCTGGTCGTCGCCATCCCGCTCGCGGTCGCGTGCTCGATCCTCGGCCTGACGATCACCGGGGCGTTCACCGCGAACCAGCAGCTGGTGTCCGCCGGTGACGTGGTCGAGTACGGCCTGCCGATCGCCCGCGTGGTGCACGACACCATGGCGGCGCTGACCGTCGGCCTGCTCATCGTCGCCGCGTTCGCGCTGCCGGCACAGAAGAAGGACCACCGGGCACTGTCGAGCGTGCAGCACCGTGCCACGCGCTGGGCTGCGGCGACCGGATCGATCTGGTTCCTCGCCGCGGCAGTCACCGTCGTGCTGACCGGCGCCAACACTCTCGGCGTCCCGCTCACCAGTCCGGTGTTCGCCCGCAACTTCATGCTGTTCGCGTTCCAGGTCGAGATCGGTCAGGCACTCGTGGTCTCCGCGGCGGCGATCCTCATCGCGACCGTGCTCGCCGCGTTCGCCACCCGGGTCACGACGCTCGCCGTCGCCACCGTGTTCGGCCTCTTCGCCCTGCTCCCCCTGGCGCTGTCCGGCCACGCCGCCGGGTCGCTCGAGCACGCCAACGCCGTGAACTCCCTCGCGATCCACCTGATCGGGGTGTGCGTCTGGGCCGGCGGGCTCGTCGCCGTCGTGCTGCTGCGCACCCGCACGAAGGGCGCGACCGGTCGGGTGGTCTCCCGGTACTCCACGCTGGCCGGGTGGTCGTTCGGCGCCGTCGCGTTCTCCGGCATCGTCAACGCCTCGCTGCGGCTGACCGGTCCGCTCGACCTCGTCACGACCCCGTACGGCGCACTCATCACGGTCAAGGCCGTCATCCTCGTCCTGCTCGGGGTCGCCGGCGTGGTGCAGCGCCGCAAGCTGGTGCCCGGGCTGCTCCGCGCGCCGCTCGACCGCCGTCGGTTCACCCGGTTCGCGCTCGCCGAGATCGTGTTCATGGCCGTGGCGATCGGCGTCTCGGTGGCCGTGTCCCGCTCGCAGCCGCCGATCCCGCAGACGCCCGAGACCGGTGAGGACACCCGCTCCGGCCTGATCGGGTTCCCGTTCCCGCCGGCCCAGACGATGCACACGTACCTGACGCAGTGGCACATCGACTGGGTGTGGCTCGGGCTCGCCGTCGTCGGTGCCGTCTGGTACCTGCTCGCGGTGCGGAAGCTCCGGAAGCGCGGCGACAAGTGGCCCGTCGGGCGCACCATCGCCTGGGTCATCGGCTGCGCCCTGTTCATCTGGACCACGTCGGCCGGACCGGCCGTGTACGGCATGATCCACTTCTCGTCGCACATGGTCCAGCACATGCTGCTCATGATGTTCGTCCCGCTGCCGCTCGTGCTCGGCGGCCCGGTGCTGCTCGCCATGCGCACCCTGCCGGTCCGCAACGACGGTTCCCGCGGGGCCCGCGAGTGGCTCATGCTCTTCGTGCACTCCCGGTACATGCAGTTCATGGGGAAGCCCGCCGTCGCTGGTGTGATCTTCGCCGGGTCGCTCGTGGTGTTCTACTTCACGCCGGCGTACCAGGCGGCGATGCAGTCGCACGAGTGGCACGTCGCGATGGTCGTCCACTTCGTGCTGAGCGGCTACCTGTTCTTCTGGGTGTTCGTCGGCGTCGACCCGGGGCCGAAACGGCCGCCGTACCCGATCCTGATCATCGCGCTGCTCGCGACGCTGGCCTTCCACGCGTTCTTCGGCGTCGCCGTGATGACCTCGCAGTCGGTGTTCGCGATCGACTGGTTCCACGCACTCGGCCAGACGAACGACGCCGCACTGCTCGACGACCAGCACACCGGCGGCGGCATCGCCTGGGGCGCCTCCGAGCTGCCGATGGTCTTCGTCGCGCTGCTCGTGGTGCGGAACTGGATCCGTACGGACAAGCGCGACGCGAAGCGGCTCGACCGCAAGGCCGAACGCGACGGCGACGCCGACCTGAAGGCGTACAACGAACGTCTGGCGGCGATCAACGCGACCGACACCGCGCGCCGCGACTGACGGACACCAGGCGCACGAACAGGACGGCGCCCCGGGCAACTGCCCGGGGCGCCGTCCTCGTCCGTGCGGTCGGTTACTCCGCGGTGGTGTCGGCGACCGTGCCGCGAGCGGCCCGGGTGCGACGGACCATCAGGAGCACCAGGCCCGCGATGAGCAGCGCTGCGGCAAGTGCCATGGCGGTGCCCACGGCCACGGGCGAACCCGTGAACGCGAGCGCACCGGTGGTGGTCGGCGCAGGCGTGACGGACGCGGTTGCCGACGGTGCCGATGCGGGCGCCGAGGTCTCCGGCGTGGACGGCTCGTCGGTCGGCCCCGGCGTCGGCTCGACGGCGGGGAGTGCCGCGACGACGATCTCGAGCGCGCTGCTCGACGCGGCGAACGACGCGTCACCGCTGTAGGCAGCCGAGACCGTGTTCGTGCCGACCGGCAGGGCGTCGGTCTCGCAGGTCGTCTCGGGCAACGTGACGGTGCACAGGACGGAGCCGTCCGCGGCCGTGAAGGTCACGGTGCCGGTCGCGCCGGCGGGCAGGCCGGATGCAGTCAGGCGGACCTTCGAGCCGACGACCGGAGCCGTCGCGTCGGTGCTCGCCACGAGCTCCGTCGACTGCGCGGTCACGACCAGCTCGAACGGCGCACCGTCGGCGGCCTCGTAGTTGTCGTCGCCGCTGTAGTGGGCGTGCACGGTGTACTTGCCACCCGGCAGGTCGGACGGGATCGCGCACGTGGTGTCGGGCAGCGTCGCGGTGCACAGGACGGTGCCGTCGTCGGTGACGTACTCGATGGTGCCGGTGGCGTCCTCCGGCACGTTCGGGGTGTCGAGCGTGGTGGTCTCGCCGTGCGTGACCGTCACCGTGGTGTCGGGTACGGTCGGCTCGCCGCCGCCGCTCGGGTCGCCGCCACCGGTGCCGGGCTGGGTGCCGATGGCCGCCGAGGCCTTGCGGACGGTCAGGTCCACTGCGACCGAGGTCGAGCCGGCGTGCAGCGCGTCGCCGGAGTAGACGGCGGTCACCGTGTGCGTGCCGGCGCCGAGGCCCTCGGCCACGCAGCTCGTGTCGGGGAGCGTCGCGGTGCACAGGACGGTGGTGCCCTCGCGGTACTCGATCGTGCCGGTCGGCGCGGCGACCGTCTCCGAGCCGGAGCCCAGGCCGGTGGCGTCGAGCGTGATCTGCTCGCCGTACGCAGCGGACGTCGGGGTCGACTCGACCACGACGGCCGTCGGCACCTTGGTCGCGGTGAGCGTGCCCGTGCTGGTCGCTGCGGTGTGGTCCGCGTCACCCTCGTAGGTCGCGGTGACCCCGCTGGTGCCGACCGTCGACGTCGATGTGTCGCACGAGGCCGCACCGTCGACGATCGTCGCCGTGCAGAGCACCCCGCCGGTCTCGGTGTCGGTGAACGTGACGGTGCCGGTCGGCGCGGTTGCACCGGTCTTCGCGGACGACGCGACCTGGGCGGTCAGCGTGACCGTGTCGCCCACGGTCGCGGTGGCGTCGGCGACGGTGAGCGTCGTGCCCTGCTGCTCGACGGTCAGGCCACGGGTGACGGTGACCGCCTCGGCGTCCGTGGACGCCAGGACGGTGGAGATCGTCGCGGAGCGCGCTGCGCCGGTCACCGTGTACGGGATCGAGAGCGTCGGCAGCACCGTGCCGGGTACGAGGGGCGATCCGGCGTCGACGGCCTGGTCGCACGTGACGACCTGCCCGACGGGCGGCTGGCAGGTCCAGCCCGCACCGGTCACGCCGGACACGTCGGGCGTGACGCCCGCCGGGAACGTGGTGGTCGTGCGCACGAGCTGCGACTCGGAGCCACCGTCAGCGGAGACGGTGGGGGTGACCGTGTACGCGCCGGAACCGGCGTGCGCGACGGTGGCCGTGCCTCCCGTGCTGGCGGTCAGCACCGGCACCGGACCGGCGGCCGTTGTGGTGCGGAGGTAGTTGACCTCGTGGATGTCGTTCTGTCCGCCGGTGCCCGCGACCCACCCGTAGGTGAGCTTGTAGGGGTAGCCGGTGGCGGGGTCGACCCACGACGGGTCGACGTTCGCGGCGTTGCCGGTGGTGAGCTTCGGCAGGGCGCCACGGACGACCTGCTGCGTGCCGCCGATGGACGTGAAGACGACCGCGTACTGGCCGGCGGGAACGGACACCGCGGTGTTCTCCTGCGCGGCGAGCGCCGACGACGTCGGGTTGATCACGATCTCGACGGGGACCTTGGCCTGCGCACGGTCCGTGACGCCGGTCTTGTTGAGCGACCCGTTGACCACGGTGCGGGACTGCACGCAGTAGCCGGTGCCGCCGTCGCCGGGGCCTCGGACGGTCACGGCGTTCGCCGTGAGGGTCCGGTTCGTCCCCTGGTCGGTCGTGCAGCCGGTGCCGCCGAACTCGCGGTTGCCGAAGTTGCCGAAGCGGTCGAGGCCGATGCCGAGGTACGCGTGGGAGAGGCCCTGCGCGTTGTTCGCCGTGCTCGCGCTGTAGCCGAGCGAACCGCCCAGGTAGCCGATCTTCGCCGGCACGGTCGGGTTGTACGGGTCGGTCGCGGCGAGGTAGAAGACGATGCCGTCGGCCGAGGTGCCGTTGTACTGGTAGCTGTCGAAGACCGCGTCGACGCCCTTGGTGATCGGGACGGACTGCTTCGCACCGAGGCCACCGGCCTGGTTGTTCTCCGCACCGGTCAGGCGGAGCGCGCCGCTGCCGTCCGCGTCCGTGGCACCGGCACACGTCGGGACCGAGCCGGTGTTCGACGAGCCGGCTGCCGGCTTCGCCGTGAGGCACGCGACGTTCGCGGCACCGGACTGGGTCGACGGCAGGATGTAGGCGGTGCCGGCGCTCGCGCCGGTGAACCCCTCGTTCACGAAGGTGGTCTGCGCGGGTGCCGCGGCGGACGCGGTGGTCGTGCCGAGCCCGACGAGCGCGACGCCCGCGAGTCCGGCGACGACCACGCCGGTGAGGATCTTGCGAGCGCGCGCGACGGCGCGCCCCTGGTGGTGTGTACGCACTGGAGCCCTGTTCAGTGAGAAGGGTGCCGACGAGGAGCGTGCTCGCCCGGCTCGTCGGCTCGGGTCCTCACACCGTAGAGCGGTACTGGGTACTCACGGGTCTCGAAACCCGCGATCGCACCACAACTGGGGGCACGGCGTGGCCGATCCGCGCGACGAGTCGCTCCGGCAGGCGTGGCGTCCGGCTGCGTCGGCTCCGTCAGTCGCCGTCAGTCGCCGTCAGTCGCCGTCAGTCGCCGTGGACGATGCAGACCGCGTCGAGGTCGAGTGCGGCCTCGAGTGCGGCCGAGATCCCGGACTCGCCGTCGGACCCCGCAGGGGTGACGGTGTCGACCCACCACAGCGGCGTCGCGATCGTGGGGGCGTCCGGCAGGATCCGTTCGACCTCGTTGAACGAGTCCACCCGCCGCACCCCGAGCACGGTGATCACCGGGTGCGTGGCGTCGCGGCAGACCTGCAGCATCGGGCCGTCGTCGAGGGCGCGCACGCCCCAGGACTCGTCGTGCAGGAGCAGCGCCTCGGCGACCTCCCGCGGCTCGACCGGCTGGCGGCAGAGGATGGTGACGTCACGCGGCACCCTGACCGCCTGCCACGCGATTGTCCCGCACGTGCCCGTCGAGCGTGCCCTCGTCGTGGGCCGGGTCGAGGGGCGCTCCGCCGACGAGCTGGAGGAAGCGGTCCTCGTCGATGCGGTCGAGGAAGGACTCGAGGGCTTCCCAGCCGTCCTCGAAGCGGACGATCATGCCGCCGTCGGCGACGTGCGTGTCGCCTGCTCCGGACAGGTCGCCTGCCCCGGATCGGGTTCCGAACGTCGCCGTCGTGGTGCGCGGTGGCGGCCAGACCCCGTCGCGGTCCAGGAACTCAGAGGCTTCCGGTCCGACGACGACGGCGAGCGGCGACGGCTCGCCGTGCGACACCGCGCGGATCAGGTGGTCGGCGTCTCCCCGACGCTGCATCACCACACCGAAGACGGGCACGACCTGGTCCGCGACCTGCTGCACGGCGTCGAACAGCCGGTTCGCGAGCTCCGGGTCGGTGTTCTCCTCGGGCACGGTCAACACGGCGGACATCGTCTCGACGACGACGCCACCGACCAGGTGGGCGGTCATCGTCGCGGAGAAGCCCTCGCCGACGGCGTACGAGGTCGACACCCCGGGTGCCTCGTGCTTGGCGTACTGCGTGACGACCCATCGGTCCCACGGCACGGTGAGCGGTTCGGCGGTGCCCCAGCGGGTGGGGCAGGTGCCGACGGTGTGGCACAGGGCCTCGATCGCGGACCCCATGTCCACGGCACGCTCGGCGTGGTGACGGAGCGTCAGGTCGATGCTGATCTGGCGGACGGAGTCGGCTGCGACGGGGTGCTCGGGCGACGGTGTGCCGACGAGTTCGGGGCCGCGGTGCACGAAGTCCTCGATGCCCGAGGCTGCTGCACCCGTCCGGCCGTCGCGCAGTGTCCCGTCGAAGTCGGCGACGGCCCACGCGGCACCGTAGGCACCGAGCGCGTGCCGCAGGGCGGGGGTGATCGCGGATTCGCGTCCGGTCCGCAGCACGACCATGCGGCCGGCGTCCGCCGAACGGCGGAGCAGTGAGGCGAGCGCGTCCGTCAACCACACGACCGGCGAGGCGGACTCGACCACGATGGCGGGACCGACCACGTCGTCGATGAGGGGATGCCTGACCATCCGGGTCCTCCTCGGGTTCTTCGGCGCTGGAACTCCCTGGACGGTACACACGAGGACGACACCTGTCCGTCAGGCTGGCGTGCTCACAGCGGAGACTCGGGAGGCACGACACATGCCCGACAGGAGGCGTACGGTGCGCGGTCGGCTGGCTTCCAGGCGAGAATCCGCTAGGCTTGCCGAGTCCCGTTCTGCGGGGTGCGCGAGTGTAGTTCAATGGTAGAACTCCAGCTTCCCAAGCTGGTAGCGCGGGTTCGATTCCCGTCACTCGCTCCAACTAGCATCGTGCTGTGGATGTCGTTTCTCAAGACAGTTGAGACTTCTCTCAACTCAGTTGAGACTCGGCTGGCCTAGGGAGTGCGAAGCGACGAACCCGGACTGGTCCGGATCTAAAACGATGGGACATGCCGCACCGGCGGCCGAATCGCGCCTGCTCGACCGGACCAGACGGCTAGTGCAGACTTCCTACCGTCCCTGACAACCACACACCGAACGGCGCGTCGAGCGCTACTCACGTCCTGTGATCGGCACCATGAGATCACCATGGATGGGCAATACAATGTCGTACTCGAGCATGTCAATGCGAAACCGGACGACTGGAACCAGCTGCTGCTGCTGGCGAAGGCGAACCGTGCCACGCTCGGGTTTCTGACAGACTCCGCGTTCGAAGATCGTCTCGAACGCGGTACCGTCGTCGTCGCCCGCGTCGGCGGAGATATCGTCGGGTATTGCATCTACGACGTCCCACGCGCCGGCTACATCAAGCTTGTACACGTTTGCGTCGGTCTGCGCGGGAACGGCATCGGGATGCTGCTCGTTGATGCTGCGGTACTGGCTCATCCTGAAGCCATCGGCGTTGTCGCGTACTGTCGTCGCGACTACGGGCTGGACCGGTTCTGGGCCGCCGTCGGCCTGTCGCCCCGCGGCGAGCGAGCCGGTCGGGCAGCCGCCGGATCCACCCTGACACGCTGGTGGATGCCACTCGGGGAGCTTGATCTGCTCGAAGACGCGGCGCTCGGGGCAGGGTTGCCGCTGGTTGTGTACGACACCAATATCATCGCCGACCTATACGGCTCCTCTGAGCTTGATCGCGCCGACCGGGACGCGTCTCTCGGCCTCACCGCGGACTGGATAGCGGCCGAGATCACCGTGGTCGTCTCACCGCAGGTCGACGTCGAAATCGACCGCATCGATGACGAGGACGAACGATCCCGACAACGGTCCGGAGCGGACCATCTCGTTCGGTTGCGTTCCATCCGCCGTGAAGACGCCTCGGTGCTCGACGCCCTGCTGCAGCGAACCGGCCCGGACGAGTTAGCGGCGGACCCGTCGCTACGCGACGACCTCAACCACATCGCGGACGCGCTTGCAGCGCACGCCGCGTACTTCGTCACCAACGACACCCGCTTGCTGCGACTTGCTGACTCCTACCTCCCCGTCGACACCCAACTTCGCGTGCTCCGTCCGCATGAGCTGATACAGCAGGTCGATCAACGGCTGGGGCAGCCCGTGTTCCAGTCCAGACTCATCGAGGACATCGACCTGCGCTGGGTTCCGGCCACTCGTTTCACGATCGACCAGCTGATTGACGCGTTCCTCACCCACGAGCGCAACGAACGAGGCAGCGATCTACGACGGCTGATTCGTGCGTCAATCGCAGCCCACCCGAGGAGCACCCGAGTTCTCATCGACGAACGAGGACGGCCCTGGGCGATGCTCGCGGAACATCCTGGCGAGGGGATGCTGGTGATCCCGCTCCTGCGAGTCGCGCGGCGGCGTGAAACTACGACGGTCGCGCTCCAGCTCGCTCGTCACACGCGTCACGTCGCCCGCCAGAACCAGTTGCCCGTCGTCCAGATCACCGACCCGGTAGTCGCCGATGTCGTCCGCGACGGTCTCCGTACTGAGGGCTTCGACGCGGAGCTGCGTGCCGAAGTGATCGATCTGGCAGAACCTGCGTCACGATTCCTCGCCGACCACCCTTCGGAGGTGCTTAGGACCGCTGCGCAGCTGCGAGACGTCGAGCACCGGTATTGGCCTCTGGTGCTCCTGGGGGCAGGAGCGCCGACGTACATCGCACCGATCCAGCCGCGCTTCATCTACCCGCTGTTCGGCATTCCGCGGCAAGCACTCTGGGGAGACGACCGGCCGCTGGCGCTGGGCCTCTCGCGAGAGCACGTGTACTACAGCGGGAGCAGTCGAGCGCTTCCCCCACCTGGCGCTCGCATCCTCTGGTACGCGTCTGCCGACGACACGGAAACGATCCGCAGCATCGTTGCGTACTCCAGGAGCCTCGGCTGCGAGCGCACGTCACCCGACGAGGCATTTCGCCGATACAAGCAGCTTGGGGTGTTCAAGCGTCGTGACGTGCGCTCGGCTGGGGACAAGCGTGGTCGAGTGACTGTCGTACGGTTCGAGGACACTGAGTTGTTCGACCGCCGGATCGGGGGTCACGAACTTGCCGAACTGTTGGAGCAGCACGACGTGAAACACCCGATACCCTCATTCCGGCAGGTACCGTCCACGCTGTTCGACGACCTCGTCCAAAGCCAAGGCAGGAGCGTACGTTGACATCGATCCTGCTCTCCGTCCGACCAGCCTTCGCGCACGCGCTGCTGGCGGGCACAAAGACAGCCGAGGTTCGACGCCGATTTCCGGACGTCGCAACGCCCGCCACCATTTATGTGTACTCAAGCACCCCGGACCGCGCTGTCCTCGGCACCATCGAGCTCGAAGGCATCGACCGCCCGGCGGCGGCGTCTGTATGGGACTTGTACCGTCATGAAATCCAGATTCATCGGCAGCCGCTCGAGGAGTACCTCGAGAACGTCAACGACGCCGCTATTCTGCGCGTGCGCTCGCCAATTCGGTGGCCGAAGCCCGTCCCGCTGGCGCTGCTCCGGAGCGAGATCGGGCTCGAACCGCCGCAGAGCTTCCGGTATGTCGATTCAGCGCGAGAAGAACTTCTCCGCCTCTGCGCCAACGGCGTTACTTCGACGACATTGTCGGCGCTGACCGCTGTGGGCTAACCAAATGCCGTCGCCCGGCTCGAGATCGTCGTGGCCCTTCACTTCAGCAGCCGACGATCGCGTCTGTTCGCCCCGGGCTCTCGTCCGCTCAGGACAGCGACGGCACCAACGGCGATTGAGGGCCGCTCCAGGTGCACGCAAGCTGGTCACGAGCACGCGTCGCGGCTACGTAGAGCAAAGACCGTTCGCGCAATAGCGCGTCGTCGCGCTCAGCGTCCGAGAGCCCACTCAGGACGGCTCGGCTCGGCAGCGCGGACGCGCTTACACCGAAGAGCAGGACGTTTAAGAACTCGGTGCCCTTCGCGCGGTGCATGGTCATCACGACGGGCAGGCCGGTCCCTAGCTCTCCGCTGTCCACCTCGCGCATCCGGACACCCCGGTCCCGCAAGCCGCGGGACACGACGTCCCGGACTCGGGCGTCCCGGACGAGGACGGCCACGGTCTCCGGGGCGGCACCGGTGCTCAGCCACGCGGAGACGAGCTGGGCGGCCATATCGAGCTCTTCGCGCAGACCCGGCGCACCGAGCAGGATCGGGGCCGGTCCACGCCGGGCCGACCGGTAGCCGGCGCTGACCGCGTCGGCGTCCTCCATGTCGACGAACTCCGCGCCCGAGAGGATTCCGACCGCGAAAGCCAGGTTCTCGGCGGTGGTCCGGTAGTTCAGGGTCAACCTCCTGGAGCGTCCTACGATTCGGATCCCGTATCGACCGAGCACGACCTGGCGCCCGTAGATCCTCTGCTGGGAGTCCTCCGCGATGAACAGGTCGTCCGGTCCTGGCGCGACCAAGGCGCGCAGGAACTGCCACCGGGTGGGCGTCAAGTCCTGACCCTCGTCGACGAGCACATGGTCGACGAGGCGCTCGCTCCGCGCGTCGAGTCCGGCGGCAGCGACCGCGGCCGACTCGTCCCAGTCGAGAGATCCCGCGAGACGCGCTCGCCGTCGGTACGTCTCGACGACCGTCCAGACGTCACTGCGGCGGGCTCGATCCAGCTTGGTGCCACGACCTGGGCGCCGCACCTTCCAGTACTCCTCGCGGGTTCGGATGCGCGCTGGCAGGATGACGAGGGCGTACTCGCCCTCGAAAAACGACCTGGTGCGCGTTTCCTCCTGCAGGTTGGCACCGGCGGAATCGATTGCCTCCTTCCACGCGGTGGCCTCGGTGCGGGAGCCCACCTCGGTGGTCACCTCACCGAGGACCGCCTCGACGTCCTCCGCCACGTCGTCGCCGCGGGAGCGAAGGACCGAGAGGACCATCGCGTCGACGCTGGTGACGTGGACGCCTGGCGCGCCCGGGCTCGACGCGAGCGTAATCCCCGGGTCGAGACGAAGGAGGTCGGCCTTGAGCGCGTGCGCCAGGTTCCGCGTGTACGTCGTCAGCACGATGCGTGCCGTGGGATCAGCCCTGGCCAGCATCCGGGCGCGGTGTACGAGCACGACGGTCTTGCCCGTGCCGGCGCCGCCCGAAAGGCGGAAGGCCCCGTTCCGGTGCTCCCGCGCGTAGCGACGCTGCTCGGGGTGCAAGAACACGCGCCAGGTGTCGAAGTCCTGGTCCTCGATCGCACGTCGCAGCTCGTCGTCGTCAAGCACCGAGAACCCGATCCTCGACGCCGGCCGGTCGAGGGCCTGAATCATCGAGTCATCGCTGTCAGGATCGGTGACGACTCCTTCGCGTTCGATGTCGAGCGACGCCCTGACGTCGTCTACTGAGCCGCCGGCGGCAATCTCGAGCAGGGCGATGCCCTGCCAGATGACCCGGTCGGTCGCGAGGTCGGCCGCGGCGGTCAAATCGTCGTCACTGACGGCCGCGACGGCGCGCTCCGCGAGCGGCCGATCGATGCCGAGGTCCAGGAGGTCCAGGAGGGTGATGCCTCGAGCGGCGAGGAGGGAGCGATTCGCTCCGTCCTCGGCAAGAGGAGCGTCCGCGGCGGGCGGGGTCGGGACCGAGGGCGCCGCGACGGCCTCCACATCCTCCCGTACGAGTTCCAGCACGCCGTTGACCGGGTTGAGCGAGAGCCGTGACTTCTCGGCGATGACGATCGCCTCGTCGTGGTTCCACACGCCGTGCAGCACGTAATACGCTTCGGTCCCGCTCCCCTGCACCTTGAATAGGACGGCGCGGTACTGCTGGTCGACGCGTCCAGTGCGTACGCGCGGGTCGACCGAGTTCTTGATGGGTTCGATGTGCAGCCCCGGCGTGTCATCGCCGGTCGAGAGCTTCTCGATGAAGGCCCACGCCTTCTTCTTGAGCGCCCCGTCGATCTTCGTCATGTTCGGAGTCATCACGATCGTGGGCATGTCAACGTCCCCCTCTGGTCACAGCGTCATGGACGGCGTCGGCGTCGGCGTCGAGGACCGTCCAGCCCTCGACTGTCAGGTCCTCACGGTCCTGGTCGTCCCACTCGAGGGCGACGGCGACCCGTTCCTCCACCCAGGCGAAGTCGACGGGGATACCGTCGTCAGACTCATGGCCGACCACCGGGGCCAGCACGTCAAGGTCGACGAGCTTCCGGGCGAAGGCTCTCTCGGCCTCGGTCGCCTCTTCTACGACCGCTCGCCAGTCGCCGGAGAACTCGCTGCTCGCCACTCCGAACGAAGTAGCCGGCGACGTGGACTCACGACTCGTGGTGGTGATCACGGGTGAAAGCGTGCGGAGCGCGAGCAGGTTCGACATCTGCAGCCAGAGCTGCCAGGCCTCGCGGAAGTCGGGGTGCGCGAGCCCCGCGGCGGAGTCGTCGAGGACGACGGCGGTGCGCGTCTTCCCAGGATCCCCACCCGCGGCGACGGAGCTGATCACCAACGGCCCCACGCGGTGGCTCCACGTGGGGGAGTCACCGCCCGCCGCTACGTCGCTGCCCGCCAGGGCAGCCCGGGCGAGCGACTCCGGGTCCGTAGCGCTATCGACGCTGTGCGAGTTCGTCGGTCTGCGCAGCAACAGGGGCACAGCATCCGCAAGCGAGGCCCACGACGACGGGTCCGCGGTGCTCATCCACCACAGGAGGAAGTCCAGCGGCGATCCGGTCAGCACCGAGAGCAGCTCGCGGTTGTAGCCGAAGCGTCCCATCAGCGTCAGGGCGAGCTGCTCGACGTACCAACTGGGCGCCGTGGGTTCCGAGACCAGGTCGTCCCAGGTGACCCCGAGGACGACCGCTCCGTCGAGGCGCGCCATTTCACGCTTGTCCGCGTCGTCGGCGAGCCGGTTGTGCATCGGGCTCGCGTGGTACGCGAAGCCGTCCGTGAAGATGACGACGTCGGGCACGGACGGGTCCTGGGACCGGAGGGTGAAGTCGGGCTTGCTGTTGCCATTGGCCAGCTGCGGGACGAGGCTCCAGCGAGCGCCACCGCTCGTGCCGGTCACGTCGACACGGTTGCCGGTCGGCCCGGACACCTGCTTCACGACCGCGCCGGTAGCACCTACACGCTCGATGAACGTCTTGCGGAACAGCTGCTCGAGCGTGGATTCGGGGTCGACTGTCGGCGGTGTCGTCGAGGTCACCGACCATCCGGGCTCGTCGCCGGGCTCGTCGTCCGATGACCCCACGAGCAGGACTTTTAGCAGACGCTGGGACGACTGGCGAGAGACGGTCTCGGCAGATCCCGACGCGAACGGCAGCAGGCACTCATGGCAAGAGAGACGTCCGTCGACGGCGCAGGCGCAGTCGCGCACGACGCGGTAGGCGCGCAGCAGAAGGTCCCACATCTTGCCGGGGTCGGCGAGCTCGGCCAGGTAGCCGGTGCCACCGGGGACGATGTCGTGGACCAAGAGCGCCTCGACGGTCCCGCCCTGTGGATCGGGCAGCGCGCTCGAGACGATCTGGATGTGGTCGGGGGCACCGCCCAACTGCTCGCGCAAGCCGAGCAGCACCGATGCTGCGAGTGTCGGCACGGCG
The DNA here is from genome assembly GCF_003752545.1 of Curtobacterium sp. PhB172. Lineage (NCBI taxonomy): Bacteria > Bacillati > Actinomycetota > Actinomycetes > Micrococcales > Microbacteriaceae > Curtobacterium > Curtobacterium sp. PhB172. The sequence goes on from NZ_RKIF01000007.1 coordinate 440,079, forward strand.
AAGGAGTCGCCGATCGTCAGGGACGGCGGCAGGCGTAGCGCGACGGCCTGCGTCCGCAGCGTGCGCGAGAGGGCGACGGTGCGCTGGTCCTCGTCGACGGAGGTGCGCAACGGACACCAAGGCCGGTGCTCCTCGCGCTTGTTACTGCCGACCGACCTGTCGAGCTTGCCGCAGCTCGCACAGACACGGAAGAGCGGGGCCGCGGACTCGACCCCGGCGATGGTGCGAGTCGTCGCGGAGACCCCACGCCGGCCGAGGTTGACCCAACGGATGTCGACGGAGCGCAGCAGGGTCGCGCCAAAGCCGCTCCCCTCGACGAACCACTCGTCTTGGACGGAGTCGCGGTCGACGTCCGCGGCCACGACGACGGTGAACGACTCGCGGCGCCGGTCCTCGCTCGAGTCGGTGATGAGCGCCTCGTCACGGCGGACCTCGGCGCTGACTCGCTCGAGCTCGACGGTGAGCAGGTGCTGCCTTGTGTCGGCGATGGAGACGTCGCCGCACCGGGGGCAATGCCCGATCGAGGCCGTGGACCCTGCAGCGTCGAGGTCGGTCGAGTAGCCGCACGCCCCGCAGTACGCGCGGAGCCGGACGGCTTCGGCCCGATGTCCGAGGTCGAGCGCGTCGATGCGCACCGCCGCGCCGTGGGCGTAGAAGGTCGCCCCGGGGGCGAGCTCGCGGAGGGCCACGGAGGCGCCTCGCGAGTACGAGACACCGTCGCTGTGGTACTCGTCCGTCTCGGGATCGATCCAGTTGAGCGTGACGTCGAGCGTCACCGTGTCGTCGAGGAGGGTGTAGTTCGGCAAGATGCCGTGCTGCTCCAGGACGGCGATCCAGTGCTCACCGCGGAGTTCCTTCAGCTGCCGTCGGGTGAGGGCGAGTGCCCCCAGCGCCGTGCGGTACGCCCGCTTGTCCTCCGTCTCCGCGTCCTCGAGGTCTGCACGCTGTTTGAGGTCGGTCAGGCTGTCCTCGATCTCCGTGCGGCGGAACTCGAGCGCGGTGACGCTCGCGCTCCAGCGCTGCGACGCGGCGTGGAGGTGCGCGGCGAGGGCGCTCGTTCCCTCGCCGTCTGGTGCGACCGCCCAGGCGCGTAGCCCGCGGATCGACGCTGGCGAGAGCAAGTCGAAGGTGCCCAGGAACGCGTCGAGCAACGCGGTCGACTCGCTCTCCGCGTACGCGATGAGGTCGCCCAGGAACGAGCGGGGGACCGTCGAGCTGATCGCCGCTGCCGCCTTCTGCGGATGAGGGCGGGCGGTGTCCGCCGCGAACACGTCTGCGATGGACGCCAGGTACTGCCGGCGCAGGATCTCGTCGGCGTCGAGGTACGTCGCCGGCGGCCTGACAGCGCCATTGATCATCAGCAACGGGTTCCCCAGCAAGGGCAGGTTATCCCCGCGCCCGCTTACGTAGGCGAGGTCGAGAGCATTGCCGGTCAAGCGGCCCGCGCGGCCCACGCGCTGCAAGAAGGACGCGACCCGTCGCGGGAGGGAGGACAACATCACCATCGACAGGTCGCCGATGTCGATGCCCATCTCGAGCGTGGGCGTCGCCACGAGGACGTTGGGTGCACCCGGGTCGTCGCTGACGTTCTTGAAGCCGTTCTCGTAGCGGAGCCGGGTGTCCGCGTCGAGGAGGCTCGTGTGCTCTCGGGCGACAACGCGACGCATGTCCCGCGATCGATAGAGCGTGCGGTAGTAGCCGTCGAGCTGAGCCACCCGGGAGAGTCGCCCGGGGCAGCGGAGCACGGTGCAGGGCGCGCCGTCCAGCTCGGAGACGGTGTCCGGCGAGCCGAAGACCCGGTCGCGGCAGGTATCACAGCGCAGCATGGCGTCCGCCAGCCGCTCGTCCGACACCCGCGTGACGACGATCGAGCGGGGAGTGAGGGCGAACACCTCGCCCTGGCTGTCCGTGCGCACGGTCTCGATCAGGTTCGCCGAAGCGAGTCGACGCAGCAGCAGCGTGGCGAGCCGGCCGCCGTCGCTGGCCGTGACGCGGAGCACCTTCTGCGTCCACACGGCGTACCAACTCTGCGCCGGCGTCACCGCATCGAGGTTCTCGCGCCCCTTCGGAACGGCAGCACCGCCGACGCGGGGAAAGGCGGGTGCCGGGCGCCCGGGCGGGAACGCGGGCATGCCCTCGCTACGGAGCCGCCCTCCGTTGATCTGCCAGCGGTTGCCGTCCTGCTGCAGGTACTTCGAGAACCAGGGGTGCTGGATCGCACCACGGGTACGCATGCGCTCCAGCACGCCCCGGACCCACGCGACGAGGGTGTCGTCGGAGACCGCCCCGGTGTCGTCGAGCGTGGCCTGTACCTCGAAGTCGGTGAGCAGCGGACTGGCCAGGGCGACGAGCTTCTGCGGCGTGCCCACCTCGACGCGAGCACTGGCCGAGGCGGTGCGCTCCAGCGTGCGGCCGACGTGCGACTGCAGGCCGAACTCTAGGGCCGCGTCGAGGGCGAGGCGCGCCTTCACCCACGTGCGCACCGTGCGCGGCACGGCCCGCTGGGTGCGCGCCTGCCAGAAGTCACGGAACTTCTCTCGATCAGCGAGCACCGGGTCAAGCAGGCGGTAGCGGTCGAAGCGGTCGTCACCGGCCTGGTGCAGGGCTGCCTCCACGAGCTCGTCCAGATCACTGCCACCGGGCGCGATCGCCCTGCCCAAGGCGGCGCGCAGGGTCAACGTGTGCGAGCGGCTCTGCACGAAGCCGGCACGGTGCGCGGCGTCCTGCACGCTGTCAGTGAAGACGAGAGCCTTCTTCTCACGTGCATCGAGGTCGCCCGTGCCGAGGATCGTCGAGATCGACACCGAGAGCAGCGTCGAGATCGCGCTGCCGAGGAACCGGATGCCGTCAGGCTGCCGACAGGCCGGGCAGAGGTCGTCGTGGGAGTCGGAGTCAGCATCAGGCCCGACGAGCGTCAGTACCGGCAGGACGGCCCCGTTCGCGAGGTCGGTGTCGTCGTCACCCGGCATCGCATCGAGCAGACGCCGGTCCCGCACGGCGAAGAAGCGCAGCCCGCCGCGAACAGCCTCAGCGACGTCGATGTCGCCGTCGGCGAGGGCGTGGTCGGCTTCAACGTCCGCGGTGAGCAGCGCTCGGAAGCGCCCGTCCTTGGTCGCGTGCTTCGGACGGATCCGGGCGTCGTCGGCATGCAGATCCTCCCCGACCGATGCGAGCGTGACGCCCCACCCCGATCTGCCACAGTGCCGACAGTAGACGGCGGGAAATGCTGGAGCGGCGTCCCCCTCGAGGTCGGCAATCTCGGCCTGCACGGTCAACAGTCCATCATCACCCCAACGGAAGCGCACGCTGCCCGCGGCCACGCGGTCAATGCGGGTCAACTCGCGGACCCAGAGGTGCAGGTCGACGCCGAGCGCATCGCGCCCGTTCCGCGCGCGGACGTGGCTGAGGAAGGCGACCACCGCCTCGAGCGCACGGTCGCGATCAGCGACAACCTCTGGGTCCTCGTCCCCGAACAGGTCGGAGGCGAGCTCCTCCAGGGACGCCGCGTCGGCGCAGTGGTCCACGAGGCGGATGATCAGAGGGTGCACCTTGGCGAGGTCGAGCAGCGTGTCGTCGTCGACGTCGTTCCCAATGGCAGTCTCGGTCTCGAAGAGCACCCTGGCGACGTCGAGAGCGCGCTGACGCGAATCGAGAACAGGGCTACTGGCGAAGGACAGCTCGCGCACGCGGGAACGATTCAGCTCTGCCGGCCTGTGCCCTGCCGATGCCACCCGTTGTTCGGCACCGTCGCCCCACTCGTCGACGCTGAGGCGCGACTCCGTGACGACGGCGTCGGCGTCGAACCGCTCGCCGAAGACGGTGTGCGCGAAGTCGAGCATCGCCGCCGGGTCGCCCTTGTCACCGAGGGTCGCCGAGGTCGCGACGGGGGTGACGCGCCCGAGCGGTCGCCCTGAGCTGTCGCCGGTGACGGCGGCGAGGCGGAGCCCGAGTCGCCGTAGGAGCATGGCCACGTCGGTCCCCTGCGCCCCATCGTAGGTGTGGAACTCGTCGAGGACCAGGTACTGCAGGCTGTGCGCGCTCTGCTTCCAGATGCCGGCGTCATCGTGACGAAGCAGCAGCTGGTCGAGCATTTTGTAGTTCGTGAGCAGAATGTCGGGCGGGCTCTGGCGGATCATCCCGCGGTGGGTGATGAGGCCTTCGCTGGTGACGGTGGTGCGGTCGGAGGTGTCCTCGCCCGTATAGAGCGCCGCGGTGACCCCCGCGAGCTCGGGCGTCTCGGCGATCGTGCGAGCGAGGCGCTGCGCCTGGTCGTTCGCGAGGGCGTTCATCGGGTAGAGCAGCAGCGCCTTCGTACCGGCCTGCCCGGCACGCCGCGCACGGAGGACGTGGTCGAGGATCGGATAGAGGAACGCCTCCGTCTTGCCTGAACCGGTGCCGGTGGTGACGAGCGTCGGTTTCGGCCGATCGCCGCTCATGCTGCTCAGCCGGACGAAGGCCTCGGCCTGGTGCCCATAGGGAGTGAAGCCTTGCGCCCACTCACCGAGGTGCTGCCGCCAGGAGTCGTCCGCCGCTCGGAAGGGCAACCGCAGCCGTAGGAACGGCCCGCGGAAGAGGCCCGAGCCCGGTGCGCGGAGGAAAGCCTCGAGGGCCTCCGCAGCACGAGGCTCGCTCAGCGAGAACGTCGTCGACAGGTAGTCGATCAGTCCTGCACGGACGCTCGCGGCCTGGACGGTGGGCAGTAGCTCGCTCATGCACGCTCCTGCAGGAGCCGCTCAAAGTGCGCGTATGCGGCGCGCATGTCTGCCTCGCGGTCGAGGTTCACGAAGGGCAGCTCATACTTGTAGCGGTTACCCAAGGCGTTCGTGTGCGTACGCTCTTCCTCCGAGATCGCGTCGCCCTTCTTCCGCCACACCTGCTGCACCGGCATCGGCACGAGCCGCCCGTTTGCGTCGTACAAGTACTCACGCCGGTCGTAGCCGTACAACACGGGGAACTGCGTGCGGTAGATGGTGCAGAGCTCGTCTGCCGTGATGCCGAGCGAAAGCGCGACGATGGCATCTATCTCGACCTGCGCCTGTCGGCGGTCGGAGGCCCGACGGAGCGGGGTGCCAGGCGTCCAGGCGGGCGACACGTCGTCCAAGGCGCGGCGACTCGGATAGTCCAGGCCTCCGGTCCAACCTTCAAGCGCAGTCTGCGAGAACGGTGCCGTCGCCCACAGTGTCGAGTAAGCAGCCGTTAGCGCGTTCAGGCGTAGCGAGCGGAGGACCATGGCGTTGGCGAGAGGGGCGGCGATTAGAGAGGGCAGGCGTTCGATGGTACTGAAAAGGATCTCTGACTTCGGTACTGAGCGAACCATGGCGTCAACAAGTAATGCCGATAGCCCCGCTTGCACCAGCGCAAGACTCTGTCCCGACGATGATACCGACAGCGAGTAAACCGGATGTACGTGCGCCGCACCAGGCGGAATGATGGCTGAGCTGAGTGTCCTTACGCCGGTGTTCGGCGCCATGCGCCGCCAGGCGATGCGGTAGTGGTCACGGGCGGAGGAGCCGTCGGACCAGCGGGTGTACGAGGCGTCGTAGCGTGCAGGGTCACCGGCGGGCTTGTAGCTCGTGACGGGGATCGCGTCGGGGGCCAGCGTCTCGAAGTCTGTCTCGGACCAGTCCTTGTTGCTGGTCATCGACTCGTTTGGCGTCTTGTAGAGCGGGGTCGACACGAACAGGTGCGGCCCTTGCAGGATCACATCGCGCCACGAGTCCGGCTCTCCCCACTCTTTCTCGAAGAAGCCGTTCTTGCGATCGATGCTCTCGTCCCACCCACGCGAGAACTCGAGCCCCAAGGAACTGAGTCGGGGCGCCTGAGCGAGTTTCGCCAGCACGGCCGCAGTGGAGCGGTTGACGGCGTAGACCATCCGCGTTCGACGAACAGGCACTGACTCCCCTTCGAGCACGGCGTGCCACGCGGCGAGCACGTCGTCGTCGACCGCGATGATGCGAGCACGGTGAGGAGAAACGTCCCACTTGCCCGATTCGTCTTTTAGCCCCGGCTCGACGCCGTCGCCCCGGTGAGCAAACGACCGTTCGACCGTATCAGGATGATAAAGCGACGTCGCCATCAAGAAGGAAGGTGTATCGCGTGCCCGTCCGTACACGTGCACGCCATACGACACGAGATTGTGGATCTCCGGGTAGAGCCGCAGTTCGTTGATGAACTGCCAGTGACGGCGCAGGCGTCCGTAAGTCTCACCACGCAGCACCGCCGCCTTCTCGTCGGTGAAATGCGACTCGGGGTGGATCAGACTCGACACCCCCGACTCCGAACCGTGCCGCCACACCTGCTCCATAAAGCAGCGGTACAGGTCCGGCTGCAGCCCCTCCAGGCGCGGGAACTGCGACGGTGACCCGACGAAGGCGGCTGTGCCCGCGACATCCGCAGTCCCGTCGATCACAAGGTCGCGAATGCCCGGCATCGCAAGCGTCTCCTCGCGTTTGACCGCGATCTGCGCCTGCGTGGGCTTGTTCGCGAGCTGCCACCACGGGTCCCCCTCGGCGAGGAGCGCGTCGACGTCGGACCGGGGCCGAACCCAAGGCGGGTTCCCTACCTGCAGGTCGAAGCCGCCTCCGGCGAACACGGTTGCAAAATCGAGTTCCCAGTGGAAGAAGCCCTGGCGCGCGGCGACGCCCGCACACACAACGAGCCACGGGTGCTGCTCCAGCACTTCCACAACCGGTAGGGCGTTTGCCAGCGAGAGGTCGATCTCTTCCGCCAGCTGCAGGTCCGTCCAGGTCACCCCGGAGAACAGCGACGACTGGCCGCCGCGCGCTCGCGCCTCGGCGTCGCGCTTTTCTTTAGCAGTACGGGCCTCGACGTGCGTGCCGAGCAGCCCGCGCAGCCCGTCGATCCACTCGTCGACGGTCGGGGGCATGGCACCGCCCGTGTCGGTGAGCGGCCAGAACCACAGGGCGCACCAGGCGTCCATGACCCGGCGCAGACGTTGGTACGCGCCGTCTTGGTCCTGGAGCGCTTCCTCGATCTCCTCGCGACTCACTGCACCGCCCTCGGGCAGCTCGGCGCCCCACACCGGGATGGCACGGCGGATCTGCTGCTCGGCGATCTCTCTCCGCCGCAAGGCCAGTTGCCACAGGCGCTCGACCCGGTACGAGAGCTCGACCAGAGCGTCGACCTGCTTCTTCGTCGGCTTCGCCTTAACGTGCGTGCGCCACGCCTTGAGCTCGGCCAGCGCTCTCGGTGCCAGCAGCTTCGCCTCCTTGGCGTCGACCGCGGAGCCCCAGCCCCCGTGCGGAAGCAGGAAGTGGTGGATCGACCCGCTGGTCGCCCCCGACAGCTTCTCGTCAGCGAGGTTCGCGGCGAGCTCGGCGACGGGCACGTCGCGCGGCGCCTCGCCGAGGTGCGCCTTGCGCTCGGCGTCGGCCCGCGAGAAGACGGCTCGGCGGGCACCGATGAGGGAGTCCCCACGGCGCAGGTGCAGGCCGAACCACGGCGCGTCGAGGCCTTCGACCATTGTGTCGAGCCACAACGAGATTTCGGCGAGCTCGACGGCGGTCGCGTTGAGGTCGACGCCGTACACCTGGTGCAGGGCGATCGAGGCCTTCACCCGCTGCAGCTCGCGCTGGTACTCCTCAGGGTCGATGCGCCGGTCGAGCTCGACCTGCCGGCGGGTCAGGTACTGCTCCGCCAGTTGTCGCACGGCCTCGATGGCGAACGCCCCCGACCCGAGCGCGGGCTCACACACGGTGAGGCGCAGGACCTGCTCGGCGGGCGTGGTCTTGCCGTCCTGGTCGAGCAGCTCCTCCAGGGCCTGCGAAACGACGAACCGGGTCAGCACCTCGGGCGTGTAGTAGGAAGCAGACTGCTGGCGCTCTCGCCCAGCGAGGCGGTAGACGAACGAGCCGCGGCGGTGCAGCACGCGCTTCCGCTGACCGCTCTCGGGGTCGACCTCCGTCACGAAATCCGCCGCTGCAATGCCGTCGGCCTTCTCCACCTCGACCACCCACGAGCCCTTCGAAGACTCTCCGCCCTTGGCCACCTCGTAGAGGTCCCGCTCGGCGAAGAAGCCCGTGTACGACATCAGGCCCTCGTACACGGCCCCGAGCTGGTTGATGCCGAGCTCCGCGTACGAGATGAACCCGCGATCGCGGTTCTTCTCCTCCTTGCTCAGCAGGAGAAGAGCGAGCACGCGCTGCAACGCCGCGTTGCCGAGACGCGACTCCTCGATCAGCGCGATGGCCTCCGCCTTGAAGAGGTCGGCACGCAGCGCGTGGAACTCCAGCCCCTCGCTCCGGACACTCCCAAAGTCGGAGTCGTCGGTCTCGGCGCGCGGCGGCGGCGTGTGCCCAAGATCAACGAGGCGGAACAAGGCACTGAGCGACTCGTAGAGGTGCGTGCCCTCGCGCGACGATCCGGTGATCTCGACCAGGGCGAGGTCGCGGAGACGGTCCAGGCTGTAGCCCTCGTCGTAGGAGGCCTCGCCGACGGGCACAGCACCAAGCTCGGGCGACGCCTCGGCGTAGAGGAGGAACAGGATCCGGTAGAGGAATCGCAGCGACTGCACCGCGAGCGGCTGAGCCTGGTCGCCTGCGAGCGCCGGGAGACCCTGCGCACGACGCCGGTCGACCACTTCGTTGGCGAGAATCTCGATGGACTCGCGCACGCCGTCGCGCAGGTCCTGCGAGACGCCGACCGTGTGCTTCACGGACTCCTCGAGGACGCCGTCCCACCAGATGTCGCCCGAGTCGAGGGCCGGCATGAGCGAGGCCGCGTCGAGGACGGTCAGGGCGCGGTCGACCTCACCGCCCCGCGTCACCTGGTTGCGTTCGGCGACGAGCTGCAGGTTGACGGCGAGGTACCGGCCCTCGGGCCAGCGCTCCCTCTCGGCGAGCAGCACCCAACGGCCCGCGAGCACGAGGGCGTACGACGGGGCATCTTCACCGACCATGAGAGTGGTGAGCAGCCGCGACACCGCCGTCATCGTCTCGCCGTCCTCGCCGGTCACCTCGTGCAGCAGGGTCCGAACAGGAGCGCCCGTCTTCGTACCACGCTCGATCAGCGCGTCGAGTTCGGCGACAGGCATGGCCTCGACGACAACAAGGGCCGGCGGCTCGTCGACGGTGTTCGAGACGAGCCGCCGAACGGGCCCGTCCGTGACCCACCGGTTGCCGCTGCCGAGGTAGCCGAGCACGCGCAGCAAATCGTCGTTGAAAGCGGACACGTCCGCCGGGTCTATGCCCGCTGAGAAGCCTGCTAGCGTCTGCTCAATCCGAGCCCGCGCCTCGGTGAAGCGGGAGCGCGTCGTTGGCATCGACTCGGCCTTGCTCGCGTCCCAGGCCTTGCGCCGATCAAGCACCCGCGCGGAGAACGACTGCCGCGTCGCGTCTGTCGTCAGGTAGTGCTCGCTGATCCAGTCGTCACCGACGACGATCGCGTCGCTCGCCGCCATCAGAGTGCTCCCTCGCTCGTACGAGCCACCGGCCAGTCAGCCGGCACCACCATCAACAACGGACGCACGAGCTCCCTGCTCGGCGTCATCGCCTCGGCCAGGAGCCGCTCGGCCTCGACCGTCATCCGTCGTTCGTGCAGGTCCCTGCGCTGCACGAGGGCGTCCGCGTCGTCCGCCCAAGTGCCGACACGGGTCGCCCACCGCTGCACCCGCTCGTTCGTGTCACGGCTCGCCGCGTCAAAGAGCCCCGAAAGTGCACTTCGCGCCGTCTCGACCGCGGGTCGAACGAGCGGCGACAGGGCAAGGACGTCGACCGGCCCAGGATTGTTCACGGCCGCCGTCACGCCGAGGGAGTCGTAGAGCTCCTGCGCCGAGCCGAACGGGGTGACAGCGCAGGCCGTCGAGTGCGGGAACCCGCCGAAGGTCGCCGTCATGTGCGACGCAGCGACGACCTGCCCCCGCCCATTCGTCAGCGTGCCCAGTAGCGCGACCACGGGGTCCTCGACCGCCCCGCGGACCGCGAAGATCGTGCCGCGTCCGAGCGTCGCAAGGCTGCGGTCGCTGGCCCAGTCCAGCACCGGGTGCAGCGGCCCGAGGAAGTGCGCGTCCGGCCATTGGTTCGTCTCTGCACCCGATCGGGCCGCACGCAGGCGGTCGTTGCCCCGCGCGGGCGTCACCGCGAGCTTGAGAGAGGTCGTCACCCGCCGCTCGTCGAGGTAGCTCTGCGGCAATACCGCGAGTCGCTGCACGAGATCGGCCGGTGGCGTCAGCTCCACGATGCCCTCGGCGCCGTGGTCACGCCAGCCGACGCCGCCGCGGTCGAGTGACGCACCCGGCTCCGTGTAGGCCTGCTGCAGCGCCTCCGAGAGGAACGCGACGTCGCTGGGGAAGAGCGCGGCACTCGCGCCGTACCCCGCGTCGTTCCGACCGATTGCCCCCTCCGGACCGGTTGCGTTCGCCTGCGCGGCGACGACCGTGTCCCACGAGGCCCAGAGCGCGTCGAAGTCCGCCCCGGCCTGCACCTCTTCGACCGTGCGCACGACGTCGTCGATGTCCTGCTGCGCAGCGATGGCGCGCATGATCTCGTCCTCCTCGGCCTGCACCGAGTGCTTCCCCATCAGTGAGGCCGTGTCACCGAGCGCCCCGTGAGCCTCCTCCTCGCGCTCAAGCAGGCGCGTCAGCACTCGGAAGTCGCCCGTGAACCGCTCGTCGTCGGGCGAGAGCAATAGCGTCGTGATGCGTGGCGCCTCCTTCTGCCCGTACCGGTCGATGCGGCCGTTGCGCTGCTCGATCCGGATCAGGCTCCACGGGATGTCGAAGTGCACCAGCTCGTGGCACTGAGCGTGCAGGTTGACGCCCTCCGAGGCGATGTCGCCGGTGACGAGCACCCGGATCGGCGACGAGGCCAGCTTGAAGCTCTCGACGACCTTCTGCTGCTCCTGGTCGGTGAGGCCACCGTGCAGGATCGCAACGGCGTCCTTCGGTAGTCCAAGCGCCGTGGGCAGGGACGCACCAAGGGCCCTGAGGGTCGCGACACGCTCGGCGAACACGACGACACGCGTCGACGAATCGGCGCCGACGCCCGCCGCCTTCGCGTGGTCGACGAGCGCCCGGTGCTTCGCCGAGGCATTCGACCCCACCGCGGAGGCGAGCTCCTCGAGGCGCTCCAGTGCGGCTCTCTCGCGAGCGGCCTCGTTCGAGTCCGGGAGGCGCTGGACGCGCTGGCGGACCGTCTCTAGCAGCGCCTCCGGTGAGGAGAGGAACGCCTTCGCGAGGGTCCATGGGAATAGCGAACCGTTCTTGCCCGAGTAGGGCGACGACCCTTCGCTCGGGTGCAGCCAGGTGTCGGCCAGCTCGGCCGCGATCGCGTTCTCCTGCGGAGAGGCAGGGACGAGCCGGTGGTTCGGCTCCTGTCGAGGCGCCCAGTCGCTGCCCACGGCCTCCGCGACCTCGGTGCTGTTGCGGTGGCGGCGGATGATCAGGCGGCCCACCTCGGCCTCGTCGAAGTCCCCGTCAGGGCGCACAGCGCTCGGCTCGAGCATGCGCACCAGTTCGGCGAACGACTCCTTCTTCCCGTTATGCGGCGTCGCGGAGGCGAGAATCAGTGCATCCGTCGTGGGCGCGAGGACGTGAGCGAGACGGTTGTTCTGCGTGCCCGCGTTCGTGAGGTTATGCGACTCATCGATGACGACGGCGTCCCATCGCTGGTTGCGCAGGTGCTGCATATAGCGATCGTTCTTGAGCGTGTCGATGGAGATGATCGCCCGCTTGAAGACCGCAAAGGGGTTGCGTGCCGCGGGCAGCTTCTGCCGCAGCCGCTGAATGCCCTGCGAGTCGAGCCGTACGAAGGGAAGCGCGAAGCGCGTCCACATCTCGTGCTGGAACTGCTCCAGCACGTGGCGTGGGGTGACGATGAGGATGCGCTCCCCCCGACCGCGGACCGCGAGCTCGGAGAGGATCATTCCGATTTCGAGCGTCTTGCCCAGCCCGACCGCGTCCGCGAGCAGGATGCGCGGGCGCAGATTGTTGGGGTCCAGCGCCTGACGCACGGCCGTCTGCTGATAGGGCAGGGCGTCCGCGAGCATCCGACCGCTCGTCGAGATGTCGGGGGACGTGAGCGGGATCGAGGTCTTGCGCAACGTCGCCTCGACCCACAGGCGAGCACTGCGGTAGCCGGACGAGGAGTCGGCGGTGACAGTCGCCTCCGCCGGGTCGAGCACCCGGACGCTGTCGAGAGCGGTGTAGAAAGCAGCGGTCGTATCACGGACAAGGCCGGAGAGGCCCTGCACACGAAGAAGCTGACCGTCAGTGGTCTGCTCGACCCCCGAGACGAGCCACTCCTCGTCACGGACGACGACCACGGAACCGGGCGCGGCGTTGATCGATTCCCGCGTACTGATGATCCCCAAGATTCCCCTGCCTGACAACGAGCGACCGCGTCATTCTATGTGAGCGCGCGGCTCACGAAAGAGTCCCTCGTCGTGGGCTTGAGAGGGTAATCGGCTGCAACAGCGGCGGGGCAGTGGCCGCGCCGGCTGAGGATCCGCTTTGGGGTGACTAGCCGCTGTTGCTCCTGCTATCCGGTGATCTCGAGAAACGACCCGATCGAGTGGACGCCGGCATGTCGACCGGGACAGTGGCTTATGACGGCGCGCTGGGCTGGTCCCAGATGGCCGCGTACTGCTCCGCGACGGCGTCCCACAGCGTGGCGCGGGCCTCCTCGGCCGTGTCGAACCGAGCCGCGTCGGGGGCGAAGATCACGAACTCGTGCGGAATCACTCGTCCCGCACGGTCACGTCGACCCTCGGGGTCGGCGAACCGCACGGCGACCGTCATGCCACGTTTGCGGAAAGCGTCGATGGTGTCCTCGGTGCCGGCGAAAGCAGCCTCGTACACATCGAGCGGGTCCGGCAAGCCGCCGGTATACAGGAACCGGAATCCCCAGTTCCTGCCGCGCGTGGCCCACATGAAGTTCACTTCACGCTCTTCTGCAGTACCCGGTCCTCGACCGCTTGACGAAGTTCGAGCTCGAACCCGGTCAGCACTGCGGTGAGGAAGTCATGCTTGGCAACCGCCGCGTCGTGCACGTCTTGAATCTTCTCGCGGCTGTGTTCGAAGACCGTGTCGAAGATGAATGGCAGCGCCACAGTCACAAGCTTCAACGGGCCCGGCAGCTTCAACTTCGCGACGATCAGCGCGAGCAACGGACCGGCCGAACGCATGAGATCGTTGGCGACCTTGCTGCCGTTACGCAGCGCTTTGGCCCAGCGAACGTGCCGCGAGAACGGCAGCACGGCCGCCATTGGCAGGATCAGCCGGACCCCAACCTGCTTGCCGACATCGATCTTTCCGGGCTCGAACCGTGCCGAAGACAGCAGCACGAAGTCTTCTCCCAGCGAAAACGCCTCCGGCTCCTCAATGAACCCGGCGAGTTCTTCCTGCAAATGCGCGATCTCCTGACCAACTTTCTCAACGAGCAGGTCCCTGAACGCTGTCGCATCCATCGCGGGCAACAGGTCTGCCTTCGAGAGGCCGAACAGCCAGATCCTGGGGAAGCGCACCAAGCGTTTCCCGTCCGGCATCAGCTCCTCCTGCAGGCGCGACAGATGAGCTCGGTAGTTCGTCACCAACGCCTTGAGATACCGCTCCTCCTCGCCGGTATGATCCAAGAGACGCTGACCATCAACGAGGAGCACCGCAACATCAGACCCAAGCAGCGACCGGAACGTCTCCACGCGCAGCCGCTGCTCCTTCTCCGTTGCAGGGTCTTCCTCAAACCACTCACCCGGATAGTCATGCCAGATCAGGCGGAGTTCCTCCGCCGCCGGCTTCTTCGACTTTCCGACGGGTCCCCCGCGGCGCTTGATTGAGAACACGTACCGGTTGCCACTAAGCCGCGTCTGAAGGGGCGTGGTGCCAGTGTTCTTCATGCCGAGGTAGTTCTGATGCAGCCGCAGGCCCTGTGCAGCATCGTTCGCGACGATGTCGTACAGGCCCTCATCCGCGACCACGGGTTCCTGCGCGGTCCCGTAGAACGAAGACAGCAGCACGGTCTTACCACTCCCAGACTCCCCGAACACGGCGATCTGTTGTTCACGAGCAACCTTCAACGGCTTCATGCATCGAACTTAGAGGACGCAAAGCCAACTGCCTCACGAAGGAACGCCTAGGAGCCGCCGTAGCCAGCAGTCTGGGACGGCAGCCGAACGGGCCAGTGCCTCCGGTGAAGTGCCTCGCTATCTCGATGACCCCGTTCCCGTTGCCAGTCCCTGCCAGCACGAGCTTTGCTCATAGGATCGACCCATGGGGCACAAGGAACCAATGACGATCGCCAACGCTCTGCGACAGATCCAGGAGCGGAGGTTGATACTCCCGGCGATTCAACGGGAGTACGTCTGGAAGCCATCGCAGGTAATCCGCGTGTTCGACTCGGTGATGCGGGGCTACCCAGTCGGGAGCTTCCTGTCGTGGAGGGTCATGCCGGACACCATCAGTGAGTTCAAGTTCTACGGGTTCATGAAGGACTACAGCGCCTTCGATAACCGCCACAACCCCGTCATCGACATCCCGACCGACCGCGAAGTGGTCGCAATCCTCGACGGCCAACAGCGACTGACCTCGCTCAACATCGGGCTTCGAGGAACCTACGCCTACAAGAATCACGGAGGATGGGCGAACAAGTCCTGGTCCTACCCGGAACGTCGGCTCTTCCTCAACCTCGCCGGCGAAGCACCAGAGAACGAACTCGGGTTGAAGTACCACTTCCAGTTCCTGACCGATGCTGACGTCGAGGCGGCGCACGACGATGAGACGAAGAACTGGCTTCCCGTGGCGGATGTCTTCGACGCGTCAGACACGTCCTCGTTGATCCAGCTCCTCGCCAAGCACAGCGTGGGTAATGATCCTGTCGCCTCCGGGCTGGTCAGCACCCTGTGGGACGCGATCCACAAGACGGCGTCGCTGCACTTCTACGAGGAGACCGAGCAGGACATCGAGCGCGTCCTCGACATCTTCGTGCGGGTCAACTCGGGAGGGACGGTCCTGTCCTACAGCGACCTCCTCCTGTCAATCGCGACCGCGCAATGGGAGGGTGATGCTCGCGCGGCAGTCCACGGCCTGGTGGACGAGCTCAACAACACGGGCAATGGCTTCAGCTTCTCGCGCGATACCGTACTTAAGGCCGGTCTGGTGCTGAACGACGTCCGCGACATCAGCTTCAAGGTCAAGAACTTCACGGCCGCAAACATGGCTCAGCTAGAGGATAGTTGGGACACGCTCGGCGCCTCGCTCCAGGTCGCCGTCGGGCTGTTGAGCGACTTCGGTTTGTCCGGCGGATCACTCACCGCAGACAGCGTCTTGATCCCCGTCGCTTACTACGCGCACCACCGGAAGCTCGATCACTCCTATCGGCAATCCCCAAAAACGCGGGACGACCGCATGGCGCTGCGTTCGTGGGTACTGCGATCGTTGATCATCCGAGGCATCTGGGGCTCGGGCCTGGACACGCTCCTCCGCGACGTCCGGGAAGTCCTCAGACGTGAGGGCGCCGAAACCTTCCCAGTCGCTGCCATCGAGCGAGCGATGGCAGCACGAGGCAAGTCCCTCGCCGTCACCGACGCCCTCGTAGACGACGTGCTGAGCCTTGAGTACGGTCGCCCGCGAACGTTCGCCGTTCTCGCGGCGCTGTTCCCCCACGTCGACACGCGCAACCAGTTCCACGTCGATCACATCTTCCCGGCGTCGCTCCTCGAACAGAAGAGGCTCCGCCGACTCGCGAAAAGAGACGGATCACCGCAGTTCTTGCCCGAGGAGATCGACGACCTCACGGAGCGGAAGAACCAACTGCCGAACCTGGAGCTGCTTCCGGGCCTGGAGAACATCGGAAAGCTCGCCGAAGTGCCAGCAGTCTGGGTGGCGACCAACTACGCGACCTCCGAAGAGCGGAACTCGTTCTTGGAGCGGAACGCGTTACCGGAACAGCTCCCTCACGGCGCGGCCGAGTTCGACTCGTTCTTCCGCGCGCGCCGGGAGCTCCTCGAGACGCGCATCCGGACGACGCTCAGACCGGCTGGCCGAGAGTACGCATCGCAGTCGCCGTCCGTGCTCGCGCTTGATGAAGAACTCGCACGAGGCGATGACGGTGACTGAGCCGGTACTTCACCGAGATGACCGGTGGGTGCCGACCGACATAGCGCTCTTACGTCGGCGTCGGATGATCGATGGGCCGACGAACGAGGCCAGTTACGCTCGAGCACCTACAGTCGAATTCGTTTTCGTCCCATATTCGGAAGGCCAGGTGACGGTGACGGTGACGGTGACGCATGGTTCAGCTCTTCATGGCACAGCAAGATCAGTTCGGTGATGCCCACTGAAATTCTGGTGAGAATTGAGGTGAGCGCGTGAGCTTCGAGTTCCCGCCCTCATGGGACCGTGACGGCCTCGAAACGGTGGGGTTCGAGGGATTCGTGACGTTCGCTGAACTCCTTCTACCGCGAGTGCTGCAGTTGCCGAAGGACCGGGGTGTGTACGTCGTGCTCTACGAGGGCTCCGAACTGCCAGACCTCTCCACTGACTCCCCGGCGAAGGGGGCGCCGTACCCGCCCGAGGCACTAGCTAACGCTTGGCTCGAAGAGACGCCAATTCTCTACATCGGAGCAGCCGACGCGCAGGGCCGAGGGATTCACCATCGCTTGAAGCAGTACGCCCGACGCGGCAACTCGCACACGGGAGGTCGAGCAATCTGGCAGATCCCCGACGCTGACGAGGAGCTACTCGTAGCCTGGGCAGAATCGGGCGACGAGCCGGGCGTCGTCCTGGAAAAGCGGCTGCGAGCCGAGTTCAACCGGATCTACGGTCAGTTTCCATTTGCGAACTGGATCACCTGACGCAGCAGACCATGCGGGAACGCATCGTGTACCTAGCAGCCACAAAGCCGGCGGTGCTAACTAGACGAGCGTCGAGCCTGCAGCTGCTTCTTTCTCCGGTCCTATCAAGCATGTTGAACGTAGTTGACGGGGTCCTTGCGGGATGATGAGTACACGTCATCGATAGGACAACAACGTGGACATCAGCCTCACCGGAATCGAGCAACACCTCGTCATCGTCCAGACCGACAAGCGAGTGTCACAAGCACTCGACGACCAGATAGCAGACGATGTAGCGCAGCAGCTCATCGACGCGCAGCAGCAAGGCGTAGCCGACAATCCGCCAAGCTCCGACATGTATCCGATGCTCGACGATGGTGAGGACGGAACTCCCTCGTGGCTGATCGAAGCTGGGTCAGATCCACGGCACGTCTACATCACGACCGCTACCCGATGGGACGCGCTTTCGAACGAGAACCGCGACGTCTTTCAACGGCTCGCGCAGGGAGAAGGTGGTGGCGGGGTGGCCATGATCGTCATCCTCAACGACGTGACCGGAGTGCCCGAGTTCACGGGTACCGCCCGGCCCGTGCATCGAGTACGCCTCTGACCGGTGCCGGCACCTCGCGAACTCAGCACGACTCAGAGTGACCAGTCGCAAGAGCCCCGGCCCGCTAGTGGAGACAGCGATAGCCGAGGTTCCGTGCGTCCGAACCCTCACCGTCGTCCGCGCCTTCACCACAGATAGGACTGGCTGACGTCATAGCCCAGGCCTTCGAGGTAAGTATTCAATTGCTGCTGAGCGTCGGCACGGTTCAGGAAGCCGGCGAAACCGAACCCGCTCATGTCCGCATCTTCGGGAACTCTAAAATTCATGACGGTGCCGAAGGCAAAGACGCTGATGTGAGCCATACCGGGTTCCTACCTGTTCGGGTCGAGACGCTCGACGTCAGCTAGATTAGCGCCGGTCACGATGTAGTTTCTGCACCATCCGGCGAGAGTTGAAGTCACGCGCGAGTCGAAAGAGCATCCCCTCCGCGGTAGTCGATTGTTAGTTCGTCCTCGTCTCGCCGTACGTACCCGCCAGGCGACTCGTGATGGCCGGAGACCGCGTCCCGTAAGCCGGTCGGCTCCTAGATGCCGGATGGCGTGCCCCTCTTCGCCCCTGCCCATCCGTCGAGCCGCCAGACTGTGAGGATGACCGCGCCCGGCGACCTGCTCGCAGTTCTCGTCGATGCTGACAACGTTCCCCGTCGCGTATCGGAGCTGTCCTCGCGGAGGTCGCGCACTTCGGCAAGGCTTCCGTGAAGCGGGTCTACGGCGATTGGACGACATCTCAGCTCAGCAGCTGGAAAGCCACGGCGAGCGAGCACGTCATCCAGCCGATGCAGCAGTTCGCGCACACCAAGGGCAAGAACCCCAAGGACGATGCGCTCATCATCGACGCGATGGACCTGCTCTACACAGGGCGGTTCCAAGGGTTCTGCATCGTCTCGTCCGACAGCGACTTCACCCGGCTCGCTTCCCGCATCCGTGAGCAGGGGATCACGGTCTACGGCTTCGGAGAACGCAAGACGCCACCGTCGTTCCGGAACGCGTGCGACCAGTTCACCTACCTGGATGTCCTCGGAAGCACGGACGGTGATTCCACCTCAATGGAGGCGACTTTGGCGCGCGGACCATCGCCTCGCCAAGACTCGCGTCTCATCGACGGGCTTCGGAAAAGCGTGAACACGGCATCGTCCGAGGACGGCAGGCCGAACCTCGCGACGGTCGGGCAGCTGCTCCGGAAGTGGCAGCAGGACTTCGACTCCCGCAACTGGGGATACCCGAAGCTGTCAGGCCTGGTCCGCGCAACCGGCCGGTTTACGGTCGAGGGACAACGGGTTCGAGTGGAAGCCGACTCTCGTTAGCGGATCACCTACCGGGCGCCTGCAGCCGGCACTCGCGGAGGTATCCACTTAGCTTTGTGGCGCCCGGCGGCATGGACAGTTGTCGGGTACGAGGCATGGCACTGGTGCTGACGTGTGGGTTGTCGTTCTCCGGTAAGAGCACGTTGGCTGCTGAGCTTCCGTGCCTTGGGGGCGAGCGTTTGAGCCTCGACCAGATCAACGAGGAGCGTGGACTTCACGGCGGACAGGGCATCCTGTTGGAGGAATGGACGGCCACGAACCAGATCGCGCACGCACGCACGCTCGTGCGGGCGTGCGCCTTGCCGCTGGCCGCCACGTCGTGGTCGATGACACAGGATCGCCGCGTTCCATCGGCGACGAGTGGCGCGCGACCGCATCAGTTGCCGGGGTGCTGTTCGTACTCGTGTGGGTGCAGATCAGGCCGGAGTTGCAGCGTGAACGGGTCCTGGCCAACAGGGCGAGGCAGGTCAGGCCCGACGCTACGGACGCGGTGCTCGAAGAACACGGCACGAGCTTCGAGCCACCGGTAGAGGAGGCCCCGTTGGTCATCGACGCGACCTTCTGGACCATGTTCGTGGACACTCGAGCGTCGGCCGCGAGTGACTACGCATGCGCAGAAAGCCCCCCGTCAAGAGTCCAGATGCCAGCCGGGATTCGTGAACGCGCACGGAACATCTCACGCTCGGTCAGAATGCAGAGATCGCCTGCACCGACTTTCACCGTCGCGTGCTCAATGTAGCTCGTTCCCGTACCAGCACCGTCGAGCAGCTGTCGCAAGAAATCACGATCCCATGCAACATCGTGCAGGACCCACGGTGCCTGACCGTCGCAGATGAACCGCAGCAGTGTGTCAAGTTTTGACGCGGCTTCACGACGCACCCCGCCCGATGAGAGCTGCGCGATATGATTTCCCGTTTCTATCACTGAGGTGATTGGAAGAATGAACTCTTCGCCGCCGTCGAGTCGTTCAGCCATCTCTTGAAGGACCTTTTCCCGCTGCTGGTCGAAGCCAGGTACCGGAACGAGGTTGCACAGGACCGAGGTATCAATGAAAGAGATTGCGCTCATCAGGCAATACCGAGAAGTCGCCGGAACTCGCTGTAGTCAGCCTCATCCTCAGGGCCGCCGCCGCTGAGCTTACCTGCCGCGAGAGCCGCCCCAAGGCTTCCTTCAGCGAGGGCGCGCGCGTAACCGGGAAGTTTCACGATCGGCGTCAATTTACTATAACCGGTAGTCGCGTCTCGGTGACAGACGATGATGTGCTCATTCAACTTACCTTCCGCCGCATCAAGTAGCGATGGACTGTGAGTTGTGGCGAGCACGCTAGTCTCGGCACCCTTACTGCTTTCCCGCACCAGAGCTAGGATACGATCAGCCTGGGAAGGGTGCAGCCCGTTCTCGAGCTCTTCGAGAACCACAAGTACGCCATTCTTGTTTTCGACAATGCCTGCACCTTGAACTGACGGCACAACAACATCGATATCGAGACCGTTCTGCGTTGAGAGCAGCGCAGTCGCGATACCTATTAGTCGCAGAAGCCCATCGCTCATCTCTCGGGCCGGGGTTACCTCAACCGGCCCGGCGCCTCGGCTTTCCTGCAGGGCTAGCATAAGATCGTCCAAATCAGTGCCCACGAAACCAAGACCGGTGATCGATTCGTCAGCAACCGAACGAACCAGTTCCGCAATCACTTCGAAAGCGTCCTTGTCTGTCCGCTCGAGGTTCCGCAGCGCTGCAGATAGGTTTTGACCAGTGCGCCGAAGTTCGACGTCGCGTTCTTGAACATAGCTACGCATCAAATGGGGAACGGGGTCAAAATGAAAGACACCTCGAAGCGCACCCACTACGGCGTCCACAGCGGCCAACACCGACTTCTCCGCCCTATTAGCCCCGCCCACGGCCAACGGCACCTGCGTGAGAATCAAGCGATTGTCTCGAAATTTGGAGATACTATTCGGCCCACGTTGGCCGTTGTGGACCTCAACATCGATACCCATACCGGGTTCACCAGCCGGCCTGGACTCGTATATCACCCCGGGAGTGATCGCCCCACTTTTTACAGCGACCCCGGGTCCCCAGAGGCGCTCCTGCACGATGCGAAGCTCCGGCACGACCTCGATCTTGACCTCATATTGAAAGAGAGCTCCGTCTGACTCGACCTCACACCCGAGCCGGAAGTAGTTCAGGCCGTGTGGAGCGCACCCATGCGAGCCTCCTCGAACAGCCCCACCCTCCCGTCGCCGACCGTCAAGAGCGTCGACGAGGTCATCGCCTTCGGCCAGTCGAGCGAGGACCTCAAGGCCATCGAGGGCGTTGGATTTTCCCGAACTGTTACGTCCGATGAGCAGAGTTGTGCCACCAAGGGGCAGGGATGCGTTCCGATACGACTTGAACTCGCCGATCAGAAGTTCGGTGATTCGTGCTGGCGCCATGAGCTGATCGTACGGCTCAACGTGGACACCTGACGGATTCGGGATCACTAGTTTTCGAACAGCACCCAACTGGCGGTGCAGTGCTGACGTCATCCTCAGTTACTCCAGACCGCGTCTCGATGGCGGTCGTCGGCCGGACGCTTCGCAGCCTCACGCCGCTGGGAAGTACTGGCCTGCGTGGCACGGAACAGCTCCGTCGCACATAGGTGGTCCGGAACGAATCTCAGTGCGGGTGCGGCATACGCCCGCTCCATCTACGTCGGCGCCGCTCCGTACGATCCGTTTCGTGAGTCGTCGTCGTCGTTCGAATCGTTGGGTGCCACCGCAGCCGTTCTCGCTGGAGGAAGCGGCAAGAGGCGAGGACATACGCGAGCTTGAACAGCCACTGCCGGTGTACGTCTGGTTCCAGCTGCCGGACAGGCTCATCCGCCGTGATGACGCGGTTGCACGGAGCATGACTCGTGACGCCGTCTGGGTGGAGGCGGGCCGAGGCGAGACGAAGCTGGCGGCGTGGGTTTGGAGGAGCTCGGTGCGGCACCGCAGTGAGTGAATGTGACCTCCGACTAAGGGTTCGAGGCTCCGGCGACCTCGTGCAGCGGCGGGTCGAGGGCGAACGAGCGCTGGGGTGGCGCGGCTTGAGGTACTCATAGGCGGCGTCATTCGATCCGGGTCGGAGGGCCGCTTCGAGGCAGTATCCGCACCGTTGATCTCGCACTCGGGAGATCCCGGCCTGCGCGTCTCGCCTCGGTGGACGAATCGTTCTATGGTTGGCTCTGCAACATGCTGTCCTGTGGAGTGGGGGTGTCATGGCTGGGGAGCTGAAACTGGACGAGGGCGGGCTGTCGGGGCTCATACGTGAGCTGCAAGTACATGCCGCGACGAGCGACGACCACGCATCGGAGGTCGACACGGCGCTCACCGCCGCCGCCGGCGCTGCGGTCTCGTCGCCGCTCACCGGCGCGCTGCAACGATTCGCCGACCGATTCCATGGGAGTACCGACGATGTCGGTGAGCGGATGACGAGCTTGAGTGTGTCGTTGACGACCGCCGCTCAAGCCATCACGGCCACTGACAGCCGTCTGGCTGACTCGGCCCGCGGATGAGAGCGATGAGTGTCCTCGCTGGCGCGCTGACTGCGGAGGACGTTACCGACGTCCCGGACGACGCCGATGGGCTCCGATCCGCCGCGCGACGATTCGCGGAAGCAGCTGACGGCATCTTTGACGCGGCAACGAATGGCTCCCGCGCTTGGTCGGGTCTTCCGAGCGTGTTCACTTCTGACGCTCTGCAGCCCGCGCTGACGCCGCTGATGGATCCCGCGGTTGAGAAGGCGCGGCAGGTTCGCGCTGCGGCGGACGAGTTCGCGCAAGTTACTTCCCGGGCGGCGAACAGCATCGCGGACCTCAAACACGACCACGACGTCCTCGTGCAGCAGATCGAGCAGTTCCACGCTTCCGCGCCTGGGCAGGTCGCCGCCGAAGCAGCAAAAGAGGCTGCGAAGGGGGACATCCTCGGCGCCATCGGCGCAGTCGTCACGAACTGGCAGCAGGTCCCAGAACTCGTCGGGCAGGAGTTCACGCTCCGCCGGCAGGTGCAGTCCCACAACGACAACGTCACGACGACGCTGGCGAGCATCGCCTCCGAGCTCGACGGCATCACCCCGTCAACCGTGAACGCGCATCCTGTTCATCTCGCATCGACGACTTCGTCGAAGGACGCATCCGACGACGACGGCAACTGGTTCGAGGACGCGTGGAACACCACGAAAGCAGCGGTCGGCATCGGCGGTGCCGTTCTCGGCGCGGAAGCGGAAGCTGCCTGGCCGTACGTGCAGGACGCGGCCGGAGTGGCGGGGAACATCTTCGCGTCGATGGGGAACGCGATGGTGAATCATCCAGACGAAGTCCTCGAGCTCCTCGGCGGCCTGGCATTGCTGGCCGGTGGGGCGACGCTCGAGGGTGGCGGCGTCGCCCTCGACCTCACCGGTGTCGGCGCCGTAGCTGGGGTCCCGTTGAACGCTGCCGGTGCTGCGGTGATGGCTGCAGGGGCTGGGCTGGCAGCCTCGGGCGGGATCCCGCTCGGCGTGCACGCGATGACCGATGATCGGCTGACGCCGAACCGCACCGACCATGTGGACGCGTGGAAGAAGGAGCAGAACGAGAAACACCCGGAGCGGAGCAAGGACGGTACGTACCGGTCCGAGGGGAACAAGCAAGCTCACGCGGACGTCAAGGCCAAAGAGCGACAGGGTGTCGAGGAAGTCGCTGAGGACGCAGGCCTGCCCTACCGCACCGATCAGGTCAAAGCGCGAGTTGATGGTGCTCCGAACGGCCGGTTCTTCGACGGGCTGATGGAGAAGCCGGACGGGACGTGGGCAGGGATCGAGGTGAAGAGTGGCGGTGCGACGCGCAATGCCGAGCAGCGATCCTTCGATGGTCTGGTCAGCTACGACAACCCGGCATACGCCACGATTGACGGGAAGCTCGTGAAGATCACATCCGTCGTCCTCAAGAAAGTCCCCTGACCCGGGTTGCGGGCAGCGCGGCTGGATCTGCGCGACTTCCGCGCATACAGAACGTGACGACAGCGGAGGCCACACTTGTTCATCAACACCACCAACAGCGCACGAGAATCGCAGCTCACGGCGGACTTCCGACCGATCAAGGACCAAATCGGGCGGATGCTCGGTTTGCTGGACGGGCAGAGCGATGGCCGGTTCGCCTACGCAATTTGGTGGCTGCCGGACGACGCTGGATGGCCGGATGCTCCTGAGTACGAGGCAGGCGAGTACGACCTGAACTACCTTCAGGCCGGCGGCACCGCTGAACGAATGAGTGTCGACTTGCAGATCTCCGGCGGGCAGATGCGTCACTTCATCGTGGGCCGCGACCACGACGTCGACGAGCCGCTGACGGAGTCGGTGACCGTTGCGGGCACCGAACACGCACGCCACCCAGCCGAGGTGTTCGACGCCGACGAGGCCACCGAACTGTTCTTCCATTACTACGAGCACCGCGGCACCGTTCCCGACGGGTACGTCCTCCGCCCCCTCGACCTCTCCTAGGTTTCGAAGCGGGTGCGGCACGGTGCGCTTGAAGCCGTCGTCCGGGCGGCACCGCTTCTGGCGCACCGGTGTCAGCACGGATCTCAGCTTGGCAGGTTCCATCGGAGGTCGTAGCCGGTGTCGGCGAGGAACCACAGCCGGTTACGAACCTCCTCAAGCGCTTTCGTGTCGTCGTCGGTGCGGGTGTCGGCGCGGAGGAGTGTGTTGGCGGTGATGATGTCGTCGGTGCGGTCTCGGTAGCCGGCGGCTGTTGCGGTGGCGAAGATGGTTGGGTCGGCCGGGAGGATGAGTTCGGTCCCGGCGAGGTCTTCGTTTTCGGGCTCGAATCCGAGGCTCGTCATGTCGATTTCGTTCGGTGTGAAGGCGACGAGCCGGTACGGCGTCGTCTTGCCGACAGTGATTGCCGGGTAACCAGGGCGACTCGAGATCCCACGGCCTGAGAGCAGACAGCCAGCGCCGATGAGCCGGTCCGCCTGCTCCGGCAGCGGTAGGTCCGACCGCCACCGCGTTCGAATGCCGCCCGGTCCCGGGTAGCAGGCGATGCTCCAGTCGACGAGGCCGCCGATTTCGCGGGATTCCCATCCGATGCTGGTGCGGTGCACGCGTTTCCCGAGCCGGGCGAGGGCGTCGTCCACTTGCCCGGGTGTGAGTTTTCCGCGGTCGACGAGGTGGTCGAATTTGGCGCCGTTGACGGCGAGCATCCGTGCGACGGCGAAGGTGATGTAGATCGGTGCGGCGTCTTTCCACCGGTCGTGGACGCCGAGGACCTGTTTCCCGTTGATCCAGACGCGTCGTCGGTCGACGTCGACGAGCAGTACCGTCGCGGTCTGTTCCGCGAGTGCGATCTGCATCTGCATCACCGTGCGAGGGGCGAGCAGGAGCAGCTCTGCGGGTGTGTCTGGTTCGCTGCGCGGGTTCCGTGTCGATGTCGGGAGGCGGGCGCGGCGTCCGTCGGCGAGGCGGAGCGTGTCGTGGGACTCGACGACTGCGTGTAGGCCGGCGAGTTTGAGGACGGCGAGGGCGTCGGTGAGGTCCGCGGTGTCGCCGAGCCCGTACGGGAGGGTGATCTGCGGCCGTCCGGCGTAGGCGTCGGCGACCCATTGCAGTGCGGGTCCCATCAGCGGCGCTCGTCGGGGGTGTCTGGGCGGATGAGGGCGATGAGCCAGCGGGCTTCGGTGAGGAACGGCTCCCACCCGTCGCGGTTGTCACCGTGTGCGGGTTCGCAGCGGTAGCCGCCGTCCCTGTCGGTACTACTGACGAGGACCTGCCGGAGCTCGGAGTCCGGTGGGTCACGGAAATACATGTGTCCGTGGGTGCCGGCCATGTCGAACGCGACGGTGAGCAGGAACAGCTCCGGTCGGGTGGTCACCACCGCCACCGCCGTCCGCGGAACAGTGCGATGACGGTGGCGAGTGGCCGGCCTTGCTGCATCCAGGCCAGCGGTGTCAGGGGCACGTCGTCGACGGAGAGGAACTGCCGGGGTGTGGTCATGAACTCGGTCATCGCTGCCGCGTCGAGGAGCGGCTGCGGGGCGGCTGCGAAGAGGACGTCCAGGCCGGGCAGGAGACTGGATGGGTCGCCGAACTCGGGCAGGGCGGGTTGGACGAGTTGCCAGTTGGGGATGCGTTCTTCACCGTCGAGGTCGAAGCTCGTCAGCCGGTTCGACCCGAACAATTCCCCAACCTCATCGACGCTGATCTGCAGCGCTGCCGCGGCCTCCGCTTCGGTGAGGGTCGTCTCCAGCAGGTGCCGGCGGATGCGTGCCCGGGTGGCCTGCCACCACTCCTCGGGCACGTCAGCGGCATCAGCAGGAGCGGCACCGGGTGCGGGTGGGATTTGTCGGCCTTTGTCGGTGTAGGCCTGGAGCTGGTCGATGCTGATCTCACCCCGGGCGTACATCCACAACTGGCCCTGCCAGGGCATGTCGTCCGGGAACCCTTCCAAGTAGCCGGAGTGGATAACTTCCCGAACCACTTTCTCCCGCTTCGCGATCTCGGACGCTGGGATGAGCAGGGTCTGGACGATGCGGTTCGCCTCCCTGGTAGCGGGGACGGTCAGGTCGGTGAGACGCCGCCGGTTCTGGTCGACGAGTTCGTAACCGGGTTCCTTCGCGCTGGGTTCGATCATGATCCGCGCCATCGACGCTTCCGGGTTCTCGGTGTCCTCGAGGAGGACATGCCCCCAAAGGATCCGGTCGTTCGAGAGGTGCAGGGAAACCAGCCGAATCATCAGCGGTACCTCCAAGAAATCGTCAACAGGGAAGCGGGACCCGGGCGGGTCAGCTCGCCGGTGGGGCGGGTCGGGTCTGGCCGATGCGTTCCGGATGCTCGGTGAGGATGAACCGCATCAGCCGGTCCGTTTCCGCCATCGCCGAATCCGACACGTCGCTCCCGGCAGGGTCGGTGGCGGTGAGGCGGAACCATGGCTCCTCGTCCGCGTGGTCGATCAGAACGGTCGCCCACGGCCCGTCGGGGTCGTTCTCGTCGGTGAAGATGGCGGCGCCGAAGAACCGGACGTCGTCAAACGCCAACGTCAGGGACACCAACTGCAACCCGACGGGACGGCTCGCGTTCGCTTCGTCGGTCATTGGACGTGCATCCAGCGGAGGTCGTAGGCGGTGTCCGCTTGGAAGTGCAGCAGCGACCGCTTCGCGTTGACCGCATCGGTGTGGGCGTTCGTGTAGCTGTCGTCGTAGATGACGGCGGCGGTGATGAACTCGTCCGTGCAGCAGTCCTGCTCGGCCGCGGACAAGATGGTGGTGTCTTGGGGGACGATGATCTTCACCGTGGTCTCGTCGACGCCGGCGGGCTCGTAGCCGAGCGCTGTCATGTCGGGATGCTCGGCGAAGAACGCGGTCAGCCTGTGAGGACGAACCTGCGACGAGAACTGGTGCGCCGCCCACGAGTCGGACATCACCCCACCGAGGGCGATGAGTTGATCAGCTTGCTCATTGATGCTGGCTGCACGTTTCCACCTCGTGCGAACGCCGCCGGGTCCGGGGTACGCGGCGATGGCCCAGTCGATGAGCGCACTCCGGTCCGTCGCTTCCCAGCCGAGGGGCGTGTGCACTATGTGCTCCCCGAGTGCCGGCATGGCGGCGTGGATCTGCTCGACGGGGATGCCGGTGCGTTCCGCGATGGCGGTTGTGCTGCCGCCATGGATGGTGACGGTGCGGGCGATCGCGAACACGGTCCGCCACCCTGGCGTCGCATCCCGCTGCATGGACGACCCGTGGATCTGTCCACCGTCGGCCCACACGCGTTGCCGTTTCCCGTTCACCACCACCAGGTCCGGGTACCGCCGCACCAACGACAGAACCCCGCCCTCGGATCCGCCTGGCAGAAGGACCATGTCCGCGCTCCGGTCGTCGGCTGCGTCGTCGTCGATGGTGCTCGTGGGGTTCGGGGTCGCCAGGAACGCAGTCCGACCGTCCCCGAACCGAAGCCGGTCAAATGCCTCCACGCGAGCAGGCATCCCCGCTGCGGCCAATGCAGTGAGGGTGTCGGTGATGTCGATGGTCCACCCCAACCCGAACGGCAACGAGAGGATCGTCTGCTGATGGCGGATGTCCTGCACCCACTGCCGGTCAGACAACGGCTCGCCCTGATTCGTTGTCGGTTCGGCCGACTGCTCGAAGCTCGGTCAGGACGCGCATCACTTCGGACGCTGCCCTCGCCAACGGGTTCTCGACGTCGCAAAGCACTGTGCCCCCGAGCGAGGAGACCACCCACACGTCAGAGTCGCCCTCGACGTGAACTTCGACGTGGCGCTGCAGGACAGCCGGCCCGATCGAGTTCGTGAAGCTCATCCCCACCAAGGTCGGCGACACGACCGCGTCGAACTGCGCCGACAACGACAGCAGCCGCAAAGGTACCGGCTCCAGCCGTGGCGCTTGACGGTCAGGCATCGCAGGTCAGCCGCGGGTCGTCGTCCGCCAGTCGTTCCAGGCCAAGCCCGGACGCATCGAGGATCGCATCCTCGGACTCCTCGGCGGCGACGAAGGAGCCGATCTGCGCATTGGCGGCGACAAGAACCCCGATGCGGCTCCGCGCGTCCAGCACCACCGCGGCAACTTCCTCGTCGCTGCAGTCCGAGGTCAGTTCCGGCCTCGAGGGGTGCAGGGCTGGGAACTCGAGCTGCTGTACCGGCGGGTGCCACTTCACACCGACGCGCATCACACGGCCGTCGGCGTCGTTCCGGTAGAACATGGACCCGAACGGGTGACCCATGTCGAGGGTGAGGTCCGCTCCGTGGAGCGTCCAGCCCGTCGCGGCGTACGAGGGATCCCAGCGCTGCACGGTGAGGGCACCGACACCCATCTGAAGGCCCGGGATGAGGGCTTGACCTTCCTGGACAGCGGCGTAGAGCGCTTCGAGGTTTGGAGGACAATCGTTGCGCAGGTCTGCCAGGGGAATCCTCGTCATGCCCTCGATAGCGGCACGCTGTCGGGCGTGACGCTCGCCCTCAGTTTTGCCTGTGTTCATCGCACCTCCGCGTCTTGGTCTTTCTCTCAGCACGTCCAGATCGGTCGAGTCCGACTCATCGTTCATTCGAAGACCGTCGCTGAACGCTACGAACTACTCGGCTCCGGCGGAACCCATGGGGCAGACCTCGGTCCAAGAGCAGGAAACTTCCTTGTCTGCCGCTGACTCAAACGCGAGGTCCGCGGCCCATGGCCCGTGGCTGGGTCAGAGGATGCGGTACTTCGCCTCACGAAGTCGACGCGCTCGCGGCGGGGTGAGTGAGCCGTTGCGGTGAGCGACGCGCTGCTGCGTTGCCCATCGGGCCAGCGCTCGTTCCGCCGGGTCGGGGGCGTTACGGCGAGGTGCGCGACCCGTCTGACCCCAAAACGACTGGTGCAGCATCAGTTGCTCTGCCCATCGTTCTTCCTGTGGCTCCCATCGGAAGCCAGGAAGCAATTCCAGACGGTGCGTCTGGTAGCTGCAGTGTGCGGCGCGGACTTCCGGTCGGCGCTGGTAGGCGAGCCGATCGACCAGTGCTTGCTCCTGCGTCGTCGTGCGAGGCCGGCCGGAGTCTGCTCGG
Organism: Curtobacterium sp. PhB172; assembly: GCF_003752545.1. Lineage (NCBI taxonomy): Bacteria > Bacillati > Actinomycetota > Actinomycetes > Micrococcales > Microbacteriaceae > Curtobacterium > Curtobacterium sp. PhB172. Next base: position 469,313 of record NZ_RKIF01000007.1, read on the forward strand.
GGTAGCCGGCCGACGCCGCTGATGAAGTCGTCCAAGTCGTGGACGAAGTTGACCCACTTCGCGGTGGCGATGGACGGGCGTTCGGGCTGGCCGATGTCTGCGAGGTAGAACTCGACGCCTCGGCGTTGGTCGACGGTTAGGAGCTTGCTCGGCTGATTGGTGATGTCTGCGTACTGCGCGTGCAGTTCGGCGACGTAGTCCGGCGTCCGATTCGGCGCGTCCATTGGTCCCTTTCCGGGACCGGCGGTCGGTCCCGGAAGGGCTATGCGCGGACGGGCGCAGGATCGCGTCGACGCGATTCGTCGGTGCTGTGGACTTCAGTCCAGAAACAGGAACCAGAACGCATCGTCGACGCTTACGTTCGCTACATGGCCGAGGTCAGGACGCGCTTCCTGTTCGCGGGCAGGAGACGTTCCCTCGCCCGGACACGGGGCGCGAGAACGGCGCATGGACGTATGGAAGGGAGGAACCGCTGTCGAACTGCGGCTACGTCAGCGAGGGCGCGTCATCGGACGAGTGCCGCCAGTTTCTCTCGCAGGCGGCTGCCTCGTCGTCCTCACCCGGTCGATGACCGCCTGAGCCGTGCGCTCAGGAAGTGCCTCCAGCAGCGCCCGGATGTCCGCATCGGCTGGCGCGCTCGGTGCTGGGGCAGCTGGGTGTTCGATGACGTCTCCGAGGACTAAGTCCGCCAGGGCGATGTCCTCCAACCGGAGGATCGCCTCCCCCCGGAGGACCCGGAGGAGCCGCGCGTAATTCGCCCCTGCCTCGGCTGCGTACTGCTTCGGGCTGAGCCCGCGGGCTTCCATCCGTTTGCGGATTCGCAGCGCCTGCTGGTGCTGCAGCTGCGCTGCACGGAGGAAAACCTCTTCCCGCCGGTCAGCGGCTGACCTCCAACGCACCGCGGGCACGCGCCCGAAGCCCGCGGCGTCCTCCGCGAAGTCTCGGGGAGTGAAGCGCGGCCCGGCCATCTGCACCCTTTCCCATCGCTCGATCCTGCTGAAAAAGCATCAAAAGGAGACTATTCATGCCAGAAGCAGTACTCAAATCCTCGTTTCGCACAGCTCGGATCGGCCCCGGCGCACAGAGGCAGACATGACGATCACAGCCCCGCCAAACCCAGCCCTGGCCGCCGGCACGCGCTCACTACGGCGACCGCGAGTCCGCGGACCGCGGAACATCGCTCCCCAGCGCACGCTGACCACGGCAGAAGCCGCCGCGCTCGCGCTCCCGGCAGCAGTCACCTGGATGCCGAACGTGGAGGGCGCCCACCCGGCGACCGCGGCCGCTTCCGCGAAGTTGCTCGACCGGGAGCTCTACGACGTTGCGCTCTTCCGACAGCCGCACCGGTACCCGCGCCAGAAGAACATCCAGGGCCTCTACTTCTTCACCGGCACCAGGACACACATCTGGCACGAGTCGCAGCTCGAAGCGCAGGTGCTGCGGTGGCTGGACATGCGCGAGGACATCGTCGCACTGAGCACACAACCCATGCGCATCGACTTCGCCGACGGCATCTCCCACACGCCCGACATCCTCACGCTGCACAGCGACCACCGCCAAGTGCTCCGTGACGTGAAGCCGAAGAAGTACATCCCGAAGTTTCAGGAGCAGTTCGCAAAGACTCGTGCGTTCTGCGAGCACGTCGGCTTCGAGTACGAAGTGCACCACGAACTACCCCGACAAGTGGAAATCAACCTCTCCTGGATAGCCGGCTTCAAACACCACGGGTATCGCCCCCAACCAGCTGACATCACCCGGATGCTGACCGCCCTCGACAACCCGATTCCGCTTCGTGCCGTAGCCCGCCTGCTCGCACCCGCCGACCTGGCTCAGGGCCGGGCTGGCCTGTTCCACCTCATCTGGTCAGGCCAGCTCAGCATCGACCTCGCCCACCCCATCTCGGACCGCAGCCCCATCGAACGGACCATCTCATGACCAGCATCAACGCCGACGACCCCATCGACCTCCGTGACGGCAGCACCCATCAGTTCATTGCCCGCTCGGGCAGCGTCGTCCGCCTGCGGAACACCGCGACCGGCGAGACCCACGACATGCACATCGCCGAGCTCAGCCAGCAGGCGGCCGGCCTGCCACGCACGTTCACCGAGCAGATTCGCCGCTTCGAGACGCTGCCGCAGAAGCACAAGACCGCTGCCACCACGATGGCTGACCACCTCGAGGAAATCGAGACCGGCGTGAACCCCGCTCGAGCCGACCGCCGCGCGGAGTACGCCGTCGACAGGACAACACAGAACGAGCGCATCGCGGCCAAGGTGCAAGAGCTGCAGAAGAACGGGCAGAAGGCCTCCCGCGCCACCCTGATGCGCAAGCTCGCCGCATACCGGGAGCACGGCCCTTCCGCGCTCGCAGACGGTCGAGCACACCGTTCGGACCCTCCGATGAAGAACATTCATCCAGACGTCTACGACGCTCTGTGCACCGTCATCGCGGACCAGAAGAACCGCTCGACCGGCACGAAAAGCCGCCTCATCGCCGAGACCGGTAAGCAACTCGTGAAGTGGCATGGGGCAGACGCGCCGCCCATGCCGTCCGCCGCAACGATGTACCGCTACATCGACCGCCTGACCATCGGCAAGCACACAACCGGGTCCGCCTCGACGCGCCGGTCGCTGGCGAACCGGCCGGAGCGGGTCTTCAACACTCGTACGGAGTTGCTGCCTGGCAACGAAGTCCAGGTCGACTCCACCACGCTCGACATACTCGTGAAGTCCCCCGGCGGCGCGCCCGTCCGACCCATCCTCACGGTGCTGTTCGACCGCGCCACCAGGCTGGTACTCGCGTTCACGCTACGGCTCACCGCAGCGAAAGCAGTCGACCACGTCGCGCTCCTCGCACAGGCGCTGACACCGCCGCAGAACCGCCCCGACAACACCGAGTTCCGAGCCACCGTGCAGCGGATGAACCCCGGCGTGCCACTGATGACCGCGGAGGAGCGGCGAGACTGGGAACGGTCGAGGCCGTTCGTCCACCCCCGCTGCATCGTCATGGACAACGGCAAGGATTTCATCTCGGAAGCCTTCCGCGCCGCCGCCGAGATGCACAGCATCGACATCCGCTACAGCGCTCCGCACACCCCGACGAGCAAGCCCCTCGTGGAACGCAACTTCGGCAGCATCGACAGCCTGCTCATCCAGTACCTCAACGGCTACGTCGGACGGTCCCCGGAGTTCCGCGGATACCAGGTCGAGAAGGAAGAGCTGATGGACATTTACGCCCTGCACGAGCTCCTCGACGACTGGTTCCTGAAGTTCTGGAACCACCGCCCGCACACCGGCCTTCGCGACCTGCTCGACCCGAGCATCGTGCTCACACCGTTCCAGATGTTCACCGCCGCATCGAAGGTGACCAGCAACCTCGAGACGACCCTCACCCGCGACGACTACATCGCGATGCTGCCGACCAAGCACCGCCGGGTCACCGACACCGGCGTCGTTGTCAACCACCGCCAGTTCGACTCAGACGAGCTCGGCCCGCTGCGCAACACCCTGTCGGACAACAGCCGCCGAAAGGGGAAGTACGAGGTGAAGCTCGACCCGTACAACCCGTTCAAGGCCTGGCTCCCGAAGCCGGGCGGCGGCTGGATTGAGTGCGCACTCCGCAGCGGTGCCGCAAACCTTTACCCCCACCTCGAAGACCGCGACTTCGACCTCAACGACACTGATGAAGACGCAGACGAGGACCGTCGGAACGTCGCTGCAGTGACCGCTGCGCTCAGCGGAGCACCCCTGCACACCGCCATCGACACGGACCCCGACGACTCCTCCCCCCGCAACTCCCCCGACGATGGCGACGACGATGACGTCGCCGTGTACGCCCTCGACTGAAACGAAGACCCGATGATTCACTTCCACGGCGACGACCGCCCAGCAGCCCTCCACCGCCTCGAAAGCCTCGACAGCTTCCTCGCAGCCACCACCACTCCGCCACCTGCCCTCAACGACCGGTCCTACGCAGCCCTCACCGAGCAGGAACGTGCCGCACACGACCGAGCACGCATCATGCACCTTTCCGGGGGCATCGTTCTCGCCACACCGCACTACACAAAGGCTCGGACCCAGCTCGAGAAGGTATTCACCGCGAACGCGGGACGGAACTCCGGCCACGCCGGACTCGTCATCTCCGGCGACTCCACCCTCGGCAAGACCACGCTGTGCAAGAGCCTCATGCGGCACATCTACCGCTCCTACGGAACCCAGTTCCCCGACTTCCGCGCACACAACCGCATCCCAGTCGTCTACATCGAGGTCCCCGCCGGCTCCACCGGCAAGTCACTCATGCGCGCCTTCGCCGACTTCTTCGGCCTCACCGTCAGCACCGGCGAAACGATGCTGAGCATCCGCAACCGGGTCGTCGACCTCCTCAACACTGCCGGCACACAGCTCGTCGTCATCGACGAACTCCACAACCTCTCCCGCCACACCCAGGGCAACGGCGAATCCCACGACCTCCTGAAGAACCTCCACAACGACCTCGCCGCGACGTTCCTCTACGCCGGCATCAACGTGAAGAAGATGCTCGCCACCGAACGCGGAGCACAAATCGGTGGACGGTTCTCCCTGCTGGAGCTGCACCCCTACAACCTCAGCAACCAGAAGGACGCCAAGACCTGGAAGGCGCTCATCAACACCTTCGAGAAGCAGCTCCCCCTCCGCCACCACGAACACGGCACCCTCACCGAACACTCCGAGTACCTCCACGACCGCACCAACGGCTCCATCGGCAGCCTCGGCCGCCTCCTCACAGGCGCCGCCACCGACGCCATCACCGACCCGAGCATCCCCCTCGAGCGCATCGACCGAGCCCTGCTCGACGCGCAGCAACTCGACGCCGCGGCCGAGACCGCCTACGCCAAGCGCATAGCCCGCAACGCCCGCAGCAAGAAGACCCTCCTGGCAGGCATCGCAGCATGAATGACCTCCTCACCCGCCGCTACCCGATGACGGTGAAGCCCCTGCACCGCGAGACCGAAGCCAGCTACACGCGCCGGCTGCTGACGGCGAACCGCGAACTCGAATCGCACCAGAAGCAGCTGCTCCGCGCCGCGAAAGCTGAGACGGCGACCCTGGCCTGGCAGGACGTGCTCGAGCTGAAGACCGGCCGCCACTTCCGCTTCGGTGCCCCGCTCTCCGCTGCCGAACTCGATGGTGGCGAACACCGCTGCGAGCTCTGCCCGGACGCCGGCAACGTGCGGCTGATGTGTACCCTCTGCACCAAGGGCGAGACCGTCGTGCAAGCGCCCGGCTTCGTAAACCCGGTGTGCGTCCGGCACCGTCGCTGGGTTGGACTCGACCTCTCCACCCGGCAAAGCACGGTCGACGCCACCACAGTCCGCGCCGCGCTCCGCTTCGACCGGCTGCAGAAAAATGGCCGACTGACCCCGCACCTCTACAATGTTCTTCGGAACGCGACCGCTCGAATCGGCAACGGCGACGTCGCAGACCTCGCCATCATCGTCGACGTCGCCGCCGCAGTGACCACCGGCCGGTTCCTCGAGCAACTCCTGCGCCCTGGCACGAAGTATGCCCACGCCCACGCCGTCCTCGCCGACGCTGTGACCGGTCCTGCTGGCCGCAACGCCACTGCGGTCACCGCCGCGTTGTGGGGTTACTTCCGCCCGACGTTCTGGGCCCTCCGCCACGCAGTCGTCACAGCATCACCGTACGAACTCGCTTGGGCGCACGACCATGCTGTCCCGCGGGACCTCGCCGACGGATACGTCGCTGCACACCAGGTCATCCCCTTCGCGTCGTACAACGCCGAAGACAAGCGCTCCAGCAGCCTCCGCATCGGCCGCGGAGGACTGGTCATCTGTGACCACGGACACCAGCACTCCAGCAAGGGTCGATGCCCGGTCTGCACCAACAGCGCCGTCGCCCCCGGCTACAACGACCTCGCCACCACCCATCCCCACATCGCCAAGGAACTCGACCCCGTCCTCAACGGCACCACCACCGCCCAGAACATCCAAGCCGCAGCCCGCAGCAGCCTCGCCTGGCGCTGCCCGCGCAACCGCCACGTCTACTGGGCCACCGCATCGAACCGAACCCAGGGCGGCACGAACTGCGGCATCTGCAGCAACCGCACCATCGTCCCCGGCATCAACGACCTCACCACCACCCACCCCCGCCTCGCATCAGAACTCGACCCCGTCTACGAAGCAGGTCACCCCGCGACCAAGATGTGCGCCGGCAGCGGAGATAAGCCCGAGTGGATCTGCCCCGACTGCGGACACCGCTACAAGATGTCCCTCTACAACCGCAGCCAAGGCGCCGGCTGCGACCCCTGCCGCCGCGCCCGCCTCCGAAGCACGCGCACGAGCCTCGCCGACACGCACCCCGACATCGCCGCCCAGTGGCACCCCACCCGGAACAACGGCAAGCAGCCCGAGGACTACTCACACGGTTCAAACGACGAGGTCTACTGGCTGTGCCTCACCAGCGCGGCCCACTGGTACCCGCAACGCATCGACCGGAAGGTCCAGGGCTACGGATGCTCGCTCTGCTCCAGCCGACGACTCGTCCTCCGCGTCAACGACCTCGCAACCACCGACCCGCTCCTCGTCACCGAGTGGCACGACTACCTCAACGGCTCCAAGCGGCCCGAGCTCATGTTCGCCGGAACCGACCGGTACTGGTGGAAATGCTCGTTCGGACACGTCAAGCAACAGAGCGTTCCCAACCGGCGGAAGTCACACGGCTGCACCGACTGTGAACCCGAAGACAGGGTCCTCACCTAGAACTGAACAACACGACGACGACGGCGAAGCTCAACAGCTTCGCCGTCGTTTCGTCGTTGTCAGCACTAGCCTCAGAAGGTCTCACGTCGAGTGAGAAGAATCCGTGACGCTTGAAACAGGCCTCCTCAAGCGTTGCACGGTCTCACCGCTGCGAAGGAGTCTCATCTGAATGGAGAAGCGACAGTGGAGTCCAAGCCGGCATCTGTCCTCAAGGCGATCAGGGCCGAGATCATCGCCGGCACGCTCGCCCGTGGCTCCCGGCTGAAGGAAGACGCCCTCGCCGAACGCTTCGGCGTCTCGCGGGTCCCCGTGCGCGAAGCACTCCGGCAGCTCGAGACCGAGGGGTTCGTCGAGTCCGAGAAGTTCAAGGGCGTCCGGGTCGCCGACTCCTCGACCGAGGTCGTCATCGAGCTCATGCAGATCCGCCGGGGGCTCGAGGTGCTCGCCGCCGAGCTCGCCGCCCGTCGCCAGGGTGGCGAGTGCGCCGACCTGCTCCGTGCCGTCGGTCGCGAACACCGGTCCGACCAAGAGGTCGAGGCCGCACAGTCACCGCGGTTCGCGTTCCACGGGTTGGTGGCACGAGCCTCGGGGAACAGCCGGCTCGAGACGATGATCGACCACCTGATCCACCAGACGGCGTGGGCGTTCGAGCGCGTGACGCAGGACGAGGTGGCGTCGAGCAGCGATGACCACACCGCGGTCGCCGGCGCGATCCTGCGCGGCGCTTCGGTGCAGGCAGGGCTGCTGATGGACGAGCACCTGCGCCGCGACGAAGCGATCTACCGGGCCTTGAACCCGTAAGAACGTATACAAAACCCCCCGCGAGCTTGGCGGGAGTGCGTCTGGATGCTTGAATATCCAGGTGATTCAGGCGGCCGTAACGAACCGTCTCGTGTTCGAAACCAGCCCGAAACAGCCTTTCGTATACAAAAGAGTGACCGCACGGTGCACCCACCTCACTCTTCCCCCGCTGGAGTTACGAATGACTGCTGTAACCCGCTCCACCGCACCAACCCGAACCGCTTCCGCCACCCCGTCCTCCGGCGGCGTCGGATCCGCCCTCGACTCGATCGGCTTCACCCGGGCCCAGTTCTGGGTCCTCATGCTCATCCTCGCCGGGGAGTTCTTCGACACGCTCGAACAGAACTCCATCGGCGCGATGGCCACCAACATCAAGGCCTCGCTCGCCATCGGCGACGTCCAGCTCTCCACGATCAACACCGCCACCGTCCTCGGTGGCCTGGTCGGCCGGTTCCTGGCCGGCTGGCTCGCCGACAAGTACGGTCGGCGGTTCTCGCTCGGGCTCAACCTGCTCGTCTACACGCTCGGCGGCCTCCTCAGCGCCGTTTCCTTCAACTTCGACATGCTGCTCGTCAGCCGGTTCATCGTCGGGATCGGCGTCGGCGGCGAGTTCATGATCGGCATCGCGATGCTGTCCGAGATGGTGGCCACCAAGTACCGCGGCGGCCTCATCGCGACCATCAACGTCGGTGCCGGCGGCATCGGCAACTTCATCTCCTACGGACTCTTCCTGCTGCTGCTCGGCCCGCTGGCCGTCCCGCTCGGTGGCGACGACCAGGTCTGGCGCTGGACGTTCGTGATCCTCGCGATCCCGGCCCTGTTCGTCGTCCTGTACCGCCGCAAGCTGCCCGAGACGCCTCGCTGGCTGCTGTCGAAGGGACGGGTCGACGAAGCGAACCGTTCGCTCGCGATCCTCGCCTCGAACACGCTCACCCCGCCCGCCGACGCCGCTCCCCCGGTGCGCCTGACGCCGGCCGACCTGCCCCCGGTCGCCCTGCACTCGTCGCCCGCAGCGGTGTTCCACAAGCTGGTGCTCCGCCGGACGATCGCCATCGGCGTCGCCTCGTGGATGGCCTTCGGTGTGCAGGTCACGCTGAACTTCCTGATGCCGACCCTGCTCGTCGAGCGTGGGTACACCGTGTCGCAGAGCCTGCTCTACACGATGATCATGAACATCGGATCGCTCCTCGGGTGCACGGCAGCGGCGCTCCTCGCCAACCGCGTCGGACGACGGCCCCTCATCGCCGTCGCGGGCATCCTCGGCTGCCTCACCGCCCTCGCGTTCGCGGCCTTCGGCAACGACACCGCCGCGATCCTGGTGCTCGGCGCCCTGTTCCAGTTCTTCACGATGCTGACGAACACGACCCTCGCGGCGTGGACCGCCGAGGTCTACCCGACCGCGATCCGTGCCTCCGGCGCCTCGATCGTCAACGGCATCGGCAACATCGCCGGAGCGGTCATGCCGTTCGCCGCGATCGCGCTGTACGGCTCCTGGGCCTTCGCCGGCGTCTTCGGACTCGCCGCCGTCATGTACGCGGTCCTCGTGGTCGCGTCGCGCTTCGCCCCGGAGACCCGCGGCCGGTCGCTCGAGGACGTCAACGAGAACGCCCTCTCGACCACCACCGCCTGACCCACCTGACCACCCGCACGAACCGCACCACCCCGGTGGGCCGGACACCCCGGCCCACCACCCCACGATCGGAGAACACCATGGACACCCTCAAGATCTCGGCGACCGCGAACGGCCTCAACTACCTGCCCGAGTACGTCGCCGACGTGGGCGGACTGTTCGCCGAGCGCGGCCTGTCCGTCACCGCGAAGGCCTGCGACCCGTGGACCGGCGTCCTCGACGACATCGACTCGCACGAGGCCGACCTCGCCCTCGGCGGTCTCTGGGTCCCCGCGATGTACGCCGGGACCCCGCGCAAGCTGTCGGTCGTGGGCCAGCTCAACCACGGGTTCCCGATGACCATCGTCGCCCGCGACGAGACGACCCCGATCACCCTGGACTGGCTCGCCGGCAAGGTCGTCCTGGCGCCCGGCGCCGGCGGCAGCGCCCCGTACGAGTTCACGGCCGGACTCGTCCGCGAGGCCGGGTTCGACGTCGCGGCGACCCGCTTCGTCCGCGACCTGTCGACCGCGATGCTCATCGAGCTGTACCAGGGCGGGCTCGGTGACGCGATCATCCTCGACCTCGTCTCCGCCCAGGAACTCGTCGCAGCCGGTGGGGGCACGATCGTCTTCCGGCACCTCGACGCCGGTGGCGTGATGCCGAACAGCGTCTACTACACGCGCACGGACCGCATCGACGAGCTCGGCGACCGGGTCGACCGGTTCATGGACGGCATCGCCGCCGCGATGGCCAAGATCACCGCGGGCGACGCCGACGCCGAGATCGCGGCCGTGCTCGCCGCCCGGTGGCCGGAGAAGGACGCCGCCCTGCTGCGACGGGCTGCCGACGAGATGGCTGCGGGGGGCGTCTGGGACTCCGCGGTCGTCGACCGCGAGGCCTCGGACCGCTGGATGCGCATCCTGTTCGACGGTGGCCTCACGACCCACACCCCGTCGCTCGAGGAGCTGCTCGGCGCCTCGACCGCCGTCACCGCGTCGTGACCGTCGTCCTCGGCGCCGCCGACGTCGCCGGTCTCATCGACGCCGTCGACGTCGTCGGGGCCGTGGAGGCCGTCCACGCCGACCTCGGGACCGGCGCGATGCAGCAGCCGGCTCCGGTCGCCCTGACCGGCGCCGACGACGCGCTCTTCCTGCCGATGGCCGTGCGCTCCGACCGACTCGGGCTCGTCGCCGTCAAGCTGATGGCCGACATCCCCGACAACTCTGCGCGGGGACTGCCGTCGCAGCGGTCCACGATCTTGGTGTCCTCGTCGGTCACGGCTGAGTGCGTCGCCGTGCTCGACGGCATGACGATCACCCGGGCACGGACCGCGGCGACCACCGTCGTCGCGACGAAGCACCTCGCCCGCTCGGGCAGCCGGACCCTCGGGATCCTCGGCGCGGGCAACCTCGCCGTCGAGCACGTCCGTGCCTTCGAGGCGACGCGACCGTTCGAGCGGATCGTCCTGTGGTCACGGTCGTCCGGAACGGTCACCCGGTTCCTCGAGGCCGTCGGACCGGACGTGGCCCGACGGTGCATGGTCGTGCCGGAGGTCCGGCGCGTGGTCGAGGAAGCCGACGTGCTCTGCACCCTGACGCCCTCGGTCGACCCGATCGTCCGCGGTGCCTGGTTGCACGCCGGCCAGCACGTGAACACGGTCGGGGCACGTCCCCGCCCGACGCACCGGGAGCTCGACGGCGCGGCGATGGCACGTGGCACGCTCTTCGTCGACAGCCGAGCCACCGCCTGGACGAAGTCGGGTGACCTGCTCGAGGCCGTGGTCGAGGGGGCGGTCCCGCAGGACCTCCACCCGGCGGAACTCGGCGAGGTCGTCGCCGGACGCGCACCCGGGCGGACCGGAGACGACGAGATCACCGTGTTCGACTCGGTCGGGCTCGGCGCGCAGGACCTCGCCGTCGCGGCCCGGCTGATCGACCTCGCCCGCGAGCGGGGTGTCGGGACGCAGGTCTCCGTCGCCCGGGTCGGGGTGCCGGTTCCCGGCGTGTGACCAGGGTCGAGCGGCAGGGTGCTCCCATGCGCCGTGCTCTCCCCCTGGTCGTCGGCGGCACCGTCGCCGTGCTCGGCCTCGCCGGGTGCTCCGGTGGCGGCCCCGGTGCACCGACCGCGTCGGCCACGTCGTCCGCACGGTCCACTAGCACACCGACGAGCACCCCTGCGACGACGACGCCGCCGCCGCGGACGGACGCCGCGACCACCGCCGCGGTCCGCCGAGCACTCGCGGGCCTCGAACGCGAGTACGACGCCACGGTCGGCGTCGTCGCGACCGACACCGTCACGGGTGCGACGGTCGCGTACAACGGCGACCGACGCTTCGGCTACGCCTCGACCATCAAGGCGTTCGCCGCGGCACAGTTCCTGCGCTCGGTGCCCGCGGACGCCCGGAACGAGGTCGTGCACTGGACGGCCGCGGACGTCGCCGCTGCCGGGTACTCCCCCGTGACGGAACAGCACGTGGCCGAGGGGCTGTCGTACGGGCAGTTGGCCGAGGCAGCCGTCCGGATGAGCGACAACACGGCCCTGAACCTCGTGCTCACCCGCATCGGCGGTCCGAGCGGCCTGGACACCGCGTTGACCGAGCTCGGCGACACCACCACCGAGGTGGTCCACGGTGAGCCGGACCTCAACACCATCGAGCCGGGCAGCACCGAGGACACCACGACCCCGGCGGCGTTCACCGCGGCCCTGGCGACCGTGCTCGACGGCAGCACCTTGGACCGCGCGGACACCGCGCTGCTGGTCGACTGGATGGGCGGCAACGCGACCGGCGACGCACTCATCCGGGCCGGCGCACCCGACGGCTGGGTCGTGGTCGACAAGTCCGGGGGCGCCGGGCCGATCCGGAACGACGTGGCGCGGGTGACCCCGCCCGGCGGCGACCCGATCGTGCTCTCGGTCCTGACCACGCGGAACGACCCCGACGCCGCCTACGACGACGCCCTGGTGGCCCGGTCGGCATCGGCGGTGCTCGACGCGTTCGACCGCTGATCGACCGCTGATCGACCGGGGCGGCGATCGCCGTTCTGCACCGCGTCACACGGCGTCATGAACGACACCTGTCGGGGACCTCGGGACACTACGCTCGCTCCATGTCCTCCTCCGGATCCCCCGTGGTCGTCGTCGGCGCCGGCATCATCGGGCTGAGCGCCGCGTGGCACCTCGCCGCGCTCGGGCAGCGGGTCCTGCTCCTCGACAGCGGCACGGTCGCCGGGGGCACCACCACCGCGGGTGCCGGGTTCGTCGGCCAGTGGGCAGCCGGGTACGCCTGGTACTGGAACGAGTCCGAGCGCGACGTCGAGCAGTACGGCATCGACTTCTACCGCGACCTCGCCGGCGCCGGCCACGGCCCGACCGGGTACCGGCAGAACGGCAACGTCTGGCTGACCGTCACCGAGCAGGGTCGGGCCGACCACCTGCCGCCGTTCGAGCAGCACCCGCTCCGGCCGGCCGGGGCGCGCACGCTCACCCCGGCCGAGGCGGCCGACCTCGTGCCCGGACTCGACCCGGCCGCCGTCACCGCGGGCTTCCTCCATCCGGACGGCATCCAGATCAGTGCGCCGGACACGGCCGCAGCGCTGGTGCACGCGGTCCGTGCGCGGGGCGTCGAGATCCGCGAGCACACGCCGGTCGCCGGTCTGGAGGCCCGTGGGGACTCCGTCACGGGCGTCCGGACCGCGAACGGCGAGGTCATCGACGCCGCGAAGGTCGTGCTCGCCGCCGGCAGCTGGACGAACGCCCTGCTCGCCCCCTTCGGGCGCGAGCTGCCGACGGTCCGGGTCGTCGCCAGCCGGCTCGTGACGACGCCGTTCGGTCTGCCGGGCACCCTGCCGACCCTGATGCTGCCGGAGCTGCACGGCCTGTGGATCCGTGAGCACCGCGGCGGCCTGACGTACGGTGCCGGCCCCGGGTACGAGCCGCTGCACGTCGGCGGTGCGGACCGGAGCGACGAACCCGACCGCCGCCCGGTGCGCTCGGACCTGCTCGACGCCATGCGGACGTACCTGCACCCGATCGTCGCCCGGCTGCTCCCCGCCGCCGCGAGCGTGCTCGGGGTCGACGAGACCCCCACACAGGGCGTCGTCTCGATGACCGCCGACCGGAACTTCATCGTCGGCGCGGTCCCCGAGCTGGACGGACTCGTGGTGGCCGGTGGCGACAACGAGTCCGGCGTCACGCACGGACCGGGGCTCGGGCGGATCGCGGCGGAACTGAGCGTCACGGGCACGACCACCCTCGGCGACGCGAGCCGCTACGCCCCGGCACGGTTCCCGGCGGCGGCCCCGACCGAGGCCGAGGTGGTGGCGATGATGCCGGCGCGGCGCGAGGCCGACGCCCGACGAGCCGGAGCCGTGGCATGAGCGACGTGCTGAGCGACGTGCTGAGCGACCGGGCCCCGACGCACCTCGTGATCGGCGGCGGGGTCGTCGGCGCCGCCACCGCGTACGCCCTCACACTCCGCGGCGAGCGCGTCCTGCTCGTCGAGCAGCACGAGCGCGGGCACCACAACGGCTCGTCCCACGGCGCGACCCGGATCTTCCGGCAGGGCTACGCCGACCCCGAGTACGTGGCCCTGACCTCCCGCGCCCTGGTGCTGTGGGAAGCGCTCGAGGGCGCTTCGGACGAAGAGCTCATCGTCCGCACCGGTGCCGTCGACCACGGCCGCGCCGAGGTCGTCGACGCCATCGCCGCCGCACTGACGGACGCCGGCATCCCGCACGAGACCCTCAGCCCGGACGCCGCGGCCGCACGCTGGCCGGGGATCGCGTTCGAGGGGCACGTGCTCGCGCACGCCACGGCCGGTCGCATCCGGTCCGACCGCGCCATCGAGGTGTTCCTCACCCTGGCGGAACGGACGGGGCTCGCCGACCTGCGCTTCGACACGCGGGTCAGCGGGCTCCACGACCACGGCGACGACGTGACCGTGACGCTGTCCGACGGGTCCACCCACCGCAGCTCGTCCGTGGTGGCGGCCGTGGGGTCGTGGGCCCCCGCGCTGGTCGGCGACCTGCTCGCCGGACGCGGGGCGGGCCTCCCGGCCATCCGCGTCACCCAGGAGCAGCCCGCGCACTTCCCCAGCCGTCTGCCGGACCAGGCGTGGCCGAGCTTCGTGCACTGGGCGGCCGACGACGACGTGTACGGCCTGCTCACCCCGGGCGAGGGCGTCAAGGTCGGGTTCCACGGCACCGGCCCCGTCGTCGATCCGGACCACCGCGACTTCACGCCCGTGCCGGCCGAGGCCGAGCGGCTGCAGGCCTACGTCGCGCGGTACGTGCCCGGTGTCGACGCGACGAAGCCGACCTTCATCAGCTGCCTGTACGACAACTCCCCCGACGAGGACTTCGTGATCGACCGACGTGGTCCCGTCACCGTCGCGACCGGGTTCTCCGGCCACGGCTTCAAGTTCGCACCGCTGCTCGGCGACATGATCGCCGACCTCGCGACCGGCGGGGCCGCACATCCCCGTTTCTCCCTCTCGAAACCATCCCCCTCAGGAACCCCGTGACGACCCGACTCCTCTCCGCGCTCGCGCTCTCCGCTGCCGTCGCCGCCGTGCTCACCGGCTGCGTCTCGACCGGGGCGTCCACCGACGTCTCCGACGGCCTGGTGATCGGGACCACCGATCCCGTCACCTCGCTCGACCCGGCCGGCGCCTGGGACCGCGGCAGCTACACGGTGCAGACGCAGCTGTACCAACACCTGCTCACCTACCCGGCCGGCAAGACCACGACGAGTCCCGAGGTCGCCGAGTCGTGCGACTTCACCGACGGCACCCACTACGTGTGCCGGATCCGCGACGGGCTCACGTTCTCGAACGGTGACGCCCTGACGGCGAAGGACGTCGTGTTCTCGTTCGAGCGCCAGGTCGGCATCGGCTCCGAGAACGGTCCGGGGTCGCTGCTCGCCAACATGGCGTCCGTGGCGGCCGACGGCGACGAGGTCACGTTCACCCTGAAGCAGGCGAACGACCAGACGTTCCCGTACGTCCTGGCGAGCATGGCCGGGGCGATCGTCGACAGCAGTGTGTTCTCGGGGACGAAGGTCCACGCGGACGACGGGGTCGTCGGGTCCGGTCCGTACGCGCTGCAGCAGTCGGCCGACGGCGGGGCGACCATCGCGTTGACGGCGAACAAGGAGTACGACGGCACCGCGCCGGAGTCGTCGAGCGTGACGATCAAGCAGTACACGAAGTCCGCCGACCTCAAGCTCGCGGTGCAGGAGGGTGACGCCGACGTGGCGTACCGCCAGCTCACGCCGACCGAGGTCACCTCGTTGTCCGAGGACGACGGCCTGCAGCGGGTCCAGGGCTCGTCCGGCGAGGTCCGGTTCCTCGGCTTCAACCTCGACACGATGCCCGGTGACGACACCGCGCAGAAGACCGCGATCCGCCAGGCCGTCGCCGCGACGGTCGACCGCGCGGCGATCGCGAAGGACGTCTACCAGGGCACCTACGCGCCGGCGTACTCGATCGTGCCGTCCGACTTCACCGGCGCGACCGATGCGTTCCAGACGGAGTACGACGGCGCCGACCCCGCGGCCATCCTCCAGAAGGCCGGCGTGCGCACGCCCGTCGCGCTGCCGATCGAGTACACGACCGACCACTACGGCTCCGGGTCGGACGACGAGTACGCACTCATCAAGCAGCAGCTCGAGGACACCGGCCTGTTCACGGTCGACCTGCAGTCGGCGAGCTGGGACACCTACGTCGGGAACGTCGGCAAGGGCGAGTACCCGGTCTTCCAGCTCGGGTTCTTCCAGGACTACCCCGACGCCTCGTCGTACCTGACGCCGGCCTACGGTTCCGAGGACGTCAACCTGCTCGCGAACCACTTCGACGACCGGGCCGTGCAGCAACTGGTCGCCGCGCAGGCGGTCGAGGCCGACGCGACCGAGCGGACCAAGCAGATCGAGGAGATCCAGCAGGACACCGCCGAGTCCGTGCCGCTCATCCCGTTGCTCGCCGGGCAGGAGAACGTCATCGGGCAGAAGTCGCTCACCGGGCTGACGAAGTCGGTCGACGCCTCTGGTGAGTTCCGCATCTGGGAGATCGGGCGCTCGTGAGCACCGGCGACGCAGCGCTGCAGGCGTCCGTGTCCGCTGACCCGCTCCGCGACGCGGTCCGCGCCGGGATGCCCGCGGGGCTCGACGAGCTCGCGGCGCTCGTCGCCGTCCCATCCGTCCACGACCCGGCCGTGCAGTCGCTCGACGACTGCCGCCGCGTCGCCGAGCGCGTGCGGGGTGCGTTCGACGGCCTCGGCCTGACCTCGAGCCTCGTCTCGACGTCGGACGGCTCGCAGGCGGTCCTCGCGACCCACCCCGCGCCGCCCGGCGCCCCGACGGTCCTGCTCTACGCCCACCACGACGTCCAGCCCGCGGGGGACCTCGCGGCGTGGACGAGCGACCCGTGGACCCTGACCGAGCGCCAGGGCCGGCTGTACGGTCGCGGTGCTGCTGACTGCAAGGGCGGGGTCGTCACCCACCTCGTGGCGCTGCGGGCCCTGCTCGACGTGCACGGATCGTTCCCGGTCGGACTCGTCGTGGTCGTCGAGGGGTCCGAGGAGCAGGGCACCGACGGCCTCGAGCAGTACGTGTCCACCCACGCAGCGGACTTCGCCGACGTCGACGCAGCAGTCGTGATGGACGCCGGCAACGCCGCCGTCGGGGTCCCCGCGCTCGTGACCACCCTGCGCGGCACGGCGTTCGTCGAGCTGCGCGTCCGAGCGCTGCACGGCAACGTGCACTCGGGGATGTTCGGCGGTGCCGCACCCGATGCCGTCGCGACCCTGGTGGCCCTGCTCGCCACGCTGCGCGACGACGCCGGGGACACCACCGTCGACGGACTCGAGGCCTCGCAGACCTGGGACGGCCTGCCCTACGACGCCGACCGGTTCGCCGCCGATGCCGGGCTGCTCGACGGCGCGGTGCCGATCGGCTCCGGGGACCCGGCATCCCAGGTCTGGGCACGGCCGGCGCTGACCATCGTCGGCATCGATGCGCCGGCGGTCGCCGGGTCGTCGCCGTCCGTGCAGGCGACCGCCGGTGCCGCGCTGAACCTCCGGGTCCCGCCGGGTGTCGACCCCGCTGCCGCCGGCGAACTGCTCGTGGCGCACCTGCTGCGGCGAGCGCCCTCCGGGGTCGAGGTCACCGCGCGGGTCACGGGCACGGGCGACGGCTTCCGGGCGACGGCGGGGCGGTACTCGTCGGCGTTCCGGAGCGCACTGGCGTCGTCGTACCGGGTGTCGTCGGTGGGCTCCCTCGGCGGCGGCGGATCGATCCCGCTCTGCGCGACACTCGAACGGGCGATCCCGGGGGTCGAGGTCATCCTGGCAGGGGTGTCCGAGCCGACTGCGAACGTGCACGCGCCGGACGAGAGCGTCGATCCGTCCGAGATCGAGCACATGGCCCTGGCCGAGGCGCTGTTCCTCGACGGGCTCGGGTGCGCCCGCGCCTGACGTCACACGACGCCGCCGGCCACACGACGCCGTCGTCATCGCACGACGCCCTGAAGTCGTCGAGACGCCCCCGGATTCGAAGGCGTCTCGCGCACTACGGGGCGTCTGGCGCTGACGCCGTCGTCAGACGACCGCCGAAGCCGATGCGACCACCGGCTTCCGACGCGTCCGAACCTGGAGCACCCCGGTCAGCAGCAGCACGACCAGGCCGATCGCGAGCACCACGAGCCCGCCGAGGAACCCGATCACGACGAGCAGCAGCGTCTCGGTGGACGTCCCGCCGCCTGCGCCGCCGTCTGCCGCCGCCACGACGGTCCCGGCTCCGGAGTCGGCCGACTGGGCAACCGCTCCGACGCCGTCGACCACGGTGAACGGCACCGCGACGACCGTTCCCTGGTCACCGACGAGCACGACGTGGTGGTCGCCGACCTCCAGGCCCGTGGTGTCGACCGTGGCGGTGGCCGTGGCGTCCTCGACGGTGAAGTCGTCGCCCTGCACCGGTTCGGAGTAGGTCCACACGCTCCCGCCCTCGTCGTCGCCCGTCCACGGCAGGCGAAGCTCGAGCTGGTCACCGGCGGTGACCTCGTCGGAGATCCCGGCGTCGGCGGCCGCGACGGTGGTGATGTCGCCGGCGTCGATCTTGCGTGCCAGCTCGTCGGAGTCCGCGGCGGGGGCCGTGGGTGGCTCGGCGGCCGAGGGTGCCTTCGCGCTGTTCCGGGGCTGGGCGGCGCTGTTCCGCGGCGCAGCGGTCGGCGCGGCGATCGGCGCGGCCGTCGGCGCCGTGTCCGAGGCGTTCGTGATGGTCGGTGCGGTGGCGGCCGGCGGCAGCTGCACGACGGGCGGCTGGATGACCGTGCCGCCGTTGCCTGCGCCGGTGCCACCCGTGGTCGGACCGGTCGGCAGGGTGCCGGGGACCGTCTGTCCGGCGAAGTACACCGGCGTGAAGGTCTCGAGCGCGGCGTCGGCGGCGCCGTGCGCACCGATGGTCAGGACACCGCACTGCACGGCCCCGGACAGGCAGTCGACGCGCTTGGTCGACTGGCCGGTGAACGTGGAGCGCGCGATGACGCCGCCCTGCGTGAAGCCGGCGTTCTTCGTGCCGCTGAGCTTCGCGGTCGCCGCGGCGCCGGTGCCGGTGTTGTCCGGCCAGGCGACGAAGCCCTGGCCGTCCTGCCCGGTGCCGCCGGACCCGGGGACGTAGTCGTAGCCCGCGCCGGCCGCTCCGCCGGCGCTCGGGTGCTTCGTGACGTACCCGAACAGCACGTACAGCCCGGAGCCGTTCGTGTTCTTCGTGAAGCCCGAGCCCGTCACGGTGAGCTTCGAGCCCGCCGCGGCGGTCGAGAGTCCGGTGGCCGGCCGCACGTTCGTCGAGGCGCCCCGAGCGTTCTCCGCCCCGGTGATCGACCCGTCCGCACCGACGACGGTCGACCCGCCGCCGTTCCCGCCACCCGGGTTCGTCGGCGCCTGCACGGTGACGCGCAGGGTCGCGGTGTCCGAAGCGACCCGACCGACGACGGTCGCACCGAGGACGTTCGTGGCGACCGCGCGGTACCGGTCGCCGTTCAGCCCCTCGGTGGCGGTGATGCGGAGTGTGCTGGTCGTCGCTCCGGCAACCGAGGGACCGTCCTGCAGGTCGGCCCAGCCGGACGGGGTGCGCTGCTGCCACTGCACGGTGGGCGTCGGGGTCCCGGTCGTGGTGACCGCGAAGGACACCTGCTGCGGCGTGGCGGGGGTCGTGCTGCCGTCGGTTCCGGTGGTCGCGCCGGTCAGCGTCACGGCGACGTCGGCTGGCTGCGCCGTGACGGTCGGGGTGGTCACGACCGTGAACGTGCGGAGCCCCTGGTCGGCGGCGTCGGTCGCGGCGTTCACGACGCCGACCACCGCGCGGCCGTCGGCGGCGACCACGATCGGGTCGCCGGTGTAGCTGGTGCCGGGCGTGTACTCGGCACCGAGCGTGGGCGCGGTGCTGCCGTCGATCGCGTACGCGCGGACGACGTTGCCGGTGTCGGTGCTGCCGGCGGCCGACACCCAGAGGCGCTTCGCGGACTCGTCGACGGCCAGGTACGCGGCACCGCCGACCCGGTCGATCGAGGTCGTCACGGCCGGGGTCCCGCGCAGCGACACAGCTCGGAGGGTGGCGTCGCCGTCGTTGCTCCACCAAGCCCGGCCCCGGGAGTCGACGACGGTCCCGCCGGCGGCCCCGGACGTCGCGGTGGCGCCGATCGACACGTCGGCGACCGAGGCTCCGGTGTCGAGGGCGACGACGCGGGCGAGCGCGGCGGCCTGGTCGAAGACGACGGCGCGCTTGCCGGTCCAGTCGACACCGACCGAGGAGATCGTCCCGGTGACCGAGCCGATCAGGGTGGCCGTGCGGGTGACGGCGCGGACGGTCCCGCCAGCGGGACTGGTGCCGACCTCGGACACCGCATCCGAACCAGAACCAGCGCCAGAGTCAGCACCGGAACCAGAACCGGATCCGGCACCCGCCCCGACGGCGGCCACCCGCAGCAGCCCCGCGGACCCGCCGTTCGCGGCCGGGGCGACCTGCGCGACGATCGAGCCGTCGGCGGGGTCGATCGCGAACGCCTTCGCGGCGGGCACCGCGACGGAGGGCTTCACGTGCACGACGTCCCGGTACGCGGCGTCCGTGCCGCGCACGACGACGACGTAGCCCTGGACGTTCGCGCCGGTGCCGCCGAACTCCGCGGCGGGCAACGACGCGGTCGCGACGATGTTCCCGGTCGACGGGTCGACGCTCGGCTTCGAGGTGGCGACACCGGGGTCGATCGGCCCGACGAGACGCTTGCCGTCGTCGTCCACGACGAAGTAACTCGCCTTGGCGGCTCCGGCAGCCGGTACCTGCACGACGTTCAGGGCGCGCGCGGCGTCCCGCACCACCGTGGTGACCCGGCCGATCGTGCTGTCACCGACCGTGGTCTGCACGCCGGTGCTCACGAGTCCCTGGACGCCGGGGTCGCTGAACCCCTGGTCACCGTCGGCACCGCCGTCACCGTCCGTCCCCTCGGCAGCCCAGTCGCCCGTCACGGCGACCGAGAGCGGGTCCAGCGCGGTGCCCGCGGCGTAGAACTGCGTCGGGTTGCCGCCGCCGGTGACGTCGGCTGCGAAGGCCGCTGCACCCGCCGCGGTGATCGTGGTGGGCAGACCGGTCCACGAGTACTTCCCGTCGGTGACCGATCGGGTGCCCTTGGTGACGTCGATCGTCGCGAACGCGATGCGCTTCGTCCCCGGGTCGGACGTCGTGGCACCGGTCGTCGGGTCCACCAGCCGCACGTCGACCCCGGCGGTCAGGGTGCCGGTGGTCGGCGTGAACTCGATCGCCGGGTCGCGCAGCGAGATGACGAACGTGTGTGCCCGGTAGTCGAACACCGCGGCACCGGAACCCGTGACGGTGAGCTTCCGCGTGGCGGGGTCGTAGCTGCCGCCCGATGCGGTGAACCGGAACGTGCCGTCGGCGTTCTTCGACGCACCGCCGGACACCGACTGCCCTGCGGCCGGCACGTAGTTCCGGAACGACTGCTTGAACCCCCAGTCGAGCGTGCCGCCCGTGACGGACGTGCTCGGACCCGAGGCGGCGGTCGCCGCGGTGGGCACGGTGCCGGCGACGGCCGCGGTCAGGCCGATGATCGCGGCGACGGTGGCGCTGAGCGCGCGGAGGCGACGGGCCGGTCTGGTCTGGGTGTGCATCGGTTCCTCGGGTCGGGGTGGTGCGCGTGTGGGAGACGGTGCCCCGGGCAGACCCGGGGCACCGCGTGGGTCACCAGGTGACGGGGACCTGGACCTCGTCGAGGTCCACCGGGTCGTTCGCGACGCCGTGCGCCGAGAACGTCTGGACGAAGCACTCGTACTGCCCGAGCGCCGCGTTGGCGGTCGCGGTCTTCGTGGCGTCGTAGTCGCAGCTGACGGTGGCGGCCGCGTCGCCGGTGTGGTGCGGGTCCGCGGTGTAGGACTTCGCGACGTCGATCGTCGTGGTGAAGCCGCCGCCGGCCGTGAAGGCGCTCTTCGACACCCACTGGGCGGAGCCGAACCAGCCGGAGTTGGTGGCGTAGTCCGCCTGCTTGGGCCCGTAGACGACGTAGACGCCGAAGCCGCGCCCCTGCGCGTCCCCGTCGAAGCCGCTGCCGGTGACCGTGACGGTGCCGTCCGAGACGCCGTGGAGCGCCCCCGAGCCGTCGGTCACGACCGAGGCCGGACCGCTGACGGACAGGCTGGCGCCGTAGTCGTTCGTGACCGCGGTGGCCGCGGACGCGCTGACCGCGGGCAGGACGGCGATGCCGACCGCGGCGACCCCTGCCGCCAGCGTCATCCCGAACGAGCGTGCGATTCGTGTCATGTTCGTGTTTCCCTCTCGATGTGGGCGCCCCTGTGAGCACCCGGGTCCGGTGGTCCTACGGCGCGACGTCGGTCGCGGTGCGTCGTGCGGTGCGACGGGAGTGCACGATCGCGAAGACGACGAGCGCCGCGACGGCCACGACGAGCGCGGACAGGCCGCCGAGGACGATCCGCAGCACGCCCGGGTCGATCCCGCCCGAGGAGCCGTCGGCAGCCGCCGCCACCGCCGAGGGGGTCGCCCCGGCCGGCGCGGTGGGCGTCGCCGACGCGGTCGGCTCCGCGGTGGCACTCGGCTTCGCCGACCGCGCGGACGGCTTCGTGGTCGCGCGGGTGTCGGCGCTCGCCTCGGACGACGGCTCGGCGGACGGACGGGAGGCACTGCCCGCGTCCGTCGTGTCGGCCGGCGTCTGCCCGGTGGTCGCCCTGGTACCGCCGCCGGCCAGCGTGCCGCCGCTGCCGTACAGGTTCTGCACGGAGACGGGTGTGAACGACTCGTTGTTCGCGTTCGCGACGCCGTGCGCGCCGATCGTGATGATCCCGCACTGCACGACCGTGCAGTCGACGGTCTTCGCGGCGCCGTTCCGGTCGAGCGCCTGGAACGTCGAACCGGGGACCTTGAGGGTCGCGGACCAGGTGCCCGTGGCGGAGTCGATCGTGCCGCCGTTCGCCTCCGAGGCGGTGGTGCTGCCCTCGAACGCCACGAAGTCGAGGTACCCGGTGGGGTTCGACTCGTCGTCGGGCACGTAGCTGTAGTCCGCGCCCGTCGCCCCGCCCTTGCTCGGCTGCCAGGTGCCGTTCACGGTGCCGAACGCCACGTAGATGCCGCCGTACCCGTTCTTGATGCCCTGGAACCCGGAACCACGCAGTCGCAGCGTCGTCAGGTAGGTCGAGTCGACCTGGTTCGTGACCGCGGGGTGCCCCTCGATCGCGACGCTGACACGGCCGGCTGCCGATGCTGGGGCGACGCCCACCACGGCGGCGCCCCCGGCACTGAGCGCGACGAGCAGTCCGGCGAGCGCGAGCCGCAGCGGGCGGGTGCGGGTGGTCACGAGGAGGCCTCCTGGAGGGTTCGGGACGGCACGACGACGGGCGTACCGGTGTTCGGGTCGGGCACGACGGTGACCGGGTGCCGGTAGACGGTGCCGATGCGGTCGGCGGTCAGGACGTCAGTGGGGGAGCCGTCGGCGACGATCCGGCCGCCGGCGAGCATGGCGACGCGGTCGGCGTACGCCCCGGCGAGGCTCAGGTCGTGGAGCACCACGACGACGGCACCACCGGCCCGGGCGTGCGCACGGGCGACGGCCAGCACGGCCTCCTGGTGTCGCAGGTCGAGGGCGGCGGTCGGTTCGTCGAGCAGCAGCACCGGGGTCGACTGCGCCAGGACCCGGGCGAACGAGGCCCGGGCGCGCTCCCCACCCGACAACGAGGGGAACGCCTGGTCGATCCGGTCGGCGAGTTCGACCTGGTCGAGCACCCGCGCGACCACGGTGTCGTCGTCGACCGCTCGCGGGGTCCCCCGCCACGGGGCCCGGCCCATCCGGACGACCTCGCCGACGCGGAACCCGAAGGCCACGGCGGTGTCCTGCTCGAGCACGGCGCGACGACGAGCGGTGGCGAGCGGTGCTTCGCCGCCGGTGCGCACGCCGCCGGTGCGCACCCCGTCGATCGCGACCGTGCCGCTGTGGGCGAGGTCGCCGGCGATCGCCCGGAGCAGGGTCGACTTGCCGGCACCGTTCGGACCGACGAGCGCCAGGACCTCGCCCGCGCGCACGGTCAGGTCGACGTCGGCGAGCAGCGGTCGTCCGTCGATGACGACGCCGATCCCGGACACGACCACAGCGCCGACAGTGCTCGTCTCCGTCATGCCCAGCCTCCCGACCGTCGGCGTGCACGGCGCAGGAGCCAGAAGAAGAAGGGTCCGCCGACGAGCGAGGTCAGCATGCCGATCGGCAGGTCCGCGTACGGCACCAGGGTGCGCGCGAGCAGATCGGCGATCGTCAGGAGCAGGGCGCCGCCGAGCGTCGAGACCAGCAGCAGCGGGCCGTGCGCCGGGCCGATGACCATCCGCATCAGGTGCGGGACGACGAGCCCGACGAAGGCGATGATGCCGGCGAACGCGACCGCTGCGCCGACGAGCAGGGCGACCACGACGATCGCGACGACCCGGACGGCCTCGACCCGCACCCCGACGTGCCGCGCGGCCCGGTCACCGAGGGCGAGCAGGTCGAGCGAGCGCGTCAGCACGACGGCACCGACGAGGCCCGCACCGATGACGGGGGCGATCGCTGCGGCCTGGTCCCACATCGAGCCGTTCAGGGACCCGAGCTGCCAGAACACGATCTGCTCGCGCGCCTGCTGGTCGCCGAGGAACGTCAGGAAGGCGAGCCCCGCCCCGGTGAACGCGTTCACGGCGATGCCGGTGAGCAGGAGCGTGACGACCTCGGTGCGGCCACCGGCACGGGACAGCCCGTAGACGAGCAGCGTCGCGACCAGGCCAGCGGCGAAGGCCATCAGCGGCGTCGTCCAGTACCCGGCGAACTGCAGCCCGAACACGATCGAGGCGCAGGCCCCGAACGCCGCGCCTCCGGACACCCCGACGACGCCGGGGTCAGCCAGGGGGTTCGCGAACACGGCCTGCATGAGCACACCGGCTGCGGCGAGCGCGGCACCGATCAGCAGCGCCATCACCACGCGCGGGAACCGGATCGTCCACAGCGCCTGGGTGACGAGGTCGTCGGCGGGGCCGTCCACGGGCAGGCCGAGCGACCGGCCCACGGTCCGGAGCACCTCGGCGGGCGAGATCCCGAGCTGCCCGACGCTCGCCGACACCAGCGTCGCCACGACGAGCGCCACCACGAGCCCGGTGGTGAGGAGCGCGATGCGGCCGACCCGCGACCTGGACGTGACCGCCGGCGCGGCGGGGACGTGCGTGGCGGGCGCGATCCGTTCCTCCCGGACGGTCACGAGGCGTCCGCCGGACCGTAGATCGCCGCTGCCAACGCGGCCACGATCTCGGGGGTGCGCGGCCCGAAGCTCATCACCGTCGTGTCGGCCATGTCCACGATGCGGCGGTGCTCGCCCGCGGGCGTCTTCGCGATCGCGGGGACCCGCTGGAGCAGTCCGTCGACGCCGTCGACGGACTCGAGGCCCTTGGTCATCATGATGACGAGGTCCGGCTGCATCGCGACGAGCGCCTCGGCGTTGACGGGGCGCATGCCCGTCCAGTCCTGTTCCGTCGCGACGTCCCGCCCGCCGACGGCGTCGATGAGCGAGTCGGCGCCGGACTCGCTGCCGAACAGGTAGTAGATCCCGGCGTTCCCCCGCACGTACAGGAACACCATCTTCAGCTTGTCGGCCCGAGCCGACGGCGCGATCCGGGCCACCTGCGCGGCGACGGCCTGCTCCTGCGCGTGCACCTCGGCGGCCAGGCGGTCGCCGGTCGCCGGGACACCGAGCGCGGTCGCGACCTGCTCGATGATCGCGTCGGTGTTCGTGGTGTCGCGGTGCGGGTCCAGGACGACGACGGGGACGCCGGCCTTCCGGATCTGCAGGACGACGTCCCACGGTCCGAGCGAGGTGTCGGTCAGCAGCACCGTCGGGCGGAGCGCGAGGATCGCCTCGGCGGAGAGCTCGTGGCCGTTCTGGGTGACGAGCGGCAGGTCCTCGGTGCCGGAGAAGCCGGTCGAGACGTCCCGTCCGACCAGGTGGTCCCCCAGGCCGAGGCCGTACACGGTGGACGACAGCGTGCCGGAGATGTCGAGCGCGAGGATCCGGTCCGCGCCCGTGACGGTCACCTCGGTGTCCTGGTTGTCGGTGACGGTGACGGGTAGCTCGGGCTCGTCGACCGTGCTCGCCGTCGGCGGCAGGTCCGTCGCCAGGGTCGCGGTGCGCTCGCCGGTCACGTCCTTCGCGTCGGTCACCGGGGCGATGGCCTGGAGGCCCGCGGCCGGATCCGTCGCGCTCGTCCCGCGACCCGCCGCCTGCGTCGCACCCGCGGTGCCGGTGCCGCCGCCGGTGCAGCCGGTCGCCACGGCGAGGACGACGAGGGCGGACGCTGCGGCCGTGAGGGCGCGACGGAGTGACGACATGGAGATGATCCCGAGTGCTGGTTCGTGAAGTTAGGTGAGCCTCACCTAACCGTTAACTTAGGTGAGCCTTGCCTACCTTGTCCAGCACGTGTCGCCGTCTCCCCACTACGGTGGTCCCGTGCGCATCGTGGTGGCTCCGGACTCGTTCAAGGGCACCGCGACCGCGGCGTCCGTCGCCCAGGCGGTCCGCGACGGCTGGCTGACCGAACGCCCCGACGACGACGTGGTGCTCGTGCCGATGGCCGACGGCGGCGAGGGCACCCTCGAGGCGTTCGCGACCGCGGTCCCCGGTGCGGTCCGGGTCCCCGTCACCGTGACCGGTCCCGCCGGCACCCCCGTCGAGACGTGGTGGCTCATGCTGCCCGACGGCCGTGCGGTGGTGGAGCTCGCGGCGACGAGCGGTCTCCCGATGCTCGACCAACTCCTGCCGGACACCGCGACGAGCCGGGGGTTCGGCGAAGCGATCGCCGCCGCGCTCGACGCCGGTGCCACGGGGCTCGTGCTCGGCATCGGCGGCAGCGCCTCGACCGACGGCGGCCGGCCCGTGCTCGAGGCGCTCGGCTACGACGGCGACCGCGGCGCGCTGCGTGCCCTGCCGCCGCTCGGCGTCACCGTCCTGACCGACGTGACCTCTCCCCTGCTCGGCCCGACCGGCGCGGCTGCCGTGTTCGGGCCGCAGAAGGGGATCGAGCCCTCGCGGGTCGCATTCTTCGACGAGCAGCTGGCCGCCTGGGCCGCACGGTTCCCTTCGGTGGACCCCGCGACCCCGGGCGCCGGTGCAGCGGGTGGCGTCGGCTTCGGCCTGCTCGCCTGGGGTGCGACCCTGGCCCGCGGCGCGGACGGTGTCGCCGAGGTCCTCGGGCTGGCCGACCGACTCGACGGCGCCGACGTCGTGATCAGCGGCGAGGGCCGGTACGACGGGCAGTCCGCCGCCGGCAAGGTCCCGTCGGTGGTGCGGTCACTCACGGCGACGCACGCCCCCGGGGCCCGGTCGATGCTCGTCGCCGGCGCGATCGAGGCCTCGCTCGACGACTACGCCGCCGCCGCCTCGCTCACCGTGCTCGCCACGCAGACCACCGGGGAACCGGACGACGCCCTGGCCGACCCGCTGCGCTTCGCCACGATCGCGGGCCGGCGCCTCGCACGGCTGGCCTGACCACTCCGATTCCCGCACTGGGGAGCCCCATTGGAACCTCCCACGCTGTGGCGCGCCCCATCAGACTGGTTCCGGGCCGGAACCGGCCCGCAACGCACCCCCACGAGGAGATCATTGCGCACCGTCAACGCGTACGCGGCACCGTCAGCGACCGAGCCGCTCGTCAAGACCACCATCACCCGTCGTGACGTCGGAGCGAACGACGTCGAGATCGACATCGCCTACGCCGGCATCTGCCACTCGGACATCCACACCGTCCGCGGTGAGTGGGGCCAGATCCAGTACCCGCAGGTCGTCGGCCACGAGATCGTCGGCCACGTCTCCGCCGTCGGCGAGAACGTCACCAAGCACCAGGTCGGCGACCGCGTCGGCGTCGGCTGCATGGTGAACTCGTGCGGCGAGTGCGAGAACTGCGTCGCCGGCGAGGAGCAGTACTGCCTCAAGGGCAACATCGGCACGTACACGAGCGTCGACCCGGCCGACGGCTCGATCACCCAGGGCGGCTACTCGCAGGCGATCGTCGTGAACGAGGACTTCGTCCTCCGCGTCCCCGAGTCGCTCGACATCGAGAAGGTCGCGCCGCTGCTCTGCGCCGGCATCACCACCTACTCGCCGCTGCACCACTGGAAGGCCGGCCCCGGCACGAAGGTCGCCGTCATCGGCATGGGCGGCCTCGGCCACATGGCCGTCAAGATCGCCGTCGCCCTCGGCGCCGAGGTCACCGTCCTGTCGCAGACCACCTCGAAGGAAGCCGACTCGCTCCGCTACGGCGCGAAGGCCCACTACGCGACGAAGGACCCGGAGACGTTCGAGAAGCTCGCGAACTCCTTCGAGCTCATCATCAACACCGTGTCGGCGAAGATCCCGATGGGCGCCTACCTCGGCCTCCTCAAGGTCGACGGCACGCTCGTCAACGTCGGCGCCCCGTCCGAGCCGCTCGAGGTCCCGGCGTTCGCCCTGATCCCGCGCCGGCTCAGCTGGGCCGGGTCCGCCATCGGCGGCATCCGCGAGACCCAGGAGATGCTGGACTTCTGCGCCGAGCACGACATCCTGCCGGAGACCGAGCTCATCAGCGCCGACCAGATCAACGAGGCCTACGAGCGCGTGCTGTCCTCGGACGTCCGCTACCGCTTCGTGATCGACGCGGCCACGCTGGCGTAGTCGTCACCACCTGCACCACAGGAGGCCCGGTACCAGCTGGTACCGGGCCTCCTGTCCGTCTGTCCGTCGGGCCGTCAGCCGACCTCGTCGCCGGACGGCAGCGCGCCGCACCAGTCGACGGAACCCGCGTCGATGCTCGCCTCGAGCGCACCGGAGGTCGCGTCGACGATGCTCACCAGCTCGTCGGTCGCCGACTTCGTCGCGACCGCCACGAACTGGCCGTTCGGAGACGGGCAGACCGCCGTGACGCTCGCGTCGTCGGGGATGGTCACCGGCAGCCGGGAGGCCCGCCCGCCGTCCACACGCACGATCCGTGCCGAGACGGTCCCGTCCGACCGCACGTCCCCCAGCACGCGCAGGTACGTGTCGTCCGTCAACGGGGCGATGCGGCCGAGCACCGCCGCGTCGGTGCTCGCGGCCGGCGCCCGCAGCGCCGTCTTCGCGCCGTCGGTCAGGTCGAGGCGCTCGATGCCCGTGCCGGTCTCGACCACGGCCGTGGTGCCCGAGCCGACGAACCCGTGCAGGTACGTGGCGCTGCCGAGCCGGACGGGGTCGGCGCGGCCGCTCATGTCGACGAGCACCAGGTCGTCGCTGCCCGTCCGCACCAGGGCGCTCTCCGTCCGAGGCACGTAGGCCCACTGCCCGACCGTCATCGGCACGGCGCCCGTCTGCGGCTTCCCGTCCTCGGCGATCGCGGTGGGCAGGTGCGTGCCCGTCATGTCGACCACGTACAGACCGGTGTTCCGCGACTGCCCGGTGGACGTGTCGGCGTACTCGAACCCGAACGACGCCGCGTCGTCGGCGACGTGCAGGGCGGTGACCCGACCCTGCGAGGACGGCAGGGTGAGGTGCTCGACGGGGGCGTCCGGGTCCTGCACCCCGCCGGACAGCGCGACCACGTCGACCGAGGAGCTCGCGTCGCTGCCACTGACGACCACCAGGGACCGTCCGAGCCGGGCGTACTCCGAGATCTCGGCGCCCTGGTACACGGTCGTCGCACCGCCGGCGTCGAGAGAGCGGCGCACGATGCGGTCCTTCGCGCCGTCGGCTCCCGGCACGAGGGCGAGGACGTCGGTACTGCCGGTCCGGATGGCGGCGGTGAGGTCCGCGGTGGCACGTTGCCCCGGAGCCCGGACGTTCGCGACCGTCACCGTGTAGTCGCGGTCGTAGGCCAGGGGTCCGGCGAACTCGACCGCGATCGTGTTGCCGCTCGAGGTCACGGTGTGCGCGGCCGCGGGGCTGACGCGGACGTCGGCGGCGGACACCTGCTGCAGTGCCTGGTTCGCCGTCAGGATCACCCGCTGCGCCGGTCGGGACACCAGGCCGGTGGCGTCGTACGACACGTCGCGCAGGCGTGGGCCCTGCTGCGACCCGACGACGGCGGCGAGCGTGGCGACGACCGCCAGGACGAGCACGACGGCGAGGTACCGGCGGTGGAACCGGCGCGTGACCGGGCGGCGGTCGGTGCGGCGTCCCGCGCGCTCAGTACTCGTGCCCGTCTCAGTACTCATACGGGTCCTTCGGCTGCGCGATCTCCTGCACCTTCGCGGCCTTGATGACGATGCGGGCGTCGGCGGACTGGTCCGGGTTCGCCGCGAGTGCGCCGGTCACCGTGACCCACTGCCCTTCGTCGGGCTCCGCCTCGGTACGGTCGCCGCCCTCGGTCACCACGCCGAGGCCGACTGGCTGGGCGTCCACGGCGCAGCAGCTGATCACGAACCGGGTCAGGGTGAACGAGCCGCCCTCGCCCGGCACCACGAAGCCGGACAGCCGCACCTGCTTGCCGACCAGGGCCGTGGTGTCGGTGGTCTGCCGGATCAGCGCCGCCCAGTCCTTGACGCCGTACTCCGAGGTGTCGACGCCCTCGCTGCCGAGCAGGGAGACCGCCGCCTCGGAGCCCGTCGCGTTCGACAGGGTCGCCGAGTCCACGCTCCGCTGCTGCGCGGTGCGGGCGGACAGCGTCGTCGGGGGCAGGACCAGCATCGACACGGTGACCCCGACCGTGACGATCGCGGCAGCCCCGCCGAGGGCGAGGCGGAGGGCGCGACCACGGCCGGGTCCGCGCCGCCCGTGGTCGTGGTCCGGCTCGTGCTCGTCCGCGTCGTCACCGTGCTCGTGGCCGTGGCCGCGTGCGATGACCACCAGGCCCGCGATCGAGGCGGGTACCGCGACGGCGGCGAGCACGATCGTGAACACCGAGTACCGCGGGTTGATGTACAGGTCGAGGTGCCCGACCAGTGCGAGCCAGAGCGTGCACAGGGCGACCGCCAGCACGGACCCGAGCCCGAGGTAGGCCGGAGCGTTGCTGCTGCGTGCGTCAGACGAGGACATTCATCACCAATCCCACGGCGCCGGCGAACAGGACGCACACGACGGCGAGCAGCACCAGGAACCGGACCCGGAACGTCGTGCGGAGCAGGGCGATCATCTTCACGTCGATGATCGGCCCGATGATCAGGAAGGCCGTGATCGACCCGGGCAGGAACGTCGAGGCGAACGACAGCGCGAAGAACGCGTCGACGTTCGAGCAGAGCGACACCGTCATCGCGAGCAGCATCATCGCCGCGACGGACAGCACCGGGTTCGAGCCGATCGCGACGAGCGTGGAACGGGGCACGGCGACCTGGATCGCCGCAGCCAGGCCGGCGCCGACGAACAGGGCCGGCATCATCGTCGCGGTCTCGCCGCCGAACTGCGCGGCGCTCTCCCGCCACCGGTTCCGGCTCCGTGGTGCGCCGATCGCAGCGCGGCACCGGGCCTCGAACGCGGGCAGCAGCAGGTCGGCCGGGCGGCGGTGCGCGGCGACGATCCAGCCGACCAGGTTCGCGATCACGAAGCCGCCGACGATCCGGACCGGCAGGATCCAGCCGGACCAGCCGAACGCCTGCGCGGTGCTGATGATCACGAGCGGGTTGAGGATGGGGGCGGCGACCAGGAACGTGACGGCCTCGGCAGGGGTGAACCCGCGCATCATCAGGCCGCGGGCGAGCGGCACGTTCCCGCACTCGCACACCGGGAACAGCATGCCGATCAGCGAGATCACGGCGCGGCGGCCGAATGCGTTCTGCGGCAGGACCTTCTCGAGCGCACCGACCGGCACCCACACCTCGACGACGATCGACAGCACGATGCCGAGCACCACGAACGGCAGCGACTCGACCACCACGCTGATCGCCAGCGTCAGGAAGTCCTGCACGACGTCCGGCAGGCCGGCGGTCCCGATGCTCGGGGACAGCAGCCGGATCCCCAGGAGCACGACGACGGCGAGCAGCACGAGGCCCGGGCCCGTCAGGGAACGGGAGCGGGATCGCTGCTGCGGCGGCGTGGTCGTCGTCACCCGGAAAGGATAGGCGACGCGTGCTGCGTGGCGGTCCGCGCGCGGCCGCCTGCGCACCGTGCGAGTTCGTTCACGCCGTGCAGGGTTGCCCGCTCGGTGCAGGCCTGGAGCGCCGCACGGAGCCACCAACGACGCACGGGTTCGCGAACCCGGCACCGTGCACTCGCTCCCCCGCCAGCAACAACGCCGCACCGGCCCGCGAACCCGGCACCGTGCGAGCGCACCGTGGCGCAGTCAGACCCGGGCGATGCCCGCCGCGTGCCGGTCGAGCGTGTCGATCGCCCACGAGGCGTCACCCCCGGGATCGACCCGCACGATGTGCATCGCGAGCCCGTCCACCAGGGCGTGCAGCCGCCGGGTCTCGTAGGGCACGTCGGCGTCCGGCACCCCGAGCGCCCGCAGGATCCGCCCGCACCACTCCCGCATCTCGTCGACGACCCGGTCGTGGAACGGCCGCAGCTCGGTGTCGGTCAGCGCTGCCGTGCCGAGGCCCAGGTAGACGTCGAGCTCGATGCGTCGCTCCTCGTCGAGGGGCAGGAGCTCGAGCAGGACCGCGTGCGCGTACGCCGTGCCCCGCAGGTCCGCCGGCACGGCGTCGATCCGGGCCGCGGTCGCGTCGAACACGAGCTCGAGCGCGTGCGACCGGACGCTCGCCTGCGTCGGGAAGGTGTAGCGGACGGTGCTCGGCGGCAGTCCGGCCTCTGCCGCGACGTTCCGGACGCTCAGCGCCCCGAGTCCGTCGCGGGCGAGCACCCGGCACGCGGCTTCGGACACGGTACGGCGCCGCTGCTCGACGTCCATGCTCCTGGCCACACCGCCATACTCGCACAGTCGTACGAACTCGTGCTACCGTCGAGGTCGTTGTCGCACAGTCGTGCGACTATGCGACCGAACGAAGGGAACATCGTCATGGCATGGGTCATCCTCGTGCTGAGCGGCGTGCTCGAGGCCGTCTGGGCCACCGCACTGAGCGCCTCGAACGGCTTCAAGAAGGTCGTGCCGACGATCGTGTTCATCGCCGGCATGGCGCTGAGCATGATCGGGCTCGCGTTCGCGATGAAGTCGATCCCGGTGGGCACCGCCTACGCCGTCTGGGTGGGCATCGGCGCCTCGCTGACGGTCGTCGTGTCGATCCTGCGCCGGCAAGAAGCCGCGTCGCTCGCACGACTCGGCCTCGTGTTCGGCCTGGTCGCCTGCGTCGTCGGCCTCAAGGTGGTGAGCTGAGGTGGCCTGGATCGTCCTGTTCCTCAGCGCCACGCTCGAGACCGTGTGGGCGACCGCCCTCGGCGAGAGCGACGGCTTCACCCGACCCGGACCGACGCTCGTGTTCGCGATCACGATCGTGGTCAGCCTGGGCGCGTTCGGCTACGTCCTCAAGCACATCCCGATCAGCACCGCGTACGCCGTGTGGACCGGCACCGGTGCAGCCCTGACGGTGCTGTGGGGCATGGCCACCGGCGCCGAGCCCGTCACCCTGCTGCGCGTGCTGTTCATCGCGGGGATCGTCGGCTGCGTCGTCGGCCTGAAGCTCGTGCCGGCCCGTCCGGTCACCGAGCCGGACGCCCCGCTCGCGAAAGCGACAGATCTCCGCCGATGATCGGCGGGCAACTGTCGCTTTCGCGAAGGTGACGGCAGCGCCATCCGCAGGACTGTCGCTTTCGCGATGGGCGCACTGGACACGCGCCGGGGCGGACGGGAGGCCCGGTGCCAGCTGGCACCGTCCCTCCCGGCACGGCCGTGGTCGCGCCCACTGCGCATGGTGAGCAGAAAGGGTCGGGTCGCCTCGCGGGACCCGACCATTCCTGCTCACGAACCGAGCGCCGGGAGCGTCAGACGGAGGCGCCGGTCCACTCGTCCTCGGCGGCGACGTGGTCGCTGCCGACCGTGCCGGCGGCGAGCGCCGCGGCGGCGCGTTCCGTGTGGCTCGGCGGGTTCGACGGCACGTCGGACGGACGGCCCTCGTCGTTCAGCTTGCGCAGCTCGGGCACGATGTCCGTCGCCAGGATGTCGATCTGCTCGAGCACGGTCTTGAGCGGCAGCCCGGCGTGGTCGACCAGGAACAGCTGGCGCTGGTAGTGGCCGACGTGGTCCTTCATCGCCGCGTACCGGTCGATGACCTGCTGCGGCGAACCGACCGTGAGCGGGGTCTGGGCGGCGAAGTCCTCCATCGAGGGGCCGTGCCCGTAGACCGGGGCGTTGTCGAAGTAGGGCCGGAACTCGTCGACCGCATCCTGCGAGTTCTTGCGGGCGAAGAACTGCCCACCCAGACCGACGATCGCCTGGTCCGCACGGCCGTGGCCGTAGTGCTCGAAGCGCTGGCGGTACAGCCCGACCATCTGCTCGGTGTGCTGGATCGGCCAGAAGATGTTGTTGTGGAAGAAGCCGTCGCCGTAGTAGGCGGCCTGCTCCGCGATCTCGGGCGTGCGGATCGAGCCGTGCCAGACGAACGGGGGCACGCCGTCGAGGGGGCGCGGCGTCGAGGTGAAGCCCTGCAGCGGCGTGCGGAACTTGCCCTGCCAGTTGACGACGTCGTTCTCCCAGAGCTGGCGGACGAGCGCGTAGTTCTCGATCGCCAGGTTGACGCCCTGGCGGATGTCCTGCCCGAACCACGGGTAGACCGGGCCGGTGTTGCCGCGCCCCATCATGAGGTCCATGCGGCCGTCGGAGATCACCTGGAGCATCGCGTACTCCTCGGCGATGCGCACCGGGTCGTTCGTGGTGATGAGCGTGGTGCTCGTCGAGAGCGTGATGTCCTTCGTCTTCGCCGCGAGGTAGGCCAGCAACGTGGTCGGCGACGAGGCGACGAACGGCGGGTTGTGGTGCTCGCCGGTGGCGAAGACGTCGAGTCCGGCCTGGTCGGCGTGCTGCGCGATCGTGAGGATGTCGCGGACGCGCTGGGTGTCGTCCGGCGTGGTGCCGGTCGTGGGGTCGGTCGTGACGTCACTGACCGTGAAGATGCCGAACTGCATGATGCGCCGCCTTTCGCGATATCAATGCGTTTGCATCGACTTGCTGGGTACAACGTAGCGTACGCCGGTGCATTCCCACCAGGCGTCAGCGCGCTGCGGGCAGTGCTGCGGGGTCCGTCCGGGCCGCGTGGTGCATGCCGTCGAGGAACCACACCGCGGTCACCACCGCCAGGACGCTCGCGCTCGAGGCCAGTCGTCCGGCCATCAGGATCGCGGCGTGGTCGTGAGCGCCGTCCCCCGTCAGGCCGACGACGAGCGCGGCGACGCCGACGGCCAGCGTGACCCCGGTGGCGACGAGCAGGACGACGCTGACCACCCGGCGCGGACCCCGACGGCCGTCCCGGTCACCTCGGAGGCCCCGGTCGACCCTCGGACCGAACGCCCGGACGACGCCGAGCCAGAACATCGCGATCGCGCACGCCCCGATGATGTCGCTCACCCGGTGCCAGCCGTAGACGACCGTCTGGTTGGCGACGAAGACCGCGTAGGCGGCACCGAGCAGGGTGACGATCGGCCGGAAGCGACGGGGCGTGACCATCAGGACGGCGAACAGCGCGGCCAGCGCGATGGTCGCGTGCCCCGAGGGGAACGAGTTCGGCGTCGTCGACTGGGCGATCTCCGGGCGCTCGGCGATACGCTTGACGAGCGTCGAAGTGGCCGCCGACGCGAGCACCACTGCACCCGCGCCGAGCCCCACCGAGAGCCGTCGCCTGGCGAACGCCACCGCGACGATCACGACAACGAGCAACAGGATCACCGGCACCGAGATGACGTTGAGCGCAGTGTCCGAGCTGAACAGGTCGGACTCACGGACCCCGCCGAGCGCGGCGTCCTCCATGCGCTGCCCCACCGGCGTCAGCACCGCGGCCGCGTAGACGGAAGGCACGATCACGAACCCCAGAGCCGCCAGCACACCCCACCGCAACCGCCGCGAGACGCTCGGTCCACGCGACTCCGGTGCACTGCGCTCGGGTGTCAAGGTCACCGGACTGGTCCTCCTCGGAGTGGTCGTCGTCGGTCTCGTCGCCCGCCTGGTGACGGCGCTGCGATTCGGACGGTCGGGGTCGGACACGATACCGTTGGCTCACCGGCCGGAGGCTGGGAA
This sequence comes from Curtobacterium sp. PhB172, assembly GCF_003752545.1. Taxonomy (NCBI): domain Bacteria; kingdom Bacillati; phylum Actinomycetota; class Actinomycetes; order Micrococcales; family Microbacteriaceae; genus Curtobacterium; species Curtobacterium sp. PhB172. The sequence continues at coordinate 505,117 of NZ_RKIF01000007.1, forward strand.
CCGTGCGGCCGTCACCCGCGGATCCCGCGCTGTGCCGCTCAGTGCCGCGCCGCTCAGTCCGGCGGGCACCGACGGACTGACGCACGTCGCGTCGGCAGTGTACGAGGAGGAGACCGAAGTGGCCATCAAGGAACCGGGCATCACCGCCTCACCGAACCGCGGGCTCGCACTCACGGTCGGTGGCGTCCTCGCACTCTGGGGCATCCTGGGCTTCTTCTTCGCCGCCGACGGCGACCCCGGCTTCTTCAGCCGCCAGGGCGGGATGCTCTGGAACGCCTTCGGGGTCAACCCGCCGCTCGCCCTCATCTGGGTGCTGCTCGCCGCGGTCCTGCTCATCACCGGGCTCGGCACCACCATCGGTTCGCGGAACGGCAACCTGGTGGTCGGCGCCGTGCTCGTGGTGCTGGCCGTCTACGGCTTCGTCTTCGTCAACACCTCGGCGAACATCTTCGCGCTGAACACCACCGACAACGTGTTCCACGCCATCGTCGGTGTCATCCTGCTGCTGACGGCGCTCGGTGCCGACAAGGAGAACCTCCGCGCGCTGCGTGCGGCGGCTCGCGCCTGACACACCGACACGCTCCCCGACGCCCGTCTGCCGCTCCGGCAGGCGGGCGTCGTCGTGTGTGCGGAGCGAGTGCGGGGAGCGTGAGTGCGGGGCGTGTGTGCGGAGCGCGGGTGCGTCAGGCGTCGTCGTCGGGGTCGGCGTCGGCGTCGGCGGCGGGCTCCGGCTTCCGGGCTTCGAGTGCCGTCGCGACGATGCGTGGCGCTTCGGACATGAAGCGCCGGACGTCCGTGTCGACGATGATGTCCTGCGGCCGCAGCGGCCGGGTCAGGTACAGCCCCTCGAGCGAGGTCAGGCGTGACAGCGCGACGTAGGTCTGTCCGGCGCTGAACACCCGGTTGCCCAGGTCGACCACCGCGCGGTCGTAGGTGCTGCCCTGCGACTTGTGGATCGTCACCGCCCACGCGAGCCGCAACGGGAACTGCTGGAACTCACCGACGGTGTCCTTCTTGAGTTCCTTCTTGTCGGCGTCGTAGGAGTACTTGAACTTCTCCCACACCGACGGCTGGACCTCGAACGATTCTCCGTCGACGTCGACCCAGACCGTGTCGCGGATCGCCGTGACGATGCCGAGCGTCCCGTTCACCCACCGCTGGTCGGCGTCGTTGCGCAGGAACATCACGTGCGCACCGGGCTTGAGCTCGAGGGCTTCGTCGGCCGGGAAGTTCCGCCCGCCGAAGTCACCGTTGACGTCGGCCTTCGCGGTCTTCACCTTGCCGGGCAACCGTTCGAGCGCCGCCTTGTTGATGCGCGCGACGGTGTCGTTCCGGGTGGCGAGGGTGATGGCGTCGTCGGGCGAGGGCCGTGCGCCCGCGGTGTTGAGCTGGTCGGCGATCTCGGCGGTCACCCGGCCGTGCCGCACCGCCGTGAGCATGGCGGCGAAGGCGTCGTCGCGCTGGCGGTGCACGGTGGCGAGCTCGATGATGTTCAGCTTCGCCTCGAGCCAGACCTTGGCGTCGAAGAACCACATCGACCGGTAGTGGTCGGTGAAGTAGGCGCGTTCGTCGGCACCACCCGGGACCGGCGGCAACTGGTACGGGTCGCCGAACATGACCACCTGGACCCCGCCGAACGCCTCGAACTGCCGCCCGCGGGCCTTGCGCAGCGAACGGTCCATCCCGTCGAGCAGGTCGGCGTTCACCATCGAGACCTCGTCGATCACCAGGGTGTCGATGGTGTTCAGGAGCTTGCGGGTGTCCGGTCCCTGGCGCAGCTCGGCATCGGCGATGAGGCCGATCGGCAGGCGGAACAACGAGTGGATCGTCTGGCCACCGACGTTCAGGGCCGCGACCCCGGTCGGTGCGCAGATCACGACCTGCTTCTCGGTGTTCCACGACAGGTGGTTGAGCAGGGTCGACTTGCCCGTGCCGGCACGACCGGTGATGAAGACGTGGTCGCGGGTGTGCTCGATGTACTCGAAGACGGCCCGCTGCTCGTCGCTGAGCTCGACGCTCATCGTGCGTCCTGCTCGAGGGTGCGCGCGTCCGCTCCGAGCGTGCGCGCCGGCGATCCAGCGCGCCGCAGCTGCACGAGCACCACCACGACGACCGCCACCAGGAGCAGCACCCCGGCGACCACGAGCACGAGCCCGCCACGGGCCTGGTCGACGAGCGGATCGGGGCCCCACGTCCGCCCCATCGCCCCGAACCACGACGCCTGCAGCAGTCCGAGCGGCCCGCGCATCGCAACGCCGAGCGACACCGCTCCGGCGGCGACGACCGCGGCCCCGACGATCCGCACGACCGCCGCTGCGCGGGTCGGGTGCTGCTGGCCGGCCGCGATCGGGGTGAAGAGCGTCGGCATCGCCAGGAGCCCGACGAGCAGGAAGCCCACGTCGATGACCGTGCGCCCCGTGGAGTCGCTCACCGACCACCGGACGGCGTCGGTGGCGAAGTACGCCCACCACACCGCTGCGGCGAGCAGGAACGCCGGGAAGGGCTGCACCAGGTAGCGGACCGCGGCGTTGTCGACCAGCACACCGGTCCACTCGCGCACGCCGGTGCTGTCGTCGTCGCGCGGGTGCACCGCGGCCCGGATGAGCACGACGGGAGCCGCCGCCCACACCAGCGCCGGCACCACCAGGCCGAGCAGCACGTGCGCGCCGACGTTCGCCGACACCAGGAACCGGTCGTACTGGTGCAGCGAACCGGACGTCGCGACGACGAGCGAGATGATCGCGAGGGCCGCCGCCACCGAACGGCGCACCGGCCAGTGGACCCCGGTGCGGCGCAGGCGCACGACCCCGGCCGTGTACGTCGCAGCGAGCAGCACGGCGGCCATCAGCCAGAACAGGTCGATGTTCCACTGCGTCAGCCAGCCCCAGGCCCCGGGCGCGTGCGGCAGCAGGTCGTCGGTGAGCAGCTCAGCGGGGCTCGGGTCGGTCGTCTTGCTCAGCGCGATCTGGTCGACCGGGGTGGCCGTGCGTCCGAGCGCCGCGGCGAAGCCCGATGCGACACCCATCACGGCGAGCTCGACCACGATCAAGGTCCAGAACGGGCGGTGCCGTGCCGGCGCCTCGGTCAGGGAGCGAATCGCACGCCGACGCTGCACGGCACCGAGGACCCCGATGGCGACGATCGCGCCGATCTTGACCAGCACGAGGGTGCCGTACGGCGTGAACAGGTTCGACAGAGCGCCCACGCGGATCTGTGCCGAGGCGACACCCGACACCGCCACGAGCACGAAGCACCCGAGCGCGATGCTCGAGTACCGCGCGACGACCACGGCCAGGCGGTCACCGGGCAGCACGCCGCGCAGAAGCACGAGCATGGTCAGGCCACCGACCCAGAGCGCGGCGCCGACCAGGTGCAGCCCGAGCGCGGTCACGGCGGCGTCGTGGCTCGCGGTGCCGGCGGCGTGGCCCTGCTGTGCGAGCGGGATGAGCCCGATCATCGAGACGCCGGCGGTCAGGGCGACCATGCCCCGCGAACGGACGGCGAAGCAGAGCACCGTGACGGCAGCGGCGACGAGCACCGTCACGAGCCAAGCGAGCCCGAGGTCCGTGCCGGTGAGGAACACGCCCATCGACTGGCCGAACTGCTCGTCGATGCTGATCTTCGAACCGGCGACGCTCAGGAACGTGAAGAAGGTGGTGACCGCGGACGACACCGTCCAGAGCCCGCTGGCGGCGGCCGCGACGTCGATGGCGCGGTTCCACTCCGGGCCGGAGCGCGAGAGTCCGACGGTGGCCAGCGCGAGGCCGCCGATCGTCGCAGCGGCGGACAGGTCCACGACCAACCGCGAGATCGGCAGACCGAAACGGACCAGGGCACCGGGGTCGGCGATCAGCGCTGCGTTCGCACCACCGCCGATGACGAGTGCCGTGAGCAGCGCCACGAACCCGACGAGCAGGAGCACGGCGGGACCGGCGATGCGCGCGATCCGATTCACCCGTCAAGCCTAGGCGGTGCCCACCCGGCCACCGAACCGGCCGGGCCGACCTGTGGGAACCGGCACGGGCCTCCAGGCAGGACATGCGCACCGGGCGCACGCACGCGCGCCCGTCCACGCACGCACCCCGGGAACGACGAAAGGGACGGCCGAAGCCGTCCCTCCCGATGCGCGGAACAGTCTTACTTGACCGCAGCCTTGAGCTTCGAGCCGGCGCTGACCTTGACCGAGTCGCTCGCGGCGATCTCGATGGCCTCACCCGTCTGCGGGTTGCGGCCGGTGCGGGCGGCGCGGTGCGTCTTCTCGAAGGCGATCCAACCGGGGATCGTGACCTTCGTGCCGTCCGCGACGGACGACGAGACGACGCTGAAGAGCGCGTCGACGACGCCGTTGACGGTGGCCTGGCTCTGGCCGGACTCGGCGGCGACGGCAGCGACGAGCTCGGTGCGGTTCAGTGACTTGTCAGCCATTGGATGTCCTCCTCGGACTTCTTGCAGTATCGGTCGGACGGACGTGCCGTCCGGCGCCCGGAGCGGTTGCCCCGTGCCACGGTGCCAGTGGGCCGAGGGCCCGGCGGAACCGGAGTTGAACCTACCAGCCACATCGGACGAATTCAGCCGACTCGCCCGGATTTCCGGGCTTGTCGCGGGTCCAGCGGGGCAGAAGTGACCCCTGAGGCGCCCTTGTACCCCGGACACAGCGAACGCCCCGCCACCAGGAGGTGACGGGGCGTCGGGTGCTGCGAGTGCTTACCAGGAGCTCTTCGTGATGCCGGGGAGCTCTCCACGGTGGGCCATGTCGCGGAAGCGGACACGGCTGATGCCGAACTCACCCAGGTGGCCACGGGGGCGGCCGTCGATCGCGTCGCGGTTGCGGTAGCGGATCGGGGATGCGTCGCGGGGCAGCTTCTGCAGGCCCACGCGAGCGGCCTCACGCGACTCGTCGGAGCCGTTCGGGTCCACGAGGGCCTTCTTCAGCTCGAGACGACGCTCGGCGTAGCGCGCGATGATGACGGCACGCTGGTTGTTCTTCGCGATCTTGCTCTTCTTCGCCATGCTTAGCGCTCCTCACGGAAGTCGACGTGCTTGCGGATCACCGGGTCGTACTTCTTCAGCACGAGACGGTCGGGGTTGTTCCGACGGTTCTTCTTGGTCACGTACGTGAACCCGGTGCCCGCCGTCGAGCGGAGCTTGATGATCGGACGGATGTCCTGACCCTTTTTCGCCATCAGATCTTCTCCCCACGGGCGAGGACGTCCTTGACGACGGACTCGATGCCCCGTGCGTCGATGACCTTGATGCCCTTAGCGCTGACGTTGAGCGTCACGTTGCGACGCAGCGACGGCACGTAGTACGTCTTCTTCTGCACGTTCGGGTCGAAGCGGCGCTTCGTCCGGCGGTGCGAGTGCGAGATGTTGTGACCGAAGCCGGGAACGGCGCCGGTCACCTGGCACACTGCTGCCATGGTTTCCTCCTGAGGTACCGTGCGACCGGACGGCCGCACCCAAGTTCACTTGCCTGGTGCGCACGCGCAGGACCACCGGAGTGGTGCATGCGAGGGGGTTGTGCACACCGCCCAGGCCCGCAGCCCCTGTCGAAGGGGGAACGGACACCACGCGACCGCGGCGTTCGCGACGATCGGAGGGCTTGGAACAACGGGTCCACCACGCGGACGTGGAGGACCAAGGGATGAGCTTACGCGAGCTCCGGGCGTGTCGCAAGCGCGCGCACCATGAGCTCGCCGAGTTCGCGCGGCGCCGTGAACATCGGCCAGTGGCCGGTCTCGAGTCCGACGATGCTGAGCTCCTCGGTCGCGACGAGTTCCGCGGCCCAGGTCTGGTGGTCTGCCACCATCGTCGCGAGCTCGGTCGCCGGGATCTCGCAGGTGATCACCGTCGCCGGGATCGTGTGCCGGGCGGCGTCGGCGTAGTGGAACCGGTCGGACGGCACGGCGGCCGGCTCCGGGATCGCGCGGTGCTCGAAGGACTCCCGCAACGCCGGCGTCATCCCGCGCACGGTGGCCGGCTCCCAGACGTCCCACGACGGCAGCGGCACCACACCGTCGACCACGGGCAGTTCGTCGTTCACGCAGCCGCCGGCGGGACCGGGGAACGTGTCGACGTAGAGCAGGTGTGCGACGAGTGAGGGCCGCTGGTCGGCGGCCATGTAGGCGATCGGTCCGGCGCCCGAGTGTCCGGCGAGCACGACGGGCTCGTCCGGGCTGGCGACGTCGTCCAGGCGCTCCACGAGCGCCGCGACCTGCTCGTCGAGCGTGTCGCCGTCGCGGGTGATCGCCTCGACCGTGTGGCCTGCCTGCAGCAGCACCGGGGCGACGTCGTCCCACGCGCTCGCATCGAGCCAGAACCCGGGGACCAGGATGACGTGCATGGCGCGGACGCTACTCGCCGTCGGCGTCGCCGGTCCGCGGTCCGGCTGCGGCGGCAGATGCCGTGCACACCGCGCACTCGCCGAAGATGTCGACGACGTGGCTGGCGTTCGTGAACCCGTTGGCGGCAGCGACGTCCTGCGCCCACTGCTCGACGGGGTCCGCCTCGATCTCGACGGTCCGGCCGCAGTTCCGGCAGATCAGGTGGTGGTGGTGCGCGTCCGTCGTGCAGGCCCGGTACAGCGATTCGCCGTCCTGCTGCAACGAGTCGGCGTCGCCCTCGGTCGCCAGGTCGGCGAGCGCCCGGTAGACGGTGGCGAGGCCGATCGTCGAGCCCTCGTCACGCAGGTGCTGGTGCAGCGCCTGCGCGCTGACGAACCCCTCGGTGGAGTCGAGGGCGCCGCGCACCGCTTCGCGCTGCCACGTGTTCCGCTTGACCTTCTGCACGGCGTTCATGCTGGTGCACCCACCTTCGTTTCGGCTGACGTTCCGGAACCGGCTCCGGCTCCGGTTCCGGTTCCGTTCGTTCCGGACGGGAGGCCCGGTGCGCCCCCGCCACGCTGGTCGCGGCGGACGACCCGGTCGCGTCCACGGCGGTCGCGCCTGGCCCCGACGATCCGGCAGACCACCCAGATCGCGAACGAGATGGTCGTCACGTAGGGGCTGATCGGCAGTCCGCCGCCGAGTGCCAGCAGGATGCCACCGACGACCGACACCACGGCGAACACCGTGGACAGCACCGGCACCACGACCGGGTGCGAGCTGAGCCGCAGTGCCGCAGCGGCCGGGGTGACGAGCAGCGACAGCACGAGCAGGGCGCCGACGATCTGCACCGACACCGCGGTGGCCAGGCCGAGGACGAGCATGAACACGATCGCGAGCGTCCGCACCGGGATGCCGGCGGCCGCGGCCACATCGGGGTCGACCGACGCGAACATCAGCGGCCGCCAGATGACGAGCAGGGTCGCGACCACGATGGCGGCGATGACGATGAGGAACGTCAGCTGGGGGTTGTCCACCGACACGATCTGGCCGGTGAGCAGCCCGAACTTGTTGGCCGCACGCCCCTTGTAGAGCGCCAGGCACAGGATGCCGAGCCCGAGGCCGAACGGCATGAGCACGGCGATGATCGAGTTGCGGTCGCGCGCTCTCGAGCCGAGCACCCCGATGAGCAGCGCCGCGATCACCGACCCGACGAGCGAGCCCGTGACGACGTTGACACCGAGCAGCAGGGACGCGCTCGCGCCGGCGAAGGACAGCTCCGAGATGCCGTGCACCGCGAAGGGCATGTTCCGGGCCACCACGAACGGGCCGATGAGCCCGCCGACGATGCCGAGCACCGCGCCGGCCCAGATCGAGTTCTGCACCAGGGCGACGAGCTCGCCGTAGTCCTGGAACGAGAAGACCGTCGACAGGACGTCCATCAGATCCGCCCTTCGTCCGACGCCGGGGCGTGCGGGTCGACCTCGCCGTGGTGGTGGTCGTGCGCGTCGTTCGCGCCGACGATGACGATGCGGCCCATCGTGCGGACGACGTCGACCGGGGTGCCGTACAGGTCGCTCAGGACGTCGGCACGAAGGACCTCGTCGGGGGAACCGATCCGGAACCGGCCGCCGGCGATGTAGAGGACCCGGTCGACGACGTCGAGGATCGGGTTCACGTCGTGCGTCACGAAGAGCACCGCGGCACCCTGCTGCCGACGCTGCCGGTCGATGAGCTCGGTGACGCCGCGCTGGTGCCGCAGGTCGAGTGAGATCAGGGGTTCGTCGCACAGCAGCAGTGCCGGGTCGGCGGCGATGGCCTGACCGACGCGGGTGCGCTGCTGCTCGCCGCCGGACAGCTCGGCCACCGGGGCGTCGGCGAACGCGGTGGCGCCGACCTCGTCGAGGATGCGGTCGATGCGGGCGCGGTCGGCCTTCGCCGTCGGCATGACGCCCCACCGGTGCCCCGTCACGCCCTGCGCGATCATGTCCCGCGCGCGCAGGGGGGTGCCGGCTTCCATGAGCCGCTGCTGCGGGATGTAGCCGATCTTCCGGTGCCCACGCCGGACGGGCTGGCCGAGGAACGACATCGTGCCGCTCGTCAGGCGCTGCTGCCCGAGCACCGTGCGCAGGAGCGAGGTCTTGCCGGCGCCGTTCGGGCCGAGGACCGCGACGAACTCCCCCGGCGCGATGTCCAGGTCCAGGTGTCCCCAGAGCTTCCGTTCGCCGAAGGACAGCCCGGCGTCGCGCAGGGCCAGGACCGGACGGGCCGCAGCCCGGTCGTCCACCGAGGTGGTCGCCGGGCTGTCGGTCGTCGCTGCTGCGGTCGAGGTCGTCACTTCTGGAGCGCCGCCTGCACCGCGTCGATGTTCGCCTGCTGCCACGAGACGTAATCCTGCCCCTTGGGGAGCGTCTCCGTGACACCGACCACCGGGACGTCGTTCTGGTCGGCGGCCTTCTTGACCTGTTCGGTCTCGGCGCTCGAGGTCTGGTCGTTGTAGGCGAGCAGCGCCACGCTCTTGCCGCTGAACAGCGCGAGGGTGTCCTTGAGCGCTGCCGGCGGGACGTCGTCGCCCTCCTCGATCGCCTCGGAGAACGCTTCGGGGGTGACGTTGTCGAGACCGATCGCGTCGAAGAGGTAGCCCGGCACCGGCTCGGTGTACGCCACCTTCTCGCCGTCGTACGTCTTCTTCAGGTCGGCGGTCTGGGACTCGAGGTCCTCGAGCTTCGTCGTGAGCGCGTCGGCGTTCTTCTCGAACGTGGCCTCGTCGCCCGCATCGAGCGCGGACAGGCGCTTCGTGACGTCGTCGACGAGCTTCACCATCGTCGGGTAGCTGTAGAACACGTGCTCGTTGAACTCGGCGTCGCCGCCCTTGTCCAAGCCGGAGAGCTTCACAACGTTGATGGTGTCCGCATTCGTGTCCGAGGCGTCGGCGAGCGTGGTCATGAAGTCGTCGTACCCGCCGCCGTTCTCGATGAGCAGGTCGGCCTTCGACACCGCGAGCTGGGTGCGGGCGCTCGACTCGAACGAGTGCGGGTCCTGCGAGGGGTCGTTCAGAATGCTCGTGACCGACACCTGGTCGCCACCGATCGACTGGGCGATCGAGCCGTAGACGTTGGTCGAGGCGACGACAGCGATCTTCCCGTCGCTGCTGGCGTTGCCCGAGGCCGAGGAGGTCGCGCAGCCCGTCAGGGCGAGCGCGGCGGCGCCGACGACGAGCGGGAGGGCGAGGAGGCGGTTGTGCATGCTCCGACGGTAGCGCTTGCTGATAACGATTGTCAAAACCGGTACCAGCGCTCTGGTGGTGACGACAGACGGACGGGAGGCCCGGTGCCAGCTGGCACCGGGCCTCCCGTCTTGCAGGAACGCGCGCTTACGGCTTGGTGGCCGCGTCGATCGTGTTCTCGGCGATCGTGTCCTCTTCACGCCCGGGCGTGCGGAGGTTCCACTTCTTGATCACGAAACTGAACAGGAAGTAGTAGACGACCGCGTAGCCGAGGCCGATCGGGATGAGCCAGATCGCTCCGTCCGCCTTGCCGAAGTTCAGCACGTAGTCGATCGCACCGGCCGAGAACGAGAACCCGTCGTGGATCCCGAGGGCGTTGACCAGCGCCAGCGAGGTCCCGGTGAGCACCGCGTGGATGATGTACAGCGGGAACGCCACGAACATGAACGAGTACTCGAGCGGCTCGGTGATGCCGGTCACGAACGAGGTGAGCGCGGCCGAGAGCATGATGCCGCCGACGAGCTTGCGGTTCTGCGGCTTGGCGTTGCGCCAGATGGCGAGCGCACCGGCCGGCAGCGCGAACATCATGATGGGGAAGAAGCCGGCCTGGAAGATGCCAGCGGTCGGGTCACCGGCGAGGAAGCGCGCGATGTCGCCGTGGTAGGTGACCCCGCCCGAAGTGAAGCTGCCGAGCTGGAACCACGGGAAGAAGTTGAGCAGCTGGTGCAGCCCGATCGGGATGAGCATGCGGTTGACGAACCCGAAGATGCCGCCACCGATGACGGCGTTGTCGGCCACGGCCTGGCCGGCGGCGGTCAGCGCGATGTCGAAGTAGCGGTACACGAAGGACATCAGGACGGCGATGACCAGACCAGCGACCGCGGTCAGGATCGGGACGAGGCGACGGCCGGAGAAGAACCCGAGGAAGTCGGGCATCTTCGTGCGGTGGAACTTCTCCCACATGACCGCCGAGACGAGGCCCATCACGATGCCGCCGAGGACGCCGAAGTTGATGGTGGCCTGGTCGCCGTTGGCGTCCTTCACCCCCGCGAGGACGATCGGCGACATCGCCGCGAACACCTGGTACATGACCATGTAGCCGACGACGGCGGCGAGCGCGGTCGTGCCGTCAGACTTCTTCGCCCACCCGATCGCGATGCCGACCGCGAAGAGCAGCGGCAGCCAGGTGAACACACCGTTGCCCGCGGCGGCGATGATCGTCGCGCCCTGCTCGAAGCCGGGGATCGCGCCGAGCATGTCGGACTGACCGAGGCGCAGCAGGATGCCCGCGGCGGGCATCACCGCGATCGGCAGGAGCAGGCTCCGTCCGAGGCGCTGGGCTTGCGCGAACAGCCGGGACTGCTTCTTCGGCTTCTTCTTCTCCGGCACGTCCGTGGCAGTGGTGGCGCTCATCGGAGGTCCTCTCGTCATTGGGTGGAGCTGTCGGGGTGAGTTGAGTCGTGCAGCCAGCGCAGGTAACCTCGGCGGTGTCGCCAGGTCCGGTCCTGTCCGGTCATGACCAGTTCCGTAGTCTGAACCGAGACCGGTCCCGTGTCAACCTGGTACGAAAACCCTTAACGAGGAGGAAACGATGGCCGACATCAAGGCAGCCGACATCATCGCCGCGCTCGGCGGTGCCGACAACATCGAAGAGGTCGAGGGCTGCATCACGCGCCTCCGCGTCGAGGTCGAGGACGGCGACCTCGTCGACAAGGCCGCGCTGCAGGCTGCGGGGGCCCAGGCCGTCGTCGGCGGCGGCACCGGCTGGCAGGTCATCGTCGGCACCATCGCCGACAACCTCGCGCAGGACATCCAGGACGAACTGTGACGGCGGTCCGCACGCCCTTCGCCGGCCCGGTCGTCGCCCTCGCTGACGTACCGGACCCGGTGTTCGCCGGCCAGCTCGTCGGCGCCGGTGTGGCCGTCGACCCGACGGGCGTCGAGGGCGCGGTCACCGCGGTGGCCCCGGTCGACGGCACCATCGTGAAGCTGCACCCGCATGCGTTCGCGCTGCAGGGCTCGGCGGGCACGGACGTCCTCGTGCACGTCGGCATCGACACCGTGAAGCTGTCGGGCGAGGGCTTCGAGCTCCTCGCCACCGAGGGGTCGACGGTCACGGCCGGCGACCCCGTCGTCCGGTTCACCCCGTCGGTGATCTCGGCCGCCGGCTACTCGCCGATCTGCCCCGTCGTGGTGCTCGGCTCCGCGCCGGACACCGTCGACCAGGGCACGGTGGGCACCTCGGTGCTCGACGGCGACACCCTGTTCGAGGTCTGACCCGGGCCACCCCGGCTCTTCGCCGGTTCTTCCCGCCGAAGCGACTGTGTACCGCGAACTGTTCGCGGCACACAGTCGCTTTCGCGTTCGTGCCGGACTACGCGACCGCCGGGGTCGCGGTGACCTCCATCTGCACGCGGTAGCGGTCCGAGCGGTACCAGCTGCGGGTGTGCTCCACGGGGCGCTCCCCCGCGTACGACACCCGGTCGAACTCGAGCACCGGAGCACCGGTCTTCGTGCCGAGCAGCGTCGCGACGTCGTCGGCAGCCGGGTTCGCGGCCACCGTCTGCTGCGCCCGGTCGATCGGGATGCCGTACTCGTTCGCGATGATCGAGTACACCGACCCGGACAGGTCGTGGTCGAGCAGCCCCGGGAACGCATCGGCCACGAGCCAGGCGTCGTCGATCGACACCGGAGCGCCGTCCGCCATCCGGAGTCGCTTCACGTGGAAGGCCGACACCTCGGCGTCGAGCCGCAGGGCCGCCACGGTGTCACTCGGCGGCACACGTTCCTCGCGCACCAGGACCACCGTCGTCGGGACGTGGCCCATCGCGCGCATCTCCTCGGTGAACGACGCCAGGTGCAGCGTCGACTGCACGGGGCGGTGCGCCACGAAGGTGCCCTTGCCGCGGACGCGCTCCAGGTAGCCCTCGTTGACGAGCTGCCCGAGGGCTTCGCGCACGGTGATCCGTGAGACGCCGTACTCGGCGATGAGCTGGCGTTCGGACGGGATCGCGGCGCCGGGGGCCAGGCGTGCGGTGGCGAGGTCGAGCAGGATCCGCCGCAACTGCTGGTGCTTCGGTTCGGCACCCTCGGTGATGCGGCTCGTCATGCGTCCCTCGTGCTCCGTTGCTGGTCCTGGGTGGTGGTCATGCGCGGACATGACCAGTTCCCATCACAGTAGCGAGTCGACCTCGGAACGCCAACGTGCGTGGCAAGATGACGGCCGTGACCACGGTGGTGATCGTCGACGACGAGACGCTCGTCCGGTACGGCTTCGAACTCATCCTCGGCGCCGCGCCGGACATCGACGTGGTCGCCACGACCGGGGACGTCGACGCGGTGCGGGTCATCCGCGACCACGCCCCGGACGTCGTCCTGCTCGACGTGCGCATGCCGCGTGTGGACGGGATCGAGGTCCTCCGCGCACTGCAGGCCCTCGCCGAACCGCCGGCGGTCGCGATGCTCACCACCTTCGACACGGACGAGTACGTGGGGCGGGCGATGGAGCTCGGCGCCGCTGGGTTCCTGCTCAAGGACACCGATCCCGAGGGACTCGCCGAGTACGTCCGTGTGCTCGCTCGGGGTGGGGTGGTCATCGCCCCGGGCGTCGACCGATCGCGCCTGTTCGCCGCGCAGCCGTCCGGTCCGCCACCGCCGTCGCTCTCCGAACGGGAGCACGCCGTGGTGCGCCTGGTCGCCAGCGGCGCGAGCAACCCGGACATCGGCGCTCGCCTGGGCGTCAGCACCGGCACCGTGAAGGAGGACGTCCGCGCCCTCCTGTCCGCGTTCGGCGTCTCGACACGGGTCCAGCTCGCCCTGCGCGCAGCCGAGGCCGGTCTGCTGGATGGCTGACCGACCGACGGCCGGTCGCGTCCGACGTGTCCTCGCCGCGACCGACAGGAGGCTCGACCTCCTCGTGGACGCCGGCCTGCGCTGGGTGCGCACCCGCCGCGCAGCCTGGTGGTTTCTCGACGTCCTCTTCGTCGCTGCCGCCCTCGCCGACGCCGTGCTCGACATCTCCGGGGCGACCACCCTCGAGACGGTGCTGTCCCTGGTCGCCGCAGCGGCGCTTCTGCTCCGCCGCCGCTTCCCGGTGCTCGCCTTCGCCCTGACCGTGCCCGGGTTGTTCGTCGGGTCCGCGGTCGTCGCCGCGAGCGTCGCACTGTTCACGCTCGGAGAGCGCACCGACCGCCGGTGGCTGATGCTCCTGGCCGCGCTCGTGCAGTTCGTCGGCTTCGGTGGGTTCGTCGGGCCGCCGCAGTCCCCCGGCGAGATCGTCGTGTCGGTCGTCTACGCGCTGATCTTCGCGCTCGGTCCGCTCGCCGTCGGACTGCTCGTGCAGACGCGGGCGCGCCTCACCGGCCAGCTCGTCGAGGTGCACCGGGCCCGCGAGGACGAACGTCGCCAGGCCGCCGCAGTCGCGCTGTCCCGGGAACGCGCGCTCCTCGCCCGCGAGATGCACGACGTCGTCTCCCACCAGGTCACCCTCATCGCGGTGCAGGCCGGTGCGATGCAGATGGCGGGCCGCGACGAAGCGGAACGCGGCTTCGCGCGGACGATCCGGCAGCTGTGCGTCGTCACCCTGCAGGAGCTGCGCGAGATGGTCCAGGTGCTCCGGGCCTCGGGCGGCACCGATCGGCAGATCGCCCCGCAGCCGGTGCTCGCCGACCTGCCACGGCTCATCGCGGAGAGCGGTCTCGAGACCCGCGCGACCGTGGACCTGCCCGACACCCTGGCCCAACCGCTGCAGCGCGCCGTGTACCGGTTCGTCCAGGAAGGGCTGACGAACGTCCGCAAGCACGCGCCCGACGCGACGGTCCGGGTCAGCGGCCGGGTCTCCGCCGGGCACGTGCTGGTGGACGTCGTGAACGGGCCGGCGCGGGCGGAGCGACTCGAGCTCCCGGGGTCCGGCCTCGGGCTGATCGGCCTCGGTGAACGCACCTCGCTGCTGGGCGGGAGCATGGACTCCGGGCCGCAGCCGGACGACGGCTTCGCCCTGCACCTGCGGCTCCCCGTCGGACACCTGCAGCCGACTGCTCCGGCCTGACCGTCATCCTCCGGGTCGGCCCGGATGGCCGATCGGCCATCGTGGATCACGCCGCGGGGCGATGACGCGGGGTCCGGGGCCGTGTGGGATGAGACCGTGGCCCCTCAAGCACTGTTCGGACGGCTCGTCCGCTTCCCCGTGTCCGTCGTCGCGGCGGTCGTGGCGGTCGCCGTCGTGCTGTCCGCCCGGATGACGCACGCTGAGCCCGACTTCCCGCACCACCCGCCCGTCGCCTGTCTGGCCCTGGCCGCGGTGGTGCTGACGACCGTCCTCGCCGAGCGGTCCCTCGGCTCGGTCCGGACACTCGTCATCGGCGTCGGGGCGCCGGTACTCGCCCTGCTCGCCACGCTCCTCACGGTGACGATCGGCTCCGCCCTGGGTGAGGCGCACGCCGAGTTCGCCGTCGGCCAACCGCTCTTCGCGCCCTCGATCGTGGCCGCCGCGCTGCTCGGGGCCGCCTCCGCCGCGATGCCGACCCAACGCCGTTGGCGGACGCGCGTCGCGCTGTGGACCGTGGTGCTGACCCTCGTCCTGTTCGCCGGCCACGGTTCGGACCTGGCCCGCGCCCTGGCGACGCTGCTCGGGACCGCGGCCGGTGTGCTCGTCGTGCGCCGCGCCTCCCGTCCCGACGCCCGCACCACGCGCGACACCGTCAGCGCACGGACCGTCGTGGTGAGCGCGCTCATCGCACTCGGTGCCGGGACGCTCGTGACGCCGGTCGTGCCGAACCCCGACGGCGTCCTGTCGCTGTTCGCCGACGCGATGAGCGACCGCTCGGCGGTCGTGACCGGACTCCTCCTGCTCTGCGCCGCGTGGCTGGTGCACCGCGGACGGTGCGCGGGCATCGCCCTGGCGACCGGGGTCCTGGTGACGCTCACCGCGGTCCTGGCCGACGTCTTCGTGATCGAACCGATGCAGGACGGCGCCGTCCAGTGGCAGGGG
This sequence comes from Curtobacterium sp. PhB172, assembly GCF_003752545.1. NCBI lineage: Bacteria > Bacillati > Actinomycetota > Actinomycetes > Micrococcales > Microbacteriaceae > Curtobacterium > Curtobacterium sp. PhB172. The sequence continues at coordinate 520,654 of NZ_RKIF01000007.1, forward strand.
CTCGGGCTGGACGCGCTGGAGTGGCAGGTCACCCTGCTCGGGGCGTGGCTGGTGCCCGCTGCCGTCCTGCTCACGGTGCTCGCGCTGCACGGTCGGCTGGTCCGTCGTCGGTTCCACGCTGCCGGGGCCTGTCGCGACGACCTCGTGGAGATGCTCCGCGACGGTGACGCCGGCACGCTCGGCCACATGGGCACGTGGCACGGCAACGCGACCTGGACGCACCCGGGCGGCCTCGGCGCCGTCGCCTACCGGGTCAGCGGCGACGTCGCCCTCACGGTGTCCGACCCCGCGTGCTCCGCCGCCGACCGCGCCGAGGTCGTGACGGCCTTCGCCGCGTTCTGCGACCGCAACGGCTGGGTACCCGCGTTCACGAGCGTGCACGAACCGATCCGCGAGATCCTCGCTGCCGAGGGCTGGACCGCGCTGCCCGTCGGCGTCGAATCGGTGCTCGACGTCACCGCGTTCGACCTGCGCGGGAAGAAGCGGCAGGACCTGCGGACCGCGTCGAACCGTGCCGAGCGCGAAGGCGTCCACGACGAGTGGACGACGTTCGCGGCGCTCGACGACGACCGTCGCGCCGAGGTCGCGGCGATCTGCACCCGGTGGGCAGCGGACCGACGGCTGCCGGAGATGGGGTTCACGCTCGGTGGGTTCCGCGAGCTCGACGACCCGGACGTCCGCCTGTTGCTCGCCGTCGCCGCAGACGGACACGTGACCGCCGTGACGAGCTGGTTGCCCGTGTACGAGCACGGCGCGCTGACCGGGTACACGCTCGACGTCATGCGCCGCGGCGAGGACGGGATGCCCGGGGTGATGGAGTTCCTCATCGCACGGACCGCGCTCCGTGCCCGCGACGCCGGACTCACGATCGTCAGCTTGTCCGGCACGCCGCTGGCCGCGCACGCCGGGGCACGATCCCTGGTCGCCCACGGCTCGGTGCTCCTGGCCCGCGTGCTCGAGCCGGTCTACGGGTTCCGGTCGTTGCAGCGCTTCAAGGAGAAGTTCGGCGCCCGCCACGAACCGCTCTGGATCGTCGTGCCCACGCCGTTGCACGTCCCGCGGGTCGCGCGGGCGCTGGCCGCTGCGTACGTGCCGGGGCTGCGACCGAAGCACCTGTGGGCGCTGCGGCAGGCACACCGGCCGGCGTCCGACGACCGGGCGACGGCACGCTCGTGAGTCCCACCGAGTGGCTGCTCGCCACACAGCTGCAGGCACCGTCGAAGCTGGTGCCGATCGACCTCGTGTTCGCGGCGCTCGCCGTCGCGGTGCTGCTGCCGGCGCTGCGGTCGTTCCGCACTCGCCAGGCCTGGCGGACGGTCGGGGTCCGTGCGACCGCCGCCGTCGGAGCCGCCGTGGTCGTGCTCGTCGCGTGCTGGCTCGTCAGCGACGTGCTGAACCTGTTCGGCGTCGCCCTGAGTCCGGTCACGCGGATGTGGGTCGCCCTGGCCGCGGCGGCGCTGGCCCTGGCGGTCACCGGGATCGTGCAGGGCGGGCGCTGGCGCCGTGTGCTGGCGGTGGTGCTCGTCCCGGCAGCCCTGCTCGTGCCCGCGCTCGGCGTCAACGTGGAGTTCGCGAAGTACCCGACCCTCGGGACGGTCGTGCAGAGCGATCCCTACCCGGCGCTCGACCTCGCGGCAGCGCCCGCTGCCAGGATGCCGGCCGTCGGCCAGGTCCGCACCGTCGACATCCCCGGTTCGCGCTCCGACTTCCCCGCGCGTCCGGCCGTCGTCTACCTGCCACCCGCCGCCCTCCTGAACGACCCCGCGCCGCTGCCGGTGCTCCTGGCGTTCGCCGGCCAGCCCGGAGCCCCGAGTGACATGTTCACCGCCGGTCAGATGGGCACCGTGCTCGACGCCTACGCCGCTGCACACCACGGACGAGCCCCGATCGTCGTGTCCGTCGACCAGTTGTCCGCGCCCGGGCGCAACCCGATGTGCGTCGACTCGAAGCTGGGGAACTCGGCGAGCTACGTCACCGAGGACGTGCCCAGCTGGCTCACCGCCCACCTGCCCGTCACCACCGACCGCAGCGCCTGGGGCCTCGTCGGGTTCTCCCAGGGGGCGACGTGCGCCATGCAGTTCGTCACCGGGTCACCCGACGCGTTCGGTGCCGCGCTCGCGATCTCGAGCGAGCTGCAGCCCGTGGACCAGAACCCGCGGCACAGTGCCGACCAGGCGTTCGGCGGGTCGATCGCGGCATGGGAGCGCGCGGCCCCGATCGCGCAGATGCGGGCGAACGGGCTCGGCGGGCACGCGGTCTGGCTGACGGCCGGGTCGTCGGACCACGCGTTCAGTCACAACGCCCGGACACTCGGCAGGGCAGCGCGCGCAGCCGGCGCGACCACCACCGTCGCGTTCGCGCCGGGGAGCGGGCATGACTGGAACACCGTGCAGTGGTCCCTGCGGCAGGAGCTGCCGCAGGAGGCGGACTTCCTGTTCCGGACGCTGCGCTGAGCCAGTTCCGCGACGCCATCCGTCGCTCAGGCGTTGGCGACGAGCCAGGCGAACTGTTCGTCGGAGAGCAGCCGGTCGGTCCAGACCTGCCCCTCGACCCCGGCAGCGGACGACGTCTGTACCCCGGGAGCCCCCTGCCACACGAGCGACAGGCCCGAACGGCGGAGCACCGCGGCGGACGCGGGGTTGTTCGTGAGCACGCGACCCGTCACGGGGACGTCCGGCGCGGTCTCGGCAGCAGCGCGCACGGCAGCGAGGGCGATCTCGGACGCGAAGCCCTGCCCCCAGGCCGCTGGAGCCAACCGGTAGCCGAGGTTCCACACCCCACCGGCGGTCATGTCGACACCGCCGACCCCGACGAACGCGTGGTCAGTAGCCGTACGGACGGCCCACGAACCGAGTCCGTGTCGGGCCCGCCCACCGATCTTCCGCTGCACCAGGTCCACGCTCGAGCTCCGAGCGACGTGGCGGCCGCTCGGCAGGTGCTGCCAGGTGCGGGCGTCGGCGAACACCGCGTGCACGTCGTCGATGTCGGCCGGCGTGAGCGGGGTGAGCAGGAGGCGATCCGTTCGGATCTCCTGCGAGGGGGTCAGGAGCTGGTGGACCATGCCCCGATCATGCCCCGCACCACCGACATCCGTGTGAACACCACGCGACGTTTGCGGAAGGCCGCAGATGGTGAGCAGAAATGGTCGAGTGGCTCGAAGCCACCCGACCATTTCTGCTCACGAAGCGGAACGACCGACGCGCCGTCCGCTGAACGCACTCAGTCGAGCAGGAGCGCCGGCTCCTCGAGCACCGAGGCCACGTCGTGCACGAAGCGCGACGCCACGTCGCCGTCCACCACGCGGTGGTCGAACGAGGCGCCGATGGTCGTCACCATGCGCGAGCGGACCTCGCCGTCGACGACCCACGGCTTCGGCTTGATCGTGCCCATGGCGACGATGGCGACCTCGCCCGGGTTGAGGATCGGGGTCCCGGTGTCCATGCCGAACACGCCGATGTTCGTGATCGAGACCGTGCCGTTCGCCATCTGCTTCGGCGTCGTCTTGCCGTCACGGGCGGTGAGGGTGAGTTCCTCGAGCGCCTGCGCCAGTTCGAGCAGCGACATGTCCTGCGCGTCCTTGATGTTCGGCACGATGAGCCCGCGCGGGGTCGCCGCGGCGATGCCGAGGTTCACGAAGTGGTGGACGATGATCTCGCGGTCGGTCCAGGTCGAGTTCACCGAACGGTTGCGGCGCACGGCCCAGATGACGGCCTTGGCCACGATGAGCAGCGGCGACACCTTGACGCCGGCGAACGTCGGCGAGGCCTTGAGCCGCTTGACGAACTCCATCGTGTGGGTCGCGTCGACGTCGACGAACAGCGACACGTGCGGTGCGGTGAACGCCGAGGTGGTCATCGCGGTCGCGATGGCCTTGCGGACGCCCTTGACCGGGATCGTCTCGCTGCGCACCTCGCCCCACTCGGGCGTCTCGATGTTGCGGAAGACGCTGGCCTGCTTCGCGTGCCGGATGACGTCGTCGCGGGTGACCTCGCCGGCGAACCCGGTCGCGACGATCTCGGTCAGTTCGACACCGAGGTCCTTCGCGAGCTTCCGGATCGGCGGCTTCGCGAGCACGTTGGTCGCGAGGGTCTGCTTGCGCGCGGGCGCGGAGGCCAGACCGGCGATCGCCTCGGCGGTGGTGTCCTCACCGGGATCGCTGGCCGCTTCGGCCGCTGCTGCGGCATCCACACTGGAGGCACGGCTCGCCTCGGCCGCCAGGGCTGCGGCCCGGCGGGCACCCGGCTTGCGACGCGACGGCGATGAGGTCGCCGAGCCGTAGCCGACGAGGACGGCGCCGGAGGACTCGTCCGTCCCGACGACGGAAGCGCCGTCGGCGACGGGCTGTGCGGTTGCCGCAGGGGCAGCCGTGGGCGCGGCTGCGACGACGGGAGCAGAGGCAGCAGCGGGTGCCGGGGCCGCCACGGGGGCGGGCTGGGTCTGCGCGACCGGAGCTACCGGGGCGGGCGCTGCCGGCGGGGTGGGGGCGACCACGGGCGAGGTCGGCACGCTGTCGGCGACCGGTGCCGGGCCTCCCGACTGAGCAGCGGGAGCGGCGACCGGCGCACCGGACGCGACCGACGCGTCGGACTCGACACGGATGATCGGCTTGCCGACCTCGACCGTGTCACCCTCGGACACGAGCAGCCCGGTGACGGTTCCGGCGAACGGCGACGGCAGCTCGACGAGCGACTTCGCGGTCTCGATCTCGACCAGGACCTGGTCGACGGTGATCTCGTCCCCGATCGCGACGCGCCACTGCACGATCTCGGCCTCGGTGAGGCCTTCGCCCACGTCGGGCAGGGGGAATTCGGCGACGGCCACTTACGGCTCCTTCGGCGTTCGGACGAGTTGGGTCAGTCGAGCTGGATCAGTACGCGAGGGCGCGGTCGACGGCCTCGAGGACGCGGTCGGCGTCCGGCAGGTGCAGGTGCTCCAGCTTCGAGACCGGGAACGGGATGTCGAACCCGGACACCCGCAGCGGCGGCGCCTGCATCGTGTAGAACGCCTTCTCGGCAACCGTGGCGGCGATCTCGCTGCCGACACTGACGAAGCCGGAGGCCTCTTGCGCGATGACGAGGCGGCCGGTCTTGCGGACCGAGGTGAGGATCGGTTCCCAGTCGATGGGGGAGATCGAGCGGAGGTCGATGACCTCGCAGCTCGTGCCCTCGGCCTCGGCGATGTCCGCCGCCTGCATCAGGGTGGCGACCATCGCGCCGTGCCCGACGAGCGTGACCTCGGTGCCGGTGCGGGCGACGCGGGTCGTGTGCATCGGGACGTGGCCGTCGACCAGGTCCACCTGGCCCTTGGGCCAGTAGCGGGACTTCGGCTCGAGGAAGATCACCGGGTCCTTCGACGCAATGGCTTCCTGGATCATCCAGTAGGCGTCGTTCGGGGTGCTCGGGCTGACCACGCGCAGACCGGGGGTGTGCGCGAAGTACGCCTCGGGCGACTCCTGGTGGTGCTCCACGGCACCGATGTGGCCGCCGTAGGGGATGCGGATGACGACGGGCAGCGACATGTGTGCCGGCAGGCGGTTCGCCATCTTCGCGAGCTGCGAGGTGATCTGGTCGAAGCCGGGCCACACGAAGCCGTCGAACTGGATCTCGACGACCGGGCGGTAGCCGCGCAGGGCGAGGCCGATCGCGGTGCCGATGATGCCGGCCTCGGCGAGCGGGGTGTCCCGCACGCGCTCGGGGCCGAAGCGGTCCTGCAGGCCCTCGGTGATGCGGAAGACGCCGCCCAGCTGGCCGATGTCCTCGCCCATCAGCAGGACCTTGTCGTCTGCCTGCATCGCCGCGGCGAGCCCGGCGTTGAGGGCCTTCGCCATCGGCAGGGTCGGGGTGGGGTCGCTCGGGACCTCGCCGGCGCCCGGGTGGGACCGCAGCGTGTAGTCGAAGAGCTGTTCGGTGGTGCTCATGCGTGGGCGCCCCCTTCGAAGCCGGCCTCGTACTGTTCGAGCCAGGCCTTCTGCTCGGCGACCAGCGGGTGCGGCTCGCGGTAGACGTTGTCGAACATGACGTCGACGGACGGCGGGGTCAGCGCCACGGTGCGGCGGCGGACGTCGGCGGCGATGTCCTCGCCCTCTTCGTCGAACGCGGCGAACTGCGCGTCGGTCGCGCCCTTCGAGCGCAGGTACGCCTCGGAGCGGACGATCGGGTCGCGGCGGACCCAGTCCTCGAGCTCGCCGTCGGCGCGGTACCGGCTCGGGTCGTCCGAGCTGGTGTGCGCGCCGATGCGGTACGTGTCGGCTTCGATGAACGCGGGACCCTGACCGCTGCGGGCGTGGTCGGTGGCGACGACGGAGGCCGTGTACGAGGCGAGGATGTCGTTGCCGTCGATCAGGACGCTCGGGATCCCGAAGCCGCGGGGACGGTCGACGAGCGGCGTCGGGGACTGCACCGACACCGGCACCGAGATCGCCCAGTGGTTGTTCTGCAGGAAGAAGACGACGGGGGCCTTGGTCGACGCCGAGAACACGTACGCCTCGTTCACGTCGCCCTGGCTCGTCGCGCCGTCGCCGAAGTAGACGATGGAGCACGCGTCACGGTCGGGGTCGCCCGTGCCGACGTCGCCGTCGAGCTTCTGGCCGAGCGCGTAGCCCGTGGCGTGCAGGGTCTGCGAACCGATCACCAGGGTGGAGATGTGCGTGTTGCCGCGCTGGTCCGGGTCCCATCCACCGTGGGTCTGCCCGCGGTACATCGCGATGATCTCCATCGGCTCGACACCGCGCTGCATCGTGACGGCGTGCTCGCGGTACGAGGGGAAGACGTGGTCCTGGGCGCGCAGGGCGAAGGCGGAACCGGTCTGCGCCGCTTCCTGCCCGTGACTCGGGACCCAGAGGCCGAGCTGGCCGGTCCGCTGCAGGTTGTGGCCGGCGTGGTCGAACCGTCGGGTGAGGACCATGCGGCGGTGCATCGCCAGCAGGGTCTCGTCGGGGATCGCCCGCGCGGCGGCGGCGAACTCGGCGTTCTCGTCGGACTCCACGAACCGACCCTCGGGGTCGAGGAGCCGGACGGTGGTCGTCGCGGGAGCCGCGGCGCGGAATGACATGCGGGCCAGCGTAGCGGCAGGCATCAGTCGGCCACCTGGAGGTCCCCCACAAGCGAGCGGGCCGTTTCGAGGAGCGTTTCCACAGCCTCGTGTTCGCCGATCGAGATGCGGATGCCCTCCGGCGGGAAGGCCCGCACGATGATGCCGGCCTCCTCGAAGGCGGCGGCCGCAGCGACCGTGCGGTCCCCCGTCGGCAGCCAGACGAAGTTGCCCTGGGCGTCCGGCACGGCCCAGCCCTGCTCGCGGAGCTCGGTGACGATGCGGTCGCGCAGCGCGGCGATCTCGGAGACCCGCTCGAGCAGTTCGCCCTCGCGTTCCAGGCTGGCCAGTGCGGCCGCCTGCCCCTGGGCCGTGACGGAGAGGGGGATCGCGCACGCACGGACCGCCTCGAGCACGTACACCGGGCCGAGGGCGTAGCCGACCCGGAGACCGGCGAGACCATACGCCTTCGAGAACGTCCGGAGGACGACCAGGTTCGGGTAGCGGGCCAGCAACGGGTGCCCGTGCACGGCGGCCTCGTCGGTGGCGAACTCGGCGTATGCCTCGTCGAGCACGACCAGCACGGACTGCGGCACCGCGGTCATGAAGGACGCGAACTCGGACTCGGTCACGATCGGGCCGGTCGGGTTGTTGGGCGTGCACACGATCACCATGCGGGTGCGGTCGGTGACGGCGGCGGCCATCGCGTCGAGGTCGTGGCCGCCGTCCGGTCGGTTCGGCACCTGCACGCTCGTGGCACCCGCGACGGTGACGACACCGGGGTAGGCCTCGAACGACCGCCAGGCGTAGACGATCTCGTCGCCCGGACCGGAGGTCGCACGGGCGAGCTCGTGCAGGATCGCGACGCTGCCGGGGGCGACGTGCACCTCGTCGGCGGTCAGCCCGAAGCGGTTCGCGAGCGCGGCGCGGACGGCCAGGGCGGTGGCGTCCGGGTAGCGGTTGAACGCGGTCTGCGCCTGCACGGCCTGGACCACCCCGGGGAGCGGGGGGAACGGGTTCTCGTTGCTCGACAGCTTGAAGGCGTCGTCGGCGGCCTGGCGTCCCTGCTTGTAGGCGGGGAGGACGGCGATCTCCGGCCGGATGTGCACACGCTCGTCAGTCACGAGATCAGGCTACCCGCGGCCGTGCGGGCGGTGTTGGTGACTGCGCGGGTGTCGGAGGGCATCATGGGTGCATGCGATTCCTCGTCCGCCTCGTCGTCAACGCCGTGGCCCTCTGGCTCACCACGCTCATCGTCAGCGGCGTCTCCGTCACCGCGTTCGGCGACGGCCGGACCACGGCCACCGTGCTCACCTACCTGCTCGTGGCCTTCGTGTTCGGGCTCGTCAACGCCGTGATCGGCACGCTGATCCGGATCGTGGCGTTCCCGATCTACATCCTGACCCTCGGGCTGATCTCCTTCATCGTGAACGCGGTCCTGCTGCTCATCGTCGCGGGCATCTCGGACGCGTTCGGCTTCGGGCTCGAGGTCGAGTCGTTCGGCTGGGGCATCGTCGGGGCCTTCGTGCTCGCCGTCTTCGCCTGGCTGATCGGGCTGTTCGTCCGCCCGGTGCTGAACCGCCAGCGGGCGTGACGCGGACGGACCTCGCGGAGGACACCTCCCTGCGTCATGATGTGACCATGGCCCCGGACGTCGACGCCCCGTTCCGCGTCTCGTTCGTCTGCAGTGGCAACATCTGCCGGTCCCCGATGGCCGGCGTCGTCTTCGCGCAGATCGCGGCGGACGCCGGGCTCGCCGACCGCTTCCACGTCGAGTCGGCCGGCACCGGTGACTGGCACGTCGGCGAACCGGCCGACGAGCGCACGATCGCAGCCCTCGCGGCACGCGGATACGATGGCAGCAGGCATCGCGCCCGTCAGTTCGACCCGGACCGGTTCCCGGACCTCGATCTGGTGGTCGCACTCGACCGCTCCCACGAACGCGTCCTGCGATCGTGGGCACCGACCATGGACGACTCCGCCAAGGTGACGCTCCTGCTGCGGTACGACGACGCCTGGCCCCAGCAGACCGACGTGCCGGACCCGTACTACGCGGACCGGCACGAGTTCGACCGAGTGCTCTCGACCGTCGAACGGGCCTGCCGGGCGCTCTTCCACCAGCTCGAGCCGGCAGTCCGTCAGGGAGCCCCATGACCCCCCTTCCCCCGCAGCCGATCAGCCCGCTCGACGGGCGTTACTACCCGATCGTGCACACGGTGGGCGAGCACCTCTCCGAGGCCGGGCTCAACCGTGCGCGCATCGTGGTCGAGGTCGAGTGGCTGGTGTTCCTGACCGACCACGCGATGTTCACCACCTCGCCGCTCAGCGTCGACGACAAGGCCGCACTCCGGCGCATCGTGGAGACCTTCGGCCACGACCAGATCGCCGAACTCGCCGAGATCGAGGCGACGACCCGCCACGACGTCAAGGCCGTCGAGTACTTCGTCCGCCGCCGGCTCTCGGAGCTCGGGCTGGACGCGATCGCCGAGCTGACCCACTTCGCCGCCACGAGCGAGGACGTCAACAACCTGTCGTACGCCCTGACCGTGCGCGACACCGTCGACCAGGTCTGGCTGCCGGCGTACCGTGCCGTGCTCGAGAAGCTGCGGACGCTCGCCGTCGAGCTGCGCGCCGTCCCGATGCTCTCCCACACGCACGGGCAGCCTGCCACCCCCTCGACGCTCGGCAAGGAGCTCGCGGTCGTCGTCTACCGGCTTGAGCGAGTCCTGGCCCAGATCGAGGGCGGCGAGTACCTCGGCAAGTTCTCCGGCGCCACCGGCACCTTCTCGGCCCACCTCGCCGCCGACCCCGAGGCCGACTGGCCGACGCTGTCGCGCGAGTTCGTCGAGGGCCTGGGGCTCACCTGGAACCCGCTCACCACGCAGATCGAGTCGCACGACTGGCAGGCCGAGCTGTACGACCGGATCCGGCACGCCAACCGCATCCTGCACAACCTGGCGACCGACGTGTGGACCTACATCTCGATGGGGTACTTCACGCAGATCCCGGTCGCCGGTGCCACCGGGTCGTCGACGATGCCGCACAAGATCAACCCGATCAAGTTCGAGAACGCCGAGGCGAACCTCGAGATCTCGTCGGCGCTGTTCTCCACCCTGTCCGAGACCCTGGTGACGAGCCGTCTGCAGCGCGACCTGACCGACTCCACCACGCAGCGGAACATCGGCGTCGCGTTCGGGCACTCGCTGCTCGCGCTCGACAACCTGCGCCGCGGCCTGGGCGAGATCTCGGTGAACGAGGCCAAGCTCGCCGACGACCTCGACCACAACTGGGAGGTCCTCGCCGAGGCGATCCAGACGGTCATCCGCGCCGAGGTCACCGCCGGGCAGTCGAACATCGAGGACCCCTACGCGATGCTCAAGGACCTCACCCGCGGCAAGCGCGTGACCCAGCAGGACCTCATCGTGTTCGTGAACGGCCTGGACATCTCGGACGGCGCGAAGGCCCGGCTGACGAACCTGACGCCGGCGACCTACACGGGCCTGGCGGACGAGCTGGTCGACCACCTCGACGTCTGACGCTGTTCACCTGCACGATGTGAACATCGTGCCCCAAAGGGGTGCGGAATCCTCATGAAGTCGGTAGGTTCGTTCCGCTGAGCATCGTCTCAGCACGGGGGCGTCACAGAGGACGACCCCTGTCCTCTGACCGGATGGATCTCCACACCGTGCTTCGTTCCCGCATCACCGCGGCCGCCGTCGGCGCCACCGTGCTCGGCGTCACCGCTGCGCTCGTCCCCACCGTCTCCACCGCCGACGTGTCCGACCGGGCCGCTTCGGCCGTCGTCACCTGGACCGACTCGGCCGCCGACTTCACGGCGGCGCCCGAGGGCGAGTTCCCGCTGACCGACCAGTGGTACTGGGCGGCACTGTCCGACCCGACCGCCGGCGGGAAGATCACCGACTTCGCCACGCTCGACGAGGACGGCGTCTCGGTCTCCGAGGGCGAGGGCGTCGGCCTGGTCCGCGGTCTCAACAACCCGGTCGCCCCGAGCAACCTCGGCGCGCTCGTCGCCGGTGCCGGCGCCGAGACCACCGGCGCGACCACCTTCGGTCTCGCCATCCAGGAGGGCGGTGACACCAGCGCGCAGACCGTCGTCTTCGCCGCGGGCGACGGCGACGCCGGTCTCAGCGGTACCTCGACCAAGTGGATCGACCCCAGCACCGGGACCACCGAGTCGACCGCAGACCTCGCTGCAGACCTGAAGGCGGCTGACGCCGAGGTCGTCGGCTACGTCGTCTACGTCGGCATCGACATCACCGCCGAGGTCCCCGCACCGCCCGCGACCGACGAGCCGACCGAGACGCCTGTCCCCACCGAGACGCCGGCCCCGACCGAGACGCCCGCCCCGACCGACGAGCCCACGGTCGCACCGACCACGGCTCCGACCGACGAGCCCACGGCACCGACCATCCCGGTCGAGGAGGCACCCGGCGCTGAGCTGAAGAGCCTCGCCTCGCCGCTCGAGTCCGACGCCCAAGCCCTCGCCGCCGACGCCAGCGGTTCGATCTCGGCCCTGCGCATCGACGACACCACGACGTACTTCACGCCGCAGCCCACTGCGGCAGCACGTCTGCTCACCACCTCCGCCACGCTGACCGAGGCCACCACCACCGGTGTCCGCGTGCAGGGCTCGGGCTTCGCCCCGAACGAGGTCGTCACCGCTGCCGTCGGCGACGCAGCCGACGCCGTCGCGATCCCCGGCGTCCAGTTCCGCGCAGACGCTGACGGCAACGTCTCCGGGACCATCGTCCTGCCCGCCGACCTCGTCGACTCGGCCGGCACCTACGTGCTCGGTCTCGTCGGCCTGTCGTCGGGGCAGACGGCCGCGACGACGCTCACCGTGACGGCTGACGCCGCCACGGCGCCGGTCGCCGTGCCGGTGCCCGGAACGGCGACCTTCACGGGCTGATCTTGCCGATCCTCCCGACCGAGCCACGGCGGCGCGCGACACTGATCGCCGCCGCCGTGGCCGTCGTCTGCGCCGGGGCGGTGGCGTTCGTCGCCCTCGGCCCCCTGTCGGCGACCCCCGCGCCGACCCCGACACGGTCCGTCGCCGCGAGCGCGACGCCGACCCCCACGGCGACACCGGGCCCGACGCGCTCCGCGGGCCCCACCGATGCGGTCGACGCGCCCGCGAGCACCACCGTCGCCGCCGTCCGCGGTGACAGCGTGCCGGTCAGCAGTACGCCCGGTGGTAGGGCCACGACCACCCTGTCGAACCCGCAGCAGTCCGGCGCACCACTCGTGTTCCGCGTGGTCGACCAGCGGGACGGCTGGGCGGAGGTGCAGCTCGCACAGCGCCCGAACGGCAGTACCGGCTGGGTCCCGACGAGCGCGGTCACCCTCACCGAGGACCCGTACGCGATCGTGGTCACCCGCGAGGAGAACACGCTCGACCTGTACAAGGCCGGCAAGGTCGTCGACAGCTACCCCGTCGCGACCGGCACCGGCGGCACCCCGTCGCCGACCGGCCGCTTCGCCCTGACCGAGCTGCTCGCCCCGACGAACAGCGGCTACGGCCCGTACGCGTACGGCACGACGGCGTTCTCGGACGTGCTGAACTCGTTCGGCGGCGGCCCGGGCCAGATCGGCCTGCACGGCACCGACGACAGCTCGAGCATCGGGACCGCTGCCTCGCACGGCTGCATCCGCATGCACAACGCCGACATCAGCGCCCTGGCCGAGCTCCTGCCGCTCGGTACCCCGTTCCAGGTGCGCTGAGCGCGTTTCCGCGCACGAAGCAGGTCTGCCGTGGTGCACACCCAGCCGGGAGGCACGGCGTGCGCCCGGCAGTGGGCGCGACCGTCTCAGGTGGTGACGTCCAGGGCCTCGGCGACCAGCGCCTCCAGGACGGTCCGCACCACGGGCCGGACCGCACGGTCGGGGCGGACCAGCGCCTCGATCCGGCGCCCCGCGCGCACGTCGGCCAGCTCGGCCAGGTGGAACCGGCCGGACGCCCGCGTGCCCGAGGTGTAGCGCGGCACGAGCGCGACGCCGTGGCCCGTGGCGACCAGGTTCTCGATGACGGGCAGGTGGATGGTCCGGAAGGCGACGCTCGGCGGAGCGTCCGACGCCGCCGCCATCGCCTGCAGGACCCGGTCGATCGGGTAGCCCTCGGGCACGCCGATCCAGGTCTCGCCGACGACCTCGTCGATCCCGACGCGCTCGCGCCCGGCGAGCCGGTGCCCCGGCGGCAGGGCCACGTCGAGCGGTTCACGCAGGAGCGGGACCGTCTCCACCGATCCCTGGTCCGCCGGCCGCACCCCGTCCGACCGGTGTCCGACGACGATGTCGTGGTCGGCGGCGAGGGGTGCGAACTCCCCCTCGCTGACGTCCACGTCGACGAGGGCGAGCTCGATACCGGGGTGCGCGCGCATCCGGGTGAGGACCCCGGGCAGCAGCAGTTCCGCCGCCGACGGGAAGATCGCGAGGTCGACGCGGCCCGTCGCGCCGCCCAGGTGCTCCTGCCACGCGGCGTCGACCCGGGCGATCGCCGTGGCGACGCCGGCGGACAGGCCGGCCAGCACCTCGCCGTGGGCGGTGAGCCGGACGCCGCGTCCGATGCGCTCGACGAGTGGGACGCCCACCTGCCGCTGCAGCGTCTGCAGTTGCTGCGACACCGCGCTGGGCGTGCGGTGCGTGGCCTCGGCGGCGGCGGTGACGCTGCCGCGCTCGGCGAGTTCGCGGAGGACGGCGAGCAGGTGCACGTCGAAGTCGACCATGCAGGGAGGCTACAACGTCGGTTGTGAACTATTCGCTGGTCCTACACGTTCCGAGCCACCACGATCGGAGCATGACCACCCGTGACCGCCTCCTCGCCCTGGTCGTCGCCGTCGTCTGGGGCCTGAACTTCCCCGCGACCGCGCTCGCCCTCGAGCACTTCCCGCCGTTCCTGCTCGCGGCCCTGCGGTTCACGATCCTGGCGGTCCCGACGCTGCTGTTCGTGCCGCGGCCGAAGATCCCGTTCGGGCGGCTGCTGCTCGTCGGGTTCGGGCTCGGGGTGCTGCAGTTCTCGTTCCTGTACCTGAGCATGGCGTCGGGGATGCCGTCCGGGCTCGCCTCGCTCGTGCTGCAGGCCTCGGCGCCGTTCACCGTGGTGCTCGCCGGCGTGTTCCTGCGCGAACGGCTCACCGGACGACAGGTCATCGGCGTGACGATCGCGGTAGCCGCCCTCGGCCTGATCGCCCTGCACCGGTCGCAGACGGCGGCCCTGCTGCCGGTGGTGCTGGCGCTGTGCGGTGCCCTCGGGTGGGCGATCGGCAACGTCGCGACCCGACGCGCAGGCGCCGCGAACCCGCTGCACCTGACGCTCTGGTGGTCGGTCGTGCCACCGATCCCGATGGCCGTGCTGTCGTTCGTGGTCGAGGGGCCGGACCGCATCGGTGCCGCACTCGGCACGGCGTTCACCGCCGAGGCCCTGCCGGCCGACCTCGGCCTGCTCTACATCGTGCTCGTCGCGACCCTGGTCGGCTACGGGATCTGGTCGCGACTGATGGCGACCTACCCGTCGAGCACGGTCGCCCCGTTCTCGATGCTCGTGCCGGTCGTCGGTGTGCTCGCGTCGTGGGCGGCCTTCGGCGAGGTTCCCGACCTGGTCGAGGTGCTCGCCGGCACCGTCGTGGTCGGGGCGGTGCTGTGGTCGTCGCGACCGGCACGCGCGTCGCGACCGGCGCGCGCGTCGGGTCCGTCGCACTCGTCGCCTTCCGGGGCCCCGGTGCCGACCCCGGTCGACGGGATCCCGGTGCCGGTGCTCAGCCCCGGTGCTGACGACGCTCCGCGATGATCCCGGCGAGCGCACCGCGCAGGTGCGGGTACCGGAACTCGTAACCCGCCTGGGTCAACCGCGTCGGCACCACCCACCGGCTCTTGAGCACCAGTTCGGTCTCGGTGCGGATCGCGAAGGACCCGACCTCGAGCATCCACCGCGGCGTCGGCAGTCCGAACCGGCGGCCCACGGCGTCACGGATCGTCGCCATCACGGTCCGGTTGTCGGACGGGTTCGGGCTCGACACGTTCACCGGCCCCTCGATCTCCGGGTGGTCGCGGACGAACCGGATCGTGCCGAGCACGTCGGCGATGTGCACCCAGCTGAACCGCTGGCGACCCCGGGTCGGCCGGTGGTGGTGGTACGTCCCCGCCCGCAGCCGGGAACGCGTCGGCACCCAGGCCCCGTCGTACTGCGGCCCGCCGAGGCCCGTCTGCGCCAGCCGGATGAGCGGCACGAGTGCGCTGCCGTCGCCGAACACGATCGCCATCCGGAGCGCCACCCGACGGGTCGAGGGCAGGTCCGCGCCGAAGAAGGCGTCCTCCCACGCGCGCGCCACCGAGACCGAGAAGCCCTCGCCGAGCTCGCCGGTCAGTTCGTCCTGGGGGCGGTCGTCGGCGTGCCGGTAGATAGTCGCGGTCGAGGCGTTGAGCCACAGCGGTGGGGGCTGCTCGGCGGTGCGGATCGCCTCGGCGAGCTCGAGCGTGGTGTCCACCCGGGAGCGCATGATCTCGGCGCGGTTGCGCCGGCCGTACCGGCAGTTGACGCTCTTGCCCGCCATGTTCACGACGAGGGCTGCACCGTCGACGAGCTCGCGGATGCGCAGGGTGTTGCCCCACACCGCGTCGCCCGTCCGGCCGACCGTGACGACCTGGTAGCCCTCCTCGGTGAAGGCATCGCGCAGGTACTGCCCCACGAACCCGCTCGCTCCCGCGATCACGACGCGGCCCTTCTGGTCGCTCATCTCATCCCCGT
Organism: Curtobacterium sp. PhB172; assembly: GCF_003752545.1. Classification (NCBI taxonomy): domain Bacteria; kingdom Bacillati; phylum Actinomycetota; class Actinomycetes; order Micrococcales; family Microbacteriaceae; genus Curtobacterium; species Curtobacterium sp. PhB172. The sequence continues at coordinate 536,444 of NZ_RKIF01000007.1, forward strand.
CCTGTGTCCGGCGCGATCTCGTACCGGAACGCCCCCTCGTACCGGTACAGCGTGCCGAGCACCGGCGCCGTGAGCAGCAGGGACACGCGCTGCAGGTCCGCTTCGTCATCGAATCGTTCCATCAGCGTCACACGTGGAGCGATGAGAGCGGGGAGGCGCACCTCGCATCCCAACGCACGGAACGTCACGCGCGTGGAGACCAGGCGCAGGGCGCCCGCATCCGGCCCGTGCGCGTCGACCTCCGCCCGGAGCCGGGCGCTGACGCGCCCGTGGCGACCGAGGTGGTCGACCAGGCCGTCCGGTTCGGCGGTGATGGCGTCCACCATCGTGCGGCTGCCGGAGCGGAACCGGAAGGTGCGGTGCGCGCGGACCCCGGGGCGGGCCTCCTGTCCGGCACGCCCACGGCGGACGCGAGCCGGCCGGTTCTCGACCGTGAACGGGACGTCCCGCTCCCAGACCGGGAACATGACGGAATCCCGGGCGAACCAGGCGAGCAGCGGCCAGAGCCACCGGCGCGGTGTGCCGACGACGTCGAACACCCCTTCACCGCGGCCGACGTGGCCGGGTGGGATCGCGCCGAAGTACGCCGACAGTCGCGGATGCAACCGGGCCAGCACGTCGGGCGGTGTGGACAGCTCGTAGGGCGACCGGGTCACGTCCTGATCCTGGCATGTCGTCGGTGCCGATCCCTACGATGTGGCACATGGGTCACGACCACGGAGCAGGGCACTCGCACGGGCACGCGTCCGAGCGCGCGCTGCTCATCGCGTTCTGCATCTCGGCGACGATCCTGCTGGCCGAGGTCGTCGGCGCCGTGGTCACGGGCTCCCTCGCGCTGCTGGTCGACGCCGGGCACATGGTCGTCGACACCGGTGGGCTCGGCATCGGACTCGTCGCGACCCGGCTCGCCCGCCGTAGCCCGACGACGCAGCGCACGTGGGGCTTCCAACGTGCCGAGGTGCTCGGTGCCACCGCGCAGGCGGCGATCCTGCTCGCGGTCGGCGTCTTCGTGATCATCTCCGCGATCCAACGGCTGTTCGTGCCCGCCGAGATCCACTCCGGGCCACTGCTCGTGTTCGGCATCATCGGACTCGTCGGCAACCTGGTGGCCTACGGCGTGCTGCTGCGGGCCTCGGGCGAGGGGTTCACCTCGCGCGCCGCCCGGCTCGAGGTCCTCAACGACACCCTCGGCTCGGTCGCCGTCATCGCCGCCGCGATCGTGCTCATGCTGACCGGGTGGGAGCGTGCCGACTCGGTCGCCGCGATCCTGATCGGTCTGCTCATCCTGCCGCGGGCGATCCGGCTGCTGCGTGAGACCGCGAACGTCCTGCTCGAGTCGACGCCTCCGGGGCTCGACCTCGACGACGTGCGGGGACACATCCTCGAGCTCGAGCACGTCATCGCGGTGCACGACCTGCACGCGACCCTGGTGGCGACGGGGGTCCCGAACCTGACCGCGCACGTGGTGGTGGACGACGAGTGCTTCTCGACGGCGCACGCTCCGCGGATCCTCGACGAGCTGCAGCAGTGCGTGGCGGAGCACTTCGACGTTCCCGTGGAGCACTCGACCTTCCAGCTGGAGCCCGCGTCGCACCGGCGGCACGAGCACGAGGTGCACGCGTAGGGGTGCCGTGTGGGTGGCTGGGTCGTCGCACCCGCCGCACCTGTCGACGCGGAACGACTTCGTCGACGTCGTACGACATCGGCTTCGTCGTTCGTTGCACGCGCGCACTGTTGCCGGTGCCCCGAGACGACATCCTCGACGTCGTACGACATCGAGAGTGTCGTTCGGGGTCGGCGCACGCACGAACGCACTCACCCACCCCCGCCCGCGTCAGCAGTCGTCGGTGCGCGTCGGGTACGCCGTGATGACGCGGTCGGTGGTGGCGGAGACGATGACCTTCACGAACGGGTCCGCATCCGGGCGCGACCCGTCGTCGAACCGCACCGGTGCCGCATAGCAGACCTTGCCGTCGCCGGCGTCGACCGGGAACCCTGCTCGCGGTGACACCAGCGCCGTCTGCACGGCCGTGAGCATCGCATCGTCCCAGTCGCGGGAGCCGCGGCCCGCGACGACCTCCTGCCAGTCGGCGGTGTGCCGCTGCCGGATGTGCTCGTAGCCCTGCGCCGACGTGCCGCACTGCAGGGTGACCCGCCCGAGCGCCGCGGTGTCGTACTGGGCGACGGCCGCCTGGGTCGTGGAGTCGCACTGCGCCAGGGTGGCGTCGCCGGGCAGGTCCGGCCCGGTGCGGGTGATCGTGACGGTGCCGTCGCCGGAGGCGGTTGCCGTGTCGCTCGGCGTCCCGGAGCTCGATCCGGCGCCGATGGTCGGGTCGTCCGCGCCCTGCCGGGCCGTCAGGAACAACCCGCCGGCGAGGAGACCGGCGGCCACCACGGCCGCGATCCCCGTGATCACGGGACGGTTGCGGTTCTGGGGCACGCGCCCAGTATGCCGGGAGTGCGACCCTCACGACGGAACCAGGTTCCGGACACGACACCGCGCGATCGCGTGGTGCGGTGTCCGGAACCTGGTTCCGGGATGCGACGGGCGGACGGGAGGCCCGCCCCGCGTCAGGCGCGCGCGGCCAGTCGGGTGCCGGCGATGACGGCCAGGACGGCGACGAGCACCACGTACCCGATCAGGACGGGCAGGGTCGGGATCACCAGGAGCGCCGCCCCGACGGCCACGACCGGCACCGTCAGCCCGGCGTACGCGATGAGGAACGTGGCCGCGAGCACCCCGCCCCGACGCTCGGGACCGACCAGGGCTCCGGCGCTCGCGATGCTGGCCCGGAAGAGCAGCCCGACCCCGGCGCCCGCCACGACGCCACCGCCGATGAAGCCGGCGACCTGCAGCAGGACCGCGGCGACGGCCAGCACCGCCAGGCCGCCGACCAGGAGCACCATGCCGAGTCGGATCTGCGTGCGCTGCGTGAGTCGGGCGAACACGATCTGCGAGACGGCACTCGCGGCGAACACCCCGAAGGTCGTCGCGCCGGCCGCCAGTCGGTCGGTGACGTGGAAGGTGGTGCCGAGGAACGTCGGGGCGACCGAGGTGAAGAGCCCCTGGACCGCGAGGGCCGCGAACGCTGCGGCACCGGCTGCCCAGAACGCGGCGGCCTTGCCCTCCGGCGCCTGCATGCGCTGCGGGCGGTAGGGCACGCGGGTCTCAGGGCGGGCGACGGTCTCCGGCACGACGAGGACGAGCACGAAGGCCACGGTCAGCGCGGCGACGAACACGACGTACGGCACCATGAGCGGCGCTCCGACGAACTCGGCGAGCGCACCCCCGACGAGGGCACCGAGCGACAGCCCGCCGAGGTTCACGGCACCGGCGGCGACGCTCGCGCCCTTCGCCGAGTCGGACGAACCGGTCGCACGGACCCGCAGCTCACCGAGGTGGGCGGTCGCCGTGGCGGTGAGCGTGCCGACGCCGAGGCCGGTCACGAGTCGCGCGACGATGAGGCCGGTGACGTCGTTCCAGACCAGGAACAGCACGGCGGCGACGAGCTCGAGCGCGATCGACACGAGGATGAGCGGCTTCCGCCCGTGCACGTCGCTGAGGTGCCCGGCCAGGTACAGGGACCCGACGACCCCGACGCCGTACGCGGCGAAGATGATCGTGGTGGTGAAGGTGGGGAAGCCGTCCCGTGCCTGGTAGATGACGTACAGCGGTGCGGGGACCGTCGCGAAGGCCATCACCGACAGGAACGCGAAGGCGACGGCCCAGAAGCCGAAGCCGTGACGCCGACGGGTGTGCGCACGACGGCCACGGGGGGCCGGGACACGCTCGCTCGCGGGAGCGGATGCTGTGGCGGGGAGAGCGCCCGTCGGGGTGTCGGTCACGGTTGACATGCTCTGATGATCGCGCGCCCCGAGCATCGAGTCCAACGGATGCTCTTGATGCCGTCCATCGATCGGATCGATGATGGGGCGATGGAGACTCGCCTGCTCGAACAGTTCGTGACCGTCGCCGCCGAGGGCAGCGTGACCCGCGCGGCCGAACGGCTATGGGCGGCGCAGTCGACAGTGTCGGCCGGGATCGCCTCGCTCGAGCGGACCTTCGGCGTGCGGCTGTTCGACCGCACCGGACGGCACCTCGTGCTCACGACCGCCGGGGAGGACCTGCTCCCGCACGCCCGCGCCGTGCTGGAGTCGCTCGACCGGATGCGCGACCTGGCGACCGTGGACGACGCCGACCTGCGCGGACGGGTGCGGCTCGGCATCTTCACGAGCATGGACATCGTCGACCTGACCGGCGTGCTGCAGCGGTTCCGGCGGCGGCACCCGTTCGTCACCGTGGAGCTCATGACCTCGCCGTCCGGCACGACCGGGCTCGTGCAGGACCTCGTCGCCGGGCGGCTCGACCTCGCGTACACGGGGCTGCCGACGGTGCCGGCCGGAGTCGTGGTCGAACCGCTGCGCGAGATGCCGTTCCGCGTCTTCACGGCGTCGGACCACCCGTTGGCCGGGCGCCGCTCGGTGTCGCTCGCCGACCTCGCGGACGAACCCTTCGTCGACACCGCGCACGGGTTCGGCAACCGGATCATCCTGGACGGCGCACTCGAGCGGCTCGGGATCCGGCGGCGGATCGTCGCCGAGATGAACGACATGCCCGCGGTGATCCGGTTCGCTTCGGCGGGGCTGGGGGTCGGGGTCGTGCCGGATTCCGGAGTGCGGCACGACGGCGCGGTCCTCGAGCTCGAGGACGCGGTCGAACCGCTCCGCATCGGCCTGGCGATCCGCACGAGTCCGGAGCCGAACCGTGCGGTCCGGACGCTGGCGCGCGACATCGTGGCCGCGCGCGTCGTCTGACGCGGCGCCGGTGGGTGGACCCCACCGACGGACAGGAGGCACGGGGCGGGTCCGCCACGAGCCTCCTGGCCGTCAGTCCCCCCACACCTCCCCGACGACCGCACCCAGCAGGTTGTCGGTCGGGAAGCCGATCTGGTCGACGACGACGGAGCTGTCGCCGCGGACGTACAGGGTGTACGCCTTGGCGACGCCGCCGTCGAGGGTCGCTCGGAGCTGGCACAGTGTGCCGTCCGGACGCTCGGTGCAGGTGCCGCCGGCCTCGTCACCGAACGTGTCGACCTGGTTCCGGGCCTGCTCTGCGGTCGTGGTGGAGACCGTGACGTACAGCACCCCACCGTCCGCACCCGGCGCCCGCCATTCACAGCTGAGTCCGGTGGCGGCGGTGCCGTCGCCACCGTCACTCGAGCCGTCGACGTCCTGCTCGGTCGCGGTGATGTCCCCGAAGAACCGGGAGTACTCCGACGCCGGCACGACCGCGCGGCAGTCCGTCGGGATCGTGGCGGTGGTGTTCAGGGGCGTCGACGTCGCGGTGGGGCGGGGCGTGCCGGTGATCGGTGCGGAACTCGGGGTGGTGGCCGTCGGCGAGGGCTCGGGCGCCTGCGTCTGGGTGGGCGCGGCGACCGGGGTGTCCTGCTGCGAGAGCGTCAGCGCGACGGCTCCGGTAGCGGTACCGACGGCGAGCAGCGCGACGACGCCGACCACGACGCCCGAGCGACCACGACGGCGCTTCGGGCGCGGGGTGGCACGTTCGAGGACGTGCTGCTTCATCGAGACGAGCATGCGCTGCAGGTCGTCTCCCTCGGGAGGCTCAGTGTTCATCGTGCATCACCACCTTCTTGAGTCGGCGTCGATTGCGCGAGACGCGCTGGGTGACCGCCCCGACGCTGAGGCCCAGCAGCTCGGCGGCCTCGGCGTAGGAGTGCCCCTCGAGCAGGCAGAGCTCGCAGATGCGGCGGTCGACGTCGGGGAGCGCGGCGATCTCGGCCCGGACCCAGCGCAGGGTCTCACGGGCCTCGTCGTGCTCGGCCGGCGACGAGAGGTGCTCGGGGAGCTCGTCCGCACGGCGGCGGGCCTGCTTCCGGCCGGTGTTGAAGGCGTGGTTCCGGCAGACGACGAGCAGCCACGGCAGCACGGTGTCCGCCGGGAGCTCCAGCGCCACCGCTCGCTGCCACAGGGTCAGGAACGTGTCCTGCACGATCTCCTCGACGTCCGACCGGTCGTCGACGAGTGCCCAGGCGTACCGGGTGAGCGTGGCGGCGTAGCGGTCGAACACCCGTGCGAGCGCATCGGTGTCCCCCTGCGCGATCGCACGGACGAGCGCCTCGTCCGTGTCGGTCGTCACGTCCACATCCCACCTCCTTCACCCAGAGGTGTCGGCAGGACCCGCGATCCTGACAGGACCGTGGCGGAAACGTGATCTCGGGCGTGTCCGACCGCGGTGCGATCGGCGGCGACCGCCGTGGATCAGTGGAAGTCGTCGCCCTCGCCGTCGCCGGGCGTCTTGTGCCCGCCGAGCATGTCGTTGTCGTCCTGGTCGCTCGTCGACGCGAGCTGGAGCATCGCCAGCACCACGACGACGACGATGAACGCGACGCCGAGGAAGATCACGGCCAGCTGCAGTTCCCGCGTCGAGAACAGCACGACGAGTCCGGTGAACACCGCGATGATCGCGGAGATCCCGAGGAGCTCGACCGGGCGCAGACGGTCACGACGGCTGGGGGTGGTCATGCGTGTGGTGCTCCGTCCGGGGCGACGGACGGCGTGGCCGTGCCCCACTTGTGCGAGAGGCCGGCGATCACGTGGAAGACCGCCGTGATGGCGAGGTAGGCGCCGAGCAGGCCGACCAGGACGATCGAGGCGTCGAGCGTGCCGGTGACCTGCTCCACACCACCGAGCTGCTGCGAGTAGTCCGGCGGGGTGATGAGGAACGCGATCGCGAGCAGGAGGGTGAGCGCGCCGATCGTGGTCCAGTCCCGCGCGAAGGGGGAACGACGACGAGCCCGCAGACCCTGGGCCAGCTCGAGGGCCCCGGTGAGGACCGCGAAGGCGACGATGACCGAGATGAACGCCGGCAGGCCGAGGCCGTTGCCGGCGAACCCGGCGACGGCGGCGAGCAGGGTGATGACCGCCTGCAGCAGCGTGGTGCGGCGGGACCGACCGTCGAGCGGGAGCCGCGCGACGCCGGCCCACAGGAGCACGAGCCCCTCGACCAGCGCGAAGCCCGCGAACAGCAGCAGGCCGTAGCCGGCGGCGTGGTTCGTCGAGAAGGTGATGACGAGCGCGACGACCGCGGCGGGCACGGCCCGGAGGATCGGGATCGGCCAGTACCGCGCGCGTTGGGTCGCCTCGTTCACGGTGGTGGCGTCGTCCACGGTGTCGGACACGGGACCTCTTTCAGGCATGCGGATCGTGAGATCGATCCTACCGCCGCGGTGGCAGCCGACCGACCGCCGGGGGTTCCGCAGCACTGAGGATGCTCGAATGCCGGCCGGGGTGGCGTCGCCCGGACGACGCCACCCCACCGCTGGATCAGGACCGTGGCTGGTCGTCCGTCACCACCGACCGCCGTCCACGCCGACGAGCGAGCCACCAGCAGGTCGAACCGGCCGCGACGACCACCGCGGCGAGCGCGGCGACCAGCCCGAGGTCCTCGACGCCGGTGTAGGCGAGGGCGCCACCCGCGGGCTGCGGCTGCACGTCGGCACCGGGGGCGCGGGGGGCCTGGTCGCCGTCGTCACCGCGGGGAGCGTCCGGCACCGCCGCTTCGTCGTCGTCGGGTCCGGGCACCGAGGAGGGGGACGGGCTCGGCGCGGGCCCCTCGTCGCCCTGCTCCACGACGATCGCGACCTCGGTCGACGGGTCACCGCCGTCCGGGTCCGTCGGGGAGGTCGCCGTGGCCACGTTCACCACGTCGGACCCGTCCCCCTGGTAGTCCGGGTCGAGCACGGCCCGGAGCCGGAAGTCGTGGGTCTCCCCCACGGCGAGCGCGACGTCGGAGCGGCAGGTCACCCGCTGCCCCTCGGCCGTGCAGCCGTCGTCGGACCCGACGAACCGCATCGCCTCGGGCAGGTCGTCTACCGCACCGATCTGCTGGGCGACCGAGGGCCCGCGGTTCCGGGCGGTCACGGTGTACACGACCTCGTCGCCGGGCTCGGCGGTCGTGGGCGAGACGGACTTGTCCGTCTCGACGTGCGCCGCGGACACGGCGGTCACGACCGTGGTGCTCGCCCGCGAGGTGTTGTCGGCCTCGTTCGTGTCGGACATCGACGACGGCGGGGCGATGGTCGCGACGCTCTCGAGTGGCCCCTCAGCCCCGTCGGCGATCCGTCCCTCGACGGTGACGACGGCGGACCCGCCACGGGGCAGGGCGAGGTCCGTCTCGACGTCGCCCGCTCCTGCCGCGACGGCGCAGCCCGAACCCGCTGCCGGCGCGCAGCTCCAGGTGACGTCCTCGATGCCGTCGGGGACGTCCACCCGCAACGGGCTCGGATCGGCGTCGTTCGGCCCGGGGTTCCGTGCGGTCACGGTGTACCGGACGGGGCTGCCGGCGACGGAGGTCGCGGGCAGGTCGTGCGCCACCGACAGGTCCGCCGGCTTCCGGACCCGGAGGGCATCGACCTCGTGGGTGTTCACGTGGCTACCGGTGGCTCCCGCGAACCCGAGCCGCAGCGTGCTCGGCATCGGTGCCTGTCCGTCGCCGTGCAGCGGGACCCCGTCGAGCACGGTGCGCATCGCCTGACCGACCTGCAAGCGCACCGTCAGCGTGAGCTCGCCGTCCTCGCCCGGCAGCAGCGTGACGCGGACCGTGCGCGGCGTCGAGCCGGTCGTCACGGTGCCGCCGGGTGCCGGAGCCCCCGCGACGTAGCGGTAGCCGTCGTTCCCGTTGCCGGACCCGCGGACCACGACGTGGTCGGCCTGCGCTCCCGGGCCCGAGCCGTTGATCTGCGACGAGAAGTTGCCGTAGTGGTCGATCGCGATCGCGGCGAACCCACCAGGGACCCCGGGCAGGTCGCACGCCCGTCCGCCACCCTCGGTCCGCGTGCTCCGGCAGGCGTACCCGAGGCCGGCGCCGAACGCCCCGACGCCCTGCGCGGCGGCGCCGTCCGCGAGGAAGAGCAGCAGGCCGTCCGCGCCGGGGTCGTCCTCGTCGGTGTGCATCGCGTAGTCGAACGAGATCTCGAGCCCGGTGCCCGACGGGAACGTGTCGTTCGTCGACCACGCCCCGGCCTGGTTCCGGACGTCGTCGGTCAGGCGGAGACGGTCGTTGACGATCGCAGCGTCGCCGCTCAGGGTCCCACCGGCTGCGCTGGCGAACTGGTTGTCGTAGGGGAAGTCGAGTGCCGCCGCACTCGAGCCGGTGGGCAGCATCGCCGGAGCCGCGAGGACGGCGAGGGCGGTCAGCGCGGTGCACACCGTCGCGAAACGACGGGCAGCCCGCGACCGGAGCGGGTCCGGGACGGATGTCGGAGCAGTGGGTTCTGTCATGTCCCGATCGTCGCGATCGAGTGGTCACCGCAGGTCGAGCCGAAGCCGATCTGTGGATCGCAGCCACGGGCCTCCTGGCTGTGGAGGAAGAGCTGTGGAGGAAGAACGGCCGGAGCTGGTCCGCTCAGGTCAACCAGACCGTCGTCTCGCCCGGCAGCACGCCGGCCGCGTCACCGAGCGGCCCGGACGCTACCACGACGTCACCCGACGGCAGCGGCACGGGCGTCGTGCCGAGGTTCGTGACCGACCGCCACCCGTCGTGCCGGGCGAAGGCGACCACGTCGTCGGGGGCGTCCAGCCAGGTGAGCTCCTCCCCCTGCTGCAACCGGCGACGAGCGTCGAGCGCTGACCGGTACAGGGACAGCGTCGATGCCGGATCCCCGTCCTCCGCCTGCACCGACGACGCCCCGAAGTCAGCGGGCTGCGGCAGCAGCGCCGCGACGTCCCCGAAGCCGAACGACGGCCCGGAGGTCGTCCACGGGATCGGCACACGGCACCCGTCCCGGCCCTTGACGGTGTGCCCTGAGCGGAGCCACTTCGGGTCCTGCAGCTGGTCACGTGGGATCGCGGCGGCTTCGTGCAGGCCGAGTTCCTCGCCCTGGTAGACGTACGACGACCCGGGCAGCGCGAGCATCAGCAGGGTCGCGGCGCGGGCGCGGCGGAGGCCCCGCTCGCGGTCGAGCTCGGGGGTGGTGCCGTCGGTCAGCAACCACGCGTCGGTGTCGGTGTCGCCCGGCAGCCCGTACCGGCTGGCGTGCCGCACGACGTCGTGGTTCGACAGCACCCAGGTGCTCGACGCACCGGACTGCTCGGACGCCGCCAGGTTCCGCTCGATGATGCTCCGGAACGCAGCGGCCTCGAACGGCGCCTCGAGCAGGTCGAAGTTGAACGCCTGCCCGAGTTCGGTGGGCCGGGCGTACAGGACGCGTCGCGGCGCGGGTGCCCAGGCCTCGGCGACGGCGGCCCGGGGCGGGTCGTACTCGTCGAGCACGGTGCGCCAGGACGCGAAGACCTCGTGCACCTCGTCGCGGTCGTACAGCGGGTCGGAGCCGTCGAGCGGCAGTGCGTGCTCGTTCGATGCGCGGTACGGCGTCGACAGGTCCTTCGCCAGGCCGTGTGCGACGTCGACCCGGAAGCCGTCGACCCCGCGGTCCGACCAGAAGCGCAGCGTGTCCTCGAAATCCGCGCGGACGGACGGGTTCGACCAGTCCAGGTCGGGTTGCTCGGGTGCGAAGAGGTGCAGGTACCACTGGCCGTCCGCGACCCTCGTCCAGGCGCTCCCGCCGAAGTTCGACACCCAGTCGCTCGGCGGCAGTTCCCCGGACACACCCGTCCCGTCGCGGAACACGTACCGCGCCCGTTCCGGCGAGCCCGGCGCGGATGCGAGCGCCGCGCGGAACCACTCGTGCTCGTCCGAGGTGTGGTTCGGCACGATGTCCACGATCACCCGCAGATCGTGCTCGTGCGCGGCCCGGAGCAGGGCATCCAGGTCCTCGAGCGAGCCGAGTCGCGGATCGACCGCCCGGTAGTCGGCCACGTCGTACCCGCCGTCAGCGAGGGGCGACGGGAAGAACGGCGAGAGCCACAGCGCGTCGACGCCGAGCGCCGCCAGGTACGGCACGCGGCTGGTGATGCCCGCGACGTCGCCCAGGCCGTCGGCGTTCGAGTCCGCGAAGCTGCGTGGGTAGACCTGGTAGACGACGGCATCGCGCCACCAGTCCGGGTTCGTCGTGCGGGGTGTGCTGGCCGGCGTCCGAAGCGTGCTCACGTCGCCACCGTACCCAGCGGTCTGGGAATAGCGCGCCGTACGCTCGGATTGGTTGTCGCAGACACCTTTCCGTCCCAGAACAACGTCTCGAACCAGAAGGATCACCATGACGAACGTCCTCGCACTCGTCGGCAGCCTCCGCGCCGACTCCATCAACCGCAAGCTCGCCGAGGCCGCGGCGCACCACGCGCCGGAGGGCATCGAGGTCACCACGTTCGACGGCATCGTCGACCTGCCGTTCTACAACGAGGACATCGACGGCGACACCCCGCCGGCCGCCGCCGTCGCCTTCCGTGACGCGATCGCCGCCGCGGACGCCGTCCTGCTCGTCACCCCCGAGTACAACGGCACGATCCCGGCGGTGCTGAAGAACGCCCTCGACTGGGCATCGCGTCCGTTCGGCGCCTCGCCGCTGTCCGGCAAGCCGCTCGCCGCCATCGGTTCCGCGTTCGGGCAGTACGGCGGCGTGTGGGCTCACGACGACGCCCGCAAGGTCGCCGGCATCGCCGGTGCGAAGGTCCTGGAGGACGTCAAGGTCGCGATCCCGCAGTCGGTCGTCCGCTTCGCGGAGACCCACCCGCGCGAGGACGCCGAGGTCACCTCGCTCGTCCAGGGCGCACTGAACGCACTCGCCGACGCCTCGACCGAGCAGGCCGCCGCGTAGAGCGACCGGGTGCGGTCGACCGCACCACAGGACGGACGGGAGGCCCGTGGCGACCCCGCCACGGGCCTCCCGTCATGCACGCGGGAACGAAGCAGGCACACCCACAGGAACTCGCTAGACGGCCTCCATACGAGACGGACTAGCCTGTGCCAATGGCAACGCAGGAGATCACCGAGGCGTCCGGGTACTGGTTCCCCGACGACGACGCGACCCAGCGCGGGGTCGCCGTGCTCAACGCCCTGCGTCGCTACCGGGCCGCCGAGACCGCGATGCGCCGCCGCACCCGCGACTCGATGGGCATGGGCGAGACCGACCTGCTCGCCGTGCGCTTCCTGCTGCAGTCGCAGCGCTCGGGCCGCAGCATCAGCCCGAAGGACCTCGCCGCTTACCTGAAGATCTCGTCGGCCTCGACCACGATCCTGATCGACCGCCTGGTGAAGTCGAATCACGTGCGCCGCGACCCGCACCCCACCGACCGCCGAGCACTCGTGATCACCCCGACGACCGAGACCGACGACGAGGTCCGCGCGACCCTCGGCATCATGCACCGCCGGATGATGTCGATCGCCGAGGGACTGCCAGCGGACGAGGCGCGCATCGTGGCGTCGTTCCTCGAGCAGATGCGCGGCGCCGTCGACCAGGTCGACCCGGCACCGGCCCACTGACCGGCGCGAACACACTCGATCGAACGCCCGGGGGACAGTGCGGTTCCGTGCGCACTGAGAGTGGTCTCGGCCGCACCGCGTAGACCGGAAGGGTCACCGACGCGAAAGGAGCCACCACCATGCACGCTTCGGACAAGATGGCCAAGAACCTCCAGGCGGTCCTCGTGGACCTCATCGACCTGCACCTCCAGGGCAAGCAGGCCCACTGGAACATCCTCGGAACGAACTTCCGCGACCTGCACCTGCAGCTCGACGAGATCGTCGACGCCGCACGCGAGTTCGCCGACGACACGGCAGAGCGCATGCGCGCCCTGTACGCCGTGCCGGACGGACGCTCGAGCACGGTCGCGGCATCGAGCCACCTCGACCAGTTCCTTGAGGGCGAGATCACGACGCACGACGCCATCGACCAGGTGACGCTCCGCCTCTACCAGGCGACCGGCACCATGCGCGACGTGCACGACGAGGTCGACGAAGAGGACCCGACGACCGCGGACCTGCTCCACGGCTTCATCGAGCGCCTCGAGCAGCTCGCGTGGATGGTCTCCGCCGAGAACCGCGCGCCGAGCACGCCGCTGGCCTCCGCCACGACGCCTGCCGTCGCCGACGCCTCGGCGCACGCCTAGGGGACCGAGTGGACCTCGGCATCCAGGGCAAGACCGCGCTCGTCTTCGGTGCCGACTCCGGCATCGGCTGGAACACGGCTCGCATCCTCCTGGCAGAGGGTGCGACCGTGGTCGTGAGCGACCTCGACCAGGCGCAGCTCGACAACAGCGCCGACCAGCTCGAAGCGCCGCTCGGCAAGCTGCACGCGTTCGCGGCCGACGTCACGAGCGCGGCGAGCCTGGCGGACCTGCACGGCAAGGTGCGGGACGCCGTCGGCGCGATCGACATCCTCGTGCAGTCCTCGGGCGTCACCGGCGCCCAGGGACTGTTCCACGAGATCGACGAGCAGGGTTGGGCCGACACCATCGACGTGGATCTGATGGGTCCTGTCCGCATCACGCGCGAGTTCATCGGCGACCTGCGGCAGGGCGGATGGGGCCGGATCGTGTACCTCGTGTCCGAGGACGCCTCGCAGCCCTATGACGACGAACTGCCCTACTGCGCCGCGAAGGCCGGGGTCCTGTCGTTCGCGAAGGGCCTGTCGCGCACCTACGCGCAGGAGGGCGTGCTCGTGAACACCGTCAGCCCCGCGTTCATCCACACGCCCATGACGGACGCGATGATGAACAAGCGGGCGAAGGAGACGAACCAGAGCTTCGAGGACGCGATCACCAGCTTCCTCGACGAGGAACGTCCCTACATGGAGCTGAAGCGCCGCGGTGAGCCGGAAGAGGTCGCGAACGTCATCGCGTTCCTCTGCTCCGATCTCGCGAGCTTCGTCAACGGCTCCAACTACCGGGTCGACTCCGGCTCGGTCGCCACGATCTGACGCCGGGAGGCACCGTGACCGACTACCGATACCTCATCATCGGCGGCGGGATGGTCGCCGACGCCGCAGCCCGCGGTGTCCGCGAGCTCGACGCCGACGGCACGATCGGCATCCTCAGCGAGGACGTCGACCGGCCCTACGCCCGCCCCGCCCTGTCGAAGAAGCTGTGGACCGACCCGGACTTCAGCTGGGACGAGAAGGTCGACCTGCACACCGAGGAGACCGGGGCGTCGTTCGTCCTCGGCACCGCGGTGACGGGGATCGACCGTGCCGCGAAGACCGTGACCACGGCCGACGGCCAGACCCACGGCTACGAGCGACTGCTCATCGCCACCGGCGGCAAGCCCCGCGGGTTGCCGGGCCTGGAGCCCTCGGACCGCGTGCTCGACTACCGCAGCGCCGACGACTACCGGAAGCTCCGCGAGCTCGCCGACGCCGGGGCGCACGTGGTCGTCGTCGGCGGCGGCTACATCGGCCAGGAGATCACCGCGGGGGTCGTGCAGAACGGCGCCCGCGTCACCCTGGTCGACCCCGACGAGGTCGTGGGCGGGCGGATGTTCCCGGACGATCTCGCGCGCGCGTTCCAGCAGCGCTTCGTCGACGCCGGCGTGGACCTCCGACTCGGACGCCGGGTCGAGTCCGGCACGCAGACGGCCGACGGGGTCACGCTCACGCTCGACGACGGCTCCGTGCTCGAGGCAGACGCCGTGGTCGCCGGACTCGGCATCGAGCCCGCCACCCAGCTCGCCGCCGACGCCGGTCTGACCGTGCGCGACGGCATCGTGGTCTCGTCGACGCTGCTCACCGACGACGACTCGGTCTTCGCGGCCGGCGACGTCGCCGAGTACCCGGACCGGATCCTCGGGACCCGCCGGGTCGAGCACGTCGACAACGCGCAGCAGCAGGGTCGGCAGGCCGGCCGGAACCTCGCCGACGCCGACGAGACCTACGACCACACGCCGATGTTCTACTCCGACGTCTTCGACATGGGGTACGAAGCGGTGGGGCAGGTCTCCACGAAGCTCCGCACCGTCGAGGACTGGCAGGACCCGACCGTCACCGGCGTCGTCTACTACCTGGACGACGACGACACGGTGCGCGGCGTGCTGCTCTGGAACGTGTGGGACAAGACCGACGAGGCCCGCAAGGTCCTCGCCGAGGCGAACTCCCTGACGTCGGACATGCTGCCGGGCCGCATCACGGCCTGACCGGCGCGCCGGTCGCCCTGGACGCGACCGACGGGAGGCTCGGTGCCGGTTCCGAGAACCAGCACCGGGCCTCCCGTGCGTCGCGTGCAGTGCCCGGTGTCAGCGGTTCGGGTCGGCCTCGGGTGCGACCGCGTCGACGACCGCCTTGCGGTCGGCAGGGTCGACCGGCAGGTCGTCCCCGTCGGCCATCGCGACCGCGTGGGCGGACTTCGCCGCCTCGAGCGTCTCGTCGTCGTTCTTCGCCATGCCGACCAGTTCGACGAAGCGCGACTTCACGAGCATCCACGCCTCGCTCGGGCTCAGACGCGACAGGTCGGACGCCGTCGAGTCGTCGCGCACCCGCTGCAGCGAACCGACCCCGCGGTCCGGCAGCCGGTGGTCGACGTGCGCGACCGCAAGCCGCGCGACCGCGTCCGCCTGGGCGTGCATCACGGAGTGGGCACCGTCGACGACCTCGCGCAGCACCGCGTAGGGGAACACCCGCGCGAGCCGGCGGATCCAGTCCCGCGGGACCATCGCGTCGTGCTCGCCGCGGACGATGAGGGTGCGCGCCTGCACGTGGGCCGCGCGCTCCTCGATCGGGAACGCGATCATCCGCGGCAGCACCTTCGAGAACCAGTGCCATCCGCACAGCGCGTACGCCGTGATGCCGTGCCACCGGACCGCCGAGGGCTCGTGCAGGGTCGACCGCAGGAACCGGAACGCGGACTGGCGGACCGTGCGCGCGTGCGAGTCGACGACCGGGCTGATGAGCACGAGGTCCGAGATCTCCGGGTGCCGCGCCGCGACCTCGGTCACGACCTGGGTGCCCATCGAGTGGCCGACCAGGACCGGGTCGACCAGGCCGAGGTCGTCGATGACCTTCTCGACGGCATCGGCGTAGCGCTCGATCGAGACCTTCCCACGGAACCGGGGAACGCCCGCGAAGCCGGGCAGGTCGAGGGCGTGCACCGGGCCGTTCTCGTTGAGGTGCGGGGCGAGCCGCTCGTAGTAGGTGGCCGCGATGCCGAGGCCGGCGACGAGCAGGAAGGCACGCTCCCCCGGCTCGCCGATCGAACTCACGCGGACGTACGTGCCGTCGACCGCGACCCGGTCCACCTCGACGGTGACGTCGGCGTTCTCGGCCTCCGCGAGTTCGCCGGCCGGGTCCGGGGTGGCTGCCGTGCGCTCGTCGTTCACGTGGGTCTCCTCGGGTCGGGCGAGCGCCCACGATACCCGCGGACACCGCCGCAGCGTGCGCTCCCGCCCGGTCAGCCGCTGAAGGTGTTCGCGGGGAACCCGCGCACCCGCGTCGGCACCGCCAGGATGGCCCCCGAGGACGGGTGCTGCTCCAGCTGCTCCTCGGTGAGGTTCTCCCGTGCCGAGGCGACGAACAGCGTCGACATGTCGGGGCCGCCGAAGGCCACCGACGTCACGTTCGGGGTGGGCAGCTCCACGGTCTCGAGGTGCGACCCGTCGGGGCCGTACCGCTCCACCCGGCCGCCGCCGTAGATCGCACTCCACGAGCAGCCCTCGTCGTCGCGGACCAGACCGTCGTGGGCGTGGCCGACGACGAACGGTTCGAGCTCGCCGAGTTCGCCGTCCGGACCGTACGACCCACGGTAGATCGTCGATGCGCTCGTGTCGGTGACGTACATCACCGTGCCGTCGTCCGACCACTCGAAGCCGTTCGTCACGCCGAAGCCGCCGCGGAGCAGTCGCGTCGTGCCGTCGGCCTCGACCGAGTACAGCGCGCCGTCCGGCTCGCCCGTCGTCAGGTTCATGCTGCCGACCAGGAACCGGCCGAACGGGTCGCACTTCCCCTCGTTGAACCGGAGCCCGGCCGTGGCGTGCTCGACACGGGTGAGTTCGCGCTCGACCACCCCGTGCTCGTCCGTCACGACGACGGTGTCGCCGAGCGCCGCCACGAACCCGCCGGCGGCCCGCGGCTGGAAGCTCGCCAGCGGCGGCGGGAGCGGGACGGTCGACACGACGGTGCCGTCGGACTGCGCGGTGACGAGGGTGCCGAGGGTGATGTCGGTCCAGCGGAGCAGCTGCGCCGACGGGTCCCAGACGATGCTCTCGGCAAGGACCGCCCGGGCGTCGGAGAAGACGGTCACAGGTCCGGTCGTCGCGCTGGTGCTCATCAGACCGGTCTACCGGCGCCGGCTCCGTGCCCCCTCAGCGAAACACGGAATGTTCGACTGTGGACTCTCCTCGCTGGCAGCGTGGCTCGATGATCTGTCCACTCCACGCCTGGGGCGGCGAGAGCATCCGTTCCCACGGGCTCGATGCGCCCGCCTACCTGCTCGGCGCCTCCGTCGTCGACTCCGAGGACGTCGAAGCCACCCGCGAGGTACTCGAGTCGCTGCGGCCGACGAACGGGAAGCTCCACTGGCATGATCTCCGTCGGCGTGAGCGACGACGGGTCGGCGAGGTCGTCGAGGCACTCGAAGCCCTGCACTTCGTCGTGATCGCCACACCCATGGATCTCCGTCGGGAGGAACGAGCACGAGCGGTCTGCCTGGAACGTCTCGGATGGGAGCTCGCTCGCCACGACGACGGCGCAAGAGCCGGGACCTGGTATACCCCAGGTGCACCGGCTCCGACTTCTCATCCCCCCAGCAGGAGGCGAGCAAGGTCAATATATCAGAGGCGGGCGTACCGCGCTCGGAAGAAGCTGTAGACGCCGAAGGCGAGGAACCCGATGCCGATCGCGACCAGGACGAACACGCCACCGGGCATCGAGCGCACCGCGTCGAACGCCGCGTCGAGGCCCGTCGCCTGGTCCGGGTCGCTCCGCAGTCCGGCCACACCGATGAGCACACCGACGATGACCACGGCGATGCCCTTGCCGACGTACCCGACGACCCCGAGCACCGTGACCACCCGGTCGAGCGTCCCCGACGGCCGGGTGATCTGCTTCCGGAACGTCCGCCGACACCCGATCACGACGAGCCCGATGCCGACGGCGACCGCGATCGCGCCGGCGAGGAGCAGCACGAACACCCCGCCGGGCGTCGCGAGGGTCTTCGCCGCGGCACTCTGCGACGAGCTGCTGGAACTCGACCCGGCACCGAGGGCGTACGACGCCGACGAGTACGCGATGATGCCGTAGACAACGGCCTTCGCGACGTCCTTCGCCCGCGCGAGCCACCCGCGCGTGCTGTCCGACCGGCCGCCGACGACGGCCTCGACGATCAGCCGCACGGTGAGTGCTGCCGTGCCGATCGCGATCAGCCAGAGCAGGAAGACCCCGCCCGGAACGGCGGCGATCTGCTGCAGTGCTCCGGACTGGTCGGTCTCACCGCCGGAGGACGCGTTGCCGATGCCGAGCAGGATCGCGAGGTACCCGATCAGCAGGTGGACGATGCCGCTGCCGACGAAGCCGGCGCGAGCGGTCAGCTCGAACCAGCGGCTGTCCGCCGCTCGTCGGACCTGTCGTCCGGTCTCCCGTGCTGCGTGCTCTGCTGTGTCGCTCATCCGGTCAAGCGTGCCCGACGCGGGCCGGTCTGTCCGGGCCGCGCCGGGCTGTGGACGCTGCCCGGCACCAGACGGGAGGCGCGGGGCGGGTCCGATCCGCGCCTCCCGTCTGCACCGTCGTCAGCGCACCCACCAGGCCGCGCCGACCAGGGTGCGCCGCCCCCGACGGCGCTCGCCGCGCCGCGCTGCGGCGACCGCCGCAGCGACGTCCCCGGTGTTGCCCGTGGCACTCCAGCCGTCCGCCGTCGCGACGATCCACGAGTGCTTCGAGTCGATGAGGACGAAGCCGCCACCGAGGATCCCGACGAACATCTCGTCGACCGCCTCGAGCAGGGTCTCGGAGCCGTCGTCGCACGCATCGCACCCGCAGTTCGGCTGTGATCCGACCACGGCAGCCGGGTCGCCGACGGAGAGGTCGACGGCGGTGCCCGGGAGACCGTCCATCGACCTGACGTCGACGTCGAGGGGCAGCGCGCCGTCGACGGCAGGGACGAGCCGGAGGACGCCGTCGGGCCGCGTGGTCCGCTCGGCCAGGCCGAGGTCGACGAGCACCTCGACCCAGACGGCCACGCGCGCACCGATCACGAGGTACCGCTCGGGGTCGGTGACGCGGGAGTACTCCTCGTCCAGCGGATCGCGGTCCGGATGCGGGGCCGGCCACGAGACGTCACGCTCGGGCCGCGCCACCCACGCGGACTCGACGGCGCGCAGGACGTCGGGCAGGGTCGCGACCGTCACGTCAGTCCCCCTTCACGTTGACGACCTGCCGGAGCGTGTGCCGGATCGACACGAGGTCCGACGCATCCGCCATGACCTGGTCGATCGGCTTGTACGCGCCCGGGATCTCGTCGAGGAACGCGTCGGTGTCGCGGTACTCGATGCCGACCATCGCCTCGCGCAGCTGGTCGTGCGTGAAGGTCCGCCGTGCCGCGCTCCGCGAGAACAGCCGGCCGGCTCCGTGCGGCGACGACTCGAGCGACGGCTTGTTGCCGAGACCCTCGACGACGTACGACGCCGTGCCCATGGACCCGGGGATCAGGCCGGCCTGACCTGCCGTCGCCTGGATCGCACCCTTGCGGGACACCCACACGGACTTCCCCCAGTGCGTCTCGCGCTGCGTGAAGTTGTGGTGGCAGTTGATCCGCTCCTGCTCGTCGACAGGGGTGCCGACGACCTCGGACAGCTGTCGCACGACGCGGTCCATCATCTCCTCGCGGTTGAGCAGGGCGAAGTGCTGTGCCCACCGCAGCTCGGCGATGTACCGGTCGAACTCCGGCGTGCCCTCGATCAGGTAGGCGAGGTCGGGGTCC
Organism: Curtobacterium sp. PhB172; assembly: GCF_003752545.1. Lineage (NCBI taxonomy): Bacteria > Bacillati > Actinomycetota > Actinomycetes > Micrococcales > Microbacteriaceae > Curtobacterium > Curtobacterium sp. PhB172. Next base: position 556,256 of record NZ_RKIF01000007.1, read on the forward strand.
GCCAGCTGGATCCACCAGCGCTCCATCAGCCGCTTGGCGACCGTGATGTGCCGCTGCGCGATCTTGTTGCCGACGCCCCGCGATCCGGAGTGCAGGAAGAGCCAGACCCGGTCCTGCTCGTCGAGGGAGACCTCGATGAAGTGGTTCCCGGAGCCGAGCGTGCCGAGCTGGTTGCGCCAGCCGCCGTGCGCCTGTGCGGGGTCGAACCCGGCGGCGTCGGCCATCGCCTCGAGCTCGGCGATCCGCGGCTCGGCGGTCGCGACGATCTTGCGGTTCGACGCGCCGGCCGACAGCGGGATCGCGCGCTCGATCTGCTCGCGCAGCTCCTGCAGGTCGTCGGGCAGGTCGGCCTCGGTGAACTGGGTCCGGACCGCGATCATGCCGCAGCCGATGTCGACGCCGACGGCAGCCGGCATGACCGCGCCGAGCGTCGGGATGACGGAACCGACGGTGGCGCCGAGGCCGAGGTGGGCGTCCGGCATCAGGGCCAGGTGCGGGAACACGAACGGCATGCGCGCCGTCGTACGGGCCTGCTGCTCGGTGTTGTCCTCGAGCATCGACGCCCAACTCAGCAGCCGGTCGTTGATCTTCTTCATTGCTTCGTCTCGCTTTCAGGACGGTCGTCTGGACGGTCGTCTGGACGGTCGTCTGGACGGTCTTCGATGACGGTCCGGGACGGTGTCCGGCCTGCGCTCCGGGCGACGTCGAGCACGACGTGGCGAGGATGAGCAGGACGACGAACGCCCCGGGCCGGGTGGGCACGGGGCGTCGTGGGACGTGCCGTGCCTACGCGGGATAGCGGAGGGACCACTGCTGCTGCGGTTCGGGCAGCACGGCGGTCGCGTCGAGCTGGAGCTCGACGCGTTCCTCGTTGTGCTGCACGGCGCGCATGCGCGGTCCTTCCGGTGTGCCCGGGGCGGGCGTTCCTGCCGGCGGCGTTGGTGCCGCTGGCGTTCCTGCCGACGGCGTTGATGCCGCTGGCGTTCCTGCCGACGGCGTTGATGCCGCTGGCGTTCCTGCCGACGGCGTTGATGCCGCTGGCGTCCTGCCGATGGGCAGGAGAGCGACAGTAGTGCGACACGCCCGGGGTGCGCAACTCACCCGGGCGTGTCGCGGGTCGTGCACAGCCATGGGCCCGTTCCGCGCCCTGCACAGCGGGGTACGTCCGCCTGATGGTCGTGCCCCGGGCCCGGGCAGTCTGGGTGCATGACGGAGCGCACCGAAGACACCCTCGACGCGGTCGACACCCACGCACGCACCGACGGGTACGCCCCGCTCCGCACCTACGGAGCGATCGGCGACGGTCGGACCGTGGCGCTCATCGCCCGCGACGGGCAGATCGACTGGCTGCCGATCCCCTCGATGGACTCACCGCCCGTGTTCGCGGAGATCCTCGACGCCGAACACGGCGGCCACGTGGCGCTCCGCCCCGTCGACCGGGCGGCCGAGGTGACCCGCGAGTACCTGCCCGGCACCAACGTGCTCGTCACGACGTGGACGACACCGTCCGGGCGGGCGACCGTGACGGACGCGATGGTCACCGGTGTCGCCGGCCGCCTGCCGTGGGCCGAGGTCGCGCGCTGCGTCCAGGGGGTCAGCGGCTCCGTGGAGTTCGAGTGGGCCGTCGTGCCCGGAACCCTGCTGGGCACTGCTGAACCGAAGCGCCTCGACACCGCGAACGGTGCCGTCATCGGCATCGACGGCGTCACGATCGCGATCGTCGAGCAGGGGTTCGACCCGGTGGACGACGACGGCCCGCGCTTCTCCGGCCGGTTCAGCACCGGCGACGGATCGAAGCACATCCTGACCATCGTCGGGACGCACGACGAGCCGATCTTCATGCCACGGCCGGAGAGCGCACTCGCCGCGATGGACCGGACGATCGACAACTGGGCCACCTGGTCGGAGGAGTTCTCCTACGACGGCCCCTGGGCCGAAGCGGTGCAGCGCAGCGCCCTCGCTCTGAAGCTGCTCATCTTCTCGCCGACCGGAGCGATCGCGGCGGCGCCGACCACGAGCCTGCCCGAGGACCGGACCGGCGGCAAGAACTGGGACTACCGGTTCGCCTGGGTGCGCGACCTGTCGTACACCGTGCACGCCCTGACCCGGTTCGGCCTGCGCGAGGAGACGCACGCGGCGGTGTCGTGGGTGATGCGCACCATCGCCGAGCACGACGAGGACATGCCGATCTTCTACGAACTCGACGGCACGAAGAGCGACGACGTCGAGGAGCGCGACGTCCCCGGGTGGAACGGCATCGGCCCGGTGACGGTGGGCAACCGCGCCGGCGACCAGCTGCAGCTCGGGGTCTGGGGTGACGTCTTCGAGATCCTGCGTCAGTACGTGAACGCCGGCAACGTCCTGGACCGGAAGACCGCAGCCGTCCTGCAGCAACTCGCCGACGACGCCTGCCACCGGTGGGAGGAGGCGGACTCGGGCATGTGGGAGCTCGAGGACACCCAGCACTACGTCACGAGCAAGATCGGCTGCTGGCAGGCCCTCGACGCCGCGGTGGACCTCCACGACGCCGGGATGATCGACGGGCCGCGCGAGAAGTGGGTCGAGAACCGCGAGCTCATCGAGCAGTGGGTCGCGGAACACGGCTGGGACGAGGAACGCGGTCACTACGTGATGTACCCGGGTTCGGACGCGCTCGACACGTCGATCCTGCTGCACGCGATGAGCTCCTTCGACCGCGGCCCGCGCATGGCGTCGACCATCCGGGCGATCGAGGAGCAGCTGCAGCGCGGACCGCTGGTCTACCGCTACTCGGGCATCGAGGACGAGGAGTCGCCCTTCGTCGCGTGCTCGTTCTGGCTCGCTGCCGCGATGGCCTGCACGGGCCGGATCGACGACGCACGGTCCCTGATGGACGAGATGGTCGGCCAGGCGAACGACGTCGGGCTGTTCAGCGAGATGATCAGCGAGGACGGCTCCTTCATGGGCAACCTCCCCCAGGGGCTGTCGCACCTGGCGCTCATCCAGGCAGCGCTGACCATCGAGGAACTGACTGGCGAGGACGACCGCTCGGAGTGATCATGGAGGGGTCATGAACGACGTCGATGCACGGATGGACCGGCTCCGCAGGGCCGCTCGCTACCGCTACCAGCAGCTGGTCGACAGTGAGATCGAGCGGGGGTCGCTCGATCCGGACGAGGTGCGTGAGGAACGCCGGCTGCTCAAGGCGGCCGACGTCGCCGCGCACGCGCGGGCGCAGATCGAGGCGGCCGAGCGCCGCGGCGTCTTCGAGGGCAATCCGTACCACGGCAAGCCCCTTCCCGGGAACGACGGGCAGCACGACCCGGACTGGTGGATCCGCTCGAAGATCGAACGCGAGGACATCCGCGGCATCGCTCCGCCTGCCCTCGCACTCCGCACCGAGGACGCGGAACTCGACGATGCCCTCGACGCACTGTCGACGGAGGCCGACGTGCGCGATGTCCTCGTGGACTTCAACGCCCGGGTGAAGGAAGCCCGACGTCAGCTGCTCGGTGGGCCGCCGGTCGTGACGCCGCTGCGGGACGTTGACGACGAGGTCACCGCGTGGCGTGACCGCCGGGAGGCCCGTCTCGCTGAGGCCGCAGCGGCTGCGGCTGCGCTGGCGGCCGGGTCTGACGACCGACCTCGTCGGTGGTGGCGCCGGCGTCACTGAACGACGTGAAGGGCCGTCCCGGTTGCCCGGGGCGGCCCTTCTCGTGTGGTGCAGTGGTGCGTGTGGTGCGTGTGGTGCGGGGTGTTACTTGATCTGTGCGGTGATGGTGGCGGTGCCGACGAGGAGGCCGCGCTTGA